>NC_016887.1:0-619464 GCF_000284035.1 Nocardia cyriacigeorgica GUH-2 | reverse complement strand
GACCCCCACCGGCAGCTCGGTGCCCAGCGCCCGCAGCGCCGTCAGGTGCATGACGATATTGCCCTTGCAGTCGGCGGCACCGCGCCCGTACCAGCGCCCGTCCTTCTCGGTGAGTTCCCACACCGGCGTGCGCCAGGCGGCTTCGTCGAGCGGCGGTTGCACGTCGTAGTGGCAGTACAGCAACACCGTCGGCGCACCCGGCGGCGCCGGACGCGAGGCGATCACCGCCTTACTGCCGTCGGGAGTTTCGTGCAGCCCGACCCTGGTGAGCCCGACCGCGGCGAAGGCATCGGCCACCCAGTGCGCGGCGCGTTCGCATTCCTCGGCCGGGAACTGCCGCGGGTCGGCCACCGATTTGAAGGCCACCAGCTGGGCGAGATCGGCTCGCGCCTGCGGCATCTGTTCGGCGACCCGTTTGCGCAGGTCGGTGACGCGGGCGTCATCGGAGGTCATGGCAGTCTCACCTCGTCGTGTCCTCGCACTTCCTGCCCACTCGACGCGATCCGACCCAGCAATCAAGAAGCGGCCGACAGCGCGCCGCCGTGACCACTGTGGCATGACCGGGCGGCCAACCGGCGGATTCGGGCTATCGGGGCGCAACCATCACCCAAATCGTGACCACGAGCGTAGACGTCGCCGCCCCTGGTTCGCCGGTTCGGGGCGGCGACGTCTCATGCCGCCCGCGCCGCGGTGAACGGTTCCCAGCGATACACCTCGCTGACCGCACCGTGGTAGAGGGCGAGGTCGACGGCGTCGAGCATGGCCTGACGCGGACCGGGCCGGCTCAGCTGAGCACCCGAGATGGCCAGCCGCAGCACACCACCGCGCCGGGCGGTGCGGGCCGCGCCCATCACCAGCGCGCGACACCACCAGGGCTCGGCCCGGAATCCCTCACCGATCCCGTACACCCTGGCCTTCTGAGCCACATCGCGTTCCAGGTCGAGCATGCTGGTCAGCCCGAGCGCGAGCCGGAAACCCACCTGCGGCAGGGCCGCGATCGCACCCGCCGAGGCGTCCCAGCGCGGCGCCGCGAACAGCCGGGTGCGCAGCCCGACCTGTTCGAGCACCCGGTCGGCGGCGGTCAACCGCAGCAGCGCCTCGTGTTTGGGCAGGGTCGCGAATTCCGCGCGCCGGCGTTTGGTGGCGGCTTGGTCGTAGCCGTGCAGGACGATGGCGTCGCCCGCGGCGCGGCGGCCACGCAGCCAGGCCTGCGTGGCCGGGTCGTTCACCAGGCGATATTTGCCCTTCAGGCGGGGCGCCACCAGCAGCGATAGCCGCACGTCACGCCGATCCATCTCCGCGGCGAACTCGATCGCCGCGTCCCGGGTGGTGTCCCGGATACCGGAAACCGACACGATCAGCTCAGCGTTCATGAACCCACGGTGGCAGCCGCAGATGTATTCGGCGTGCTGTGCGGATGACCGCCCGACGAACTGTCTACCTGGTCATTCAGCGAGGCCGACAGTGTCGAGCACCCACGCGTACTCGAACGCCACTTCCTTCCACTTCTCGTACCGGCCGCTGACGCCGCCGTGGCCCGCGCTCATCTCCGTCTTCAGCAGCAGCGGCGCATCGCCGGTCTTGGTGGCGCGCAGCTTGGCGACCCACTTGGCCGGTTCCACGTAGAGCACGCGGGTGTCGTTGATGCTGGTGATCGCCAGAATGGCCGGGTAGTCCTTGGCCTCGACGTTCTCATACGGCGAATAGGACTTCATGTAGTCGTAGACGTCCTTGTCGGCCAGCGGGTTGCCCCATTCGTCCCATTCGATCACCGTCAGCGGCAGCGACGGGTCCAGGATCGAGGTCAGCGGGTCGACGAACGGCACATTGGCCAGGATGCCGGCGAACAGCTCCGGAGCCAGGTTCGCCACCGCGCCCACCAGCAGACCGCCCGCGCTACCGCCGTCGGCGATCATCCGGTCGGCGGCGGTGGTGCCGTTGTCGATCAGATGACGCGCGCAGGCCACGAAGTCGGTGAAGGTGTTCTTCTTGGTGAGCGTCTTGCCGTTCTCGTACCAGAGCCGCCCCATCTCACCGCCACCGCGAACGTGCGCGACCGCGAACACCATGCCCCGGTCCAGTAGCGACAGCCGCGAGACCGAGAACGACGGGTCCATGCTGGCCTCGTAGGAGCCGTAACCGTAGAGCAGCAGCGGCTTCGGCGTCGCGGTATCGAGATCCTTACGCTTGATCACCGAGATCGGGATGCGGGTGCCGTCCGCGGCCACGGCCCAATCCCGGTGCTGCTCATAGTCTTCCGGGTCGTACCCGCCGAGCACCGGCTGCTCCTTGCGCAGCAGCAGCTCACCGGTGGCGGGCACGTAGTCGAACACCTGCATCGGCGTGATGAACGAGGTGACGCCAAGGCGCAGGGTCGGCTGGGTCCATTCCGGGCTGGCACCGACACCGGCGGCGAACAACTCCAGCCCGAAGTCGAGTTCGCGCAGCTCGCCGTAGCCGTCGGGGCCCAGTGGCCAGACCGCGACGCGGGTCAGTGCTTCGCGCCGGTAGCTGAGCACGAGATGGCCGGCGAAGGCGTCGACATCTTCCAGGCGCACATCGTCGCGGTGGTCGATGAGCACCGTCATATCCGCCGGATCGTCGACCGGAGCCTCGGCGAGCACGAAGTTCTCCGCCTTGCTGCCCGCACCCGGCTTGCCCTCGGGGATCACGTCGTTGTGCAGGATCAGGAACCGGTCGCGACCGGCCACCACCGCATGTTCGGCGGAGTACTCCACACCCTCGCGGCGCGGCAGCAGCACCCGGAATTCGCCCTCCGGGTTGTCCGATTCCAGCACCCAGCCCTCGGTGGTGATCTTGGAGCCGACCCAGATCATCAGGTACTTCTCCGAGCGGGTGGCGCCCACGCTGACCCAGTAGCGCTCGTCGGGCTCGTGGAAGACCTTGACGTCGGCGTCGGTGGCGGTGCCGAGGCGGTGACGCCAGACGGTGTCGGGGCGCCAGGATTCGTCGACGGTTTGATAGAAGACGTGGGTGCCGTCCAGCGACCAGGTGGCGCCGGGCGCGGTGCGCGGGATCTCGTCGCCGAGCAGCTCGCCGGTGCGCAGATCCTTGATTCGCAGGGTGTAGCGCTCGTCGCCCTGGGTGTCGACCGAGAAGGCCAGCAGGTTGCCGTCGTAGCTGAGCGAGAAGGCGCCGAGGGCGAAGAAGTCGTGGCCTTCGGCCAGTGCGTTGCTGTCCAGCAGCACCTGTTCGCCCTCGATCTCGGTGCCGGCCTCGAGCTGCGGCGGAGTCCAGGCGTCGATCCCGGTCGCGGACGCGTCGATCGGGCACCGGCAGTGCACGCCGTACTGCTTGCCCTCGAAGCTGCGCGAGTAGTACCAGTAGTCGCCGACCCGGGTGGGCACCGACAGGTCGGTCTCCAGCGTCCTGGCCTTGATCTCGTCGAAGATCTTCTCCCGCAGCGGCCGCAGATGCGCTGTCTGCGCCTCGGTGTAGGCGTTCTCCGCCTCCAGGTAGGCGATGACCTCGGGGTTGTCCTTGTCCCGCAGCCACTCGTAGTCGTCGACGAAGACGTCGCCGTGATGCACCCGCTCGGTGGGTACCGTCTTGGCGATCGGCGCCGCCGCCTGGTCGGTTGTCGATCCGCTACCACTGTCGAGAGCCATGGGCACCACCGTAGCCGGGACCGCCGGTGCGGCGCCCGCCCGGATTCGGCGCGGGCCGGGATCGCGGTGCCGAGCGCGTCGTGGGGCACGGCCCTCGTTCCGGAGCAGCGGCGCATCCAGTAGCCGGGGTCCATCCGGGTCTACAGCAGAAAAGACCGGCCCGCCACTCAGGAGCGGCGGGCCGGTCGAACGCGGTAGGGATCAGGCGCCCAGGGCGGGCCCGATCGTCGACCACGACGCGTGCAGCGTGTCCTGCCAGTACGACCAGGAATGCGTGCCGACCGGGCTGTAGTCGATGCGTGCCGGAATACGCGCGGCCCGCAACTTCTGTTCGAAGGCGACCGTGCACAGGTTCACACCCAGCTCGACCGGGCCGCCCAGGAAGATGTTCTCGGCCAGTTGCGGCTTGATTTCGGCCTCGTGCGGGCCCGGGATGCCGGTGCCGGTGGACAGGTAGAGCGTCTTGCCGCGCAGCCGATCCAGCATCAGCGCGGGATCGTGTTCGGCCCAGGCCGGGCTGCCGGGCGGACCCCACATGTTCAGCGGGTTGCCGCCGCGGTTGGCGATGGAGAACATCACCGCACCCTGCGCCATGGCGGTATCGGGGCAGGCGCTGTAACCGGCGACGGCGCGGTAGAGCTGCGGATGCCGCGCGGCGATGATGTAGGCCGCGTTACCGCCCATGGACAGGCCACCAATGCCGTTGACGCCGTTGCCGTTGAACTGGGCGTCGATGATCGGCGGCAGCTCCTGGGTCAGGAAGGTCTCCCACTTGTACCGGCCGAATCGCGGGTCATCGTGGATCCAGTCGGTGTAGTAGCTGGCCTGCCCGCCGACCGGCAGCACCACATTGACATTGCGACCGGCGAAGAAGCGTTCGGCGTCGGTGGCGTTGGTCCAGGTGCTCTGGCCGACGCCCGGGTCGAGCCCGTCGAGCAGGTAGTACGAGCCGCGTGAACCGCCGCCGGCCGGGTGCAGAACCTGTACCTGGATGGTTCGGCCCATCGCGGCGGAGTCGATGAAGATCGCCGATCGGGTGGGACTCAGCTCGTCGACGCGGACCAGCCGGGCCGCCGACGCCGGCGCGGGTTGCACCACCGCCGGGCCGATCAGTGCTGCCGCGAATGCCAGCACAACGGCAGCAATTCTTGCTCTACGCACTTCCCCTCCTGCATCAGCGCATGACAATGGGCTTCTAAACTAACCCAGCGTCGAGTTGCGAGTGACCATTTGAAGATTCGGCGTTTCGACAGCAAACTGCCCAGTACGTAACTGCTTTCACACACGTCGGCGTGTCAGCGGTGGAGCACACCCCGGATCGACGCCGCGAGATAGTCCAGATCCTCCCGGTGCGGGCTGGTGGGCCTGGCCTTCAAGCCGAAGCCGTCGCCGATCGTGCGCGGGATGACGTGCAGATGCACATGAAACACCTCTTGACCAGCGGCGACACCGTCGGCGAGGAAGAAGTTCACCCCTTCGCACGCCACCTCACTGGCACGCAATGCCGCTGCCAGTTTCTGCCCCACCTGGAACAGCTTGCCGCCGATGGCCGGATCCAGTTCCTCCAGGCTGCGCGCGACGACCTTGGGCACCACCAGCAGATGCCCCGGCGTCAGCGGGCGGATATCCATGAAGGCGATGACGTCGTCGTCCTCGTAGACGCGGCTGGCCGGCGCCTTGCCCGCGATGATGTCGGCGAAGATCGTGTAGGGATTCACCCGCCCACTATCGCTGCCGCCCGGCACCGAAATCCACCGGGAGGCCCGCACCGGGCCACCCGGGGACGGTCAGCGGCCTCAGAGAATCGGCGACGGCGTGTAGCGCGCGGCCTCGGGGTAGGCGGCGACCAGCTTGTCGACCTGCGCGACCACGTCACCGACCTGCGCACCGGCGGCGCCGATGAACGCCGACTTGTCCGCCAGCGCGGCCTCGAGCGCGGCACGGTCCAGTGGCAGCCGCGAATCGGCGGCCAGCCGGTCCAGCAGATCCGGCTCGCGGCCCTGCTCACGCATCGCCAGCGCGACGGCCACCGCGTGCTCCTTGATGACCTCGTGCGCGCTCTCCCGGCCGACGCCCGCGCGCACGGCCGCCATCAGGATGCGGGTGGTGGCCAGGAATGGCAGGTAGCGGTCCAGTTCGCGGGAGATGACGGCCGGGTAGGCGCCGAATTCGGCGAGCACCGTCAAGAAGGTCTCCATCATGCCGTCGATGGCGAAGAAGGCGTCCGGCAGCGCGACCCGGCGCACCACCGAGCAGAACACATCGCCCTCGTTCCATTGCGCGCCGGCGAGTTCGGCGGCCATCGACGCGTAACCGCGCAGCACCACCTGCAACCCGTTGACTCGCTCGCAGGAGCGGGTGTTCATCTTGTGCGGCATCGCCGAAGAGCCCACCTGACCGGGCTGGAAGCCCTCGGTGACCAGCTCGTGGCCGGCCATCAGCCGGATGGTGTGCGCGAACGACGACGGTCCGGCGCCCACCTGCACCAGCGCCGACAGCACATCGTGGTCCAGCGAGCGCGGATACACCTGGCCGACGCTGGTCAGCACGTTCGCGAAGCCCAGATGCCGCGCCACCTGCTGCTCCAGGGTGGCCAGCTTGGCCGGATCGCCGCCCAGCAGGTCGAGCATGTCCTGGGCGGTGCCCATCGGGCCCTTGATCCCGCGCAGCGGGTAGCGGTCGATGAGTTCGCGCAGCCGGGTCAGCGCGATCAGCAGTTCGTCGGCGGCGGAGGCGAACCGCTTGCCGAGCGTGGTGGCCTGCGCGGCGACATTGTGCGAGCGGCCCGCCATCACCAGCACCTGGTATTCGGCGGCGCGCTCGGCCAGCCGGGCCGCGATGGCCACACCGTGGGCGTGCACATGCTCGAGCGAGAGCCGGATCTGCAACTGCTCGACGTTCTCGGTGAGGTCGCGGCTGGTCATGCCCTTGTGCACGTGTTCGTGCCCGGCCAGCGCGTTGAACTCCTCGATCCGCGCCTTCACGTCATGGCGGGTGACGCGCTCGCGTTCGGCGATCGAGGCCAGGTTCACCTGGTCGATGACGCGCTCGTAGTCGGCGAGCACGCCGTCGGGCACGTCGATGCCGAGCTCGGACTGCGCCCGCAGCACCTCCAGCCACAGCCGCCGCTCGAGCACGATCTTGTTCTCGGGAGACCACAGATGCACCAACTCGGGGCTGGCGTAGCGGGTGGCTAGGACGTTCGGGACGAGGCTCACGTCCGGTCAGTCTAGTGCTCGGAACCTGTCGACCTGCTGCGGCGTGGGCGGAGCGACGATGTCGATCACTTCCAGCAGCGCCCCGCGCGCCATCCGCCGCGGTTGCGGGTCGCGTTCGGTGAGCGCCGCGACCACCGCGCCGTCGACCACCGCGACCAGCCTGCGCAGCTGCTCGGACCGCACCACGCGATCGGAGCGGCGCAGCACGTCGGCGAGTAGTTCGTCGAGCTGGGCGCGTAGTCGCAGTTGCACTTCCCGCAGTTCCGGGTGCCGCGCGGAGGCGACGGTGCGCTCGTAGCGGGCGATCAGATGCCCGCGCGCGACCTCGTCCTGCCCGTCGGCGCCGATCAACAGGTCGAGCACCAGTTCGACGGTCGCCTCGGCGCCGCGCCTGCGGTGGCTCACCTCGCCGATCCGTCGTCGCATCGCCTCCAGCTCCGCATTACCGCTGAACTCGACCGCGCGCGCGATCAGATCTTCCAGCGATTCGAAGTAGTAGGTGGTGGACGCCAGCGGAAGCTCTGCCCGGGTCGCGACGGAGCGATGCCGTACCGCATCGAACCCGCCTTCGAGTAGGAGCTCGGCAGCGGCCGCTACCAGAGCTTGGCGACGCCGTTCGCCTTTCGGGGTCGTCGCGGTTATCACCGTGCCATCGTGCCAGTCATCATCAGTTCATCCGTGCGGAATCGGAAGGAATTAGCAGCCACCGATGTTTTTACCGCATCCGCGCGGCGATGGTGTCGTACTGTGCAAAGTTGTTGCCGGACACTATGTTCGACCGCCTGGTTAGTGCTCAGCGTCGCAGGAAACGGCCCAGTCGTTCCAGCGCGGCTTCGATGTCGGCGGTCGCCCCGGCGAAGGAGAAGCGCACCGTGTGGTTACCGGCGACGGTGTCGAAATCCAGTCCGGGTGCCAGCGCCACTCCGGTGTGCTCGAGCACCTCGGCGCACCAGGCGCGGGAATCGCCGGTGAGGTGGGCGATGTCGGCGTAGGCGTAGAAGGCGCCGTCGGCGGGGGCCAGATCGGTGATGCCGAGCTCGGCGAGGCCGTCCAGCAGCAGTTTCCGGTTGGTGGCGTAGCGGCGGACGTGGCCGTCGAGTTCGGCCTTGGCCTCGGCACCGAACGCATGCAGGGCCGCGTACTGCGAGATGGCGGGCGGGCAGACGGTCATATTCGAGGCCAGTCGCTGCAACGCGGGCCGCATGTCCGTTGGCGCGAGCATCCAGCCCAGCCGCCAGCCGGTCATGGAGAAGTACTTCGAGACCGAGCCGATCACCACCGCCTCGCGCGAGGTCTCCCAGGCCGAGGCCGTGCGCTCGCCGCCGTAGGTGATGCCGTGATAGATCTCGTCGGAGATCAGCACGGTGCCGTTGGCCTCGCACCAGCGGGCGAGCGCGGCCAGTTCATCGGGATCGATCATGGTGCCGGTCGGGTTCGCCGGACTGGCCACGACCAGCCCCTTCGGCGGCTCGGTAAGCGCCTCGAGCATGGCGACCGTGGGCTGGAAGCGGGTCTCGGCACCGCAGTCGAGCTCCACCACCCGGCAGCCGAGCGCGGTCAGGGTGTTGCGGTAGGCCGGATAGCCGGGGCGGGCCACCACGACGGTGTCGCCAGGGTCGAAGGCGGCCAGGAAGACGAGGGTGAACGCGCCGGAGGAACCGGTCGTCACCACCACGTCGTCGGGGTCGACCGGATAGCCGTAGGTGGCGTGGTGGTGTTCGGCGATCGCCGCACGCAACGGCAGAATGCCGAAAGTCTCTGTGTAGCCGAGTAATTCGGCGTCGATGGCGATCTTCGTGGCGCGCAGCACCGGCGCCGGCGCGGGCGTCGACGGCTGCCCCGCCGCGAGCACGAGCACATCGCCGTGCGTCCTGGCTCGTTCCGCTGCGGCCTTCCAGACATCCATCACGTAAAAAGGTGGAATGGTCGACCGCCGAGATTCTGTGAACACCCGACAGACGGTAGAGCACACGCTCACCGCCGTCGGGCGATATGGTCGCACCTGATGCTCGAGAAGGCCCCCCGGTCGACCCTCGACCAGGACTCCGCCGCAGAGCCCGCCACCGACGGCAACAAAGCCGACGGCGCCGGGCTCGCCGAGCAGCGCCACCCGGAGAGTACGCAGGTCGAGCCCGATGCCCGCGGCCGTGGATTCCGGTTTCCGCGACTGCGCAGGAGGGGCGCGGTTTCGACCGTCATCGAGGGGAGCGAGGGTTCGGACGAGTCCAGTGAGGAGCGGGATGACCCCGGCGATCACGTTGCTCGCGGCGACGAGCCTGCCGATCGCAAGACGGATGCCGGCACCGCGGCCAAGGACGAAGTACGGGCCGACTCCCCGAGCGGCCGCGAGTCGGAGGCCGACTCAGCCGACGTCCGAGAGGCACAGGCCGACACAACTGGCGCCGACGAAGTTCGGGCTCACGCTACCGCCGACCGGACGTCGGCCACCGACCACGATGACTCTGCCGACGACCAGCTCCGCGCCGACTCCGTAGCCGACCAAGCGGATCTGGCCGACGACGAGGAGCGGCCCGATACCTCCGACCGGCTGAAAGACGTGAGCATGGTCGGCGGGGTCGTGCTGGGCGCTGATTGGCGCACGCGTGAGCAGAAGGACCGCCGCGACCTGCGGGGACTGTTCAACTCACGGGTCGCCCGGGTTCGGCAACTGGCAGGCAGGCGGCCGACCCGCGCCGACGTCAACGCGCTGCTCGCCAAGCGACCCACGCGCGACGATGTCCGGGCCATGCTGGCGAAGCGGCCGACCGGCGACGAGGTGCGCGCGACTCTGCGCAAGCATCGGGTGCTGATCGGCGGGGTCACCGTCGTCGCGCTGTTCGCCGCGGCCGATTCCAGCTTCACCGATCTGGTCACCGACCGCGGGCCCGCGCCGGGGCAGGTGCAGCGGATCGCGGTGGCCTATCCGTGGCAGATGCAGACCACCACACCATCGGTGCGGCGCTACCTCGACGCCATCGACCACGGCGAACGCCTCCGCGAAGCGGCCGTGGTGGCCGCAGCGGCCCGAGCCACCCTCGAACGCGCCCGCAACGAGGCGGCAGCCGCGGCGGCTGGCGAACGTCAGCCGTGGATGGGCACCCCGCCACCACCGGCCATCACCATGACGCCCGGCGAGGTGCTACCCGGTGGCATCACACCCGGCGCGGGCGGTTTCGTGCTCCCGGCGATCGGTGTGTTCACCTCCGGTTTCGGCCAGCGCTGGGGCACCTTCCACAACGGCATCGACGTGGCCGGACCGATCGGCACCCCGATCTACGCCGTAGCCAACGGCACCGTCATCGACGCGGGCCCGGCGCAAGGGTTCGGCCTGTGGGTCAGGATCCGCCACGACGACGGCAGCATCTCCGTCTACGGCCACATGTACGACTTCTTCGTCTCCGTCGGCGAACGCGTCCCCGCCGGCATGCAGATCGCCCGCATGGGCAACCGCGGCGATTCCACCGGCCCCCACCTGCACTTCGAGGTCATCGTCGGCGGCCAGCACGTCGACCCCCAGCGCTGGCTGGCACTGCACGGCCTCACCTACCGCTGAGCCGCCGGGG
Organism: Nocardia cyriacigeorgica GUH-2; assembly: GCF_000284035.1. Classification (NCBI taxonomy): domain Bacteria; kingdom Bacillati; phylum Actinomycetota; class Actinomycetes; order Mycobacteriales; family Nocardiaceae; genus Nocardia; species Nocardia cyriacigeorgica. The sequence goes on along the minus strand of NC_016887.1, from coordinate 609,054 downwards.
AGTCCGGCGCCTCGCGACAGCCCCACAACCGTGCACACCCGACGGGTAGTGCACGGCCGCGGCACACAGGCTCATCGGCCGCCGGGCCGCCCCCGCGTCCGGTGCTGACTGCGGCCTCATAACTGCGTCAGGATCGGCCGCGGTGAGTAGTCCGTCAGCGGGCCGGCGGTCGGCGGCCGGCAAATCGGGCCCGCGGTCCTGGTCGGCCTGCCGGGGCTCACCAACAGCTGCGCCCGAATATCGGGCATGCATCGGCTCAGCGAGCGGCCCGGTCAGGGCCGCACACACCTACACGCTGATGCGGTCCTCGACGGCCGCCAGACCGATATCGGTGCGGTAGTGGCTGCCCGGAAGCTTGATGTTCGCGATCCGCTCGTAGGCGGCGGTGCGGGCGGCGGCCAGGTCGGGGCCGGTGCCCACGACGTTCAGCACTCGCCCACCGGCGGAAACCAGCGCACCGTCTTCGCGCTGCGCGGTACCGGCGTGCAGCACGGTGGCGGCGTCGTCGGAAGACCCTTCGCCCGCACCGGTGATCACGTCACCGAGCCGGGGACGGCCGGGGTAGTTCTCGGCCGCGAGCACCACGGTGATCGCCGAACCGTCACGCCAGCGCGGCGGCTGCACCTGGGCGAGGGTGCCGGTAGCGGTGGCGTAGAGCAGTTCGCCCAGCGGGCTGTCGAGCAGTGCGAGCACCGCCTGGGTTTCCGGGTCGCCGAAGCGGCAGTTGAACTCGACCACGGCCGGGCCCTCGGCGCCGATGGCCAGGCCGGCGTAGAGCAGGCCGGAGAATCCGCAGCCGCGACGCACCATCTCGGCCGCCACCGGCTCCACCACATCGGTGACGATGGCGCGCGCGGTCTCCTCCGGCAGCCAGGGCAGCGGGGTGTAGGCGCCCATGCCGCCGGTATTCGGGCCGGTGTCGCCGTCGCCGACGCGCTTGTGGTCCTGCGCGGGCAGCAGCGGCACCACGGTTTCGCCGTCGACCAGGCAGAACAGCGACACTTCCGGGCCGTCGAGGAACGATTCGAACAGCACCGGATGCCCCTGCTCGAGCAGTTCGGCGCCGTGATCGCGGGCGGCGGACCGGTCGGTGGTCACCACCACGCCCTTACCCGCGGCCAGGCCGTCGTCCTTCACCACCCAGGTGGGGCCGAAGCGGTCGAGCGCGGCATCGAGTTCGGCCGGAGTGTCGACGACCTCGCTGTGCGCCGTGCGCACACCGGCGGCGGCCATTACGTCCTTGGCGAAGGCCTTCGACCCCTCGATCCGCGCCGCGGCGGCGGACGGGCCGAAGCAGGCGATGCCCGCGGCGCGCACCGCGTCGGCCACGCCGAGCACCAGCGGCACCTCGGGGCCGATCACGACCAGGTCGGCGGCCAGCTCGGTGGCCAGCGCGACCACGGCTTCGGCGGAGGTGGGATCGACCGGACGGATCTGCGCGTGCTGGGCGATGCCGGCATTACCCGGTGCGGCCACCACGGCCTGCACCGCGGGGTCGCGACGCAGGGCGAGGATTAGGGCATGTTCACGGGCTCCGGAACCGATGACGAGTACGCGCACGGCAGACAGCTTATAGGGGTATCGGTCCCGCTCCGCGTGTCAGGTTCGCGGCTCGCGGAGCCCGGCAGCGTCGCCCGCGAACCCCGGTTCACCTCGAACACCGCAGGTCCGCCCCATCGAGGCCACCGCACCCGGCGAAGCCGTGGATGATGGTTGCAGACAACCGAAGTGGGGGGCGCTCCCTCACCCGAGCACGCGGAGGATGTGCGGGCCATGGGTCTGATGGACGGAATCATGGGCAACGCCGGGCGGATCGATCCCGGCCAGGCCCAGCAGGAATACGCCAAACTCCTCGGCAACGGCGAGCAGATCTATGCCGCCTTTCTCCTCATCCGCGACGCCATCCTGTTCACCAACCGGCGCCTGATCCTGGTCGACAAGCAGGGCATGTCCGGGCGCAAGGTGAGCTACCACAGCATCCCCTACCGCTCGATCACGCATTTCTCGGTGGAAACCGCAGGCACCTTCGACCTCGACGCCGAACTCGCCATCTGGATCTCCGGTAGCTCCACCCCGTTGCAGAAGAAGTTCAACCGGCAGGTCGACATCTACGAGGTGCAGGGACTGCTCTCGCATTTCGTGGCCGTCTAGTCCGCGCCGCGCCCGGTGCCGTCGCGGTCCGGCGCCGTGCGCGTAACCTGCGAGCATGGCTTCTGTTTTCAGTGCGATCATCGCTGGTCAGCTCCCCGGTCGATTCGTATGGGAGGACGACGAATTCGTCGGTTTCCTCACCATCGCGCCGGTCACCCAGGGCCACACCCTGGTGGTTCCGCGCGCGGAGATCGACCAGTGGCAAGACGTCGACCCCGAGCTCTTCGCCCGCCTCACCGGCGTCGCCCAGAAGCTCGGCCGGGCCGTGCGCACCGCCTTCGACGCGCCCCGCGCCGGCCTGCTGATCGCCGGGCTGGAAGTGCCGCACCTGCATGTGCACGTCTTCCCCGCCTTCACCATGGGCAACTTCGACATCTCCGGCGCCGACCCCAACCCCTCCCCCGAATCTCTCGACGAGGCGCAGGCCAAGATCAAGCAGGCCCTGCGCGAGCTCGGTTACGGCGCCAACGTCCCGGACTGAGTTCGTGGTGGTGAGGTGGTTGCCGCCGCCTCACCACCATCGCTTCCGGGCGCTGGTCGGCGGTGTTCGCCCGCATGGCCGCGGCTTGCTCGATGAACCGATCCGGCGCCCCGTCCCGTAGTTCCTCACGCTGTCCCACAGCGACGGCTATTCCGGCCGCGGATCCCGCGGCGAGTCGACGAGGAGCCCATCATGACCACTGTCCATCCGGCACCCACCGAAACCGCCACCGAAGAGTTCGCCGCCCGCATGGTCGGCGTCCTCAACGACGGTTGTACCGCGATGATGACCAGCATCGGCCATCAGACCGGCCTGTTCGACACCATGTCCACCCTTCCGGGCCCGGTGACCTGTCCCGAACTCGCCGCCGCCGCGGGCCTGAACGAGCGGTACGTCCGGGAATGGCTCGGCGCGATGACGGTCTCCGAGATCGTCGAATTCGACCCGGCCACACAGACTTACCAGCTGCCCGCCGCCCACGCCGCGGCTCTGACCCGGGCGGCCGGCCCGCACAATCTCGCCCGCTTCATGCAGGTGGTGTCGATGCTGGGCGAGGTGGAACCCGCCATCGCCGAATGTTTCCGGGCCGGCGGCGGACTCTCCTACGACAACTACCCGCGCTTCCATCAGTTCATGGCCGAATTCAGTGCCGGCACACTCGATGCCGCGTTGCTCGACAGCATCTTGCCGATGGTCCCCGGCCTGACCGAACGCCTGCGCGAGGGCATCGACCTGGCCGACATCGGTTGCGGCCGCGGCCACGCGATCAACCTGATGGCACAGGCCTTCCCGGCCAGCCGCTTCATCGGCTACGACTTCTCCGTCGAAGCGATCGAAGCCGCCCGCGCCGAAGCCACCCAGCTCGGCCTGACCAACGTCACCTTCGAAGTACTCGACGTCACCGACCTCGACCTGACCGACGCCTACGACGCGATCACCGTCTTCGACGCCATCCACGACCAGGCCCACCCCGCCACCGTCCTCGCGAATATCGCACGCGCCCTTCGCGATAACGGCGTCTTCCTGATGGTCGACATCCAGGCCTCCAGCCACCTAGAAGACAACGCCGCCCTCCCCTTCGGCCCCTTCCTCTACACCGTCTCCACCATGCACTGCATGACCGTCTCCCTCGGCCTCGACGGCGACGGCCTCGGCACGGTCTGGGGCGAACAAAAAGCCCTGTCCATGCTCGCCGACGCCGGTTTCACCGACGTCCGGATCCACCATGAGGAAGCGGATCCGCTGAACAGTTACTACGTGGCCAGGAAGGGGTGAGAATCCCGTCCAGGCCCGGTGAACCGTCGACGGACCGAAACAGGTGAGACGGCGGAACGGCCTCAGCTCGGTGTCGTCTTCTCGCGCGGCAATCGGACTGTGAAGGTCGTTCCTTCGCCGACGGTGCTGTGTACGTGCACGGTCCCGCCGTGTGCGGCGACCAGTGCCTGGACGATGGACAGGCCCAGTCCGGTTCCGCCGCTGTCGCGGCTGCGTGAGGTGTCGGTGCGGTAGAAGCGTTCGAAGATTCGGGCGGCTTCTTCGGGGGGTAGGCCGGGGCCGGTGTCGCTCACCTCGAGTAGGACTTCGTCGTCGTGTGGGGTCAGTGCGACGGTGATGGCGGCGTCGGGTGGGGTGTGGACGAGGGCGTTGTTCAGGAGGTTGGCCAGGACCTGGCGTAGGCGGGCGGCGTCACCGGTGATTTCGTAGGTGCCTGTTCCCGGCCGCGCGTCGAGATCGATGGGGCGTGGCGGGAGCTCGGGGTGGCGGGCGGCGGCTGCGGCGCGGGCGCTGTGCACGGCGTCGCTGGCCAGGGCGAGCAGGTCGACCGGTTCGCGTTCGAGGGGGCGCTGGGCGTCGAGGCGGGCCAGCATCAGCAGATCGCCGACCAGCACGCTCATCCGATTGGCTTCGCTCTCGATGCGTTCCATGAACAGGCCGGCGTCGGTAGCCGCGCCCTGACGGTAGAGCTCGGCGAATCCGCGGATCGTGGTGAGCGGGGTGCGCAGTTCGTGGCTGGCGTCGGCGACGAAGCGGCGCATCTTGGCCTCGGAGCGCCGGGCCGCCTCTTCGGAGGCCTCGGTCGCGGCGAAACCGGTCTGGATCTGGCTGAGCATGGCATTGAGTGAGGTGGCGAGGCTGTCGACCTCGGTGTCGGTGCCGCGCACCGGAACTCGCCGATGCAGATCACCGGCGGCGATCTCGGCGGCGATCTCCTCGACCTCGACCAGTCGCCGCAGACTGCGCCGGATGACGAAGTACGCGGCCACCGCCAGCGCCGCCAGCACCAACGCCCCGATCACCAGTTCCAGCATGATGAGCCGGTCGATGATGGCCTCGGTTTCGTCCATTCGCAGCGCGACCAGGCTCGAGCCTTGCGGAGTCTCGAGATTGAGGACTCGCCAGTTGGACGAATCGCCGTCGGTGGAGCCGGTGGTGAACGGGCCGGTTCCGGCGTCGGCGGGCACGTCCGGTGCGCCGGCGGCCTGGTCGTCGAGTTGCAGCACCCGCCCCGACGAATCCTGCACCCGCGCGTAGAACAGCACCGGCGGGCGCTCGAACCCCGGCCGTCCGGGCAGCCGGTGCAAGGCGGGCCCGCCCGGGCTCGCCCAGGTGTGCGCGGCTTCGACCAACTGCTGGTCGAGCCGGTCGACCAGTGCTGTGCGCAGCGCGGAGGTGACCGCGAGGCCGGAGGCCAGCAGTCCGGCCGCCGCCAGCATGACCAGCGCCAGCACCAACGTGATCCGAAGTGGAATAGCGGCGAGCCGGTTCGAGATCACGCGCCGGACTGAGCGCAGCCAGACCATCGCGCGCCCGTCATCGGACGCTCCCTCCGCGCGCATCTCGACGTCCGCGGAAGCTTTCACCGCCGCCCGCTATCGGGTTCACGCAGCACATAACCCACCCCGCGCAACGTATGGATCAGCCGCTGCTCACCGGTGTCGACCTTCTTGCGCAGATACGACACATACGTCTCCACCACTCCGACCTCACCGCCGAAGTCGTAGCGCCACACATGATCCAGGATCCGCGGCTTACTCAGCACGGTGCCCGCATTGACGATGAAATACCGCAACAGTGTGAACTCGGTGGGCGACAATGCCACCGGCTCACCGGCTTTCCACACCTCGTGGGTGTCGTCGTCGAGTTCGATATCGGCGAACCGCAGCCGGGCGTGCTCCGGCGGCGGATTCACCTGTCCGGCGCGGCGCAGGATCACCCGCAGCCGCGCCACCACCTCTTCGAGGCTGAACGGTTTGGTGACGTAATCGTCGGCGCCGAGGGTCAGGCCGGTCACCTTGTCGTGTACATCGTCGCGGGCGGTGAGGAACAGTACCGGTGCGTCGATCCCGTCGGCCCGCAGCCGTCGCAGCAGGCCGAAACCGTCCATGCCCGGCATCATCACGTCGACGATGAGCGCCTGCGGCCGGAAGCTCCGCGCCAGATCCAGCGCCTGGGCGCCGTCGGCCGCGGTGGCCACCTCGAAGCCCTGAAAGCGCAGGCTGACATCGAGCAGCTCGACGATCATCGGCTCGTCGTCGACCACCAGCACCCGCGCCTCGGGTGCCTGTTGCGGCGTTGCGGTCATGGATCCATGCTGACCCGTGCCGCTGGGATCGTGCTGCGGACTCGCTGTGTGGTTGCTGTGAACGTGGGTCAGCGCTGCGGTTCGGAGTACATGTCCTCCTCGGAGAGCAGGGCACTGCCCGCGACCTGATCGTGGGCCAGCGCGTCCAGGAACGCGCGTGCCCAGCGGTCGACGTCGTGGGTGAGTACCTGCCTGCGCAGCGACCGCATCCGGCGCCGCTTGGTGTCGCGATCGTCGGTCAGCGCCGAGGCGATCGCGTCCTTCACCGAATCCAGATCGTGCGGATTACACAGATACGACTGCCGCAATTCCGCTGCCGCACCGGTGAATTCGCTCAGCACCAACGCGCCGTTGAGGCCGCTGTGGCAGGCCACGTACTCCTTGGCCACCAGGTTCATACCGTCGCGCAGCGGCGTCACCAGCATGGCGTCGGCGGCGACGAAGAACGCGATCAGCTCCTCGCGGGGGATGGGCCGGTGCAGATAGTGCACGACCGGGTAGCCGACCCGGGCGAACTCGCCGTTGATCCGGCCGACCTGGCGTTCGATGTCGCCACGCATCTTGATGTAGCTCTGCACCCGCTCGCGGCTCGGCGTGGCCAGCTGCACCATCACCGTGTCCGACGGGTCGACCCGGCCCTCCATCAGCAGCTCTTCCAGCGCGTTGAGCCGGATATCGATGCCCTTGGTGTAGTCGAGCCGGTCGACGCCCAGCAGGATGTTCTTCGGATTGCCCAGCTCGGCGCGGATCTTGGCGGCCCGCTCGCGCACCGAACGGCGGCGCGAATGCTCGTCGAGTTCGGCCGAGGCGATCGAGATCGGGAAGGCGCCCACCCGCACATTGCGGAATCCGACCTGCACCACACCCAGCTTCGACCGCACCCCGACGGTGCCGCGCGAGGTGGGCTGACCGGCCAGCCTGCGGGCCAGGTAGAGGAAGTTCTGCGCGCCGCCGGGCAGGTGGAAACCGATCAGATCGGCGCCGAGCAGGCCCTCGATGATCTCGGTGCGCCACGGCATCTGCATGAACAGCTCGACCGGCGGAAACGGGATGTGCAGGAAGAAGCCGATGGTCAGATCCGGGCGCAGCATCCGCAGCATCTTCGGCACCAGCTGGAGCTGATAGTCCTGCACCCACACCGTCGCGCCCTCGGCGGCGACCTTCGCGGTGGCCTCGGCGAAACGCCGGTTCACCTGCACATAGGCCGCCCACCACTTGCGGTCGTAGACCGGGCGCACGATGACGTCGTGGTAGAGCGGCCACAGCGTGCCGTTGGAGAAGCCCTCGTAGTAGTCCTCGACCTCCTGCGCCGACAACGGCACCGGATGCAGCTCGAGACCGTCCTCGATGATCGGATCGACGTCGACGTCCGGGACACCGGCCCAGCCCACCCAGGCGCCCTTGTTGCTGCGCAGCACCGGCTCCAACGCGGTGACCAGCCCACCCGGGCTGCGCTTCCAGCGCGTGCCGCCGTCGGGGAGTTTCTCGAGATCGACCGGGAGGCGGTTGGCGACCACGACGAACCCGGAGTTGCCGCCGCCTGCGCCGATGGGCTGCGCCTGGATCGGTTCGGGTTCGGCGACCACGGTGTCGATCGGCCCGGAGCCGTTGGATACCGATCCATTGGGCACCGCGGCGGCGCCGGACGGATCCGATAGGGCGTAGTCGGAGGAGTCGTTGTCGTTGGACGGCTGGTCGGTCATCTGGTCCACTCACGCATCCTTGTCTGAGGGCGGCGTGCGACTGCCCATCACTCGTCGGCTGTCGCCTTCGGGCCGTCGCTCACGCCGCGCTGCGCTTCGCTGTTCCCGGTTTCAGTTGTCGAAGGATCGCCGGGCTCGCCGCCGATCCGAAGGGTGCGGCGACTATTCGCCGCGCGCGCCGGGGCCGATGCCGAGCATCGACAGCAGCATCCGGCATTCGTCCGCGTCGGCCGCGTAGGCGGCCACGACGCGCTGGGCCTGACGAGCGGTTTCGTCGGCCAGCGGCTCCAGATCCTCGTCGGCGATTCCGTTCGCGCTGCTCTTCGCGGCCATCTTCAGTCCTCCCGGCAAATTGCGCTCGTACGTGCGAGTAGTCAATGGTATCTGGCGCGCGGCCCGGACATACCCGGTGCCGGAGCCCACCCGGTGTACCGGCGCTCGCGGTACCGATACCGTGGGCAGCGCAGTACCAACCTTACGAAAGGGTATGCGGATGCCACTGGCCACGGTGAACGGAATTTCACTCAACTACCAGGTCAAGGGCGACCGAGCCAAGGGCACCGACACCAAGGGCGGCGGCCCGCTGGTCGTGATGATCATGGGCACCGGTAGCCCCGGCCGGGTATGGGAGCTGCATCAGGTGCCCGCCCTGGTGGCGGCCGGCTATCGGGTGTGCACCTTCGACAACCGCGGCATCGCGCCGTCCTACGAGGCCGCCGACGGAATGACGATCGACCAGCTGGTCGCCGACACCGCCGGTCTGATCGAGCTGCTCGACGAGGGCCCGGCGCTGGTCGTCGGCACCTCGATGGGCGCGCGAGTGGCCCAGGAGCTGGCACTGGCCCGCCCCGATCTGGTGCGCAAGGCGGTGTTCCTCGCCGGTCACGGACGCCTCGACCAGTTCCAGAAAACGCTCTCGCTCGGCGAACACGAGCTGGACGCCAGCGCCATCGCGCTGCCGCCGAAGTACGAGGCCGCGGTCACCGCGGTGATGAACCTGTCCCCGGCCACCATGGCCGATCCCAACGCCGCCCGCGACTGGCTGGATCTGTTCGAGTTCACCGGCGGACCGGTCACGCCGGGCATCCGTGCCCAGCGGCGGATGGATCACGATTTCGACCGGGTGCAGGCCTACCGGGCCATCACGGTGCCGTGCCTGGCGGTCGGCTTCGCCGATGACCGGATGATTCCGCCGTACCTGTCGCGCGAGGTCGCCGACGCCATCCCCGGTGCCCGCTACCAGGAGATTCCCGACGCCGGGCACTACGGTTACCTGGAGCGGCCGGAAGCGGTGAACAAGATCCTGCTGGATTTCTTTGCCGCCTGATGACGGGGGCCGAGGTAACCGCCCAGCCGTAACGTATCCCTTGCTAGGGTCGACACAACGCTCGGGGTTTCCGACGCCCGCGGTTCGCGTAACCCGGCGCCGGTCTTCCCAGCAGCGATCCCGTACACAGCGCCAGTATCCAGTGAGGTGAAATGAGCACCAACCCCTTCGACGACGAAGACGGCCGCTTCTTCGTTCTGGTCAACGACGAGGAACAGCACTCCCTGTGGCCGGCCTTCGCGGAGGTCCCGGCCGGATGGCGAGTGGTGTTCGGCGAAGACAGCCGCGCCGCCTGCGTCGAGTACGTCGAGAAGAACTGGACCGACATGCGTCCCAAGAGCCTGCGCGACGCCATGGCCGCCGACGACGCGGCCCGCCAGGGCGCCCAGTCCTGACCGCGGCCGATACTGCGCCTCGGGACACCCTCGACCGGCCTGCGTACCGCATGGCACCGTAAAACCCGGTGTCACGCGGTGCGCACGCCCGGTTATGATTGCACCGCTTTTCCGCCTCCTTAGCTCAGTGGTAGAGCACTCGCCTTGTAAGCGAAAGGTCGTCGGTTCAAACCCGACAGGGGGCTCCGCTTCACCTGGTCTGCAATCTGGCATTTCGCCGGGTTGCAGGCCAGTAGTGACTCACATCGGACCGCATCGTCACCTCCCCTAGCAAGATGGCCTTCGTTTCGGTTTGTCGCGAAGCCGCCGCGAATCGGTATGACGGGCCGTGCGTTCCAAGTGCGCGAAACTTGGTCCTCGGGTTCGATTCTGATCACCATCCATCACCTGCACGTATCCAGGACTAGAGTCCGGCGCGGTGTCATTGCCGAGTGCTAATCTTCCGGCGTGAAGCAGGTCGTTGCGGTCAAGTTGCTGCCGACGGCGAAGCAGGCCGACGCACTCGCCGCTACGCTTCTTACGGCTAACACCGCTGCGACATGGCTCTCGGCGAAGGCGAAACGAGACGGACAACGGAGTCGGACCGATCTCCAGCGCGCTCACTACCGCAGCGTGAAGGCTGCGGGTTTGTCGGCCCAGCCCGCCTTGCATGTGATCCGGAAGGTTGCCGACGCCTGGAAGACAAGGGCGGCGAACCTCGAAGCCGGCACTTACGGCCCGAAAGACAGCACTCGATACCAGCGCGCCGCGAACACACCGATTCGATTCCGGCCCGATGCGGCGCAGCCCTACGATGACCGCTGCCTATCCTGGCAGTACGACACCCGGACGGTCTCCATCTGGACGACCTCCGGTCGCCTGAAGGGCATCCGATACACAGGATCCGCTGATCAGTTGGAAACCCTTCAGCGATATCGGCAAGGCGAAACCGATCTCGTGCGCCGGGATGGAATGTGGTTCCTGTACTCGACGTGCGAAGTCCCGGAACCGCCATTGATCAGCCCGACCAGGTGGATTGGGGTTGATCTCGGGCTCGCAAATATTGCGGTCACGAACACGGGGTACCGGGCCGCTGGACGTGGGCTCCGTCGACACCGTGAACAACAGCGGGAGCTCCGCCGGAAGTTGCAGGCGAAAGGTACGAAAGCTGCAAAGCGAGTACTAAAGCGGCGACGCCGCAAAGAGACTCGCCAAGGGGTGTGTCCAGTTAACGGCTGATCTTGGTTGTCGATGACTTCAGCTGGTGGGGGTCATGCGGCCTTCGAAGGCGATCTGGAAGGCGTTCAGCGGGGCCTTCCAGCGCATGGTCCATCGTTTTCGGCCCTTGCCGGTCGGATCGAGACTCATCAATGCCATGTAGACGCACTTCAGCGCGGCGGTCTCGTTCGGGAAATGTCCTCGGGCGCGGACGGCTTTGCGGATGCGGGCGTTGACCGACTCGATCGCGTTCGTCGAGCAGATGACCTTGCGGATCTCGACGTCGAAGGCCAGGAACGGCACGAATTCGGCCCACGCATCGGACCAGAGCTTCACGATCGCGGGATACTTGCCGCCCCAAGCCTCGGAGAACTCGAGGAACCGCTCGCTGGCCGCGTCCTCGGTCGCTGCGGTGTAGACCGGTTTCAACGCTTTGGCGATCTTGTCCCAGTCCTGACGGCTGGCGTAGCGGAAACTATTGCGCAGCAGGTGAATGATGCAGGTTTGCACGACGGTCTTCGGCCAGACCGCCTCCACTGCCTCTGGTAGCCCTTTGAGGCCGTCACAGACGAGCATCAGCACGTCGGCCACGCCGCGGTTCTTCAGCTCGGTGAACACGTGCAGCCAGTACTTGGCGCCTTCACCGCCGTCGCCGGCCCAGATTCCGAGGATGTCGCGATGTCCCTCGACGGTGACCGCCATCGCCACATAGATGGGCCGGTTCGCGACCTGGCCGTCGCGGATCTTCACATTGATAGCGTCCACGAACACGACGGGATACACCGGGTCCAGCGGCCGGTTCTGCCATTCGGCCATCCCCTCGATCACCTTGTCGGTGATGACCGAGATCGTCTGCCGCGACACCTCGGCACCGTAGACCTCGGCCAGGTGCGCGCTGATCTCACCGTGGGTCAGGCCCTTGGCCGACAACGACAACACCATCTCGTCCACCCCCGACAACCGGCGCTGCCGTTTGCGCACGATCTGCGGCTCGAACGTGCCGGCAGTATCACGCGGCACCTTCACCCGCACAGGCCCGATGTCGGTGGTCACCGTCTTCGACCTCGTCCCGTTACGGCTGTTACCGCTGCTACGGCCGGCGGGATCGTGCTTGTCGTAGCCGAGATGGTCGGTGACCTCGCCCTCGAGCGCGGACTCGAGCACCCGCTTGGTCAGCTGCTGCAGCAGCCCGCCCTCACCGGTCAATTGCAGGCCGTCGGTGCGAGCCCGATCGACCAGCATCGCGATCAACTGCTCATCCGAAACCCCCGCCGCACCAGACGCGCCGACCTGCCCGGTCACGGCCTCTTCCTCGGCTGCGGTGTCACTCACTTGGCTTCTCTCCCTTGATCATTGAGATCCGCCGTTAATTAGACACTCCCTCGCCAAGCGACGGATATCAACCATCGAATCTCCAAACGCATCGTGGTCGAGGCTGAACGCACCGGGCGCGGGATCGGTCTGGAAACTCTGACCGGCATCCGCGAGCGGGTACGGCTACGCAAGCCCCAACGGGCCACACTACATGGCTGGGCATTCGCCCAGCTAAGTTCGTTCATCGCGTACAAGGCCCGCCGTGCCGGAGTGCCGGTGGTGTTCGTGGACGCGTGCTACACCTCCCAGACCTGCTGCCGATGTGGTCGGGTGGACCGGAAGAGCCGGGCGAGTCAATCTAAATTTGATTGCCGTTCATGCGGTTTCGTTGAACACGCAGACGTCAATGCTTCTTACAACATCGCAGCCAGAGCCGCGAGGATGTGGGAATGCGGGGCCGAGTCAGCGGCCCCGGTACCTGGTTAGGTACTGGACGTGACGCGCTGCCCGGCATCCAGTCGGGAGGGCGCAGTTACAAACCTGGCCCCCTCGGGCTTGGTAGCTGACTCCTGACAGGGGTTCACCAAGCGGGCTGTACTCGCGTCATCGGGCGTCCGGCCACCGGTGCCCGCGCGGGTAGTGCCGCACCGGGGTCACCAGATCGGCGAATTCGGTGATCAGCACCCGATACGGCTCCGCATGCTCGTAGGTCGGTACGACCACGGCCGAAGCCGCATGGTCGCCGAGGTGCTGCGCGATCACCATCGCCGCCACCAAGGGCCGCACATCTAGGGTGATCGTGAAGACCAGCTCGTAGCCGTGCCGGCCCGCAACAGCGTGCAGGTCGGCGACGTCACCGCCGTGCACGCCGCGCCGGACCAATCCGATGGCCCTGTGTCGCCTGTTCTCTGCACACCCCATAGACCGCCCCTGTCTTGTTGCCGAGTGGTTCGCACCCGCCGCCGAGAACTCGAGTCGACCCGGCGGCGGGGCTCGGGTCCACTGTGTCCGCGTGACCTGGTGCGAAGTGGCACAACGTGTGTCACCGTGGGTGTATGGACGACGCCGGGATCGGGGCACGCACCGCCAGGGCTCGTAAACTGGCGCGGCTCACGCAACCTCAGCTCGCGCATAAGGCGCACGTGTCTTTGTCGTTGCTACGCAAGGTCGAACAGGGTTCGCGACCGGCCTCGCCCGCATTCATCGCCGCTGTCGCTCGCACGATCGGCGTGAATATCGAGGATTTGACCGGCCAGCCCTACACACCGTCGGCGCGTGACGACAGCGCCGCGCATGCCACCATTCGAGAGCTTCGCCGTAGGATTCTCGCCTTCACGGATGAACCGCTCGGCGAGCCAACCACTTTGGACGAACTCATCGCGGCTCTCGACCGGGTAAGTGAAGGCATGCGCCGGGCGAAGTACAGCGATCTCACCAGTGAGCTACCGGATGTTATTCACGGTCTGCACGCCCTCGCCGCCGATGAACGCCCCGGGCATCGCCTCGAAAAGATCCACGCGACCCTCGCCTATGCCTACAACAGGGCTTCGTCGCTGTCTTATCGGTATGGCTACCTCGACCTCGCCGGACTGGCCGCAGAACGCTGCGTATGGTCCGCCGAACGCAGTGGTGACCCGATATGGCCGATTGCGGCGGAATATCATCGCGCACTGATTCTGCTCTACTCCGGCGCATATGCCGGTGGGTCGAAGATCGTCGACCGGGCCTACCGGGCATCCGAACAACTTCCGACCACCCCCAGCCTGCTCGCGATGCGTGGAGCGCTGCACCTTCGCGGCTCGATCCTGTCGGCGCGTGCACTCGACGGTGAGACCGCAAACGCTCATCTCCGAGAAGCGCATCGAATCGGCCAGGCGATCACCGCCGATCGGTTCGAGGATTACGGAACCCAGTTCGAACTGCCGAATGTCGCGATCCACTCCGTGGCCGTCCCCGTCGAATTATCCGACGGCACAACAGCTGTAGCCCGCGCGGAACAAATCCACCTGCCGAAATCAGTCCCGCCCTCCCGAGCCGGCCACCACTGGATCGACGTATCCCGAGCCTGGCTACTCCACGGCGACAAACAACGCGCCCTGACCAGCCTCGACCAGGCCCGCCGAATCGCTCCCGAACTGACCCGCAATCACCCGCAGGTCCACGAAACCATCCGAGTCCTGGCCCACTCCCGCCGCAGCACCGATGCCCTGGCGAAGTTCGCCAAGTGGGCCGACGTCAAGATCTGATGCAGTCTCAGGCACGGAGACGCCGACCATAGGAGCGAGTGCTCAAATTATCAAATGCGGAATAGCTCCTCAGCGGAGTCAACGCGTAATGCGCGCTCGAGCCACACACTGATCTGGGCGATGTCGTGGCATGAGGCGATCGACTGTCGCTGTGCCGCGGCGAGGGCGATACCCCGACGATGCAGAAGCAGCAGCACAATCGCGGCCAATCCATTGCACCCATCCGAGAATCCCAACTCCTCTGAGGAAGCCATTCGCGAAAGGTATCGCACCTCATCGAAAATGCGTTCGACACGCCGAGGCGAAGCGCGACACAAAGCAAACACGCCGACAACACTCCGAGAGCCAGTGGACCTCGGGCCGAACTGTGACAGGCCGACCACCCGCCCGATCAGATCGGCGTCACTGACGCGACCAGCCAGCGGTCGTCGGACTTGTCCATCTCCACCCGGACGCGGGTGCCCGTGGTGGTGCCCTGGGGGCTTTCTTTGCTGGTGGTGACCCGGTTCAGGTAGAGCATGACGACGGCGTGGGCGCGGTCGGCGGAGACTACGCCCGCAGCTTGGGTGGTGGCGGCTACGGTGAGCTGCTGCTCCTTGGCGCCGGGAACGATGGCTTTCTCGATGAGGGTCAGGTAGTCCTTGCGGAGGGGGTCGGCGAGGTTGTCGGCGGCCTTGGGGAGTTCGGTTTCCACCGTGGTGTGTTCGTAGCTGAACATGGCCGCGACGGAACGGCTGGCGGCCTCGACGGCGGCGGCGCGGGAATCCTCGGAGCGCTGGTCGTCCCAGTAGCGGTAGCCGTTGATGCCGAGGATGATCGCCGACGCGGCCACCACGACCGCCGTCACGCCGAGCAGGATCTTGGTACGCAATCGCAGTGCACTCATGCCACGAACTCCACATCAGAAGCGGTCATCCCGGAATCGCTGTTGGTGACGGTGATCCGGAATCGGTAGTACCGCAGTTGCGGGCCCTCCTGGCCCGCGTTCTTCACGGTCTGCTTGGCGGCCACCAGCACGCGCGCGGAGTTGTCGTCCGAACTCTCCAGGGCGGCCTCGACGATCTCACCGGTGGATTCCACCTTGGCCTGCTTGACCACCTCGGTGAAGGGGTCGACCCGGCCGTTGAACTCGTCCTTGAACTCACCCGACGCCATGGTGAGGATGCGGTCGATGTCCTCCCTGGCCGTATCCGCGTGGATGGTGGTCAGATTCAGCACGGTCTGCCGCGCGGCCTGGATGTATTCGGCGCGCAGGGCGTCGCGTTCCTCGGCGGAACGCACCGCGAACACCGAGATCACCGCGCCGGCGACCAGGGCCAGCGCGACGATGGTGGACGTGGCGACGGCGAGGATGCGCGCGGCGGAACGGCGGGGACGCTTTTCGTCGGCGTCGTCGGCCTCGCCCACTGACGCCTTGTCCAGCTTCACGGTGTCAACATCCGGCTTCGCCGTATCCGCGTCCGCAGCAGCCGACTCGGCCTTCTGCGCGACAGCACCCGCACCCAACTTCACGGTGTCCGCATCCGGCTTCGCGGCACCCGAGCCCAGCTTCACGGTGTCCGCATCAGGTTTGACGGCATCCGCGCCCACCTTGACGGTGTCCGCCTCCGCCTCGCCCGCGCCAGGCCCCACCCCGCCCGCACCGGCGGACGCACCCGTGTCCGTCTTGTCCGTTTCCCCCCGAACACGGGCAGAGCCCGGCACCGCAGTACCGGGCTCGACCGCAGCACTGCGGTCTTGATCCGAGGCCAGCGCCTCGGTGCGCGTCTCGTCGACCGGCGGGCCTGCGGAACGGCTCGCGCGCCGACGAGTCCGGCTGTTGTGCGTTTCGCTCATCGTTGCTGCTCCTCGAACATCGCTTGCCAACTCGACGGAACCGTTCCCGATCCGCCGGGTTCGATATTTCCCTGCCGGTAGGTGCGCCCATCGGTGCCGAGATAGACGCCCGTGGCCGGATCGTAGGACCTGGCCGCCGCCGGCGTGGTCATTGCGCCGGATCCGACCGACGCGGGCGCACTGGCCGGTGCCACGCCCGGCACCAGCGGCGCGGAGGCCGGGGCGACGGGCTGCGGCGGGCCGAAGGGCGGGTTGTTGCCTTCCGGAACGTAGCCGGTACGGCACAGCTCCGGCGAGGGCGCCCGGCGGCCGGGGAACTCCGCGCAGGGGGTGTTGCGGATACCGCGCACCGCGACCGGCGAATCGTGCGGGACCTTGCAGTACAGGCCGGACGGGGTGTCCACCGGGGTGAAATCGGCGGGCGAGCGCCGCTGATCCGGCGGCAGGAATCCGGTGGTGCACGGCGGCGGGTCGTTGAGGGTAGTCATGAAGTCGACCATGGCGCCGTATTCCAGCGGCCCGCGGATCGAGGTCAGCAGCGCCGCAACCAGCGGCGGATACACCACCAGGATCTGTTCGACTCCGGCGTTGTAGGTGACCGCGACCTGGCCCAGGCTCACCAGATTGGCCAGCAGGAGCGGCAGGGTGGGGCGCAGCGAGTCGAACTGGTTGGTGACGGTCTCCAGCGCCCCGGGACCATCGCGCAGGATATTGCGCAGGGCCGGATCGTGTTCGCGCAGTTGATCGGTCACCGTCGCCAGGTCGGCGGTCCAGGAGCGGATGGCGTCCTCGGAGCGGACCTGGGTGTCGAGCAGCGGGCCGATCTGTTCGATCAACTGCTTCGTCGGCTCGGCACTGTCCTTGGCCTCCTGCACCAGCAGAGCCGCGGAGTCGATGAACCGTTGCAGGTCGGGGCCGGCGCCGTTGAACGCGCGGAACGCCTCGTCGATCACCTGACGCAGCCGGGTGTCCGCGACACTGGACAGCAGCCGGTCGGTCTGGTCGAGCAGCGCGCCGACGTCCTGCGGCAGCTGGGTCCGCTCCACCGGGATGACGCTGCCGTCGTAGAGGTTTCCGTCGCCGGAATCCTGCGGCGGCACCAGGTCGACGTACTGTTCGCCGATCGCCGACACGCTGCGCACCCAGGCCTCGGAGTCGCCGGGGATCTTGTAGTCGCTGTCGATGGACAGGTCCGCCTCCACCCCTTCGGGTGTCAGCCGGACCTCGGTCACCTTGCCCACGTTCGTGCCGCGGTAGGCGACGTTGGCCTGCTGATACAGCCCGCCGGTCGCCTCGAGCTGCACGGTGACCTTGTACCGGCCGATCCCGAGCATCGCGGGCACACCGATGTAGGTGCCGCCCATGACGACCAGGCCGATCACGGTGAGTACGGAGAAGATCGCGAGCTGGATCTTGACGAATTTGGTGAGCGTCACCGCCCCTGACCCCCTTCCGGCGCGGGTGCCGGTGCGGCCGCGCCGGGCAGCGGCACGGTCAGCCCGGGAATGGCGGGCAGGCCCGGAATCGGCGGCAGCCCGGGGATTGTGGGCGCCTGCGCGCCGGGCTGCCCGGTCGGCGGCTGCCCCGGCACGGCCAGCGGATTACCTTGCTGCACAGCTGTTTCCGGCGCGAATGTGCCGAGCACGCCCTCGACACCACCGAACCGCCCGCCCAGCGGGGTGCCGGTGAGGAAGTTGGAATCCAGCCGCTTCCCGGTCATATCGACGGTCATGAAGAGGTTGAGGTAGTCGCCCTTGATCGCGTTGCCGAGGTTCTTCATCGGGAACGGGAAGGTGAGCGCGATCTTCAACGCCTCGGTGAGGTTGTTGCCGGTATCGGCCAGGGTTTGCAGTACCGGGCCGAGCGCGGCGAGATTGGCCTTCAGGTTGTCGCCGGCGTTGTCGATGATCCGCTGGGTGACGTCGCTGAGGTCGCCGAGCGCGACGAGGGTGTTGGTGATGTTCTCCCGCCGATCGGCCAGCACCGTCAGCGCCGGGTGGATCTGCTCGATAGCCGCGCCCACCAGGTCCTTCTGTTGATTCAGCTGACCGCCGAGCCGGTCCAGCCCGGCCATCGCGGCGATGATGTCGTTGGTCTGCGCTTGCAGGTTGGTGGTCAGGTCGTTGAGTTGCGGCAGCAGGTCACGGATCTCGTCTTCGTTGCCGACGAAGGCCGCGTTGAGTTCCCGGGTGATGGTCTCCAGCTGCGAGATGCCGCCGCCGTTGAGTACCACCGACAGCGACGACAGCACCTGCTCGGTGGTCGGGTAGGCCCCGGCCCGGTCCAGCGGGATCACATCGCCGTCGCTCAACCGGCCCTGCGGCTCCTGATCCGGCGGCGGCGCGAGCTCCACGTGATTGCTGCCGAGCAGACTGGTCTGCCCGATCTTGGCGACCGCGTTGGCGGGCAGCACCACATCGGGATTGAGCGAGACGGTGACCAGCGCGTGCCAGCCCTCCACCTCGATCCCGGTGACGGTGCCGACCGCGACGTCATCGACGCGGACCGGCGAATTACGGGTCAGCGTGGTGACATTCGGCATCTGAATCCGCACCTGATACGCGCCCTCGCCGGTGCCCTCGTTACCGGGCATCGGTAGCGAGTTCAGCCCGTCCCACTGACACCCGGTGACGCCGAGCGCCAGGGTGAGTCCGACCGCGACGGCCGCGGTGCGGCGCATCGCACGCTTACGCGATGGCATCGACCGGCCACCGAGCACCGTTGGTTTGCGCATCATCGCCCTCCTCCCGGCGCCGGCGGCGCGGGCAATCCCGGAATGGCAAGCCCGGCGATCCCGCTCGGCACCGTCACCGGCGCGGCACCGCGAGCCGGAGCCGGAGCCGGAGCATGGGTCTGCTGGGTACCCGCCAGCGATTCCGGGCTGAACACCAACTGGTCCGGGAACGCGGTGACACCGGTGGCCGGATTGGCCAGCAGCGGTGGGTAGTTCATCGCCAGCGACTTCAGCACCGGCGCCAGGAACTCCGCGCACAGGGCCGCACTCTGATCGGAGTTGTAGCCGTCGCGCGCCTGCACCGATCCACACAGGAAGCTGAGCGGGTCCGCGGCGTTGTTCAACCCGATGGCACCGGTCAGCGTGCCCTGTGCGGGCTTGTAGATCTGATAGAAGTTCACCAGCGCGGTCGGGCCGGAGTGCAGCACCTGTTCCAGCTCCGGCCGCTTGTCGACCAGGATCTGGGTGGCGTCGGCGAGCTTCAGCACGCCCTCGGTGAGCTCGGCGCCGCTGCTGTCGAGGAAGCGTTTGACGTCGGCGACGGCGATATCCAGGTTGTCCAGGCCCGCGCCGAGATCATTGGACACACCCGCCAGCACCGACGAGACCGACGCGAGCCTGCCGCCGAACTGCACGATCTGCTCATTGCTCGCCGAGAGCACCTCGACGAAATGCTGCAGGTTGCGGATGGTGCCGAACAGGTCGGTGCGGCCATCGGAGAGCGTGGTCAGCGTCGCCGACAGCTCCCGCAGCGTTTCCCGGAACCGGTCGCCGTTGCCGTCGAGGTTCTCGGCGGCGGTGTCGACGAAGCGGCCGAACGAACCCTGCTGGTCCTCGCCGACCGGGCCCAGAGCCGTTGCCAGCTTGGACAATTCGGCCTTGATGTCATCCCACTCGACCGGGACGGCGGTGCGTTCGATGCCGATCGTCGCACCGTCTTCCAGCTTCGGGCCCTCGGTGTAGGCGGGGGCGATCTGGATGAAGCGGGCCGAGACCAGCGACGGCGCGATGATCACCGCGCGAGAGTCGGCGGGCAGGTCGATGCCGCGGTCGATGGTCATCTCGACCTTCACCTGATCGGCGCTCGGTTCGATCGAGTCGATGCTGCCGACCTTGACCCCGAGCACCCGCACGTCGTCACCGGCGTAGAGGCCGCTGGTGGAGGTGAAGTAGGCGGTGATGTTCGTCTTGCCGATCCGGTTCAGCGCGGTGTAGCCGGCGAACACCGCCAGCGCGGCGACCAGCACCGCGGCGGCGATGAACACCCATCGGGGCAGACGGCGAATTCTCGATGTCATCGCGGCGGCTCCTGGATAGCGGGTCCGATGGACGGCATCGGGTCGAAGTACCCGCGCAGCGATTCGGGCAGGTTCTGCGGCCAGACCAGCGAATCCACCAGGATCTGCAAGCCGGGGCTGGTCGCGTTGACGACGTAGGCCTGGAAGTACGGTCCGCTGCCGACCTGCTCACCGAGCGCGGCCGCGAACGGGCCGAGACCGTCGAGCGCCTGGGAGATGTTGTCCCGGTTGCGCTGGAGCAGGTCGAGTACCGAGTTCAGCTTGTCCAGCGCCGGTTGCAGCTGGGCCTCGTTGTCGGCCACCAGACCGGACAGCTGCTGGGCCAGCCCGTTGACGTAGACGATCAGCTGACTGATCGCGGTGCGCCGCCGGTCCAGCTCGCCGAGCAGCTCGTTGCCGTCCAGCAGCAGCGCGTTGAGCTGGGTCGCGCGGTCGGACAGGATCTTGGTGACGTTCTGCGCGCGGGTCAGCAGATCCGACAGCGCCTGATCGCGGGTGTTGATCGTGCGCGAGAGCGCGGTGATGCCGTCGAGGGCATTACGCAGCGGCTCGGGTGTGTCGGCGAAGGTCGCCGAGAGCGCGTCGAGGGTCTGGTCGACCCGGTCCATGTCCAAGCCGCCGACGGTGTCGGCGAGATCTCCGAGCGCCTCGTTCAGCGAGTACGGCGAGGTGGTGCGGTCCAGCGGGATGGTGTCGTCGACGCGCAGCGCGCCCGGGCCGTCCGGCGTGACCTCGAGCGATTTGCGACCGAGCACGGTGTTGGTCTTGATCGCCGCGGAAGTCTTGTCGCCCAGCACGATGGACTCGTTCAGGGTGAAGGTGACCAGCACCTTCGCGCCGTCGAGTTCGACGTCCTCCACTTGCCCGGATCGCACACCCGCCACCTGGACGTCGTCGCCGGGGACGAGCCCGCCGGCATCGGCGAAGAACGCGGTGAAGGTGGCGCCGGAACGGATGAACGGCAACCGGTCGAACTGCAGCGCCGACAGCGCCACGGTCACCGCCAGCACCAGGCCGACGACACCGACGGTCGTTGCGGGCGTTTTCCTTTCACTCATTCGCTCGCACACCTTCCGGTATCTTGCCCACCGGGGAAGACCACGCTCATGGGCTTGCCGTCCGGACCGTCGACGAGGAAGTTGGTCTCGCAGACATACAGCTGGAGGAACGACCCGTACGAGCCGATGCGGATCAACTGCTTATAGGTCTCGGGCAGCCGCTCCAGCACCCACTGCACGGTGTCGGAACCGTTGTTGACATTGGTGGCGACCCGGTCGATCTGCTGGACGGTGTTCTTCAGGTCCGGCCGCGCCTGCGCAAGTAGATCGGTGAGATCACCGGTGGCGCCCGCGATCCGGGGCAGCGCCGCGCCGATCGGGTCGCGGTCGGCGGCCAATCCGCTGACCAGCCGCTGCAATTCGTTGATCGTGGTGGTGAACTGCTCATCGCGCTCGTCGATGGTGGCCAGCACGGCATTGAGGTTGTCGATCACGCTGCCGATGAGCGCGTCGCGGTCGGCCAGTGTTTTGGCAAAGGAGCCGCCGCTGTTGAGCAGCGACACCAGCGTCCCGCCCTGGCCTTGGAAGACCTGCAGCAACGCGTTGGTCAGATCGTTGACCTGTGCGGGGTCGAGGCCGCGCAGCAGCGGTTTGAACCCGCCGAGCAGCATGTCCAGATCGAGCGCCGGTGCGGTCCGGTCCAGGCCGATGGTGCTGCCTTCGGGCAGGATATCGATCGAGCCCGGACCCTCGAGCAGTTCCAGGTAGCGGTCGCCCACCAGGTTCTCGTACCGGATGGTGGCGCGAGTGCTGCTGTACAGCTTGAACTTCCGGTCGACGTCGAACTCGACGTGGGCCAGATGGTCCTTGCCGACCTCCACCGATGTCACCGAACCCACCGGGACGCCCGCGATGCGCACCTTGTCGCCGGGCAGCATGCCCGAGGCACTGGTGAATACGGCGTTGTAGCCGTTTTCCCTGGCGAAACGCACCTCACTGAACACGATCACCAGGCCGGTGAAGATCAGCGTCATCACCAGGGTGAAGATGCCCAGCTTGACTTTCGTTGCGGTATTCCTCACGGCTGGCGAACCCCCGGCAGGCCGGCGAACAGAATCTGGAAAACCTTGGGCGCGTTGACCGTCAGCTGCGTCGACGGCGCGTACGGCGCGCCCTCGGAGGTATCGGTGACGACATAGTCCGCGTGGCTGCCCGGCTCCCGGTCCACGGTGCCCGCGCAATGCGGTCCACCGGTGGCATTCACCTTCGGCAGATCCTCCGGGTAGGTGTAGGCGGGGTGGCCGTACATGAAGCTCGCGTTGAGCGCGACGCCCGGCTGGAGTCCACCGAAGACCGCCTCACCCAGCGGCAGCGCCTTGCCGAGGCCGAGGATCAGGCACGACAGCGCGGGCCGGTACTCGTAGAGCAATTCGCTCGTCGGCCGCAGCAGATCCAGCGCGGTGACCAGCGGCTGCTCGTTCTCGCGCAGGACCGAGCCCGCGGTATCGGCCAGGCCGGTCAGATTCGCCAGCAGTGCGTCCACCCCCGCGGTCTCGTCGACGATGGTGCCGCTGGTGACGATCGCGTTGTCGACCGTGCGCAGCAGATCGCCGACGGTATCGGCGTAGATATTGGTGACCTGCGCGGTGGTGGCCAGATCCCGTTGCAGCGTCGGCAGGCTCGGATTGATGTCGCGCAGGTAGGCCTCGCTGTTGACGAGCAGATCGCCGAGCTTCTCACCACGGCCCTGCAACGCGGTGCCGAGCGCGGCCAGGGTGGCATTGAGCTTTTCCGGCTCGACCTGGGCCAGCACATCGGACAGATGCTGGAACAGCGTGTTGAACTCGACGGTCACCTTGCTCGCCGCCACCGTCGCACCGGGCTTCAACGACTCCGACGACGGCTCCTCGGGCACGGTGAAGTTGACGTACTTGGCGCCGAACACCGTGGTCGAGCGGATATCGACGCCCGCATTGGCGGGCACCAGCTTCAGCTGATCCGGGTTCAACGCCAGATTGATGGTCGCGCCGTCGTCGCCGAGCTCGATATCGGAGACCCGGCCGATCTCGACGCCGCGCACCTTGACCTTCGCGTCCGGGTCGAGCACCAGGCCGCTGCGCGGCGCCTTGACGGCCACCGCGACGGTCTGGGTGAACCCGCCGACGAACATGATCATCGACACGGTCACCACCGCGACCATGAACAGCACGAGCCCGAGCCCGGCCAGTTTCAGTCCGAGCGGGCCGCGCAGCCGCGCCGCAAGACCCGAGGACCGCCCCGAAGTTTTCGTGTTCACCATGCCGCTATCCGGAGAGGTTGAAGTTGCCGGAAGTGCCGTAGATGGCCAGCGAGACCAGCAGCGTCACCGTGACCACCGCGACCAGGGAGGCGCGCACCGCATTACCCACCGCGACGCCGACGCCCACCGGACCGCCCGCGGCGTGGAAGCCGTAGTAGGTGTGGATCATCATCACCGCGACCGCCATCAAGATCGCCTGCACGAACGACCACAGGATGTCGCTGGGGATCAAGAAGGTGGAGAAGTAGTGGTCGTAGACGCCGGCGGACTGCCCGTAGATCACCACCGTCGCGAACCGGCTGGCGACGAACGAGGCGATCACCGCGAGTGAGTACAGCGGGATGATCGCGATCATCCCGGCCAGCACCCGCGTGCCCACCAGATACGGCACCGGCCGGATACCCATCGATTCGAGCGCGTCGATCTCCTCGGCCACCCGCATCGCACCCAGCTGCGCGGTCGAACCGGCGCCGATGGTGGCGGCCAGGCCGATACCGGAGATCACCGGCGCCGCGATGCGCACATTGATGAAGGCGGCGAAGAAGCCGGTGAGCGCCTCGACGCCGATATTGCCGAGCGAGCTGTAGCCCTGCACGGCGATGGTGCCGCCGGTGAACAGCGTCAGGAACCCGACGATCACCACGGTGCCGCCGATGACGGCGAGCGCGCCGGTGCCCATGCTGATCTCGGCGATGAGCCGGATGGTCTCGGTACGGTAGTGCACCAGCGCCTTCGGCATAGAACCGATCGCGCGACCGTAGAAGACCGCCTGTTTGCCGAGCTCATCCATCGAGTTCGACATCCGGCGGACCCGGCGCACCGTGCGCGGAAACTTGGACTGGATTACGAAGGCCATCGGATCACCGCACCGCGAACTTGATGCCGACGGCGGTGACGACGACGTTCACCACGAACAGGGCCATGAACGCGAACACCACGGTCTGGTTCACCGCATCACCGACACTCTTGGGTCCGCCTTTGACGTTGAGGCCGAGGTAGCAGGCCACCAGGCCGGCGATCAGGCCGAACAGGCCCGCCTTGACCTCGGAGATGATCAGCTCGGGCAGGTTGGTGAGCAGGGTGATCCCGTTGACGAAGGCGCCCGGATTCACATCCTGAAGCAGCACCGAGAACAGGAACCCGCCGAGGATGCCGATGGTGCACACCAGGCCGTTGAGCAACAGCGCCACGAACATCGACGCGAGCACGCGCGGAACCACCAGTCGCTGGACCGGGTCGATGCCGAGCACCTTCATCGCGTCGATTTCCTCGCGAATGGTGCGTGCGCCGAGGTCGGCGCAGATGGCGGTGGCGCCCGCGCCTGCCACGATGAGCACCGTGACGATCGGGCCGACCTGGGTCACCGCGCCGAAGGCCGCGCCCGCGCCGCTGAGGTCGGCCGCGCCGATCTCACGCAACAGGATGTTCAGCGTGAAGCTGACCAGCACGGTGAAAGGAATGGCTACCAGCAGGGTCGGCACGATCGAGACTCGCGCGATGAACCATGACTGGTCGACGAACTCCCGCGCCTGGAAGGGCCGGCGCATGCTGGCACGCGCCACCTCCGCCGTGAGGTCGAAGAACCCGCCGACCGCCCGCAATGGCACGGCAAGGACCTCGTTCATCGGCGATCCTCCTTGCCTGACTACTGGTCCCGCTGACGGACGCGACGGCCGTAGCCGTCCCGCGCCCCGGACAAGTAGAACACGTTCACTAAGTTTCTGGTGGGCTTTTGGCCCTATTTGAACTGCTATTTCGATCCAATCTCAGACAGTAAGATTGGAACCTGGTTCATACGTGTTGAGCATCACTGTTGTGAGTCCTGGCACATACGATCCCCATGTCTACCAACTGCTGGACGACCGATCAACTCTTGGACGGCCGTTCAGAAAGCGGTCGAGCGGACGGACGGGCAACGGGGCTGGTCAGCCCAGTTCGTGTAGTGACGTTGCAGAAAAGGTACGACCTTCGGGCCGCTGGGCGAAGTACCCGCTCAGCGTGACGGCCAGATCACCGGTCGACCACTGTTCGCCCGTCGCATCGAAGCGCTGCTCGACTTCCGGCGCCGCCATCAGCGCGACCATCGGCCCGTACACCACGAACACCTGCCCGTTGACCACTTCGGCCGCGGGCGAGGACAGATAAGCCACCAGTCGCGCGACATGGTCGGGCGAGAGCGGATCGACCGCACCCTCGGGCGCGTCCTTGAACACAGCCTCCGTCATCGCGGTCCTGGCCCGCGGGCAGATCGCGTTGGCCCGCACGCCGAAGCGCGAGAGCGCGCGCGACGCCGACAAAGTCAGCGCGGTGATGCCCGCCTTGGCCGCGCCGTAATTCGCCTGCCCCTCCGGACCGAGCAGGCCGGCCTCGGAGGAGGTGTTGACGATGCGGCCGTACACCGGAGCGCCCGCCTCCTTGGACTTGCCGCGCCAGTACGCACCCGCATTGCGGCAGAGCAGGAAATGGCCGCGCAGATGAACGGCGATCACCGCGTCCCAGTCCTCGTCGGACATATTGAACAGCATCCGGTCACGCGTGATGCCCGCATTGTTGACCACGATGTCGAGCCCGCCGAAGGCTTCGGTGGCGGTGCGGATCAACTCGTCCGCGGTGGACCGCTCGGCGACACTGCCCGCGACGAACTCCGCTTTCGCACCGAGTGCGCGAATCTCGGCCATGGTCTGAGCCACGGCCTCCGAATCGGCCAGGTCGTTGACGACGACCGAGGCGCCGGCGCCGGCGAGGGCCAGCGCCTCGGCGCGACCGAGGCCGGCACCCGCCCCGGTCACGATCGCAACACGTCCGGCAAGGCTCACATCGTTATCGTTCACCGGGCCGACTTTAGAACGTGTTCCAGTTCACGGCAAGAGCCGATTACAACAATTTCAGCGCCGCTTTCGGGCATTGCGCGACCGCGTCCTCCACCTCGGCGAGGCGATCGGCAGGAACTTCACCCTCGGCAATGTGCAGCACGTCTTCATCATCGAGTTCGAACACGTCGGGGGCGATTCCGACACAGATTCCGTTCGCTTCGCACTGGTCGAGATCAACAACGACCTTCATCAGAACTCCTTCACCGCGGCTGTCGCCGAAGAGTAACAAGCCGATGCCGCCGCGCGGGCCGACATCGAGTGGATCCATTATCAATACTGGAACATGTTTCAGTCGATATGCAATGATCGGAACGCCGGTTTCCTATCCGGGTGTCCCTATTCGATGAATGAAGGCCCGAGGTAACGCCCATGCGCATCGCCTATACGCCGCAGCAGCAACAGCTACGAGCGGAGCTGCGCGACTACTTCGCCACGCTGATCACTCCCGAACGCCGCGCCGCGCTCAGCGCGCAGACCGGTGAGTACGGGCAGGGCAACGTCTACCGCGAGGTCGTGCGGGAGATGGGCCGCGACGGCTGGCTGGCGCTGGGCTGGCCCAAGGAGTTCGGCGGCCAGGACCGGCCGATGCTGGATCAGCTGATCTTCACCGACGAAGCCGCCATCGCGGGCGCGCCGGTGCCGTTCCTGACCATCAACTCCGTCGCGCCGACCATCATGCATTACGGCAGCGAGGAACAGAAGAAATTCTTCCTGCCCAAGATCGCCGCAGGTGAGCTGCACTTCTCCATCGGCTATTCCGAGCCCGGCGCCGGCACCGACCTGGCCTCGCTGCGCACCACCGCGGTGCGCGACGGCGACGAGTACGTCATCAACGGGCAGAAGATGTGGACCAGCCTCATCGCCTATGCCGATTACGTCTGGCTGGCCTGCCGCACCGATCCGACGGCCAAGAAGCACAAGGGCATCAGCATGCTCATCGTGCCCACCGATGCCGAGGGCTTCTCCTGGACGCCGGTGCACACCATGGCCGGGCCCGACACCAGCGCCACCTACTACCAGGACGTGCGCGTGCCGGTGACGGCGCTGGTCGGCAAGGAGAACGGCGGCTGGCCGCTGGTCACCAACCAGCTCAACCACGAGCGGGTCGCGCTCACCTCCTCGGCGCCGCTGGCGCTGGCGCTGCGACAGACCGTCGAGTGGGCGCGCGAGACAAAATCCTCGGACGGCTCGCGGGTGATCGACCGCGAATGGGTGCGGCTGAACCTGGCCAAGGTGCACGCCAAGGTCGAATACCTGAAGCTGCTGAACTGGGAGATCGCCAGCCGCGCCGACGCCGGCGGTGACGCCGCGCCGCGCCCGTGGGACGCCTCGGCCTGCAAGGTGTACGGCACCGAATTGGCCACCGAGGCCTACCGGCTGCTGATGGAGGTGCTGGGACCGCAGGCCTACCTGCGCCAGGACTCCCCCGGCTCGGTGCTGCGCGGACGGCTGGAGCGGATGCACCGGGCCGCGCTGATCCTGACCTTCGGCGGCGGCACCAACGAGGTCCAGCGCGACATCATCGCCATGACCGCGCTGAAGCAGCCCGCCGCCGCCCGCTGAGACCGGAATCGGAAAGCAGGAACTCACCATGGATTTCACTCCCACCGAGGCCCAGGGCGATCTGGCCCGGCTGACCGGCGAGGTGTGCGCCAAGCTGGTCACCGACGACCGGCTGCGCGAACTCGACACCGCCGACGTCCGCTTCGACGAACCGCTGTGGCAGTCGCTGGCCGAGACCGGCGTGCTCGCCGCCGCCTTGCCGGAGGCCGTGGGCGGCAATGACTTCGGCGTGCTGGAACAGACCTCGATCCTGCGCGAACTCGGCCGGTACGTGGCCGCCGTCCCGTACCTGTCCTCGATCGTGCTCGGGGCCGGCGCGCTGGCCCGGTTCGGCGATGCCGAGCAGCAGGAACTGGCGCGCAAGGCGGGTTCCGGCAAGCTGATCCTCACCGCCGCGTTGACCGAGGAACACAACTGGGACACCACCACACCCGACACCACCGCCACCGAGACCGCCGACGGCTGGCGCGTCACCGGCGCCAAGATCACCGTCCCGGTCGCCGACCGCGCCCATCGGATCCTGGTGCCCGCCACCGTCGCCGAGCGGACCGCAGTATTCCTGGTCGACCCGTCGCAGGCCGCGGTGCAGGTACACGCGCAGCAGGTGGTCGACCGCAGCGCGGAGTTCGCGGTCACGCTCACCGAGGCACCGGCCGAGCTGCTCGGCACCGTGGACACCGGTGCCGAGATCCTGGACTGGCTGCTGCTGCGTGCCTGGCTCGGGCTCAGCGCCCAGCAGCTCGGCACCCTCGAACGCGCCCTCGAACTGGTGGCCGACTACGCCCGCGAGCGCGAGCAGTTCGGCAAGGCCATCGGCAGCTTCCAAGCCGTGGCCCAGCGACTGGCCGACGCCTACATCGACCTCGGCGGCCTGCGCCTGACCGTCACCCAGGCCGCCTGGCAGCTCTCCGAAGACCTGCCCGCCGCGCCCGCCGTGCACACCGCCAAGTTCTGGGCCGCCGAAGCGGGGCACCGGATCGCGCACACCGTGGTCCACGTGCACGGCGGCATCGGCATCGACCGCGACCACATCGTGCAGAACTACTTCACCGCGGCCAAGCACAACGAATTCGCTCTCGGCCCGGCTCCCGATCATCTGTTGCCGATCGCGGAGCATCTGGCCGACTCGGCCTGAGTCCTCGGTCGGCGCGGTCCTAGCCGTGGTCGACACGATCCAAGCCGTGGTCGATTCGGCCTCGGCAGTGGTCGACTCGGCCTGACCGCGGTCGACTCGGCCTGACCGCGGTCGACGACATCGGCCCGCCGGTAATCATCCGGCGGGCCGATTTTTGTGTCCGAGCCTTTCAGTGTCCGGACCTTCAGTGTCCGGACGAAAACGAGAGGGCCGCCGCGAGGTTCGCGACGGCCCTCTCGTTGTGTGACTTACTTGCTGCTCGCCTCGGCGTGCTCGTCGGCCGGGCGGGCCTCGGTCTGCGCCTTGGCCCAGCGGTAGTCGGGCTTGCCCGCGGGCGAACGCTTGATCTCGTCGACGAACCACAGGCTGCGCGGCATCTTGTAGGAGGAGACCTCCTTGGTCAGGATCGGGCGCAGCTCCTCCAGGGTGGGGCGCTTGCCGCCGCGACACTGGACCACCGCGGCGACCCGCTGGCCCCAGCGCTCGTCCGGCACACCGACGACGAGGGCGTCGAAGATCTCCGGATGGGTCTTGAGGGCGCCCTCGACCTCTTCCGGGTAGATCTTCTCGCCGCCGCTGTTGATGCTCACCGAACCACGTCCGAGCATGGTGACGGTGCCGTCCTCCTCGACGCGGGCGTAATCACCCGGGATCGAATAGCGGACGCCGTTGAACTCCTTGAACGTCGCGGCCGTCTTGACCGGGTCGTTGTAGTAGCCGAGCGGGATATGACCCTTGCGGGCGAGCATGCCGACCTTGCCCGAACCGGGTTCGACCGGATTGCCGTCCTCGTCGAGCACCTCGGTGCTGGCGTCGATCTTCACCCGCGGACCGCCGGTGTGGGTGGCGCCCTTGGCCGCGATGGCCAGGCCACCGAACCCGGTCTCCGAGGAACCGATCGAGTCGGTGATGACCGTGGTCGGCAGCAGTTCCAGGTACTGGTCCTTGAGCGTCGGGGAGAACAGCGCGGCGCTGCTGGCCATCGCCCAGAGGTTCGAATGCTGGTACGGCTCACCGGTTTCCGGGTTGCCTTCGCGCAGTGCGTCCAGCATCGGGCGGGCCATGGCGTCGCCGGTAATAAAGATCATGTTCACGCCGTGGCGGTCGATCGCCTGCCACACACTGTGACCGCTGAACTCCGGCAGCATCACGGTCTTACCGCCGTCGAACAGGCCGTGGAAGGTGGCGGCCTGCGAGCCGCCGTGGATCATCGGCGGGATCGGGTAGCGCACCATCGCAGCGCCGGCGGCACCGTTCTTGGCCTGAGTCCATTCGTCTTCGATCTTCTCGCCGGTACCGAAGTTGGTGCCGCCGCCGAGCACGCGCCACCAGTCTTCCTGGCGCCACATCACGCCCTTGGGCATGCCGGTGGTGCCGCCGGTGTAGAGCATGAAGATGTCGTCGGGGGAACGTTCACCGAAGTCCCGCTCGCCCGAGCAGCCGGCCAGCGCGGCTTCGTATTCGACCGATTCCGCTGCGAGTGGCACCTGCGCGGCGGTATCGTCGTCGACCACGATCACGGTCTTCAGCTTCGGCACATTCGGCCGCACCGCGGTCACCTTGTCGGTGTAGCGACGCTCGTGGATCAACGCCACCATGTCCGAATCATCGAAGATATATTGCAACTCGTTCTCGACGTAACGGAAGTTCACGTTGACCATCACCGCGCGGGCTTTGAACACCGCGACCATCGACTCGACGGCCTCGATCGTGTTGCGCGAGTAGATGCCCACCTTGTCACCCGGCTGGACACCCTGTTCTTGCAGGTAATGGGCTAGCTTGTTGGTCCGCTCCTCCAACTGCGCATAGGTGACCTCGCGAACGTCGTCGACCAGTGCGACGCGATCGGGCATGAGGTCGATGGTGTGCTCGATGAGGTCCGCTATGTTGTAGCTCACAGACCTAAAAATAGAACGTGTTACTGTTCCTGACAAGGGTGCCTTCGACACCACGTCCTCGAGCCAGGAGATTTCCGCGATGCCGCACTGCCTCGTCGAGAAGCGCGACCACGTTCTCATCGTCACCATGAACCGCCCGGAAGCGAAGAACGCGCTGTCCGGCGAGATGATGGCGATCATGCGCGACGCCTGGGATCAGGTCGACAACGATCCCGATATCCGCGTCGCGATCCTCACCGGCGCGGGCGGCGCCTTCTGCGCGGGCGCGGATCTGAAGGCGATGACCTCCCAGCATCCCGGCGATTCCTTCTCCGGGGGCGGCTGGGATCTGTCGAAGATCGAGGCGCTGCTCAAGGGCCGCAGGCTCACCAAGCCGCTGATCGCCGCGGTCGAGGGCCCCGCCATCGCAGGCGGCACCGAGATCTTGCAGGGCACCGATATCCGGGTGGCCGGCGAGAGCGCGAAATTCGGTGTGTCCGAGGCCCGTTGGGGCCTGTTCCCGCTGGGCGGCTCGGCCGTGCGGCTGGTGCGCCAGATTCCCTACACCGTCGCCGCCGACATCCTGCTCACCGGACGCCACGTCACCGCGGCCGAGGCCAAGGAAATCGGCCTGATCGGCCATGTGGTGCCGGACGGGACCGCACTGGACAAGGCGCTGGAGCTGGCCGGGCTGATCGCGGCCAACGGCCCGCTGGCGGTGCAGGCGATCCTGCGCACCATCCGCGATACCGAGGCGATGCCGGAGAACGACGCGTTCAAGATCGACGCCGAACTCGGTATGGCGGTTTTCAAGTCGGCCGACGCCAAGGAGGGCCCGAAGGCCTTCGCGGAAAAGCGTAAGCCCACTTTCACCGGCAAGTAATTCTCGAGCCAACAGAAACGTCCCCGGCGGGCTCGACGCGCCGGGGACGTTTTGTCGTCTGTGCTCAGTTGGCGCCGGGGTAGTCCATCCAGAACGGCTCCCACTGGTGGCCGTCGGGGTCGAGGAAGGTGCGCCCGTGCATGCCCACCTCGGCCTCCTGGGACCGCTTGTCCTCGTTGACCTCTTCGCGCCCGCCGGCCGCCACGGCGGCCTCGGTGAGCTGATCCACTTCCTGCGCGCTGCCGAGCGAGAGCGCGTAGCCGGCGGCGGCGGTGGCCACGGTGTCGGCGATCGGGCGCTTGGTGAAGGTGGCGAAGTACTCCCGGGTCAGCAGCATCAGGCAGATGTTGTCGTCGATCACGATGCAGGCGGCGTTCTGATCGGTGAAGTCCTGGTTGACCTTCCAGCCGAGCGCCTCATAGAAATTCTTGGACCGATCCAGGTCGGTCACGGGGAGGTTGACGAAGATCATCTTGCTGCTCATTGTTTCGGCCTCTCGGTCGTTGTGTGCTTCTCGCTTCACCCATAGAGACGGGCCCGGTGCCGGAAACTCATCGCAGCGGATGGAAACATCGCGACCGGCCGATACCCGTTACTGGCGGTACTGGTGCGATTGCTGTGGCTGACGTGGTATTTCCGTCGGCAAACGATCACCGCGACGTCTGTTTGTTGTCGGTGGCGTGTGCCACAGTGGCATCCATGAGCGAGATGACGGGCACCGCCACCGCGGAAGTCATGGATTCCTTCGAGGTACACCGCCGCGAGTTGTGCGCCTACGCCTACCGCATGCTCGGTTCCTCGTTCGAGGCCGAGGACGCGGTCCAAGAAACCTTCACCCGGGCCTGGAAGTCGTACGACAACTTCGAGGGCCGCGCCAGCCTGCGTTCGTGGCTGTACCGGATCTGCACCAACGTCTGCCTGGACATGCTCGACGGTCCGCAGCGCCGGGCCCGCCCGATGGACCTGTCCGGCCCGTCCAGCCCGGAGTCGCCGCTGTTGGCGCCGCAGCCGGACTACGTCTGGGTCGAGCCCATCCCCAACGCGCTGGCCTTCGGCGCGGATCCGGCCGAGCACGCCACCGCCAAGGACACGCTGCGGCTGGCGTTCGTCGCGGCCTGTCAGCATCTGCCCGCCACCCAGCGCGCCATCCTGATCATGCGGGAGGTGCTGCGCTTTTCCGCCAGTGAGACCGCCGAGGCCCTCACCATGTCGCCGGCCTCGGTGAACAGCGCCCTGCAACGCGCCCGGGCCACCATGTCCAAGGTCCAGCCCGCCGTCACCGACACCTACGACGAGGCCGATGAGGATCAGCGCAAACTCGTCGACGATTTCGTCAAGGCGTTCGAGTCCTACGATATGGACACCCTCACCTCGCTGCTGAAAACCGATGTGGCGCTGTCCATGCCGCCGCTCGAGTTCTGGGTGTCCGGTCCGGCCAATGCCGCGGAGTTCATGCTCGGCCACGGCGCGGCCTGCCGCGATTCGCGGCTGGTCCGGCTCGACGGCGCCAACGGCCTGCCCGCGTTCGGTCACTACAAGCCCAGCGGCGAGCCGGGCGTGTGGGTGCCGTGGTCGATCACCGTGCTGGAGTTCACCGACGGCGAGATCTCCGGGCTCAACTTCTTCCTCGACACGGAGAAGTTGTTCCCGCTGTTCGGCCTGGAGCCGGAGCTGCGCGAAGCGGTCTGAGTACCGCTCAGCCGGGAATCAGATCCGAGTGGCGGTCCCGGTCTGCCGCGTCGTCGAGGACGACGCCGGCGATCGGGCCGCCCTCGGTCGCGCTCCGATAGTCGGTGAACACCGGGCCCCACCAGGCGATCATGCGCTGTTCGAGCTCCGGTGGGCACGGCTCGGGTCCGTACACGATCCGGCGCAGCGACGACAGGTCGTGGCGGAATCGGATCGCGTCCGGGAGCGCGAGTAGGCGGTCGAAGTGGGTGGTGTCCAGGCGGCTGTGGGTGACGCGATGCCGTTCGATCAGTCGCAGCGTTTCGGCCGAGTCCCAGGCGTCCGTCAGCACCACCTGATGCCCCAATTGCACCGAGACCATGAGGAAGTCGAGCGCTTCGGTCCGGTACAGCGGCAACCCGGCCAGATGCACATGTGCGCTGTGCGGTGCGAGCCCGAACAGACCGAACAGGCCCGTCGTGTGCGGCGCGACCGCATCGGGACAGGCGCCGGTCGGTGAGCCGACGGGCCGTCCGGCGGCCGGCCCGTCGTAGTGCGGTGCCGCGTTGCCCGGCCGGCGGATGCCCGCGGCGGCGAGCCAGGACACCGATTTGAATCCGTCGATCTCGCCCACCGAAAAGCGCGCCGTGACAGGCAGTCCGGCGGCGTCGGCGGCCAGGCGAGCCGATTCGGCGAACCGCCGGCCGGCGATGAACGCCGTGGCCTCGCTGTCGACGAGCACGTGCGCGATCTCCGGCACAGTGCGGTGCCAGTCCAGCATGACCAGGTACAGCCCGCTCCGCTGCGCCGCGAACGCCACGGCGACCGCCTCCACCCCATTGGGTAGCAGGCACACCACGGCGTCACCGGGCCGCAGCCCGAGCGCGCGCAGCCCACCGGCGTAGCGGTCGGCGAGAGCCGCGAGTTCCCGGTAGCTCACCTCCCGCCCGGTCGGTGCGATCAGCGCCATGCGCCCCGGCTGGGCCGCGGCGATATTCCACAGCCCGAGAACTTCGGCCGACTCCTGCGTCACCCCATCGAATTTAGAACGCGTTCTACGGGCCGACAAGGGGTGCAAGTTTGCGTAATTGCTCGGTATCGGCCACCGACACCAGCAGCATGGTCACCCCGGCCGCCTCCCAGACACCGATCTGGCGACGCACCTCGTCCTCGTCGCCGATGATCGTGGTG
The DNA here is from genome assembly GCF_000284035.1 of Nocardia cyriacigeorgica GUH-2. NCBI lineage: Bacteria > Bacillati > Actinomycetota > Actinomycetes > Mycobacteriales > Nocardiaceae > Nocardia > Nocardia cyriacigeorgica. The sequence goes on along the minus strand of NC_016887.1, from coordinate 574,302 downwards.
TCGAGCACCATCTCGTCGGGCACCGCCGCGGCGGCTTCGGCCTTGCGGCCGGCCTGGAAGAGTTTGCCGATCTCCTCGACCTCCTTCTCATAGCCCATCCGGCGATAGACCTGCGCGTGGAAGTTGAGCTCGGGAGCACCCATGCCGCCGATGTAGAGCGACATCACCCAGCGCAGCCGTTCGATCTCGCTCGCCGGGTCGTCGGTGACGATCACCTGGGCGCTGGCGGCGATCTCGAAGGTCTCCCGGGTACGGCGAGCGCCGGCGCGGGCAAAGCCTTCGTCGAGCCATTCGTTGTACATCCCGGCCAGTCGCGGGGCGTAGTAGATGGCCAGCCAGCCGTCGGCGATCTCGGCGGTCAGCGCGACGTTCTTCGGCCCTTCGGCGCCCAGCCAGATCGGCAAATCCGCACGTAGCGGGTGCACGATCGGCTTGAGCGGCTTACCGAGGCCGGTGGCGCCCGGTCCGGCGTAGGGCAGGGTGTAGTGCGGGCCGTCGCTGACGACGGGCGCCTCGCGCGCGAGCACCTTGCGGACGATGTCGACGTACTCCCGGGTGCGCTGCAACGGCTTGGCGAACGGCTGCCCGTACCAGCCCTCCACCACCTGCGGACCGGAGACCCCGAGCCCGAGAATGGCGCGGCCGCCGCTGAGGTGATCCAGCGTCAGCGCGTGCATCGCGGTGGCGGCGGGAGTGCGCGCCGACAGTTGCGCGACCGAGGTGCCCAGCCGCACCCGGCTGGTCGACGAACCCCACCAGGCCAGTGGGCCGAAGGCGTCCGAGCCCCACGACTCGGCGGCGAAGACCGCGTCGAAGCCGGCCGCCTCCGCGGCCACCACCAGTTCGCCGACATGCTGCGGCGGCGCCGCACCCCAATATCCGAGCTGCAATCCGAACCGCATATCGGTCCCCTTTCCAATCCACTGCTTGCCAGCAGAATAAGAACCTGTTCTACTCGATATCGTGACTCATGGGAATACTGCACCCACGGCAATCACGCAGGATCGCCCGCCCGGATTGAAACCGAGCGACGTACTCAGCGCGCCGCTGCGAATGAAGTTCGACTACACCCGCTCGGTGGGACCGACCATCGGAAAGTTCCTCACCGGGCTGCGCGAGCGCCGCATCGTCGGCGTGCGCGGTTCGGATGGACGGGTACTGGTACCACCGGCCGAATACGACCCGGTGACCGCCGATCCGCTCACCGAGTTCGTCGACGTCGCCGATGTCGGCACCGTCGTCTCGTGGAGCTGGGTGCGTGATCCGCTGCCGGGTCAGCCCTTCGACCGGCCGTTCGCCTTCGCGCTGATCAAGCTCGACGGCGCCGACACCACCCTGCTGCACGCGGTGGATGTGGCCGGCCCCGAGGAGATCAGCACCGGCATGCGGGTGCGTGCGCGCTGGGCCGCCGAGACCACCGGCACCATCCACGACATCGCCTGCTTCGAACCCGGCGAAACCTCCACCGCCGCAGCGGGAACCGGCGACGCCGAGACCGAGCCGGTCACCGTGCTGGTGACGCCGGTGGACATGAGCTACAAGCACACGGCCTCCCCGCAGGAGACGGTGTATCTGCGCGGGCTCAAGGAAGGCAAGCTGATCGGCGGTCGCACCGACGCCGGCGGCAAGGTCTACTTCCCGCCGCGCGGCGCCAACCCCACCGACGGCAAGCCCACCGACGACATGGTGGAGCTGGCCGACACCGGCACCGTCACCACCTTCTGCATCGTCAACGTGCCGTTCCTCGGCCAGCGGATCAAGCCGCCGTATGTGGCCGCCTATGTGCTGCTGGACGGCGCCGATATCCCGGTGCTGCACCTGGTGCTGGGCTGTGCGGCCGAGGAGGTCCGGATGGGCATGCGGGTGCGGGCGGTGTGGAAGCCGCGCGAGGAGTGGGGATACGGACTGGAGAACGTCGACCACTTCGAGCCCTCCGGCGAGCCGGATGCCGATTACGAAACCTACAAGCATCACCTGTGAGAGGGCTCCCGAGTGACCATCACCGAGCGTTCGACCGATAACGCCACCGACATCGCCGTCGTCGGCTTCGCGCACGCGCCCCATGTGCGGGAGACCTTCGGCACCACCAATGGTGTGGAGATGCTGCAACCGTGTTTCCAGCAGCTCTACGACCAGCTCGGCATCACCAAGTCCGATATCGACTTCTGGTGCTCGGGTTCCTCCGATTACCTTGCCGGACGCGCCTTCTCCTTCATCTCCGCGGTCGACTCGATCGGCGCGGTGCCGCCGATCAACGAATCGCATGTGGAGATGGACGCGGCCTGGGCCCTCTACGAGGCGTGGGTGAAACTGCGTTCCGGGCAGGCCCGCACCGCGCTGGTGTACGGCTTCGGCAAGTCCTCGGCAGGCACCCTGCGTCAGATCCTGACGATGCAGCTGGATCCGTATCTGGTCACCCCGCTGTGGCCGGACACGCTGTCCATCGCGGGCTTGCAGGCCAGGGCGGGCCTGGACGCAGGCCGCTGGAGCGAAGGGGATATGGCGGCGGTCTCGCAGGCGCACCGCGCCGAGGGCACCTCCATCGATGAGCTGCTGGCGGCTCCGTATGTGGCCGACCCACTGCGTGAACACGATTGCGCCCCCATCACCGACGGTGCTGCGGCCATCGTGCTGGCGGTCGGTGATCGCGCCCGCGAATTGTGCGAGCGTCCGGCCTGGATCACCGGCATGGCGCATCGGATCGACTCGTCGATGCTCGGCGGCCGCGATCTGACCGTCTCGCCCTCGACGCAGGCCGCCGCGCACGCGGTGACCGGCGGGGACACCAGCGGTTTCGATATCGCCGAGCTGCACGCTCCGTTCAGCCATCAGGAACTGATCCTGGCCGAGGCGATCGGCCTGGACAAGCGCACCCGAATCAACCCTTCCGGTGGCGCACTGGCCGGCAACCCGATGTTCGCGGCCGGGCTCGAGCGCATCGGCTTCGCGGCGCGCGAAATCATGGCGGGCACCGCCGAGCGCGCGCTGGCCCACGCCACCAGCGGGCCCGCGCTGCAACAAAACCTTGTGACCGTTCTGGATTCGGAGGCTGGCCGATGAGTTTCCCGGCTGCGGTGCTCGGCACCGGACAAACACATCACGTGACGAAACGCAGCGATGTGTCGATGGCCGGCATGGTCCGCGAAGCCATCGACCGTGCGCTGGCCGACGCCGACGTCACGATGGCCGATATCGATGCCATCGTCATCGGTAAGGCGCCGGACCTGTTCGAGGGCGTCATGATGCCCGAGCTCTACATGGCCGACGCACTCGGCGCGCCCGGCAAACCGCTGCTGCGTGTGCACACCGCGGGCTCGGTGGGTGGCTCGACCGGTGTCGTGGCGGCCAACCTGGTGCAGGCCGGAGTGCACGAGCGGGTGCTCGCGGTGGCGTGGGAGAAGCAGTCGGAGTCGAATGCCATGTGGGCGTTGTCGATTCCGGTGCCGTTCACCATGCCGGTCGGCGCGGGCGCGGGCGGCTACTTCGCGCCGCATGTGCGCTCCTACATCCGCCGTTCCAACGCACCCGGCCATATCGGCGCGATGGTGGCGGCCAAAGACCGGCGCAATGGCGCCAAGAACCCGTACGCGCATCTGAAGCAGCCCGATATCACCATGGAATCGGTGCTGGCCTCGCAGATGCTGTGGGATCCGATCCGCTTCGACGAGACCTGCCCCTCCTCCGACGGCGCCTGCGCGGTGGTCATCGGCGGGGAGAGTTCGGCCGCCGCGGTGGAGGCCGCGGGTAAGAAGGTGGCGTGGGTGCATGCGACCGCCATGCGGACCGAGCCCACCACCTACGCCGGGCGCGACCAGGTGAATCCGCAGGCCGGACGCGATGCGGCCGCGGCGCTGTGGAAGCAGGCGGGCATCACCGATCCGTTGCGCGAGATCGATGCCGCCGAAATCTATGTGCCGTTCTCCTGGTTCGAGCCGATGTGGCTGGAAAACCTCGGCTTCGCCGCGCCGGGTGACGGCTGGAAGCTCACCGACAAGGGCGAAACCGACCTCGGCGGCACCCTGCCGGTGAACCCGTCCGGCGGCGTGCTCTCCTCCAACCCGATCGGCGCCTCCGGCATGATCCGCTTCGCCGAGGCCGCCAAGCAGGTGATGGGCCGGGCCGGCGCCTACCAGGTGGAGAACGCGCGCAAGGCTCTCGGCCACGCCTACGGCGGCGGTTCGCAGTACTTCTCGATGTGGGTGGTCGGCTCGGAGCGTCCGGCATGAAATTCACCCTCGGCATCGCGCTGAGCCCGCTCGAGCAACTGCCCGAGCTGGCCAAGACCGCGGAGGAATGCGGGTTTTCCTCCATCGCCCTGCCCGATTCGCTGTTCTATATGAAGACAGCCGAGGCGAAATATCCCTACACCCCCGACGGCAGCCGCTTCTGGGGTCCGGAGACCCCGTGGGTGGACCCGCTGATCGGCGCCACCGCCATGGCCGCGGTGACCAGCCGCATCCGCTTCTACACCAATGTGCTCAAGCTCGGTTCGCGCAATCCGCTGCTGCTGGCCCGCCAGGTCGGTTCGGTGGCGAACATGTCCGGTAATCGGTTCGGTTTCGGTGTCGGAATCGGCTGGGCGCCGGAGGAGTTCGAATGGTGCGGAGTGCCGTTCGCGCGGCGCGGTGCCAGGGTGGACGAGATGATCGAGGTCATCAAGCTGGTGCTCGGCGGCGGGATGGTCGAGTACCACGGCGAGTTCTACGATTTCGATCCATTGCAGATGAGTCCGGCGCCGTCGGAGCCGGTGCCGTTCTATATCGGCGGGCATACCGACGCCGCGCTGCGGCGGGCGGCCCGCGTCGGTGACGGCTGGACCTCGGCCATGATGAAATTCGACCAGCTCTGCGAGACCATCGGCAGGCTGGACACATTGCGCGCCGAGTACGGCCGGGCCGAGGAACCGTTCGAAATCCAGGCGGTCTGCATCGACAAGTTCGGCCGATCCGGATATCAGGATCTGGCGAACGCCGGCGTCACCGATGCGATCGTGGTGCCGTGGCTGATGGATGGCATCGGTTTCGACGGTGAGCTGGCGGCCAAGCAGGAGTCGCTGCGCAAGTTCGCGGCGGCCAATATCGCCGATCCGATCGTCTGAGCCGGAAGGACAACCATGACCGTCGAGTCCTCCCCCATCACCGATCATCCGGCGCGCGCCGCGGGCCTGGCCTCCCAGGCGGCGGTGCGCGCCAGGGACAAGAACGCCTGGGTGGAGCTGTTCGCCGCGGACGGCATCGTCGAAGATCCGATCGGGCCGTCGGGTTTCGATCCCGAGGGTCGCGGCCACCGCGGCCGCGAGGCCATCGCCGCCTTCTGGGACAAAGCGATCGCGGCGACCGAATCGATCGAATTCCTGTTCGGCGACTCGTTCGCCTGTGGTTCGGAGGTCGCCTTCACCGGCGTCATCCGCAGCACCGTCGGCGGGCACGTCATCGATGCGGAGGGCGTGTTCACCTATCGCGTCGATGACGCGGGCAAGATCGCCGCACTGCGGGCGTACTGGGAAGTCGATCGGGCCATGAAGACCGCACGCCCGGCCGGCTGAGACACCGGAGCCGATCACGACGAGGCCCTTCGATCCGCGGATCGAAGGGCCTCGTCGTTGCTGGATTTATCGCGCTACCCGGTGACCGGGCAGGTCTTGTAGTCGACCGGGAATTCCTTGATGCCGTTGAGCCAGCCCGAACGCAGCCGCTTCGCATCACCGAGCTTGCTGATATCGGGCAGATGATCGGCGATCGCGTTGAAGATCAGATCGACCTCGAGCCGGGCCAGATTCGCCCCGATACAGAAATGCGCGCCGGTGCCGCCGAAGGACAGATGCTGGTTGTCCTGGCGCATGATGTCGAACTTCTCCGGATTCTCGAAGACGTCCTCGTCGAAGTTGGCCGAGCGATACAACATCACCACCCGCTGGCCCTTCTTGATCTGCACGCCGCCCAGTTCCACATCCTCGAGCGCGGTGCGCTGGAACGAGGTGACCGGGGTGGCCCAGCGGATGATTTCGTCGGCGGCGGTGGCCGGGCGTTCCTTTTTGAACAGCTCCCACTGATCGGGGTGGTCCAAGAACGCCATCATGCCGTGGGTGATGGCATTGCGGGTGGTCTCGTTACCCGCCACCGCCAGCATGATGACGAAGAAGCCGAATTCCTCTTCGGAGAGCTTGTCGCCATCGATATCGGCCTCGATCAACGTGGTGACGATGTCGTCGGCCGGACATTTCTTGCGATCGGCGGCCATCTGGTAGGCGTAGCCGAGAATTTCCGCCGACGCCACCACCGGATCGGCGTCGTTGTCGGGGTCGTCGTAGCCGGTCATCTCATTGGACCAGCGGAAGACCTTCATCCGGTCTTCCTGCGGCACCCCGATCAGCTCGGCGATCGCCTGCAACGGCAGTTCGCACGCGATCTGGGTGACGAAATCACCGGAACCGGCCTCGGCGGCCGCCTTCACGATGCCCTCGGCCCGCGCCGACAACTCCGCGCGCAGGCTGTTGATCGCGCGCGGGGTGAAGCCGCGCGAGATGATCTTGCGGAGTTTGGTGTGCTCGGGGGCGTCCTTGTTGATGAGGACGAAGCGTTGCAGCTCGATCTGCTCGCGGGTGATGTCGTCGTTGAATCGCGGAATCGCGGTGTTCTCATGGGTGGAGAACACATCGCTGCGGCGCGAGACCTCTTTGACGTCGGCGTGCTTGCTCACCACCCAGAAGCCGTCGTCGTGGAATCCGCCCACTTCCGGTGGCTGCGGATTCCACCAGATCGGCGCGGCCCGGCGCAGCTCGGCGAATTCCTCGACCGGGACGCGGTGGGCATAGATTTCGGGATCGGTGACGTCGAATCCGTCCGGCAGATCGGGCCGGACCGTTCGAGGGGCTACCACCAGTGGCCTCCTTCAGAGAATGCGCAACCAAGCCGAGCCGAGTACCAGATGCATCCGTCGACAACACTGGAACACGTTCTACAATTATTGAAGCACAGGCGGGAAAACGAGGAAAGAAAGTGGACAGATCCGCCCGTGACAAGTGTCAAGAACACGTTTCAGTTCTGTCCATGAGGAAAGGTTGGAGATGGGTACACCCGTCATTGTCGAAGCCGCCCGCACCCCCATCGGCAAGCGCCGCGGCTGGCTGTCCGGCCTGCACGCGGCCGAACTCATCGGCCTGGCCCAGCGCGGCCTGCTCGAACGCGCCCATCTGGACCCCGCCCTCGTGGAGCAGGTCATCGGCGGCTGCGTCACCCAGGCCGGCGAGCAGTCCAACAACGTCACCCGGGTCGGCTGGCTGCACGCGGGACTACCCTGGCAGGTCGGCTGCACCACCATCGACGCGCAGTGCGGTTCGGCCCAGCAGGCCAACCACCTGATCGCCGGCCTCATCGCCACCGATGCCATCGAGATCGGCATGGCCTGCGGCGTGGAGGCGATGAGCCGGGTTCCGCTCGGCGCCAACGTCGGTGAGCACGCGGGCCCGCGCCGGCCGGCGTCCTGGGATATCGATATGCCCAATCAGTTCGAGGCCGCCGAGCGAATCGCCAAGCGGCGCGGCATCACCCGCGCCGACGTCGACGGGCTCGGCGTGCGCTCGCAGAAGCTGGCCGCCCAGGCCTGGGCCGAGGGCCGCTTCGACCGCGAGGTGCTCACCGTGACCGCGCCGGTCGCCGACAAGGAGGGCAACCTCACCGGCGAGAAGATGGAGGTGAGCCGGGACCAGGGCCTGCGCGAGACCACCGCCGAGAGCCTGGCCGGACTGAAGCCGGTGCTCGAGGGCGGCATTCACACCGCCGGCACCTCCTCGCAGATCTCCGACGGCGCCGCCGCGGTGCTGCTGATGGACGAAAAGGCCGCGCGCCGTGAGGGTTTGACTCCGCGCGCCCGCATCGTCACCCAGTGCCTGGTCGGCTCGGAACCCGAGTTCCATCTCGACGGCCCGGTGCAGGCCACCACCCGGCTGCTGGAGCGGTCGGGCATGAGCATGAGCGATATCGATCTGTTCGAGATCAACGAGGCGTTCGCGTCGGTGCCGCTGTCGTGGGCGTCGGTGCACAAGCCGGACATGGACAAGGTGAACGTCAACGGTGGCGCCATCGCGCTCGGCCATCCGGTCGGTTCCACCGGATCTCGTCTCATCACAACGGCTTTGCACGAGCTGGAACGCTCCGACAAGAGCATCGCAATGGTGCTCATGTGTGCCGGTGGCGCACTAGCGACAGGCACCATCATCGAGAGGTTGTAAGGCTTTCAACCAATTCCCCGGTGTAACTTGAACGTTCATCTCGGAGGCGGCAAAACGTGTCGTACGCCACACAAAGTTCGGTACAGACGACTAGATGAGATGTCAGCTAACTTGCGGCTACCCCACGTCCAACGGGCAAGACCCCCGCGACGGGCTAGAACTTGCTGGCCGGACGGCTCCACAAGAGCCGTTGGTGTAACCCGCAAACGCCACGCTCGGAGCCTCTGCACTGGACACCGACCTGGAAGCTTCAAGGAAATTCGGAATCAGGCGTAGGTTTTCAGTTACTGAGCCGCTAATATCAATGATACGTATCCGAGATAACGACTGTTAGTACAGCGAAGGGAATTGGGCGGCTCACAATGGCTGATTTCGCGGCGCGGCTGAACAAGCTGTTCGAAACCGTGCATCCCCCGGGGCGTAAGCCGCACACGAACGCGGAGGTCGCAGCCGCGCTGACGGCTTCAGGACATCCGATCTCGAAACCGTACCTGTCGCAGTTGCGGTCCGGGCAGCGGACCAATCCGTCGGACGAGACGGTGGCCGCGTTGGCGAAGTTCTTCAAGGTCAAGCCCGACTACTTCTTCAACGACATCTACGCCGCCAAGATCGACCACGATCTGGAACTGCTGTCTCAGTTGCAGGGTTACGGGCTGCGCCGCTTGTCCAGCCGGGCTTTCGACCTGTCCGAAGAATCTCAGAATCTACTCACGTCCATGGCGGAGAAACTCCGGGCCAGCGAAGGGCTGCCCGAAGTTCCTCCGGACGGGACCGAATAGACTCTCGCACACCACAACACAGTGCGGCCCGATGGGTCGCACTGTGTTGTGTTATGTGATCGGCGCCACTGCGCAGCGAACTCCGTCGTCAAGCATGGCCGAAAACCGCTGCCCGAGAGCGTGAGCCGCGCCGGGACAGCGGTGGGATCCGGAATCAGGGCCGCGGCTGGGCGGCGGCCGGCTTCTTCTGCTGCTCGCGTGCGGTGGTGTCGAAGGCCTGCGCGATCGCACTGACCCAGCCGCGCGGACTCACGCCCTCGGGCGGTGCGATCCAGCGGGCGTCGACCACCACATCGCCGAGCGGATGGCGGGCCCACCGCGCGACCCGATCGGCGCGCTGAGTCACCGAGGTCGGCGGATCACCGGCCGAGACGATCTCCACGCCGCCGCCGGACTGGAGGTAGAGCGCATCCATGATCTGCGCGACCCGATCCGAGGCCTTCAGCTGGGTGGAGGTTCCGCCCTGCTCATGGGCCACCACTTCGGGGAAGCGTTTCACCAGCACCCGATGCAGCAGCTCGATCCGCCGCAACAGCAGCCGCGCCCGCACCCACAGTTCGATGACGATCCACACCGCGCCGAACGCGATCAACAGGCTCGCGATCTGCCAGGCCGGCCAACCCCAATCCGCCGCACCGGGTTCCGCGCGCGGGGCATCGATGGCGGCGCGCCGGATCTCGAGCACCGCCATGACCGCCACCAGCGCAGTGCCCGCGGTGTAGATCGCGATACCACGGCCGAGGGCGGTCCAGTCCAGATTGCGCAGACCGGTGACGACGATGAAAACCCCACCGAGCGCGACGATCACCCATCCGAACACATGCGTCCAGGCCAGCGTCGCCGCCGCAGCGGCCGCACCGACGGCATAGATCGCCCAGGCGATCTGGCGCAGATTGCGCCGCGAGACCACGGGCCACGCGGCCGACGCCACCACCGACGTGGCCGTGGTGAACAACAGCCAGGCCGCGACCACGACGCCGTCGGACAGCAGGCCCGAGGGCAGGCCCTCCGGTAGCAGGTTGTCGACCGCGAGCCCCACGTCCGGAATCGCGACCGTGGACGCGAGCGCGACGGCGGCGACCGCGATCACGATCGCGACCCGGGCGGTCGTCGCGGGCTTGACCAGCACACGACCCACCCGCGCACCGGCTGCCACCCAGACCAGCATGGCCGTCAACCAGAAGGTCATCCGAGAGCCTCATCGAATCGAAGGACCGAGACGCCGGCGCCCCGGTTGTTGAATACGCGCAGCCGCGTCATCAGCATCGCGGCGAAGGTCTCGGCCTCCCATTCGGCCTGCTCGTCCGCGCCGTCGTCGACGATCTGCTGATGGGCGCGCTGGCTCAGCATGTAGGCGATCAGATCGTCGCTGGCCTCGAGCGTCACCTCCGGTGCGGGCGCACCTTCGTGATCGAACACGATGTGCCCGAGTTCGTGGGCGAGGGTGTGCTCGCGGCTGGGCAGCGCGGTGGCCAGCACGATCACGTCTTTGTCCGGGTAGAAGCGGCGCTGACCGCAGACGCCGGGGCCGAGGTCGGCGTCGGCGATCTCGATCATCCGTTTGCGCTCGGCGGCGATGGCGAGCACTACCTCGTCGAGGGTGGTCGCGTCGAAATCGGCGGCGACCGCGCAGACCGCGTCCACGGCCGCGGCCACCCGGCGGTAGGACCGCGAACCGCTCTGCGCCTTACTCTGTGTCATCGCCGATCACCGACCCGTTCCGAAGAATTCGGCGCGCGCGGCATCGATGCGCGCCTGCGCCGCCGAGGCACTCTGGAAGCTCACCGCACCCGACCCCGCACCGGCGAGGGTGAGCGCGATCAGGCCACCGATCACCGTCAGCAGCTTCGGCTCGGGCAGCCCGTCCTCGGCACTGGTGTTGCGCACGTCGGGATCCGACGGCGCGGCCATGGCGGGCGGTGCGGAGGGAGCCGGGGCGGGCGCTGCCGGCGCGGGGGCGGCCGGAGCAGCCGCCGGAGCCGGTGGGGCGACCACCGGCAGGGCCGGAACACCCGGAACACCCGGGACGACCGGCGCGATCACCGGCGGAGCGGGAACCGGCGGGATGGCCAAGGGCGGAAGGGCTGGTGCCGGAGGAACCGGCGGGATGGGGAGCAGCAGTAACAGCAGCGGCGAGGCGGAACCGACCGCTGCCGAACCCGTTGCGGCCGAGCCGATTCCGGCAGAACCGAGGGCGGCCGAGCCGACCGCCGCCGAACCGGTGCCGAGGACGCCTGCACCGGCCGAACCCACGGCGGCCGAGCCAGTGCCCAGCGCAGCCGAGCCCGTGGCGAGGGCGCCCACGCCGGCGGCGCCGAGCGCGGCCGAACCCGTGCCGAGAGCCGCCGAGCCGGTACCCAGGGCGCCGACACCAGCGGAACCCACTGCGGCGGAGCCTGTTCCGAGCGCGCCGACGCCCGCAGAGCCCACGGCGGCCGAGCCAGTGCCGAGTGCCGCACCGAGCCCAGCCGAGCCCGTGCCGAGAATGATTCCGAGAGCGGATGATCCGGTACCCAAAGCGGCGCCGAGTCCGGCGGAGCCGGCGGCCGCGGAGCCAGCGGCCGCCGATCCGGCGCCGGCCGAACCGGTGCCCGGGCCGGCGACGTCCGACGGTTCGATGCCCGCGTCGATCTGTGTCCCGCGGCCGGGGATGGTCAGGGGCTGCCATTCGTCGGCGTCGTCCTTGACGGGTACGACGCCGGGGCCTTGTGCGCCAGGATTGTTGCCGGGCGCTCCAACGCCGTTGCCCGCGTTCGTGTTCGCGCCGTTGGCGGGGTTCGGGGGTACGCCGTTGCTCGCGTTGGCGCCGGGGCCGCTGCCCACATTCGCGCCGGGTCCGTTGCCCGCGTTGGCGCCCGGGCTGTTGCCTGCGTTGGCATCAGGGCCGCGGCCTGCGTTCGCGCCCGGCCCGTTGCCCGCGTTCGCGCCCGGCCCGTGACCGGAATTCGCGCCGCCACCACTGCCGGTGTTCAGCAAGCCACCGTTGCCGATGATCGGCGGATGGGGATTGCCGTTGCCGGGATTCGGCGCGCTGTTGCCGCCCTGGCCGGAACCGCCCGGCTGGGCTTCGGCCGCTACCGGCCCGAGTAGTCCGAGGCAGCCGACGGCCCCCGCTACCGCGAGCACACGGGTGAAGCGACCACTGGCCATGCGACGGCCTTCCCCTCATAGAGACTGCGCAAATCCTCGCCCGGCCATACGCACACCCGGACTCCAACAACGGTTGCCCATAGTAAACCGTCGGCTCCCGACCCCGCAGCCGTACCGTCCGCTCACCACCGGCGATCGACCGGGCATTCCCCTCGCCTGGACGGCGTAAACCGCGTCCGCCGAGGTCTGCGCGCTGCCCGCACACAGCCGGACCTGGGTGACCTGGCGGTCGGTTTGCTGGCAAACCCTCACTCGGCCATCGATCCAGCAGTGAAGTGAAGTCGGACACATCACCGGCAGGAGTGCACGCACCCGGCCTGCCCTCGGACGAACAAAACGGCGGCGCGAGTCATCCGACTCGCGCCGCCGCCTGGTTGTCGATAGGCCAGTTCGACCTTTACGCCCCGTAGACGGGTTCCGGGGTCTTCGCCTTGGCGAGCAGGTCCGCCACCACCGGGCCGAGTTCGGCCGGGTTCCAGCGGGCGCCCTTGTCGACCGGAATGCCGTGGCGCCAGCCCTCGGCGACGGCGATCTTGCCGCCTTCGACCTCGAACATGCGGCCGGTCACGCCCGCCGATTCGGCGCTGCCCAGCCAGACCACCAGCGGCGAGACGTTTTCCGGCGCCATCGCGTCGAAGCCTTCCTCGGGGGCGGCCATGTCTTCGGCGAAGACCGTCTCGGTCATCCGGGTGCGGGCGGCGGGGGCGATCGCGTTGACGGTGACGCCGTAGCGCCCGAATTCCGCCGACGCGGTGAGGGTCAGACCCGCGATACCGGCCTTGGCGGCGCCGTAATTGCCCTGGCCGACGCTGCCCTGCAAGCCGGCGCCGGAGCTGGTGTTGATCACCCGCGCGTCCACCGGACGTCCGGCCTTCGACTCGCCGCGCCAGTACTCGATGGCATGGCGCATGGTGGCGAAGTGGCCCTTGAGGTGGACGCGGATCACGGCGTCCCATTCCTCTTCGGAGAGGTTGACCAGCATCCGGTCGCGGACGAAGCCGGCATTGTTGACCAGCACGTCCAGCCCGCCGAAGGTGTCGATGGCCTGGCGGATGAGCCGGCGCGCGCCCTCCCAGTCGGCGACGTCGTCACCATTGGCCACGGCCTCGCCGCCCTGCGCCCGGATCTCGGCGACGACCTGCTCGGCCGGAGTCTCCCCGGTGTCGGCGCCGTTGAGCGCGGAGCCCAGGTCGTTGACGACCACCTTCGCACCGGCGGCGGCGAAGGCCAGGGCGTGCGCGCGGCCGATGCCGCGGCCGGCGCCGGTGATGATCACGGTACGTCCGGCACAGATCCCATCGGTTTCCATCGTGTTCCTATCGTCTTGCTCAGTGGTCGGGGTGGACGATCAGGCCGGTCGAGGCGCTGATCAGGTCTGTCGGCTAGGGCTTGGGGGCGCCGTTCGGGGTCGCGTTGACAGTGGCGGCGTCCAGGAAGGCCGGGCGTTCGCCGCCGCCGTGCACCTCGAGCGTCGCCCCGCTGACGTATCCGGCCAGCGGTGAGGCGAGGAAAGCCACGCAGCGGCCGACGTCCTCGGGCCGGGCCAACCGGCCCAGCGGGATGGTCGCACCCACCGCGGCGACCCCGTCGGCGTCGCCGTAATGCAGCAGGCTCAGCTCGGTCTCCACCGGCCCGACGACCACCGAGTTCACCCGGACCTTCGGCGCCCACTCGACCGCGAGCGAGGCGGTGAGGCTGTCCACGCCCGCCTTGGCCGCGCCGTAGGCGGCGGTGCCCGGCGACGGGCGGTGCGCGCTGACGCTGGAGATATTGATGATCGAGCCACCGTCGGGCTGAGCCTGCATCACCGCGTTGGCCAGCTGCGAAACCAGCAGCGGCGCGAGCAGATTCAGCTCCACGATCTTGGCGTGGAAGTTCTTGCTGGCATCGGCGGCCAGGGCGAAGGGGGCGCCGCCGGCGTTGTTGACCACGTGGTCGAGGCGGCCGTGCCGGGCGATGACGGTGTCGATCAGCTCGCGCACCGCGTCGCCGTCGCGCACATCGCAGGGCAGGAATTCGGCCTGCCGTCCCTCGTACTCCACCGGGGCGTCGCCGGGACGGCGCGCGCAGGCCAGCACGGTCGCGCCCGCGGCGAGCAGGGCCCGGCTGACGCCCGCGCCCACACCGCGAACACCGCCGGTTACCAGAACGACGCGTCCGGACAGATCGATTTCGAGTGCCACCGTGCTAACCTACCAAGCAATTGCTTGCTTAGCCAAGGTTCGCTCACGATGGGAACTGCGATGGGGATCAACCGTCACACCGAATCAACCGGCATCGCCGTCATCACGGTCGACTATCCGCCGGTCAACGCCATACCCTCGGACGGCTGGTTCGCTCTCGCCGACGCACTGCGCGAGGCAGGCCGCGATCCGGAGACCAAGGTGGTGGTGCTGCGCGCGGAGGGCCGCGGGTTCAACGCGGGCGTGGACATCAAGGAGATGAATGCCGACACCGGGCACACCGCCCTGATCCGGGCCAACCACGGCTGCTTCGAGGCCTTCGCCGCCGTCTACGACTGCCAGGTGCCGGTGATCGCCGCGGTCAACGGCTTCTGCCTGGGCGGCGGCATCGGCCTGGTCGGCAACTCCGACATCGTCATCGCCTCCGATGACGCCACCTTCGGCCTGCCCGAAGTCGACCGCGGCGCGCTCGGCGCGGCCACCCACCTCGCCCGGCTGATCCCCCAGCACCTGATGCGGGCCATGTTCTATACCGCGGGCACCCTCACCGCCCAGCAGCTGCACCACTACGGTTCGGTCCTCCAGGTCGTCCCGCGGGCCGAACTCGACGCCGCGGCGATGGAGGTCGCCAAGAACATCGCGAACAAGGACGGCCGGGTGATCCGCGCCGCCAAACGCGCGCTCAACGGCATCGATGTGCAGGACGTGCACCGCTCCTACCGCTATGAGCAGGGCTTCACCATGGAACTCAACCTCGCCGGCGTGGCCGATGAGATCCGCGCGCGTTTCGACGACGATCTGGCCGCGCAGAAGAAAGGGAAGTAGATGCGCGACAAAACCATGACGCTCGACGAGGTCGTCGGCGAACTGCGCAGCGGAATGACCATCGGCCTGGGCGGCTGGGGTTCCCGGCGTAAGCCGATGGCGCTGGTCCGGGCCCTGCTGCGGTCCGATATCACCGACCTGACCGTGGTCGCCTACGGCGGCCCGGATCTGGGTCTGCTGTGCTCGGCAGGCAAGGTACGCAAGGCCTACTACGGTTTCGTGTCGCTGGATTCGGCGCCGTTCTACGACCCGTGGTTCGCCAAGGCGCGCACTGAGGGTGCCATCACCGTGCGGGAGATGGACGAGGGCATGGTCAAGTGCGGTCTGCAGGCCGCCGCCGCCCGGCTGCCGTTCCTGCCGATCCGCGCCGGATTGGGTTCGGCCGTGGTGGATTTCTGGGAGGGCGAGCTGAAGACGGTGCAGTCCCCCTACCCCACCGACGGCAAGACCGAAACGCTGATCGCCATGCCCGCGCTGAATCTGGATGCCGCCTTCGTGCACCTGGACCTGGGCGATAAGCACGGCAATGCCGCCTACACCGGCGTCGACCCCTACTTCGACGACCTGTACTGCCTGGCGGCCAAACGCCGCTACCTGACGGTGGACCGGCTGGTGGAGACCGAGGAGCTGGTGAAAGCCGTTCCGCAGCAGTCGATCATCCTCAACCGGATGATGGTCGACGGCGTGGTGGAGGCCCCCGGCGGCGCGCACTTCACCTTCTCCGGCAGCTACGGCCGCGACGAGAAGTTCCAGCGTCACTATGTGGAGGCCGCCAAGACGCCCGAATCGTGGGCCGAGTTCACGGCGCGCTACCTGGATGTGTCCGAGGACGAATACCAGGCCGCTGTCCGCGCTTTCGCCGAGGAGCAGAAGTAATGACCGAAACCAGCACCATCACGCGGGCCGAGGTCTGCGTCGTCGCCGCGGCCGAGATCTTCCGTGGCGCGGGCGAGATCATGGCCAGCCCGATGTCCACCATCACCACCATCGGCGCGCGGCTGGCGCGGCTGACCTTCGAACCGGATCTGCTGCTGTCCGACGGTGAGGCGCTGCTGTTCGCCGAGATCCCGGCGATCGGCGGGAAGGCGCCGATCGAGGGCTGGATTCCGTTCTCCCGGGTCTTCGACGTGGTCGCCTCCGGGCGACGGCACGTGGTGATGGGCGCGAACCAGCTGGACCGGTACGGCAATCAGAACCTGTCGGCGTTCGGCCCGCTGCAACAGCCCACCCGGCAGATGTTCGGTGTGCGCGGGGCGCCGGGCAACACCATCAACCACGCGACCAGCTATTTCGTGCCCCGGCACAACAAGCGGGTGTTCTGCGAGAACGTCGACATCGTCTCCGGCATCGGCTACGACAAGATCGATCCGGACAATCCGGCCTACCGGTTCCACCATCTGCACCGGGTGGTGAGCAACCTCGGCGTCTTCGATTTCGGCGGGCCCGGCCACACCATGCGGGCGCTGTCGCTGCATCCCGGAGTCACCGCCGAGGAGGTTGCCGAGAACACCTCGTTCGAGATCGCCGAGCTGGGCGAGGCCGGCGAGACCCGGCTGCCGACCGAGGAAGAGCTGCGGATCATTCGCACCGTCCTCGATCCGAAGGGCATTCGCGAGAAGGAGGTGACCTCGTGACGCCACGGCTGCGGACTCCGCTGACCGAACTGGTCGGCATCGAGCATCCGATCGTGCAGACCGGTATGGGCTGGGTGGCCGGTCCACGGCTGGTCGCGGCCACCGCCGAAGCGGGCGGCCTGGGCATCCTGGCCTCGGCCACCATGACCTACGAGGAACTCGAGGTCGCGATCGCGAAGACCAAATCGCACACCTCGAAGCCGTTCGGTGTGAACATTCGCGCCGACGCCTCCGATGCCGGTGAACGCATCGACCTGCTGATCCGGGAGAAGGTGGCGGTGGCGTCGTTCGCGCTGGCACCCAAGCAGGAGCTGATCGCCAAGCTCAAAGACGCCGGTGTGGTGGTGATTCCGTCGATCGGCGCCGCCAAGCATGCGGTGAAGGTGGCGTCGTGGGGTGCCGATGCGGTGATCGTGCAGGGCGGCGAAGGCGGTGGGCACACCGGTCCGGTCGCGACCACGCTGCTGTTGCCGTCGGTGCTCGATGCGGTCGATATCCCGGTGGTCGCCGCCGGCGGCTTTTTCGACGGCCGTGGACTTGCCGCCGCTCTCGCCTACGGTGCGGCCGGTATCGCCATGGGCACCCGCTTCCTGCTGACCCAGGAAAGCCAGGTCCCCGACGCCGTGAAGCAGGAATACCTGAACCGGCACCTGCAGGACACCGTCGTCTCGCTCAAGGTCGACGGCATGCCGCATCGCGTGCTGAACACCGAATTGGTGCAGCGGCTGGAACATTCGGGCAACTGGCGTGGCCTCACCGCCGCCGTCGCCAATGCCGCGAAGTTCAAGTCGATGACCGGTATGAAGTGGTCGACGATGATCCGCGACGGCCTGGCCATGCGCAAGGCCAAGGACCTCACCTGGTCGCAGGTCATCATGGCCGCCAACACCCCGATGCTGCTCAAAGCCGGTCTGGTAGAAGGTAATACCGAGGCGGGTGTGCTCGCCGCAGGCCAGGTCACCGGCATCATCGACGACCTGCCCACCTGCCAGGAACTCATCGACCGCATCGTGCGCGATGCGGTCGCGCGGATAGACACAATCGCCGCGCTCACCCACGACGCCCGGGCGACCCCCGGCGCGTCCTCGTAACCGAGTCTGCTCGGTCACCGGTCAGGCGGTCTCCCTTCGCGGGAGGCCGCCTGACCTCGTTTCGGGTCGACGCGTGATGCTCGGCGCGGGAGCGAAAACCGATTGTGCGTTCACCGGGACCGCCGATACAACGAAACCCATGCGTATCGGAATCGTCGGGTTGCTGCGCGGCCTGTATATGGCCGAGTGGGCCGAACGGATCGGACTCGAGGTAGCGGCGATCTGTGATCGCGACACCGAACGCCTGGCAGCAGCTCGCGCGAGGTTCCCGGGCGCCCTGGCGAGCCGGGAGTGGGCCGATCTAGTCGACGCGGGACTCGACAGTGTGATCCTCGCGAATGATTTCGACGCCCACGCCGAGCTCGCCGTGGCGTTCCTCGATCGTGGGGCCCACGTGCTGTCGGAGACGGCGGCCTGCGTGTCCGAGCAGGAGGGGCGTGAACTCATCGCCGCCGCCGAGCGGTCCACGGCTACTTACTCGTTCGCCGAAAACTATGTCTTCCATCCGCATGCGCGGCTGGTGCGTGAGTCGATCGAGTCCGGCGAGATCGGTGCTGTGGTGGCGGTGGAGGCCGACTATCTGCACAGCCTGTCGCCGCAGGATATCGACGGGCTCATCGGCGACCCGGCGCACTGGCGTGGACGCATTGCGGCGACGGCGTACTGCACGCACACGGTATCGCCGCTGCTGAGTCTCACCAGGGCGTGGCCGGTCGAGGTCAGTGCCTTCCCGGTAGGCCCGGACGGTGCACGTCCTGCCGCTGTCGTGCTGGTCATCCGGCTCTCGGATGGCACGCTGGCGCTGGCCCGGCACGGCTTCCTCGCCGGCGAACCCGACAGCCACTGGAGCTGGATATCGGTGCGCGGCGCGCACGGCCTGGCCGAATCGCTGCGTGCCGGCGGGGACGGCGCCTGGTCGGTCCGGGTACGCACGGAAGGCTGGACCCGGCCCGACGGGCGTCCGCATGAGGACATCCGTCAGCCCCGCCCCCACCTGGTGAACGGCCATCCGGTGGACCGGATGGCCGAGGGCACCGTCGTGCTGCTCGAGGGGTTCCGCGCCACCATGGAACACGGTGCGGCACCGTTGATTCCCGTGCGTTCGGCGGTTGCCGCGTCGCTGGTCGGGGTGGCCGGTGCGCATTCGCTCGCGGAGGGTGGGCGGCCGGTTCGGGTGCCGGACGTGTCGGCCTGACAAAGCGGCCGCCGGCCCGAGTGGGTCAGCGAGCCAGTCGCTCGATGATCGTGACGTTGGCCGTGCCGCCACCCTCGCAGATGGTGAGCAGACCGTAGCGCCCGTTGATCCGCTCCAACTCGTTGAGCAGGGTGGCGAACAGCTTGGCGCCGGTGGCGCCGAGTGGGTGGCCGAGGGCGATGGCGCCACCGTTGACGTTCACCTTCTCCGGATCCGCGCCGGTCTCCTTCAACCAGGCCAGCACCACCGGGGCGAAGGCCTCGTTGATCTCGATGACGTCGATGTCGTCGATGGTCAGGCCGGTCTTCTCCAGGGCCCACTTGGTGGCCGGGATCGGCGCGCTGAGCATGAAGATCGGGTCGGCGCCGCGTGCGCTGACGTGATGGATGCGGGCGCGCGGGGTCAGCCCGTATTCCTGCACCGCCCAGTCGGAGGCGAGCAGGGTGGCGCTGGCGCCGTCGGAGATCTGCGACGCCACCGCCGCGGTGAGCGGGCTGCCTTCGGCGAGTGCGGGCAGCGAGGCCATCTTCTCCAGGCTGGTCTCGCGCGGGCCCTGGTCGATCCAGAAGTCGCCGACCGGCACGATCTCGCGATCGAAACGGCCCTCCTTGATGGCGCGGCGGGCGCGCTCGTGACTGCGCAGCGCCCAGCGCTCCATGTCCTCGCGGCTGATGCCCCACTTCTCGGCGATCAGCTGCGCGCCGTGGAACTGGGAAACCTCGCCGGTGCCGTAGCGGTGATCCCAGCCCTGCGCGCCGACGAACGGCGAATCGTAGCCGTACTCCTTGCCCGCCAGCATGGCCGCCGAGATCGGGATGGCGCTCATGTTCTGCACACCGCCGGCGACGATCACCTCGGCGGTGCCGCTCATGATGGCCTGCGCGCCGAAGTTGATCGCCTGCTGGCTGGAACCGCACTGCCGGTCGACGGTGACGCCGGGAACGTCCTCCGGGTAGCCGGCCACCAGCCACGCGGTGCGGCCGATATTGCCCGCCTGCGGGCCGATGTTGTCGACACAGCCGACGATGACGTCGTCGACCACACCGGGATCGAGCGGGTTGCGATCGAGCAGACCACGCAGGGCGGCGGCACCGAGATCGGCCGGGTGCACACCGGCCAGGGCGCCGCCGCGCTTGCCGACCGGGGTGCGCACCGCGTCGATCACGTACGCCTCGCGCAGCGGGGTGTAGGGGCGGCGCGAGCCGGAAGGTGTTGACATGAAATGACTCCTACGTGGTGTGCCCGGGCACGGTGAGCCCGTCGAGCACGATGGTCAGATATTGCTTGGCGAGGTTGTCTACGGTGATCGGGCCGCCCGGGGTGTACCAGCGCACCGCCACCCAGACGGTGTCGCGCAGGAACCGGTAGGCCAGTTCGATATCGAGTTCGGCCCGGAAGCTGCCGTCGCGCACGCCGTTGGTGAGCACCTGGTGCCAGAGGGCGCGAAATTCCTTGTTGTATTCGTCGATGTAGGTGAAGCGCTCGACGCCGCGCAGGCGTTTGGCCTCGGCCTGGTAGATGGCCACGGCCGCGTGGTAGCGGTCGAACGATTCGTAGGAGGCCAGCACCAGCGCCTCGAGGGTGTCGCGCGAGCTCAGGCCGGAGGCGACGATGTCGCGGTAGCGGCCGAACAGATCGTCGAGGAACCCGCGCAGGATTTCGTCGACCATCGATTCCTTGGAATCGAAATGGTGATACAGGCTGCCCGATAGGATTCCGGCCGCATCGGCGATATCGCGGACGGTGGTGGCGCGCAAACCCCGCTCGGCGAACAGGTCGGCCGCCAATCCGAGCAGTTCATTGCGCCGGGCTGATTTGGACGGGTCGGGTGCGGTCACCCGGCCATAATACAACCAAGCATTTGCTTGGGATAGTGGGTCAGGGTTTTCACCGCTCCGAGTACCGCAGCGGCGACGATCTCGACAGGTCGGCGAGCAGACGCTCACAGATCACCACCGGCGAGATGCCGGCCCGCATCATCCGCATCACCAGCGCCAGGCGGCGTTCGCAGCTGTCCCATTCGACGGTGAGGGGTTGGCGGCCGGGACCGGCGTCGACGGTGGCGAGCACGCGCGGCGGCCCGAAGCGGGTGGGTTCCTCGATCAACTTCAGCACCATCCCGCGCTGCCACGCGTGATAGGTGTCCATGTCGGCGCTGCCGATGAGCTTGTCGGTGACCGCGCACAGGCCTTGCGCGATCTGCTCGGAGAAGGTGTCGCGGTCGAAACGGTATTTGCGCGAGCGGCGCACCACATCGAGCAGGTCGGCGCGCACCTCGTAGAGCAATTCGATCTGGTGGGTCCGGCGCCGCTGCGCCTCGCCGCCGTCCGCGCCGGTGCCCAGCCCGATCCGGCGGGCCCGCGCCCGCTCGCGCGCCATATCGGCCCGCAGTGCCGCGCGGGGATCGCGGGCGATGTCGTTCTCGTCGACGGCGTAGGACTCGAGAATGCGCCCGGCCCGGGTGGCCGCCGATCTGCGGCCGACGTCCAGGAGTTCGGCGCCGAAGGTCAACGCGGCCAGGACCAGGCTTTCCTGTCTGCGTCTGGCGAGCACGACATCACGCACCAACTCGAGTTCGAGTTGTTCGCGTGTGGGCTGTTCTCGGGCAGATCGGCGGCCCAGGCCCATAGCCATCGCCCCTCCGGGTGTGCGATCCCGACCTCCACCAGCATCGCACACGCGGGCCGCGACGGCTCCAGCTTTTTTCGTCCTCAGCTCACGCGCGCTGGCTGCTGATGGAGACGATCTCGCCGGTGAGGTAGGTGGTGTAATCGCTGGCCAGCATGGCGATCGTGGCCGCGACCTCCCACGGTTCGGCGGCCCGGCCGAAGGCTTCCCGCTCGGAGAGGCGGTCCAGCAGTTCCGGCGAGCTGACCTTGTCCAGGAACGCGTGCCTGGCGATGCTCGGCGCGACCGCATTGATGCGCACGCCCAGCTCCGCCGCCTCGACCGCGCTGCACCGGGTCAGCGCCATCACGCCGGCCTTGGCGGCGGCGTAGTGGGCCTGGCCGTACTGCGCGCGCCAGCCGAGCACGCTGGCATTGTTGACCACCACACCGCCGTGGCCGGCCTCGCGGAAGTAGGCCAGTTCGGCGCGGGTGCAGCGGAAGGTGCCGTTGAGTGTCACGTCGAGCACGCGGTTCCACTGCTCGTCGGTCATATCGACCACCGGGGTCTCGCCACCGAGGCCGGCATTGTTGACGAAGATGTCGATCCGGCCCATCGCGGCGGCCGCGCCGCGCACCAGTTCGTCGACCTGTTCGGTGCTGCACACATCGCAGACGATGGCCTCGACCTTGCGGTCCGGGAATTCGGCGCTCAGCTCGGCGCGGGTCTCCCCCAGCCGGCGTTCGTGCCAGTCCGAGACGACGACGTCGGCGCCCTCCGAGAGCAGCCTGCGCGCGGTGGCCGAACCGATGCCGGTCCCGGCGGCGGCGGTCACCACGGCCTTGCGGTCGGTCAGCAGGCCGTGACCGGCCACGAGGGCAGGCGCGACCGACAGCGACACGGTGTTCTCACTCATGACGGACGGGCCTCCCGGGGCAGGCCGAGCACACGCTCGGAGATGATGTTGCGCTGCACTTCGTTCGAACCTCCGTAGATGGTGTCGGCGCGGGTGAACAGATACAGCCGCTGCCATTCGTCGAGATCGTCGGCGGCGGCCACCAGGCCCGCCGCACCGCGCACGGCCATGGCGAGTTCGCCGAGGCCGCGATGCCAGTTGGCCCACAGCAGCTTTGCCACCGAGGCCTGGCCGCCGCCGTCATCGGCGCCCGCGCCCTCCATGGTGCGCATGGCGTGTGCGCGCAGCACCCGCAGGCCGACCCAGGCCTGGTCGATCTGGTCGGCGAGCAGCGGGTCGTCGATGGCGCCGTTACGTTGGGCCAGCTCCTCGATGCCTGCCAGTTCGCGTTCGAAGCGGATCTGCTGGCCGAGGGTGGAGATGCCGCGTTCGAAGGTCAGCGTGCCCATGGCGATGCGCCAGCCGTCGCCCGGCTCGCCGACGACGAGGTCGGCGCTGGTGCGGGCATCGTCGAAGAACACCTCGTTGAATTCCGAGGTGCCGGTGAGCTGATTGATCGGCCGCACCGTGACGCCCGGCTGATCCATCGGAACCAGCAGATAGGACAGGCCCTTATGGCGTTTGGAACCGGGTTCGGTGCGCGCCACCACGAAGCACCAGTCGGCCACATGAGCCAGTGAGGTCCAGATCTTCTGGCCGTTGATCGACCATTCGTCGCCGTCGAGGCGCGCCGAGGTGGAGACCGCGGCGAGGTCGGAGCCGGCGCCGGGTTCGGAATAGCCCTGGCACCACAGTTCGCTGACGGTGCGGATGCCGGGCAGGAAGCGCTGCTTCTGCGCCTCGGTGCCGAAGGCCAGCACGGTCGGGCCCAGCAGTTCCTCACCGACGTGCGAGACCCGCGCGGGGGCGTCGGCCTTGGCGTATTCCTCGTGGAAGATGATCTGCTGCCGCACGCTGGCTTCGCGGCCGCCGTACTGCTTCGGCCAGCCCAGACAAGTCCAGCCCGACGCCGCCAGATGACGGTCCCAGGCCAGCCGCTCGTCGAACGCCTCGTGCTCGCGGCCGGGGCCGCCGAGCCCGCGCAGGTCCTTGTACTCGCCGTTCAGGTTCTCCGCGAGCCAGGCGCGGATCTCGGCGCGGAAGGTCGCGTCGGCGTCGTGGCCGTTCGCATCGTTTGCCGTCATGACCGCCTCGTTTGCCGTGGTAGCCGCCGGATTCGCCGCGTCGGCCGCCGAAATCGCCGAACTGCGCCCACCGGCCGGACCGGTGTCGGATTCTGAGGTCTGGATCGCACCCACGCCGATACGATAACCTACCAAGCACTTGCTTTGTAAGACTCCGGTCTTACCGACCGCACCGACGGTGAGGACAACCCGTGACAACCCCTGCACAGACCACCCCGATGGCGCTGCACGACGCGGCGCACACCTTCGGCACCGCACCCGCCATCGCCGACGGCGAAACCCGCCTGGATTGGACACAGCTGCTGGAAGCGGTGCAGGACGTGGCGCGGGCGCTGATCGCGCGTGGCGTGCGGCGGGGCGACCGGGTCGCGATGTGGTCGCCCAATACCCATCACTGGGTCACCGCCGCGCTGGCCGCGCACTACTGCGGTGCGGCGCTGGTGCCGCTCAACACCCGGTATGTGGCCGAAGAAGCGGCCGATGTGCTGCGCCGGGTAAAGCCCACGGCACTGTTCATCTCCGGACCTTTCCTGCGGCGCGAGCGGCTCACCGAACTGCTGGCGGCCGCGCCCGACCTCGATATCGCGACCATCGTGGTCATTCCGGTGGAGGGGCCGATGACAGTCGAGTCGTCATCGGCCGACCCCCGGATCCTGCACTGGGAGCAGCTGCCCGAGGTCGCCGAGTCGGTGACCCGCGAACAGGCCAGGGAGCGGGCCGAATCGGTGAGCCCCGAGGACGTCTCCGACATCCTGTTCACCTCCGGCACCACCGGCCGCAGCAAGGGCACGCTGGTGGCGCATCGGCAGGCGCTGTCGGTGGTGCGGGCCTGGATCGAATGCTCGACGCTCACCAGCACCGACCGCTATCTGCTGATCAACCCGTTCTTCCACAACTTTGGCTACAAAGCCGGCTTCCTCGCCTGCCTGGTGGCGGGTGCGACGATCGTGCCGCAGATCGTGTTCGACGTGCCGCAGACCATGCGGATGGTCGGCGAGGAGAAGATCACCGTCCTCACCGGTCCGCCGACGATCTACCAGACCATCCTCGACTTCCCCAACCGCGACGACTTCGATCTGAGCACGCTGCGCGTCGCGGTCACCGGCGCCGCGACGGTGCCGGTGGTGCTGATCGAGCGGATGCGTTCGGAACTGGCCTTCGACGTGGTCGTCACCGCGTACGGGCTGTCCGAATCGGCCGGCTTCGGCACCATGTGCCGTCCCGACGACGACGCCGAAACCGTCGCCAACACCTGCGGTCGCCCCATCGCCGATTTCGAACTGCGCCTCGACACCACCGGTGAGGTGCTGCTGCGCGGACCCAACGTGATGCTGGGCTACCTCGACGATCCGAAGGCCACCGCCGAAACCATCGACGCCGATGGCTGGTTGCACACCGGCGATATCGGCACCATCGACGAGCGCGGCTATCTCAAGATCACCGACCGGCTCAAGGACATGTACATCAGCGGCGGCTTCAACGTCTATCCCGCCGAGATCGAGCAGGCCCTGGCCCGACTGGACGGCGTCGCGGAATCGGCCGTCATCGGGGTGCCCGACACCCGGATGGGCGAGATCGGCAAGGCCTATGTGGTGCGCAAACCCGGCTCGACGCTCACCCAGGAGGACGTGATCGCCTACGCCACCACCGTGCTGGCCAATTTCAAGGTGCCGCGCATCGTCGAGTTCCGCGACCAGCTGCCCTACAGCGCCGCCGGGAAGGTGCTCAAACGTCAACTACGTGAGGAGAAGTCGTAAATGCCTGCCGAAGAAGCAGCGGTGCCGTTCGAACCGGATGTGGTGACCTATGAGCGCCGCGGGGCGGTCGCGGTGATCACCATGAACCGGCCGGACTACCGCAATGCCCAGAACTCGGTGATGACCTACGCCCTGGACGCCGCCTTCGAGCGGGCGGTGGAAGATCCCGAGGTCGGCGTCATCGTGCTGGCCGGTAACGGCAAGCATTTCAGCGCCGGGCACGATATCGGCACGCCGGGCCGCGACCATCACGTGCGTTATCCGAACAAGGCCGCCCTGTGGTGGGACCATGTGGACCGCGCCGGCGGCGATCAGCGCTTCGCCCGCGAGACCGAGGTCTATCTGGGCATGTGCCGGCGCTGGCGGGAGATCCCCAAGCCGACCATCGCGATGGTGCAGGGCGCCTGCATCGCGGGCGGGCTGATGCTGGCGTGGGTGTGCGATCTGATCGTCGCCTCCGAGGACGCCTTCTTCTCCGATCCCGTTGTCCGGATGGGCATTCCGGGCGTGGAGTACTTCGCCCACCCGTGGGTGCTCGGTCCGCGCGTGGCCAAGGAGTTCCTGTTCACCGGCGACCGGTTCAGCGCCGCTCAGGCCAAGGAATGGGGCATGGTCAACCGGGTGGTGCCGCGCGATCAGCTCGAGGCCGAGACCTTCGCGCTGGCCGACAAGATCGCCACCATGCCGCAGTTCGGGCTCGCGCTCACCAAGAAGGCGGTCAATCAGGCCGAGGATCTGATGGGCATGCGGTCGGGCATGGATTCGGTGTTCGGCCTGCACCATTTCGCGCACGCCCACAATGCCGAGGTCGGCGCCGATTCCCTGGGCGGCATGAACGCCACAACGATGAAAGCCACGGCGAGTACGGCGTCCGCCGACGTCGACGCCACGCAGAACGGGACGAAATAAGTGGATCTGGATCTGGATCAGGCCACCCGCGACTTCCAACTGGAGGTGCGTGACTGGCTGGCCGCGAACAAGCCGGCGCAGCCGCTGCCGTCGATGGACACCAAGGCCGGTTTCGAGGCGCATCGAGAGTGGGAGCACACCCTCGCCGAGGCGCGGTACTCGGTGGTGTCGTGGCCGCAGGAGTACGGCGGGCGCGACGCCTCGCTGCTGGAATGGGTGCTGTTCGAGCAGGAGTACTACGCGGCCGGTGCGCCGGGCCGGGTGAGCCAGAACGGCATCTTCCTACTGGCACCCACGCTATTCGAGCACGGCACCCCCGAGCAGCTGGCGCGGATCATGCCGCGCATGGCCCGTGCCGACGACATCTGGGCGCAGGCCTGGTCGGAGCCCGAAGCCGGCAGCGACCTCGCCGGTATCCGTTCGACCGCGCGCCGCACCGAGGGCGGCTGGCTGCTGAGCGGGCAGAAGACGTGGAGTTCACGCGCGGCCTACGCCGATCGCGCGTTCGGGCTGTTCCGTAGCGACCCGGAGGCCGAACGGCATCGCGGGCTCACCTACGTGATGTTCCCGCTGGACGCCGAGGGTGTCACGGTGCGGCCGATCCCGCAGCTCGACGGTGAGCCCGGCTTCGCGGAGATCTTCCTCGACGAGGTGTTCGTGCCCGACGCCGACGTCATCGGGGCACCGAACGAGGGCTGGCGAGTCGCGATGAGCACCTCCAGCAACGAACGCGGCCTGTCGCTGCGCAGCCCGGGCCGTTTCAGCGCCACCGCTCAGCGACTCATCGACCTGTGGGCGAGCGGCGAGGACACCGGGACCGCCGCGCGCGACAAGGTGGTGGACGCCTGGATCGGCAGCGAGGCCTACCGGCTGCACACCTTCGGCACCGTGACCCGGTTGAACGAGGGCGGCAAGCTCGGCGCGGAATCCTCGATCACCAAGGTGTTCTGGTCCGAGCTCGATATCGCCATGCACGAAACGGCGCTGGATCTGCTCGGCGACACCGCCGAACAGGCCGGGGCGTGGACCGACGGCTACCTGTTCTCGCTGTCCGGCCCGATCTACGCCGGTACCAACGAGATCCAACGCAACATCATCGCCGAGCGGCTCCTCGGCCTACCGAGAGGAGGCAGCCGATGAGGTTCGCACTCAGCCCGGAACACGTCGACTTCGCCGCCAGTGTGCGCAAACTGCTCGACGCCGGTAAGACGCCCGCCGCGGTTCGTTCCTGGGCTGCCGGTGAGCACGCCGCCGGACGCGCGCTGCTCGAACAGTTGGCCGGTGCCGGGGTGTTCGGACTCGCGGTAGCCGAGGAGTTCGACGGGATCGGTGCCGAACCGATCGACCTGGTGGTGGCGTTCGGGGAACTCGGGCGCTCGGCAGTGCCCGGGCCGGTAGTGGAGTCGGCTGCGGCGATTCCGGCGCTGCTGCAGGCGCTCGCGGGTGCGGATTCTGGTGCTGCGGCGGCACGGTGGTTGCCGGGGATCGCGGCGGGCACCACGCTCGGGACGATCGCCTTCGCGACGCCGGGGCGTGGGGCGGTAGCCCTCGATGCCGATGTCGCCGATCTGATCCTGATCGCGGACGGCGATCGGCTGCACACCGGCACGGTCGGCCAACAGGTGCGGTCGGTGGATCCGGCGCGGCGGTTGTTCACCGTGGTGCCCGATGAGCTGATCGCCGAGGGTGCGCAGGTGGCCGACGCCATCGCCGCCGGTTTCGACGCCGGAGCGCTGGCTGCTGCCGCCCAGTTGCTCGGCGCGGGCAGTGGCCTGCTGGACGCGGCGACCGAATACGCCAAGCAGCGCAAGCAGTTCGGGCGCCCGATCGGCGAGTTCCAGGCCGTGAAGCAGAAGCTGGCCGATGTGCTCATCGCCCTCGACCTGGCCGAACCGCTGCTGCACCGCGCGGCCCTGACCGCCGCCGGCCCCGACCGCGCCCGTGACGTCTCCGCGGCCCTGGTGGCCTGCGGCAATGCCGCCCACCTCGCTGCCCGCACCGGCCTGCAGGTGCACGGTGCCATCGGCTACACCGCCGAATACGACCTGTCGCTGCTGCTCACCAAGGTCACCGCGTTGCGCTCGGCCTGGGGCACGGCGGATTTCCATCGCGCGCGGATCGCCGAGGCGCTGCGTTCCGGCTCGTCCGCCGGAGCAACCGCATGACGACCGCCACCGTCGCACCGGTGGGTGCCCGCGGCGATCAGGGATCGGGTGTCGTCCGGTCGCTCGCCTCAGACGTCACACACGTATCGGTGCACCGGCCGACCACCCGGAACGGAGAAATCGTGTGATCACCCCAGAACAGCAAGAACTCGTCGCCGCCGTACGCGCAGCGGTGGCCAAGAGGGGTGGACCCGCGGTCGACCGGCAAGCCCTCGACAGCGACCTCGGCTATGACGCCGCACTCTGGCGGACGCTGTGCGAGCAGGTCGGGGTGGCGGCGCTGGCCATTCCCGAGGAGTACGGCGGATTCGGCGCGAGCCTGGCCGAATCACTGCTGGTGGTCGGCGAATTGGGTCGCTCATTGGCGGGTGTGCCGATGCTCGGATCGGCCGTTCTCGGCGCGCAGGCGGTGTTGCTGTCCGGCGATGCGGAAGCGTGTGAGCGGCTGCTACCCGAGGTTGCCGAAGGCGCCAGGACGCTGGCTGTGTGCTGGGCCGGGTCGGACGGCTGGGACAGCTTCGGTGTGCGGGACACGGGTGAAACCCTCAGCGGTACCGCGCACTACGTCCTCGATGCCGCCAACGCCGCCACCCTGATCGTGGTGACCGAGACCGGCCTGTTCGAGGTCGATCCGGCGGCCGCAGGCGTGCAGCGACGCGCCTCGGCCACCATGGACCCGACCCGCAAGCTCGGCGAAATCACCTTCACGGACGTGTCCGCCCGCGGGCTCGGCACCGGCGATCCGGCGCCGATCATCACTCGTCTGCGCGAGATCGCCTGGGCGGCGCTGGCGGCCGAGCAGGTCGGCGCGGCCGAACAGTGCCTGGAGATGACGGTCGAATACGCGAAATCCCGGGTCCAGTTCGGCCGCCCGATCGGCAGCTTCCAGGCCCTCAAGCACCGGATGGCGGACATGTACGTGCTGGTGGAATCCGCCAAGTCCACCTCCTACGCCGCCACCCTCGCCGTCGGCGCCGACAGCTCGTCGGCCGCCGAGGACGTCTGGGTGGCCCGCCGCCACTGCTCCGAGGCATACTCCACGGTGGCCGCCGAGATGATCCAGTTGCACGGCGGTATCGCCATCACCTGGGAGCACGACGCGCACCTGCACTTCAAGCGGGCGCACGGTGACGCGCTGCTGTTCGGCAAGCCGCGGCACCGGCCGCTGCTCGAGACGGCGTAGTCGAACCCTCCCCCGACTGCCCGGTCGCGTTCGCTGCGCGGCCGGGCAGTCGCGTTTTCGCCGGTGACTCATTTCACCGCCAATAGATAGTTAGCCTATGTAATAATATTCGGGTGCAGCAGAGCGACCTGGTTTCCGCGGAGGACATCGTCGTCGATCTCGTGGTCAACGCCGCTCGGCTGACTCGGCTGGCCGGGGTGATCAGTGGGGACGATCTGCCACCGCGTGCGGAGCTGCGGGCACTGTCGGTGCTCGACGAGCACGGGGAACTCCGGGTCAGCGAATTCGCCCGCATCGATCGATGTTCACAACCGGCGGCAACGGCGCTGATCGGCAAGCTGGTCGCGGACGGATACGCCACCCGAGCCAAGGACCCGGACGATGCCCGGGCCGTGGTCGTCGCCCTCACCCCGGCCGGACGAAACCGGCTGGCCGAATCCCGCCGAGCCTTCGGGACCGCGCTCGCCGCGCGACTGCCCGGCTACGACACCGACCGACTGATCCGGCTGGAGGCCGAACTCACCGAACTGCTGGACGCGCTCAAGGCCACCGACGAGGCGTCCCGGCACTGACCGACACCGAGGGAATCCGTGATGACAACCATGACAACGACGCACAGCGCCGCGTCCGCGACACCGGAAAAGACCAAGCAACCCAAGGCGGTATGGGCCGTCGCCTTCGCCAGCGTCATCGCGTTCATGGGTATCGGCCTGGTCGACCCGATCCTCAAGCCGATCGGTGAGCAGCTGCACGCCTCGCCGTCGCAGGTGTCGCTGCTGTTCACCAGCTACATGCTGGTCACCGGTGTGGCCATGCTGATCACGGGTGTGGTGTCGAGCCGGTTCGGCGCGAAGAAGACGCTGCTGGCCGGCCTGGCCATCATCGTGGTGTTCGCGGCACTGGCCGGTATGTCGAACACGGTCGAGCAGATCGTCGGGTTCCGCGCCGGCTGGGGCCTGGGTAACGCGCTGTTCATCGCGACGGCGCTGGCCACCATCGTCGGTGCGGCCAGCGGCGGCGTCGCCCGCGCCATCATCCTGTACGAGGCGGCACTCGGCATCGGCATCGCGACCGGACCGCTGGTCGGCGGCCTGCTGGGCGGAATCAGCTGGCGCGGACCGTTCTTCGGCGTCTCGGTGCTGATGGCGGTCGCGTTCATCTCGCTGGTGGTGCTGCTGCCGGAAGCCCCGAAACCGGCCAAGGCGACCTCGATCACCGCGCCGTTCAAGGCGCTGCGCCACCGCGGCCTGCTGACGGTGAGCCTGACCGCGCTGTTCTACAACTTCGGCTTCTTCACCCTGCTCGCCTACACCCCGTTCCCGCTGGATATGGGCACCTACGCGATCGGGTTCATCTTCTTCGGCTGGGGCCTGATGCTGGCGGTGGCGTCGGTGTACTTCGCCCCGGTCTTACAACGCCGCTTCGGCACCCTGCCGATGATGGGCCTGGCGCTGGCCTTGTTCGCCGCCGATCTCGCGATGATGGCCGTATTCGCCGAGCACAAGCCCGTGCTGATCGTCGGCGTCGTGCTCGCCGGCCTGTTCCTCGGCGTGAACAACACGCTGATCACCGAGGCCGTGATGATCTCCGCCCCGGTGGAACGCTCCACCGCGTCGGCCGCCTACAGCTTCGTCCGCTTCGCCGGCGGCGCCGCGGCCCCGTGGCTGGCGGGCAAGCTCGGCGAGCACAACACCGCCCTGCCGTTCTGGGTGGGCGCGGCCTGCACCGCCGTCGCCGTGCTGGTCCTACTCGGCGGACGGTCCGCACTGGCCCACATCGACGACCACGATCCCGCACCGCACAGCGTCGAAGAGGCGCAAGCGATCACCATCGGCGACTGACGCCCTCGGCTCGCCCGACCCACCGGCCCCGCCCACCCGGCGGGGCCGGTTCGCGCAGTGGGCCGGATCAACCGCATCGGTCTCGATGCGGCTCGAGCAATCGGCGTAACGTCGACAGATATGACCGAAGCGCAGCGGGAACAGGTCAGGATCGAGCCGTGTCACAAGCGGGTGCGGGTGTATGTCGGCGGCAAGCTGGTTGCCGATACCACTCGGCCGTCCCTGGTCTGGGAGATCCCCTACTACCCCACCTACTACATTCCGGTCGCCGATCTACGCGCGAAACTCGAGCCCAACGGCAGTGTCCGCGAGTCCATCCACCGCGGTGAGGGCACCGGTTACGACGTGGTCGTCGACGGTGCGATCGTGCCCGGCGCCGCGACGCGCTACCTGAACACACCGGAGCTGAGCGAGCTGGTGCGGCTGGACTGGAACGCGATGGACGAATGGTTCGAAGAGGACGAGCCGATCTACGTCCACCCGCGCGACCCGTACTCCCGCGTCGACATCCTGAGCAGTTCGCGCCATATCCGCGTCGAAGTCGACGGCGTCACCGTCGCCGATTCGACGGCACCGCGCATCCTGTTCGAAACCGGCCTGCCCGCACGGTATTACCTGCCGCTGACCGATGTCCGGATGGATCTGCTGCACCCGTCCGACACCCACAGCCGCTGCCCGTACAAGGGCACCGCCGACTACTGGAACATCCGCATCGGCGATACCGAGCACCGCGACCTGGTGTGGATCTATCGCACCCCGGTCGCGGAGAGCCAGAAGATCGCGGGCCTGGCCTGCTTCTACAACGAGAAGGTCGATATCTACCTCGACGGGGAGTTGCAGGAGCGGCCGCAGACCCCGTTCAGCTGAGCGGACGCCGGACACAAAAACCCGGTCGCCCAGCGACGAGGCGGCTACCGTCCACCGGCAACGACGGTGCTGCTGAGCGACGCCGGACACAACCGCGCCTGGTCGCCCGGCCACGAGGCAGTCAACCCGTCCACCGACGGCGACGGTGCTGCGGGGCACGGTAGGCGACGCGGAAACGAGGACGGGGCGAGGAGTAACTCTCCTCGCCCCGTCGCATCACCGACCACTACTCGGCGATGTCGATCACCCCTTCGTCGACCGCCCATTTGATGGTGCGTTCGAGATCGGCGCAGGATTCGGGCCGGCCCGGTCCGGCGCCTTCCTCGGCGAGTTTGGCGTAGACCGGGCAGTGGGCGGCGGGGTCACCGGTCCACTGGATCGAGGTCTGATGCGAACTGCTCTTGCGCACCAGCACCTCGCTCTGACAGGCGCGGCACCGCAGTGGAGTCAGCCCCTCCTCCAGGTACCGCGACTTGTCGACGACCGTCTGGGCGGCCACCGCGGCACGCCGCGCCGGCTGGTCGGCGAAGTCGGGTGCTTTCGCCCAGGTCGCGGTCATTACACACCCGCCTCCGCGGCGGCCGAATCGGCTTCGGCGGCTTCGGCCTCGCGCTTGCGCCGCAGGTTCTCGGCGACTTCGGCCTCCCAGGCCTCGTTGGCCTTGGTGGTGTCGACCTCGAACTCGAAGCGCTGGGTCATCTTCTCGGTGACGTCGGCGACGTCGACGTAGAACTGCTCGTACCAGCGGCGCAGCTGGTAGACCGGCCCGTCTTCCTCGCACAGCAGCGGGTTGTCGACCTTGGACTTGTGCTTCCAGATCTCCACGTCCTGCAGGAAGCCGTCGCCGAAGAAGGTGGTCATGCTCTTGGCGAGCTTGGCCGCCGTGGCGTCGTCGAGGCCCTTGGGCTTTTCGACACTCAGGCCCCATTGCAGCACGAACGAGTCGTGGTCGACCGGATAATGGCAGTTGATCAGATTGACCGTGATCTCGTACCCGCCGTAGATGTTGACCAGCGGGTTGATCATGTAGGACGGGCCGAAGTACGACGCTTCCGACTTCAGCAGGTTGTCCCCGCCGTACTTGGCCGCGATCCCGACATCCGGGCGGCCCTTGGTCTCCAGGAACTGGGTCGCGACGTGACCTTCGAAGACGTTCTTGAAGTAGGTCGGGAAGGCG
The DNA here is from genome assembly GCF_000284035.1 of Nocardia cyriacigeorgica GUH-2. Classification (NCBI taxonomy): domain Bacteria; kingdom Bacillati; phylum Actinomycetota; class Actinomycetes; order Mycobacteriales; family Nocardiaceae; genus Nocardia; species Nocardia cyriacigeorgica. The sequence continues at coordinate 540,609 of NC_016887.1, read as the reverse complement.
AAGTGGATGTAGAAGAAGTGCGCCATGTCGACCACGTTGTCGATGATCTCGCGGCAGTTGGCGCCCTCGATCAGCAGCGAGTTCCAGGTCCACTCGGTCCAGTCGGGGTTCAGTTCCTCGACCGGGTTGCCGCCGGCGTCGGTGTAGGGGCCCTTGATGTAGGGGATGGTGACTTCCGGCGGCGGCGGGTTGCCCTCGTGGTCGTGCCAGACGAACAGCTGGCCGTTGCGCTCGAGAGTGGTCCACTTGCGGGTCCGGGCCAGCGGCGGCACTCGACGCGCGTACGGGATCGAGGTGCATTTGCCGCTGGCACCCCAGCGCCAGTCGTGGAAGGGGCAGGCGATGTCGTCGCCCTTGATCTCGCCCATGCTCAGGTCGCCGCCCATGTGCCGGCAGTAGGCGTCGAGCACCCGCAGTTCGCCTGCGGTATCGGCCCAGACGACGAGCTTGGTGCCGAACGCGTTGACCGAATGCGGCTTGCCGTCGCGGAACGTCTTGGCCAGACCCAGACAATGCCATCCCCGCGCGTAACGGGTGGGCGCCGAGCCGACATCCAGCTCTCTGACCTTCGCACCGCTCCCGGGTGGGGTATCTGCCATCGCGAATCCTCCTCCTTCTGTACTAGAACACGTTACAAAAATGTCGGGTTAGGCGCCAGCGATAGCGCCGACTTCCTGCGGATGCCGTGTCGAACGCGCTAATGAACACCAGTTCTCGACAGAAATAAGAACGTGTTCTAGTCTCAGAGACAAATGAGTACCGGTTACCAACCAAGGCAGGAGCAGGTCCGGAAATGACGCAAGAAGTGACCGAACGGGTCGACGCGCTGTTGCCGATGTTGCGCGAGCGCGCGCAAGAGGCCGAGGACCTGCGGCGGATCCCCGACGAAACGATGAAGGCGCTGCAGGAGACCGGCTTCTTCAAGCTGTTGCAGCCCAAGCAGTGGGGCGGGTACGCCGCCGATCCGGTGATCTTCTACGACTCCGTGCGCAAGCTCGCCAGCGCCTGCGGCTCCACCGGCTGGGTGGCCGGCATCATCGGCGTGCACAACTGGCACCTCGCGCTGTTCTCCCAGGAAGCCCAGCAGGAGGTGTGGGGCGAGGACACCGATGTGCGCATCTCCTCCTCCTACGCCCCGATGGGTGCGGGCACCGTGGTCGAGGGCGGCTACCGGGTCAGCGGCTCATGGGCCTGGTCCTCGGGCTCGGATCACGCCGACTGGACCTTCGTCGGCGGACCGGTCATCAAGGACGGGCGCCCGGTCGACTTCGGCAGCTTCCTGATCCCGCGCTCGGAATACCGCATCGACGACGTCTGGAACGTCGTCGGCCTGCGCGGCACCGGCTCCAACACCCTGGTCGTGGAGGATGTCTTCGTGCCGCGGCACCGGTTCCTCAGCTACAAGACCATGAACGACCTGGCCTCGCCCGGGCTCGAGCAGAACACCGACCCGGTGTACAAGATGCCGTGGGGCACCATCCATCCCACCACCATCTCCACCCCCATCGTCGGCATGGCCTACGGCGCCTACGAAGCGCACGTCGAGCATCAGGGCAAGCGGGTGCGCGCGGCCTACGCGGGCGAGAAGGCCAAGGACGATCCGTTCGCCAAGGTCCGCATCGCGGAAGCCTCCAGCGATATCGACGCCGCCTGGCGGCAGCTGTCGGGCAATGTCGCCGAGGAGTACGCGCATCTGCTGGCCGGCGAGGAGATCCCGTTCGATCTGCGCCTGCGCGCCCGCCGCGACCAGGTGCGCGCCACCGGTCGCGCGATCGCCTCGATCGACAAGCTGTTCGAGAGCTCCGGCGCCACCGCACTGGCCAACGGCACGCCGCTGCAACGGTTCTGGCGCGACGCGCACGCGGGCCGCGTGCACGCCGCCAACGATCCGGAGCGGGCCTACATGGTGTACGGCGCGGGCGAATTCGGGCTGCCCGTCACCGACACCATGGTGTGACGACCACAGGAGACATCGTGACCTCGACCGTGGAACTCACCTACGAATCCACATCCCGGTTCGCCCAGGTGCGGCCGGATCTGAAACTGCACTACCACGAGGCAGGCGTCGGCAACGGCCCGACGATCGTGCTGCTGCACGGCGGCGGGCCCGGCGCCTCGTCGTGGTCGAACTTCTCCCGCAATATCCCGGTGCTGGCGCAGAACTTCCACGTCATCGCCGTGGACCAGCCCGGATACGGCAAGTCCGACAAGCCGACCGAGCATCCGCAGTACTTCGTGCACAGTGCCTCGGCGTTGAAGGATCTGCTCGACACCCTCGGCATCACCGATCGGGTGCATCTGCTGGGCAATTCGCTCGGCGGCGGCACCTCGGTGCGGTTCGCGCTCGACTATCCGGACCGCGCGGGCAAGCTCATTCTGATGGGCCCGGGCGGGCTGAGCACCAACCTGTTCGCGCCCGATCCCACCGAGGGTGTGCGGCTGCTGTCGAAGTTCACCTATGAGCCGACGCGCGAGAACATCGAGGCGTTCATCCGGATCATGGTGTTCGATCAGTCGCTGGTCACCGATGAGCTGATCGACGAGCGGTTCGCCGCGGCCGGCACTCCGGAGTCGCTGGCAGCGATGAAGGCGATGGGCAAATCGTTCGCCAGTGCCGATTTCGAGAAGGGCATGCTCTGGCGCGACGCCTACAAGCTGCGTCAGCCGGTGCTGCTGATCTGGGGCCGGGAGGACCGGGTCAACCCCCTCGACGGCGCGCTGGTGGCGTTGAAGCAGATCCCGCGCGCGCAGCTGCACGTGTTCGGCGGCTGCGGGCACTGGGCCCAGCTGGAGAAGTTCGCTGAATTCAACCGGCTCGCCACCGATTTCCTGAACGGGGTGAAATAGCCATGGGCATTCGCGCACTCGGTTATATGCGCATCGAGGCCACCGATATGGCGGCCTGGCGCGAGTACGGCCTGAAGGTGCTCGGCATGATGGAGGCGCCGGGCCCCAACCCGGACAACCTCTACCTGCGGATGGACGATTTCCCGGCCCGGCTGGTGATCGTTCCGGGCGAGAAGGACCGCTTGCAGGTCTCCGGCTGGGAAGTCACCGACGCGCCCGCGCTGCAAGAGCTGCGCGAGACGTTGTCCGCGGCCGGGGTGCCGTTCAAGGAGGCCACCAAGGAGGAGCTCGCCGAGCGCCGGGTCGAGAACATGATCCGGTTCGACGATCCCTCCGGTAATACCCTCGAGGCGTTCCACGGGGCGCAGTACCTCGCGCGCCGGTTCGTCAGCCCGTACGGGCACAAATTCGTCACCGAAGAGCAGGGCCTCGGGCATGTGGTGCTGACCTGCACCGACGACGCCGCCGCGCAAGCGTTCTACCAGGACGTGCTCGGCTTCCGGTTGCGTGACTCGATGCGCCTGCCCCCGCAGATGGTGGGCCGGCCGGCCGACGGCGATCCCGCGTGGCTGCGGTTCTACGGCTGCAACCCGCGTCACCACTCGCTGGCGTTCCTGCCGCTGCCCAACTCCACCGGCATCGTCCATCTCATGCTCGAGGTGGAGAACTCCGACGATGTGGGCCTGTGCCTGGATCGCGCGATGCGCAAGAAGGTGAAGATGTCGGCCACCCTCGGGCGCCACATCAACGACAAGATGCTGTCGTTCTACATGAAGACGCCCGGCGGATTCGATGTCGAATTCGGTTGCGAGGGTTTGGAAGTCGACGATCACTCGTGGATCGCCCGGGAATCCACCGCGGTCTCGCTGTGGGGCCACGACTTCACGGTTGGGATGAAATAGCGATGAGTGACGGGGCGGAAGTGACCACGCAGGAATACCCGGAGATCGACGGGCGCCAGTTCCGGAATGTGCTGGGGCAGTTCTGCACCGGCATCACCGTCATCACCACCATGGATGACGAGGGCGCGCCGATCGGGTTCGCCTGCCAGTCGTTCGCCGCCCTGTCCCTCGACCCGCCGCTGGTGCTGTTCTGCCCGACCAAGGGCTCGCGGTCCTGGGCCGCGATCGAACGCAACGGACGTTTCTGCGCCAACGTCCTCGCCGAAGAACAGCAGCAACTGTGCGCCCGCTTCGGTTCCCGCGAACCCGACAAGTTCGCCGGAACCAGCTGGCACACCTCGGATCTGGAGCTACCGCTCCTGGACGACGCCCTGGCCACCATCCAGTGCTCGGTGGACCGCGTCGTCGACGGCGGCGATCACCACATCGTGATCGGCCGAGTGCTGGCCCTGTCGGAGTCGACCACCTCCGGCAGGCCGCTGTTGTTCTACCGCGGCCAGTACACCGCCATCGAACCGGAGAAGACGGTGCCGGCGCCGTGGCGGGCGGATCTGGAGCATTTCTTGACCACGACCACGTTGGATACCTGGTTGTAGGTCCACGACCACGCGGAACCGTTCCGCGTCCAGCCCGGCCGGACTCGCAGCAACCGGCCGGGCTTTGTCGTGTTCGGGGGATCGCTCGCACGATGCCGAAATAAGTGCTCAGTTGTTGAGCACTTATCGGCGGAGGATGGGTTCACCAGCGAACGACGGACCCGGGAGACGACATGAACGACACCGTGCTGACCTGCACCGACGCCGACGAGTGGGAATCCTGGCTGGCCGCGAATCACGATCGCGCGACGGAGGTCTGGGTGAAGATCGCCAAGAAGGGCGCGCCGGACACCACGATCACGCTGAGCGAGGCGCTCGACGGTGCGCTCTGCTACGGGTGGATCGACAGCGTTCGGCGCGGCTTCGACGAGCATCATTACGTCCAGCGGTATTCGCCGCGCCGGCCGCGCAGTCCCTGGTCACAGGTCAATGTGGCGAAGGTGGAGGCCTTGCTGGCGGCGGGGCGGATGCGGGCGCCCGGGCTGGCGGCGGTCGAGGCGGCGCGGGCGGATGGGCGATGGGAGGCGGCCTACGCTGCGCAGCGCGACGCGACCGTTCCCGATGATCTCGCACGAGCATTGGACCGGGAGCCGGCAGCACGGAAACGATTCGATGCCCTGGATCGCACCGGGCAATACGCGCTGCTGCTGCGGTTGATGAAATGCCGGACGCAAGCACAGCGCGACAATCAGTTGCGGCGGATCATGACGGAGCTCGGCGCAAGCAGCTGAGCCGGGGCTACCGTGAGTATCGACCTCGTGCTGAACCGACCCGGGAGGCGTAGTGCGCATCATCGTCCGCGCGTTGCTGGTTGTGCTGGCGCTCGCCTGCGGACCGGCGGTGCTGATTCCCGGCGCGGCCGCCGCACCCGCCCTCGATGACGTCACCGCTCGCCGCATCGATGAACTGCTGGCGGTGCGGGCCGGTGCGGCCACGCAGAGCAAGGGCGAGTTGATCGAGCTGCTGTCGCGGCAGTTCCTCGGGACGCCGTACGGGGCGAACATGCTCATCGGTTCGGCGATCGAACCCGAACAGCTGGTGGTCGACTTCCGCCGCGTCGACTGCTTCACCTACCTCGACTACGTCGAAGCGCTCAGCCGTTCCACCACCCGCGACGAGTTCCTCACCAACCTGATCCAGACCCGCTACACCGGCGGACGCGTCGAATTCACCCACCGCAAACACTTCTTCACCGACTGGGCGCACACCGACCGCACCGCCGCCACCGACATCACTGCATCCCTCACCCCCGCGGCGGTCACCACGACCAAACGCCTCAACGCGAAGGCCGACGGCACCCCCTACCTCCCCGGCCTCCCGGTGGTCGACCGCCCCATCACGCACATCCCCAGCTCCGCCGTCGACCAAAGCGTCATCGCCAACCTCCGCACCGGCGACTACATCGGCGCCTACACCGACCAACCCGGCCTCGACGTCACCCATGTCGGCATCTTCGTCTCCACCCCGAACGGCCCCGTCTTCCGCAACGCCTCATCCCTGGCCGCCGACAACAAGGTCGTCGACACCCCCTTCCTCGACTACGTCCGCTCGACGCCGGGGATCCTCGTGCTCCGGCAGAGATAGCGTTCGCAATATCCGCACCTCAATCGGTTCACCGCGGATCCCGAGATCTGCCATGGCAACCCGGTCCTGCGCTTGCCCACAGGCCATCCCTTGAATATTCTGTATATCTGAGCTGAATATCTCATATATCGAGGTGGACATGTCCAAGCTTCTGATCGACGTCGACGACCAAGCGCTCGCCGAAGCACAACAGCTTCTCGGCACAGCAACCAAGAAAGACACCGTGAACGCTGCGCTGGTCGAGATTGCGCAGCGGCTCAAGCGTGTCAAAGCACTGAATGAGCTAACCGAGATGGCCGAGCAGGGCGACTTCGACATGCTGCTCGACAAGGACGCATACCGGCGGTGATCAGCTACCTCATCGATACTTCGGCAGCGGCGCGTCTGCTCATCAATCCGACGGTCCGGAAAGCGTGGCACGAGACCGTGACAGCAGGTGTGGTCGCGCTGTGCGATCCCGTCGAGCTCGAGCTGCTGTTCACCGCCCGATCACTGGCCGACCGATTACGGAAGAAGGAAATTCTGGTCGAGTTGTTCGGCTGGGCCGCGACCCCGGACAACGCGTGGTCGCGAGCCCATCAAGTACAACAGCTTCTCACCGAACACGGCCACCATCGCAGCGCAGGCGTAGCCGACCTGCTGATCGCGGCCACCGCCGAGGCGAACAAGCTGACGATCCTGCACTATGACCGCGATTTTGAGACCGTCGCCAAGGCTACTGGTCAACCGACCCAATGGATTGCCCCGCCTGGCACCATCGCCTGAGAGGGGCATGACACGGTCGGCGATGCCGAGGCGACCGCCACCGCCGACACCACAACGCGAACGGGCCGCGAACGACAGGGGTTGGATCGTTCGCGGCCCGGTGCGGCGGGGTCAGGCGGTGACTGGCGCCTGTTCCCGCTGGAGTTCCAGCGCAATGTCGATGAGCTGGTCTTCCTGTCCGCCGACGAGCTTGCGCTTGCCTGCGCGGACGAGCATTTCGGCGGCCGAGACTCCGTAGCGTTCGGCCTGGCGTTCGGCGTGGCGCAGGAAGCTGGAGTAGACGCCCGCGTAGCCCATCATCAGGGACTGGCGGTCGAGCAGGCATTCGTGCGGCATGGCCGGGCGGACGACGTCTTCGGCGGCGTCGGCGATGGCGAAGAAGTCGATGCCGGTCTTGATGTCGAGCTTGTCGCAGACGCCGACGAGGGCTTCGACGGGGGTGTTGCCGGCGCCGGCGCCGAAGCGGCGGGCGCTGCCGTCGATCTGGGTGGCGCCCGCGCGGATGGCGTAGATCGAGTTCGCGACGGCGAGGTCGAGGTTCTCGTGGCCGTGGAAGCCGACCTGGGCGTCGTTGCCCAGTTCGGCGACCAGCGCGGAGACCCGGTCGGCGACCTGCTCGAGCACGAGCGCACCGGCCGAGTCCACCACGTACACGCACTGGCAGCCGGCGTCGGCCATGATCCTGGCCTGCTTGGCCAGCGCTTCCGGCGGCTGGGTGTGCGACATCATCAGGAAGCCGACGGTTTCCAGGCCCAGGTCGCGGGCGAGCCCGAAGTGCTGGATGGAGACGTCGGCCTCGGTGCAGTGGGTGGCGATGCGGCAGATGCTCGCGCCGTTGTCCTGGGAGATCTTGATGTCTTCCTTGACGCCGACGCCGGGCAGCATGAGCACCGCGATCTTGGCCTGCTTCGCGGTCTCTGCCGCGATGGTGATCAGTTCCTGCTCAGGGGTTTTGGAGAACCCGTAGTTGAACGAGGAACCACCGAGCCCGTCACCGTGGGTGACCTCGATGACCGGCACGCCTGCACCGTCGAGCGCGGTGACGATATCGCGTACTTCGGTGGCGGTGAACTGGTGGCGCTTGTGATGGGAACCGTCACGCAGCGAGGTGTCGGTGACCCGAATGTCGAGTTCAGCGGAAAAAGCCATGGGAAACGCTCCTTACACCCGTGCCGAGGCGATCTGCTTGGCCATGACCTCGCCGACCCTGGTGGCGGCGGCGGTCATGATGTCGAGGTTGCCCGCGTAGGGCGGCAGGAAGTCGCCCGCGCCTTCGACCTCGACGAAGACCGAGACCTTCGCCATGCCGCCGGACACCACCGACGGCTCGTCGAACTGGGGCTCGTTGAGCAGCCGGTAACCGGGCACGTACTGCTGGATGTCGGCGACCATCCGGTGGATGGAGTCGGCGATCGCGTCGGTGTCGGCGTCGTCGGGGATGGCGCAGAAGATGGTGTCGCGCATGATCATCGGCGGTTCGGCCGGGTTCAGGATGATGATGGCCTTACCGCGTTCGGCGCCGCCGATGGTCTGCACGCCACGGCTGGTGGTCTTAGTGAATTCGTCGATATTGGCGCGCGTGCCGGGCCCGGCACTCACCGACGACACCGACGCCACGATTTCCGCGTAGGGCACCGGAACCACGCGCGAGACGGCCGCGACGATCGGAATGGTCGCCTGCCCACCGCAGGTGATCATGTTGACGTTCGGCGCATCGATGTTGGCACCCAGGTTCACCGGCGGAACCACGGCGGGCCCGACGGCGGCCGGGGTGAGGTCGACGGCGCGAATCCCCTTCTCCGCGTACTTCGGCGCCGCATCGCGGTGCACGTACGCCGAGGTGGCTTCGAAGACCATGTCGGGCAGTTCGGACTGGCCGAGCAGCCAGTCCACACCCTCGTGCGAGGTCTCCAGCCCCAGCCCGCGGGCGCGCTTGAGGCCTTCGCTGTCGGGATCGATGCCGATCATCCAGCGCGGCTCGATGTGCTCGGAGCGGAGCAGTTTGTACAGCAGATCGGTGCTGATGTTGCCGGACCCGACGATCGCGGCGGTGACGGTCCCTTCGGACACGACGTACCTCCTACGTGAATTGCAAACGGACAGAACCGAGTCCGGCGAACTCGGCATGGAAAGCATCTCCGGGACGCGCGTCGATGGCGCGCGTGCAGGAACCGGGCAGGACCACATCGCCCGCCTTCAACCGCACTCCGAAGCTCGCGACCTTGCGGGCCAGCCACGCCACCGCGATGACGGGATCGCCGAGCACCGCATCGCTGCGGCCTTCGGCGATGACCTCACCGTTGCGGGTGAGCACCGCGTCGATTGCCTTGATGTCGATATCCTTCGGCGCGACCCGCTCCTTGCCGAGCACGAACCCGGCCGAGGAGGCGTTGTCGGAGATGGTGTCGGCCAGGCCGATGTTCCAGTCCTTGATCCGCGAGTCGATGAGCTCGATGGACGGCGCGTAGGCGACGGTCGCGGCGAGCACGTCGTCTTCGGTGCAGTCTTCGCCGGGCAGGTCGGCGCCGAGGATGAACCCGACCTCGACCTCCACGCGGGGGAACAGGTAGCGATCGGCCTCGACCGGAACGTCTTCGTAGACTTCCATTTCCGCGAGCAGATGCCCGTAGTCGGGTTCGTCGACGCCCATCATCTCCTGCATCGCCTTCGACGACAGGCCCACCTTGTGCCCGACCACCCGGGCGCCGGTGTCGAGCCTGCGCCGGATATTGATCAGCTGGATCTCGTAGGCGTCGACGACGTCGATATCGGGATACCGGGCGACCAGCGGGTCGATGGCGACCCGGTCGCGTTCGGCGCGCTCGAGTTCGTCGGCCAGTTGCGTTCGTACCGCATCGGACAGCACGTCAGTGTTCCTTTCTCTGATGAGCGGATTCCTCCGCGGTTACGTTTCGCCGCTGCCACGTCGCGGTTGCCCTCGGCTGCCGGCTCGGGGCCGATCGCCGCTGCCACTTGGCGGTTGCCGGCTGCCATCTCGGAGCCGCGGCGGTTGCGGCCGGCCGGCACCTCCGCGGCCGGCACGGCAGAGCGCTGCTCCGCTGCCGTCGCCGGCGATCGACCTCGGGACCACGCTCGCTTGTCACCAAAGCTCGCCCGCTCATGAGGGGCTCCTTTCCGCCGTCGCCGGATCGCGCTGCGCGGTGCGCACACCGGCCGCCGACCGGCCCGCGCGACGTCCGGAGAACACGCAGTCGGCCAGCGACAGCCCGCTGACGTAGGAGTCCGAGCAGATCCCGACGGCGGTGCGGCCGGCCGCGTACAGGCCCGGGATATCGGTCCCGTCGGTGGACCGCACAGCGCCGGTCTCCTCGTCGACGACCACGCCGCCGAGGGTGAGCATCGGGCAGGGATTGATCACGCTCGGCCGGATCGAGACGTTGAGCAGCCAGAACGGGCCGGTGCGCAGTGGGGTGGTGTACTCGGCCGGTTTGCCGACCGGGTCGGGTGCGCCGGTGTCGATCGCATGGTTGTAGGCGTCGACGGTGGCGCGCAGTCCGGCGGGATCGATGCCGGCCTTGGCCGCGACCTGTTCGATGGTGGCGCCGCGTTTGGCGCTGCGCCGCAACGGTTCGAACTGAGCGCGCTGGAACCAGGTGCCCTGGGCGCCGATCTGGCCGATGGCGGTGCGCATCATCGGTTCGTCGGCGAGCAGCCAGCCGATGCCGCCGTGCTCGTTGACCAGCTTGTTGCCGACGGCGGCGCCGTAGCGGGTTTCGTCGATGACGCGGCGGCCCTGTCCGTCGACCAGGATGGCGCCGGTGAACACGCTCGGCGGCAGCAGGAATCGCCAGGCCGAGACATTGCCCATCCGGTCGGTGGCCGCGCCGACGCGCTGCGCGAGCGTGATGCCGCTGCCGTCGTCGCCGGTGGTGCCCAGCGCCATGCCGCCCTTGTAGGCGGGGGCGTGCTCGGCGACCATCGCGCGGTTGGCGATGAAACCGCCCGCGCTGACGATCACGCCGCGCCGGGCCAGCACCCGGATGGTGGTGCGGTAACGCTCGTCCATCTTGGCCAGCTGCTTCTCCAGCGCCTTGCGCAGCGGCGGGTAGTAGATGCCGGGCTTGGCGGCGAGCTTGGCCATGCGGGTGTAGCGGTCGCGGATGCGGCCGGGCGCCTCGCGCAGGGTGCGGCATTCGACGCCGATGACGGCACCGGTGGCATCGGTGATGAGGTCGGTGACCTGGGTGAGCGTCTCGACCCGGACCCCGGCGCGCGAGGCGGCGGCCGTCAGCGGGCCGGACAGCTGCTTGCCGGACACACCGCGCCCGTGCACTCGATGGCCGCGCTGAGCTGCGGGGATGTCGGAGAACGCGCCGGAGATCTCGCTGCCGGAGTAGTAGAGGTAGTAGTCGTCGTTGGGGTAGGAGGTCTTGTACGGGCACAGCGAGGCCTCGAACGGGACGCCGTGGCCCTTCAGCCAATCGATCATCGCGGGGCTCTCGTCCACGAATCGCCGCAGCGTCTCCGGGCGCACCGCATCGCCCACCTCGCGTTCGAGGTAGGCCAGCATCGCCTCGGGAGTGTCGTGCACACCGGCTTCACGCTGCACGGAGGTACCGCCTCCGGCGTAGATGATCCCGCCCGACAACGCCGTCGCGCCGCCGCCGGTGAACCGTTCCAGCACCAGCACCTGCGCCCCGTCGGCCGCCGCTTCCAGCGCCGCACATGCACCGGCCGCCCCGAAACCGACGACGACCACGTCGGCGGTCAGGTCCCAATCGAGGCTCATGTACTCCACTCCGGTTCCGCTCCACTTCGGAACTCGCCACTAAACTGGAACGAGTTTCCTTGACGACAAGACTGCTGCGTTTACCCCTGATTAGCAAGGTATACGCACCAAGCAATGGATTAACAACCGAACATTCTATAACGTGTTCTACATGACTGATCGGGAATACGATGTGGTGGTGGTCGGTAGTGGCGCCGCCGGAATGACCGCCGCCCTGACGGCCGCCCATCACGGGCTCAGCGTGGTGGTCCTGGAAAAGGCCGCACACTACGGTGGATCCACCGCTCGCTCCGGTGGTGGAGTGTGGGTTCCCGGGAACAAGGCACTGCTGGCCTCGGGCCGGCCGGACGACCGCGAGCAGGCGCGCAAGTACCTGCACAGCATCATCGGCGACGTGGTGCCGAAGGAGCGGATCGACACCTACATCGATCGCGGGCCGGAAGCGCTGGACTTCGTGCTCGATCACACCCCGCTGAAGCTGAAGTGGGTTCCGGGCTACTCCGACTACTACCCCGAGGCGCCGGGCGGTAAGGGTGAGGGCCGCTCGTGCGAACCCCGCCCGTTCAACGCAATGGTGCTCGGCGAGGAGCGGTTCAACCTGGAACCGCCGTACGCCAAGGCACCGCTGAACGTCGCCGTCATGCAGGAAGACTTCGTGCGGCTGAACCTGATCAAGCGCCACCCCAAGGGCATGATGCGCGCGATGCGCGTGGGCGCGCGCACCTACTGGGCCAAGTTCACCCGCAAGCATCTGCTGGTCATGGGCCAGGCGATCATGGCCGCGATGCGCAAGGGGCTCATGGACGCGAACGTCCCGCTGCTGCTGAACACCCCGATGACCAAGCTCGTGGTGACCGACGGCGTCGTCACCGGCGTCGAGGCGCTGCACGAGGGCAAGACCGTCACCTTCACTGCGCGCCACGGCGTCGTCCTCGGCAGTGGCGGTTTCGAGCACAACGCCGAGATGCGCACGAAGTACCAGCGCCAGCCCATCACCACCGAGTGGACCACGGGCGCGGCGGCCAACACCGGTGACGGCATCGTCGCCGGTATGGACGCGGGCGCGGCGATCGGCTTCATGGAGGATGCCTGGTGGGGTCCGACGGTCTTCAAGGGCGGCAAGCCGTGGTTCGCGCTGGCCGAACGGAATCTGCCCGGCGCCATCATGGTGAACGCCGACGGTAAGCGTTTCGGTAATGAGTCCGCTCCTTACGTCGAGGCTGTGCACACCATGTACGGCGGCGAATACGGTCAGGGTGAGGGTCCGGGCGAGAACATCCCCGCCTGGCTGGTGTTCGACCAGCGCTATCGGAACCGCTACATCTTCGCCGGGCTGCAGCCCGGCCAGCGGTTCCCGTCCCGCTGGATGGAAAACGATTTCATCGTCAAGGCCGACACCATCGAGGAGCTGGCCGAGAAGCTGGGCGTGCCCGTCGACAACCTGACCGCCACCGTCGCGCGGTTCAACACCTTCGCCGAATCCGGCAAGGACGAGGACTTCGGCCGCGGCGACAGCCACTACGACCGCTACTACGGCGACCCGACGGTCAAGCCCAACCCGTGCCTTGCGGCGCTGGTCCAGGGGCCGTTCTACGCGGCCAAGATCGTGCCGGGTGATCTGGGGACCAAGGGTGGTCTGGTGGCGGATACGGCCGGGCGGGTGCTGCGTGAGGACGGCACGCCGATCGAGGGGTTGTATGCCTCGGGTAACTGCTCGACGCCGGTGATGGGGCATACCTATGCCGGGCCGGGCGCGACCATCGGGCCCGCGATCACCTTCGGGTACCTGGCGGTGCTGGATATTGCCGAGCGGAAGAAGGCGGAGGCTGCGGAAGCGTCGGCTGAGGCGTAATGACGGGCGGGTGGGGTCTCGGCTGGTGCGGGCACGGCGTTCGGCCCTCGCCCTCGGAAACCCTGCCCGTATTCGGCCGGCTCGCGAGTTCCGGGCGAAGCGCGCGTCCCACGAAGCGGGCGATCCGGTGCCGTTGCGCGCTCCCGCTCGGCACGATGACGGAGACGGCGGCACCCATTCGTCCACAATCATGCACAAGGAGAACTGATGCCCATCGATCCGAAGATCGCGCTCGGCGCCGAACTGCCGAGCCGGGAGTTCGCGTGGACCGCGTCCGACGTCCAGCTGTATCAGCTCGGCCTCGGCGCGGGCGCGCGCTGGACCGATCCCGCCGAACTGCGCTACCTCGACGACCGCACCCCGCAGGTGCTGCCGACGTTCGCGACCGTCGCGCAGACTCTGCACGAGACCGAGCCGCCGAAGGTCAGCTTCCCCGGCATCGACATCGATCTGGCGAAAGTGGTGCACGGCCACCAGGAGATCGAGGTGCATCGCCCCATCCCCGCCGCGGGTAAGGCGACCAGCACCGGCCGGATCAGCGAGATCTGGGACAAGGGTTCGGCGGCGGTCGTGGTGCAGGAACACACCATCACCGGTTCCGACGGCGCCCCGTTGTGGACGGCCCGCTCCTCCATCTTCGCCAAGGGCGAGGGCGGTTTCGGCGGCGAACGCGGCCCGAGCACGAAGTCCGAATTGCCGGATCGTGCACCGGATTTCGACGTAACCACGCCGACGCTGCCGCAGCAGGCCCTGCTCTACCGGATGCTCGGCGACCGCAACCCGCTGCACTCCGACCCCGAATTCGCCCGCGCCGCAGGCTTCCCCAACCCGATCCTGCACGGCCTGTGCACCTACGGCATCGTCTGCAAGACGGCGACCGACACGGTGCTCGATTCGGATGCCTCCCGCGTCACCGGATTCCGGGCCCGCTTCGCCGGCGTGCTGTACCCCGGCGAAACCATCCGCACCCGAATCTGGCGCGGTGAAGGTGAGCTGATCATCGGCGCGAGCGTGGTGGAGCGCGATAACGCACCGGTGCTCGCCGATGTGCGGTTGACGTTCCAGGGCTGATCTTTTCGCCTCCGAGCCACCGGTGTCGTATTGCGCGGCGCCGGTGGCTTTCTCGTTCGCGCTAGGGTCCGGCGCGAATCGAGAACAGGCTCGCGGTGCCGCAGTGGGTTCGGCTGCTCGGCGGGGTGCCGGCGAGGGCGGCCAGAGCCGGGTCGGACAACTCGGGCCAGTCATCCTGGTCGGTGATCCGCGGCTCGTCGACCTGGGTGAGACCATCGGTGTCGAGCTCGTGCCACATGTCGGTGGACATGACGACCAACGCGATCCGCACGCCCGGGTCGGCATGCAGGCGCCAGGACATGGATGTGCGATCGGTCAGCACCAGGACGAGGGGGCGTTGGGTCGCGTGCAGGTAGACGTCAGCCGCGCTGGGTGCGGATTCGTCGGCTCGATTGATGCTGATCGCGTGCACGTCGGCGAATCGGTCCGAATGTGAGGTCTTCTCCTCCGACACTGTTGACGCGCAATCGTGCACCACCACCGGATAATGCCCTGCCGGTAGCGGTGGCTCGGGTTGCGGCGGCGGCAACGCAGCCCAGTCCGGTTCAGGCGGTTGGCATGCGCACGGCGCGGGTGCGGAGAAGCATGCGGTCGCGACGATCCCGACGAGCGCCGCGATCACCATCGACCGTGCCCGCCGGGCCATTTCCCCTGTGTGTGCCACCGGTTCCTCCCATCCCCGTCGGCACTACCGAGCGTAGCCAGTGGTCGATGCCGTTGCCAGGGTTGCGCGACTTATCCGGAGATAGGCGCGACATTCCGGGGCGACGCGCCGAGAGTGTGCCTCCGTCATCCGAATTCGGGCCGCATCCGGTGGAACCGCGGCCCGGTTGGCTGCGTCTAAGAGGGCGTAGGTATGTTTTGGCCCGGCCGGGCGGAGTGAAGGGTTCTGGGGTGGGTATCGAGATTCCCGAGGCGTTGCAGTGGGCCGCGAAGTACGTCGTCGGGGCCGGTGACTGGCCCGAGGGCGATGAGACCGCCATGCGGCGCATGGCCGACGCCTACAACACCGCCGCCACCACCCTCGACGACCTCGGCGACGATGCCCAACGCCAGGTCAACCAGCTGCTGGCTGCTTTAGATGGGCAGAGCGCTGATGCGATCGAGGCGTTCTGGAAGAAACTCGGCAACGATGACGGGGCGTTGTCGGCGTTGACAAACCGATGGCTCATGGGTCTGGATGGGTTCAGTGCCGTACTACCTCCGCCACTACGGCGTGCCTCCTGAGCCGGACCTTCTCAATCACATACGGGCCAGCGATTATGTTGTTCCACCGATCTCCAACGAGGTCCAGCAAGCCGCACGCGAACAAGTCAGCCCGAAATAGCTGCGTCTAGACAGGATTACGCCAATTGCTCCACCCCGAGAACGATTTGAACACCCTCGTTGCCCGGTTCCGGGAGATCACCGAACGAGCACCATGGGTCCTCGAACTCCTGCCCGGTCTCACCGACGCCGAACTCAACACATTCCCACTGCCGGTCCCGGAACCCGAACGGGATCTTCTGCAGCGGTTCCGCGGGTTCGTGCTCACGATCGATCCGGGCGGCTCCTACCGAATGTTCTTCGGCCCGGGTTCAACAGTGGATCCAGGTGACCCGGGCCCGAAGGAACCCGAGCATACGCCGTTGCTCTCTGGGCAGTTCAGCAACATCTGGCATACGGTCCCTGGCGACCTCGCGATCCTGCTCCATACCAACGATGCGGCCGAACGCTTCTATGTCGATGTCGATGCGAGTTCCGGGCGTTGGGGTGGGGTGTTCGGCGACTCACCCGACTACGGCGGCTCCTGCGAGATGAGCTTCCTGGCTCGATCGGTTATCGATTGGTGGAATGAGATCGCGAAGTCCCTGCTCGTTGAAATCAATAACGGACGAATTCTGCAAGATCGTTACGATTACCAAATCGACGATGACGAGCAATGTGGATGCTCCACACCCTGTTCATGCGATTTCGAGGACCTGGGCAGTTTTTTGGACAACAATCCAGCATTTTCGAACTCCTATGCACCTTGGAGCGGAAACGTCCCGGTCATTGGATACGTCGAAGGTAAGCAGGCCCGCCACCTGTTCGACCGCGCAACGCTCGACCAAATCGGCAATTTGCCAGATGACAGTTGCCATCTGTTCGACCTCCGGGCAGTGCACCCTCCTGTGCGGCTGTACCGGTCGACAAAGTCGGTCCGATTGCTGCGACGCGGAGGTGGCGCATTTGCGATCAGCGCCTCTGATTCAACCCTGGACCGACACAACCCGTGATCGAAGCGGCATGTATCCGAACCAACGGGACATTATGAATGGTGATGGTTTTCGTCGTCGAACGTCGCCGGACTCGTCGTGCACATCCTGATACGGCTGGCACTGCTACTCCTCCCCTTACCCAGTGTCGCTGCTCCCGAGCGGGCCTACGCCTTGCACCGTCGCACCGCCGGGGTGTCAGTATGGCCGGATCGCGTACGCAAGGCGGGCGTTGGGGCCGGCTGTCGGGCTCAATTGATCAACTTCCTACTTGAATCGGTCGGCCGGAGGGAGCGGCATAGCCAGGGCGGCGTAATCGCCCGGTTCGGGGGCCGGTAACAACTACCCTGAACGATGTGACCCCGATGGCCAGGGAGTTTTCCGCGTACGGTCTGTCGCACTTGGTCGTGCTCGCGGTGTTCTTGGTGGGGGCGGTCGTGGTGGTGGTGATTGGGCGGCGGGGTCGCGGAGGAGATGCTCCGGGCGGGTTCAGTCGGGCGTTCGGGGTGGTGACGCTCGGGATTTACTCGGTGGTCCTGGGGGCGACTATGTTTCCGCCGACGGTGGGGCAGTCGGTGCCGTTGCGGTTGACGGATTTGGCGACGGTTGTGGCGGGGGTGGCGTTGGTGACGCAGTGGGGGTGGGCTTATGCGTTGACTTATTACTGGTGTCTGACGTTGAGTACGCAGGCGTTGGTGTCGCCGGCGTTGGAGAGTCAGGACTTTCCGCATTATGAGTTCTTGGGGTTCTGGGCTATTCACCTGCTGGTGGTGTGGGCGGCGATCTACCTGACGTGGGGTGTGGGGATGCGGCCGGATTGGGGTAGTTATCGGATTGCGGTGGGGGCGACGGTGGTGTGGGTGGCGGTGACGTTTGTGTTCAATACGCTGGCCGACACCAATTACGGGTTCGTGAATCGGAAGCCGTCGACGCCGTCGCTGCTGGATGTGCTGGGGCCGTGGCCGTGGTATCTGGGCACGGTGGCGGTGATCCTGCTGGCGGTGTGGGCGTTGATGACCTGGCCGTGGGTACGGGGCCGGGAACTTCAGAAGTAGGTCATCAACGCGGCGTCGAATTCTTCGGTGTCGGGGACCGTCGCGGGCGAGCGGTAGTCGAGTTCGCGGACGTGGGTGAGGAATTCGTCGGGGATATCGATGGCATAGCGGCCGAGGTAGTGGATGGAGTCGACCCGCCAGATCCAGGTGCCGTCGGAGTGCAGGGTGGCGGCGCTGGTGATCTGCTGGGTGTTGTCGATGAGGTCGCGCTCGACGTCGAGCACATCGAGGACGGGTGGGGCGGCGCGCAGGTAGTCGATGACGCGGGCGCGGTCCTCGATGGGGCGCTGGGTGAACGAGCCGAACAGAGACGGCAGATCGTCGTGGCCTCCGCTGTACATCTCCCGGAATATGCCCACCGGACGCAGCACCGTCATGACAACTCCCTCCTCCGTGCTGGGGCTCATGGTAGTCGGCGCGCACGGCACCTGCGCCCTCGAATCCAGGGCAGTGACGGCGGCTATGCGTATACATATACTGCAAGGGTGTTGGATCCCCTGAGCCTCGCGGTCGGTGGTGGGCTGGTGCTGGTCGGCTGGGCCGTCGGCCGGTTCGCGCAGCGGCGGCCTCGGCAGGCGAAGCAGATCAGCCCGCGCTGCGGCTGCGGGCATGACCTGGCGCTGCACGATCGCGCGACCGGTAAATGCCACGCGGAGATCTCCCGCCGGGGCATGCACGGGATGCGGGAGTGGGTGAGCTGCAACTGCCAGCGCTATACCGGGCCCACGCCGCTCGAGGATGTGTTCGCGCCGCCGATTCTGCCGCCGGAATCCTGAACGGGCGCAGCCGTTTCACCGGATCTGGAACGCCTACGCTGCGGCGCGGCCGGGTGGGGCGCGCCGCAACGACGTCCTACCGAAGCCGTCGGCGACCATGAGCAGGTCCTGTGGCGGCCCTCTCACGCCGCCCGCGGGTCAGTGGTAGAAGCAGACCAGGTCGCTGTCGCCTTCCACGCAGGTGTTGACCCAGCCGCGTAGTTCGGCGATGGAATCGACCAGGGAGGTCTCCTCGATGGCCGACAAGTCGGCGGCGTTGAAGGATTCGGCCAGGGGCTTCAGTTCGGCCAGGGTGAGGTGGCCGATGCAGGGAAAGTCGTCGATCGGGGGTAGGTCGACCGGGGAGCCGGAGTAGATGAGGCTCTCGGGGTCGAAGTCGATGTCGAGGGAACGCAGCGCGGCTCGAGCCGCATCGAAGGCGCCGCTGCCGAACGGGTACCAGTGACTGTTGGGTAGCCATCCGCCGAATCGTTCGCACAGCACCTTCAGGGCGTAACCGTAGGCCCAGCCTTCGGACGAGGTGGGGCTCTGGGAGAAGAACAGCTCGCGTAGGGCCGTGCGGATTTCGGGCCGGTCGAGGGAATGCGCGTGCACTTGCGTCATCCAGTCGAAGAACTCCTCCGGCTCGGAGGTGAATGTGGACGGTGCGAGCAGATGCTTCACCTCGACCGTGTACGCCATGATCCCGTATCCCACCCCGCGGCTCCTAACTCATCGGTTAGCTATCGGCGAACTGGTGCTGTGGTGCGCCGTTCGTGATCCCGACTCTATCGGGTGGGTACGACAAGTTCCGGGCGCACGTCCGTCGCCGAATAGTTGTTCATGACAGCCGGTTACAGCGAACGTGGCGGAATATTCAACGGTTGAATATTTCAGCCTTGAACTCCAATCCTGTTGTGGAAGAACGGTTTCCGATTAATGTAGGGATGCTATAGTTGGTTCGGGGTTGTTGGGGCGGTATCTGGTGTTGAACAGCGAACCACCTGCGGTGGGTGTGTCGTGCCGGGCTGAGGGCCGTACGGTCCGGGTCGTGTAAACGCCCAGCATGGCTTCCACCGCAGGGTCATTGCTCTACCCGTTTGCGGGTCGACCGGCCCGCCCTCGATGGGGAGGAATCCATGCAGGACACCACTTTGCCGCGCCGCCGACTCGGCAGCTATCTCATGGACTGGCGCTCCCGCGCCGGACTCAGCCAGCCACAAGCAGCATCGCTACTCGGCATCGGCTCCACCACGCTGTGGCGGCTCGAACACGGACACAACGACAGGGTCAACATCGACCACATCCAAGCGGCCTGCGAGCTGTACGGAGTCCCCGACCACCTCGCCGCCGCCTACATCGGCCTCGCCAAGCAGGCGAGTGAGAAGAGCTGGTGGCATGAGTTCGGGGATCTGATCCCCGAGACGTTCGACGTGTACATGGGGATGGAAGCGGCGGCGCAGAAGTTCATTTCGTTCCATGTGGAGGTGGTGCCGGGGATTGTGCAGACCGCGGACTACACGCGGGCGTTGGTGCAGGAAGGGCACCCGAACGAATCGCCCGCCGAACATGAACGGCGCGTACAGATGCGGCAGTACCGGCAGATGATCGTGACGCGGAAACGAAGCCCCGTTGAGGTCGATTTGGTGCTGCACGAAGCGCTGCTCCGTCGCGTGATCGGCAGCCCGAAGATCATGGCGACCCAGCTCAAGCACATCGCCGACATAGGCACACGACCGAACGTCACGGTGCGCGTCCTGCCCAACAGCGCCGGAATGCCCGGTGGGCACAGCACGGGCCAGTTCACGATTCTCCACTTCGCCCCCGCACGGCCAGGGCGGCCGGCTGAGCCACCTGTGGTCTACGTGCCCGGCTACACCGGGGACATGTATTTGGAGAAACCCAAGGTAGTCGACCGGTACGATCGGATTTACAAGGCATTCCAAGATGTTTCGCTGGATGCCGTGGACAGCAGGGGCCTGCTCAGGCAGGTAGCAAAGGAGTTTCTGACATGAACGTTGACCTGTCCGGCGCCCGTTGGTTCAAGAGCAGCCGTAGCGACGCCTCCAAGGATTGCGTGGAAGTCGCGTTCCTGGATGCGGGCCTGGTGGGCGTCCGCGACTCCAAGAACCCGGCGGGTGGGGCATTGGTCTTCGGTTCGGGTGAGTGGGCCGCCTTCATTGCCCGGGTGGCGGGCGGGAAGTTCGACCGCCGGTAGGCGCAAGCGTTGAGCCCTGGACCGACAGTTCGTCCAGGGCTCGCGCTGTGCTTCAACCCGCAGACCCTTTGCTTTCGTCCCTCCCAGAAGCCGAGACCTGACGAGGCCAGACGCAATCCAATTTCAGCACGGCCGAAAGCACGCTGGGTTCTAGCCCTGTGGAATGTCCTGCCCTGTCTTCGTGACCTGCTGGCCCGTGTTCTGATCGGTCTCGGTCAGGTTGGCAATGGACTTGGCGACGACCTGCTGGATCAACTTCACAGTCTCGATGTGCTCCTGGATGACCGAGTCGATGGACTGGGTAGTTCCGGTCGCCTTATCCCTGAATTTCGACTGGAGTTCAGCACCGGAGTCGAATCCCCCGAAACCCTCCACTTCTCTGACGTCGAAGGTCTTCGTGTAAATGTCATCCAGCTTGAGCAGGTAGTTTTCGCAGGCCGTGTTCAGAGCTGCGCCGACCTCCGGGTCCAGCGTCAGGTCACCTGAATTCGCTTGGTCCAGAAGGCCACGCCATACGCCAGGGTCGACGCCGCCCAGATCAACAACACTCATTGCACTTCCGCCATCACTCGGGCAACTGGTCGACCAGGCCGGCCGCGTGACGGCCCGCCACGGCGCACATATCTTCCTTGGCGCCGACAGAAGCTCGCGCCGTCGCGGCGAACATCGCCACACCCTGCTTCAACTCAACGGCGACAGTACATCTCAGGTCACGGCCGGAACCCTCTGGACGATACTGGACCGCTTGGTGTGAACCGACGGTCAGAGATTCGAAGTCTGTGAAACCTGGACGTGCCTTGACCTCTTCCAGGGTCGGAGTCCCAGAGAAGACGGTCAACCAGTACCAACCATCGGCAGCCCGCCACTTACAGGCCTCCCAGCCCGCATCGCTGAAGTCGGTATTGGCGATACCTGCTTCCTTGGAGGCAGGGTCCATTCCGGCGCCACTGATCGCCGATTCCGGCAGCGTGCACGGATCCCACAGCGCGGCCTCGTCGGGTTTCGCGCTGGTACTGGCCGCGGCGGTGCCAGTACCCGACCGCTCCCCACTCCCCTGGCTCGCCGCCGTACTCTCCACCGCCGTCGGCGAACCCTCGGTGGACCCGGAGCATCCGGCGACCCCCAGCACCGCGGCCGCGAGGAGTACGGCACCGCGTACGCGTGGGGCGCGGCGGAACCTTCTGTTGTGCACGGACACGTAGCCCCCTTCTGTACCCACTCGGGCCGTCGGGCCCGGCCGTCGCCGGACGGTCGAGGCGACGCATTTCCCCAGCACGCTACCGTCCGCCCCTACCCCCAACAACCCCACTGCTTCGGTCCGTGGTGGACCTCGCACATGGTGTGCCACCAAATCCTGTGCGAGGTCACCACAAGGTGTGCGAGGCACCGAGCCCGGTTGGTAGCGTGGATCGACCAGTGCACGACAGGGCGGGGTGGGATGAGCGACGACTACGAGGAGTACCGGCGCAAAGTCATCGATGCGCAGCGGCAGTGGAATTACGACCGGTCGGCGATCTATTTGGGGACGGCGATCGTTGCCTCCAACTTCGACGGCGACTACGAGGATCCGCGGATTCAGGGGCCGGATGACTACGATTCGATGACCCTCGCCCAGATGGTTCAGAAGGTCAACGATATGAAGCCAGAAATCGTTGATGCCGCGGGAGAGGCCTGGTGGCAGATCAGCAATGACATCGAAGCCGCTGCCACAGCGTTCAATACCGAGTTCGAGAAGACTGTCACCGCCGGTGCGGATGGGAAGACCGCCTGGTCCGGCGCTTCTGGCCCCGCAGCCGTGAAGGCCGTGAATGACTACACGACGCGCACGGAATCGCTGCACATCGCCGCGCACCTGGTCGGTAACAAGCTGAAAGAAATGGTGACCGGCCTGCATCAGACGAAGGCGCTGATGCCGACGGCCGAACCGCCGAAAGATATGGACGGCAAGGTTCTTCCGCCCGACGGGATCATGAAGGAAGGCGATTACACCGCCGAAGAGGCCGAGGACGAGGGGCGGCGGATTCTGCGCACCGTCTACGGGCAGGTCGCGCATCAGACCGACCACAATGTTCCCGTGCTGCCTGCCGCGCCGAAGGTCATCGACGACGGGCCGAACGAGCCCTACATTCCGCCAGGTGAAGGCGGCGGCGAAGAAGGCGGCGGGGGCGAAGAGAACGGTGGCGGAGAAAACGGCGGCGGCACCCAGGGCGAGACCGGCGGGGGCGAGGAGACCGGCGGCGGGACCAGCACGGAACCGGACGACGACGACACCAGCACCACCGCGGCGAGCACGGAGACGCCGAGCACACCACAGACCACCAGCACTCCGACGGGTACCGGGCAGGCGACGTCGACGGGGACGTCCGGTACACCGACCGGCACCGGCTACGTGCCCGGCGGGTCGGGGAGGTCGGGTTCGGGTTCCGGATTCCCCGGGCGCGGTGGCGGATCGGGTGGCGGCGGCTCGGCCGGTGGCGGCAATACGCCCGGGGCGGGACGCAGCCTGCCAGGCGGTGGGCAACCGCAGTCGGGGGCAGCGCCGGCGGCGGCCGCGGCCGGACGTGGCGGTGCGGCCGGAGCCGGCCGGATGGGCATGGGTGGCATGCCGATGGGCGGTATGGGTGGCGCCAGGGGCGGCGGGCAGGACGAGGAGAAGTCCGGGCAGTCGGCGATCAAGGATTACCTGATCAACCAGCAGAACGGCGAGGAACTCACCGGGTTGGATTCGGTACCCAAGACCGTGCCGCCGGTGCTCGGCGAGGGGTGACCGATGAGCGAATGGCGTTTCACCGGACTGCAATTCCAGATCCTGTGGTCGGCCTACGGTTCGGACCGGCTGCCCTATCCGCTGCGGTACCGGCCGGTGGCCGACAGCTTCGAGGATCTGCGGACCCAGCGTGAGGCGGCGGTGGCGCAGCTGCTCGACGGGTTCTATTCGATCGAGTTGATGCGGGTGCTCGAGGTGTTGCGCGAACCCGAGGCGCGGGTGGAGATCAAGGGTTTCGGCGAGAAGGGGTCTGGTCGGACCTACCGGTTCCACGGTGCGGTGAACGGCTATTCGGGTGCGGCGCTGGTGCAGCTGGAAGGGACGGCCGCGGATATCGGCGGGGATGTGATCGTCACCGCGTGCGCGGCGGATCAGGTTCCCGCTCGCGCGCTCGCGGCGCTGCCGCAGGCGCAGGCGGGGACGGCGCCGCCGGTCGAGGTGCGGCGTGCGGAACTCGATGCTTCCCGTCATCTGCGCGGGCACGGCGGCGGGCCCACCCAGCAGCTGGACCGGGTGTTCAAACGCACCCGGCGCTCGTTCGGCGAGATCATGGTGTTTCCCGGGCCCGCCGTCGACGCGCGGCCCGCGTTCGGCCGCAGCTTCTGGTGGATGGACTACGACGACGGGCGCTACTACGTGAAAACCGGCGACCCGATCGTCGCCAAACCGGCGAGCCCGGCGGCGCTGAGCAATGAGATCGGGCGATTGATCTCGATCACGCAGCGGTTCTACCGGGAGGACCGGGACCACGACGAATACCTGCGGTCGCGTCGGTAGGGGCGGTAGGCCAGGAGTTGGTCTCCCGGTGGCAGAGGTGCGGGCCGCCTGGGTCACTGCGCCTGCCGCAGGTGCCATCTGCTCGACCACCGCGACCGTCAGTTCCAGCCCGCACCAATGAAATCCGCGCGAGCGACGTCGCGGAAGCCGCGCTGGGATTCCCCACAGACCTTCCCCGGACGACGGACCAGGCAGCAGCGCGGGGTGTTTCGTTGACTCCGATGCCGAATCATCCGCTCCCCGAGAAACATCGTCTGCTGCACGCGTGCCGCACCGAGATGTACACCGACCATCCGATGCTGCGGCTGGCCTACCAGCTCACCGCGCTGCACGAACGGCGGCTGTGCAGTGCGCGCGACACTCTGGACGGCCGCATGGCCATCGACGACCTCGATGCCGAACGGCGACGCCACATTCGCGCGATCGACAGCTGGGTCATCGGTCAGCTGCCGCCGGCGCCCGGGTCGGCCCGGATGCACACCGAAACCCTCGGCGCCATCGTCGACCGGCTGGCTCGCTACACCGCCGATGCGTACGCGGCGCTGGCCGGTGCGACAGACGATCTCGGCGATGCCTGGGAGCGGTTGGCCGAATTGGCCATCGGGTACGACGATCTCGCGGCCGAGCTCGACACGGGGCGGCGGCGGTTACCCGGGGCGCCGTGAACCAGGCGTGAACAGCCACCGTGACCAGACCTCGACGACCCACCGCTTGGTACCGTGATCAGGCAAGAGTTCGGCATGAGGGAAGAACACGATGGCGCTGGTCGATGCGGGCCGGAGTGGGCTCGATGAAGTTCTGGCCGGATTGCAGTGGCGGTTCGTCGGACGCGATGTGTTCGAGCGGGCGGCCGGTCAGTGGGAGTATCTGTCGGGCGAGCCGAACGCGCTGCTGGTGGTCGACGGGCTGATCCGGATCGAAGGACTCGGCGACGCCGAGGATCTGACGCCCGGCGACTTCCTGTTCGTGCCGCACCGGGATCGTTTCGCGCTGCACGCGCTGTCCGAAGCCACCGTGCTGCGCATCCAGCTCGCCCCGGCGCGCACCGGCAGCGCCATGGACGCGCTGCCGCAGCGGGTGCTGCTCACCGAGTTCGCCCGGCACACGCCGCTGGCGGCGACCATGATGCGGTATCTGATCGAGGAATGCGCGGATCCGGATGGGGTGCAGGGCGATCGGGTCGCGACGTTGATCGCGTCGATGGCGATCGAGTCCTGGCACCAGCGCGGGTGCGCGCCGAAGCGGTGGCTGCTGCGGGTGAACGAGCCGGGGGTGGCGCGGGCGGTGGCGGCGATGCACGCCGACCCGGGTAACGACTGGACGGTCGAGGCGCTGGCGCGGGTGGCGCTGGCCTCGCGGTCGGGGTTCGCGGCACGGTTCCAGGCGGCGACCGGGCGCACGCCGGGACGTTATCTGACGCAGCTGCGGGTCGAGCGGGCGCAGCAATTCCTGATCGAACAGGATGCCTCGGTCGGGGCGGTGGCGCGGCGGCTGGGGTATCGGTCGGAAACGGCGTTCGGCCGGGCGTTTCGCAGGCATACCGGCCGCACGCCGTCGGAGTGGCGACGTGCGGCCCGGGCGTCGTCGTAGCGGTCAGCGCGCGGTGAGCGACAGCCGCAGGGTGATCGCGCCGAGGATGGCCGCGGCGGCGGCTACCCCGTAGGTCGCGGCCAGGCCGATGCCGTCCACGCCGCGGCCGCCGACCGCTGAACCGAGGATGATCGCGAGCTGGAAACCGCCGACCAGCAGCCCACTTCCGGCCTCGACGCGATCCGGCAGCACCCGCGAGACCCACACCTGCACCACGTTGAGGATGCCGCCGAAGGCACCGCCCCAGATCACCACTGCGACGTAGGCCAGCGCGGCGACGGCCGTGGAGCCGATGATGGCGAGCAGGGAGACTCCGATGGCCACCGGGACCGCGACCAGCAGCACGTTCAGCCGTCGGTCGGCGAGTGAGCCGAGCACGATATTGCCGATCAGGCCGCCGATGCCGAACAGCGCCAGCAGCACCGGGATCGCGGCGGTGCTGGCGCCGAGCAGCTCGGACAGGGCCGGGCGGATGTAGGTGTAGCCGGCGAAATGTCCGCCGATGACGGCGATGACGCCGGCCAGCCCGAGCGCCACACCCGGGGTACGCAGCGCGCTGCCCATGGCCGACCAGCCCACACCGGGCGTCGGCGCGATCGGCGGCAAGGCCACCTGAACCGCGATCGCCGCGGCGACCGTCAGCAGGGCGGCGACCACGAACACCACCCGCCAGCCGGCGACCGTGCTCAACAGAACGCCGAGCGGAACACCGGCGACGGTGGCGACGGTGGTGCCGCCGTTGACGATCATCATGGCCTTGCCGAGCCGCTCGGCGGCCACCAGCTGCGTGGCGATCACCAGCGCCATCGACCAGTAACCGCCCACCGCCACACCGAGCAGCAGCCGGGCGATCAGCAGCACGACGATGTTCGGGGCCAGGGCCACCACCAGATTGGAGACCGCCGCGGCGATGGTGAGCACCATCAGCAGGGTGCGGCGATCGGTGCGGGGGAACAGCGAACTCAGCCCGAGCCCGGCCAGTAGCGCGGTCAGAGCGGTCGCGCTCACCGACAGCCCGACCACGCCTTCGCGGACATGCAGATCATTCGCGAGGGCGGTCAAAACGCCCGGCGGCAGGAACTCCGCGGTCACGAGAGTGAAGCTGCCGAGGAACATGGTGAACAAAGCCGGCCACACCCGCCGCGCCGTATCCGGCGCCGAGGCAGCCACGGTGAGAGTCGTTGTCATACCCCCTGCAACGCCCGGCCCTCCGCCCCGACGCGACCAAAACGCCAACCCCCTCGACCCAAACGCCAAGGCCCTGGGCGACGAGGGGGACATGAGACCGGCGACACGCCGAGTCAGCCGGTCTCATGTCCCCCTCGTCAGGCTTGCGTGCGAGGCCGTCTCACGGCACCGGCTCGATCCGCCGGGCAGTGCCCACCTTGCCGATCCCCTTGTCGAACGAGGCGACCGCCGATCCCGGATCGGACTCGGCCAGCGCGACGAGGTAGGCGTCGGCGAAGGAGAGGCGATGGTGTTCGTAGACGTCGACGGCGCGAATCAGCAGGGCCAGGTCGTCGGTGGCGATATTGCGAGAGCCGATGAGAGCCCGGGACAGCGCGGCCACCTGAGGTCTTGGGACCTGATAAACGCTCTGCAACACGTACACCGTTTCCGCCAGGATCAGGTCGGGCAGGAAGAGGGTCTCCGATTCGGCCAGAAACGCGGTTGCGCGACGACCCATCTCCGGCGGGTCCTGGGTGAAGTGGCGAATGAGGATATTGGTGTCGAGGTAGACGGTCACGACTCCCGGTCCTGCCACTGCCGCGCCCACGCAGCGTCTCGAATCTCCTCCCACGACCGCCCCTTGACCTGCGGCGGGACCGGAACACTGCCCGCCAGATCCAATAGATCCGGTGTTTTGGCCAGCACCACGACCTCCCCCTCCACTCGGAAATGCACGTTATCGCCGGCCTGGAGTTCGAGAGCGTCGCGCACGGCCTTCGGGACCGTGATCTGCCCCTTCGACGTCAACCGCGCCAGCGCGTCCATGATCGCTCCTTACTTCGACGGCAAAGTAAGGATACCTCCGGCGTCCCGGGCAGAGCGCTGAGGGCGACATGAGACTAGCGACACGCCGGTTCGGCCGGTCTCATGTCTCCTTCGTCGAGCTCACCCGGCGGGGGGCGAGGTTGTGGATGAGGAGGGCGAAGAGCGGGATGACCAGGAGGGGGGCGAGGGCGGGGGCCCAGGGGAGGTGGAGGGGTAGGAGGGCGGCGGTGGCGGCTAGGACGGTGAAGGCCACGGCGCCGGTGACCGAGGGGATCGTGGTGGGGACGACGCCGACCGGGGCGGTGACGGTGGCGGTGTTGAGCAGGTAGGCCGTGGCGACCAAACCTGTTGCGGCGGCGGCGAGTATGCCGGTGTCGGCCCAGGCGAGCACGCCGATCGCGAGCAGGACGGCGGCGACCGCGGCGGGGCGGAACCACCAGCCCGCGGCGACCAGGGCGATGGCGGGCAGGCCTGCCCACGGGATCATCAGGGTGATCGAACCGATGAGCAGGATGCCGGACAGGACGGCGAGGAAACGAATCATCGGCGCACCCGGACGGTTCGGCGGTGTTCGGGCAGCAGGCGCATGATCTGATCCAAACGGGCGTCCTCGGGCCAGGACACGATGTCGACGCCGACGGTGCCCATATCGCGGTACATGGTGGCGCGTTCGAGCTGCCACATGCGGGCCAGCGTCGGGTCGAGGCCCTCGGCGAACGGGGTGCCGCGCAGGACGTCGACCACCACCACGACATGGCCGCGTTTGCGCAGGTCGATGAGGGCGAGCGCGAACTGGGTGTCGAGCAGCGTGGAGAACGCGATGACGATGGCGCCCAGCGGCACGGCGGCGTGCGGGGCCAGGGTGCCGGTGGTCGGGATGTGCTCGTCGCCGACATCGAGGACGGTGTCGACGATGCGGTAGAACTGGCGGCGGCCGATATCGGGGCGCAGCCAGCGCGGGTCCTGGCCGAGGCAGACCACGGCGGTGCGGTCGCCTGCCTGCAACGTCGACTGGACCACCTGGGCCGCGCCGCGCACCGACAGCTCGAGGGAATCGGTGGCGGGGCCGGGTGCCTGCAACGAGGTGTCGATCAGCACGACGACGTCGGCGGAACGGTTGGTGAGCCGCTCGGTGACGTAGAGGCGGCCGCGGCGCGCGCTGACCGGCCAGTTCACGATGCGCAGCTGATCACCCGGTGCGTAGGCGCGGATATCGGCGTACTCCACGCCGGGGCCGTGCTTGCGGGTCAGGTGCACGCCGAGGCGTTCGGGAAGTTCGGTGCGCGGCAACCGCATTCGCTGCGGATCGGTGATCGGGTAGACGAACAGCTGCCCGGCGGGCAGGCGCACGGTGGCCACCGCCAGCCCGGCCGGGCTCAGCGCCGACACCCGCACCCGCACCGGATACCGACCCCAGCGCTTGGCCGACAACGCCAACCGCAACCCGGCCGGCGCGGCACCGGAATCGCTGGCCTCCTCGATCACGGTCTCCAGGCCGGTGGTCGGCTCCGGGGTGCAGCGCAGCAGCGCATGGCCCTCCTCGACGAACGCGGCGACCGTCAACACCACTTCCTCGGTCTCGAAGCAGCGCTGGGTAGGGCCGCCGTCGACCTGGATGCGGGTGCGCGACTGCTGCCACGGCGCCGTCGCCAGCACGCCGAGCAGCGGCGCCGCGAACACCACCAGCTGCCAGCTGTTCACCGCGATCGCCAGCACCAGCGCGACGGCGGCGCACCCGGCCAGCATGTACACCAATGGCGCGGGGCGCCACTGTAATTCGGCCTCGAGCGCGGTGCTCGAGTCGCGATGCCTCATGGCGTGGCGGCGCGCGGGACGGGCAGTCGACGCAGCAGTTCGGAGATCACGTCCTCACCCCGGATCCGGCGCACCCACATCTCCGGCCGCAGCGTGATCCGGTGCGCCATGGCCGGAACCGCCAGCGCCTTCACGTCCTCGGGGATGACGTAATCGCGGCCCAGCAGCAGCGCCCTGGCCCGCGACATCTGCACCAGGTCCAGCTCCGCGCGCGGGCTGGCACCCACCTCCACCTGCGGATGACCACGGGTCGCGGCGGCGAGCGCGACGACGTAGCCGACGACGTCCGGGTGCACGGTGACGAACTCGACCGAATGCCGCATCTCCATCAGCCCGTTCGCATCGACCACCTGATTCACCTGCGGGGTGGTGGCGCCGCGTTCGAGCCTGCGCCGGATCATCTGGGTCTCGTCGCGCTCGGACAGATAACCCAGCCGCAGCTGGATGGCGAACCGGTCCAGCTGCGCCTCCGGCAGCGGATAGGTGCCCTCGTACTCGATCGGATTGTCGGTGGCCAGCACGATGAAAGGCTGTGGCAGCGGGAAGGTTTCGCCATCGATGCTGACCTGCCCCTCGGCCATGGCCTCCAGCAGCGCGGCCTGCGTCTTGGGCGGGGTGCGGTTGATCTCGTCGGCCAGCAGCATATTGGTGAACACCGGGCCGCGGCGGAAGGTGAACCGCCCGGTCGACATGTCGTAGATGGTCGACCCGAGCAGATCCGCGGGCAGCAGATCCGGGGTGAACTGCACCCTGGCGAAATCCAGGCCCAGCGCGGCGGCGAACGACCTGGCGATGAGGGTCTTGCCGAGGCCGGGCAGGTCCTCGATCAACACGTGCCCACTGGAGAGCACCGCGATCAAGATGAGCTGCAACTCGTCTCGTTTGCCGACCACGACACGGGACAGCTCCCGTAACACGGCCTCACTGCGTTGGACGGTCACGTCCAAAGGCATCGTCATTTGTCTACCCGCACTTGCTCAACCCGTTTCACATTCTCTGTAGTCGGCGCAGGATCTCGTCCAACGCCTCCCGACCCGGTGCGCGACCGACCTGGTCACGCAGTTCCGAGTTCGCCGGATCCACCCAACGCCACAGTTCGGGACCGAACTGGTGGATACCGGCGGCCTCGATCGCCCTGCGGTTCTTGGCGACCCGCACTCCGGCCGACAATTCGAACTCCTTGGCCAACAGGGGACGTAGGTAGCGGTCCCAATCCGCGCGGGTGCCGTCCGCGCGGTCGGCGAGCATCTGCGCCCTGGCATGCCAGCGGTGCAGCATTTCGGCGGGACCGTTCTCGATCTCATCGGGCAGCTCGGGCTCGCGCGGGCCGGACCGGCCCAGCAGCGACCACACCAGCCAGGCCAGCGCCACCGCCACCGGCACACCGGCGGCGGCCAGCGTCGCCTCGCGGGCGCGGCCGAGAGTGACCAGCTCGATCACGACGACGACCAGCACCGCCGTCACCACCATGCCGAGGCGTGTCATGCGGTCACCACCTCCCCTTGCAGGTCGGCGAGCACGATGCGTAGCAACTGTTCGGCGCGCATGCGTTGCCATTCCATCATGGAATGGGGGCTGAACCGGGCCTCTTCGAACAACGCCACCAGCTCGCGCGCCGACGCGTCGTGCAGGGCGCCGTGCTCGAAGGCGCGGGCGAGCACCTCCATCGGGGTGTCGGAGGCCAGCGGCGCTGCCGAACGGGCCGCCGACAGGCCGCGCTCCATCGCGACATAGCAGGCGATGATGGCGGTGCGTGGGTCCTGACCGGGTGCGGCCATGGCGGCCAGGCCCATTTCGGCGGCGCGGGCCAGCGAATCGGCGGCCGTCTGCACCACGGGAGCTTCCGGTTCGGGTTCCGGGGCGGGCTTGCGGCGGGTGGTGATCGCGACGACCACCAGGCCCGCGATGGCCACCACGACCAGGGTGACGGCGGCGACGATGGCCAGCACCAGCGCGGTGCCCGCGAGTTCGGCCGGTTCGGAGCCTGCGGCCGGGTCGTTGGGCTGGGTCCGGTCCGCGGTGGGGCTGGGGGTAGCGGTTCCCGTCTGGGGTGCGACGGAGGTGTCGGCGTCGGGTTGCACGCCGACGAAGTAGACGGCCGAGGCGAGGGCGAACAACAGGGCCAGCGCGGTGAGGATGCCGAGCACGATCAGCCCGGCCCGGCCCAGCCGCCACGGTTCGCGATCAGTATCCGGATCGGGTTCGGGCATGGCCAGCGGCAGACGGTGCTGGCTGGCGATGACACCGGCCAGCAGGATCACCACCGAGACCGTCAGCAGAACCGGCATGAGCGCCACGGCGATGGCGGACATGGCCGAGGGGCCGTCGTCCTCGGATTCGGCGACACCGGGGAGATAGCCGCGCAACGCGACGACGGCGCAGACGAGCAGCGTGATCACCACGATCACGCGCGATATCGGCGCTCGCGACCGGACCACTGCGTTACCCCATAGTTGTGTACTGCCCAAAACAGCCACATAGTTACATGCCGAACGGTCCGCTCGGGAGGGAATCGATTACTTCGGAGAACGTCCGTTTTAACTGCCTCGTCCCAGGTCGCGGCGGGGGCGCCCGGAGTTGGCTCAGCTAACTGACAGCCACCGCATCGGTTTGTGACAACTCACCAAGACGGCTGGCGGCTCTTGCGATATCGGGGACGGCCCGTACACCGACGACGAGCTCGGAGACCGGGGCTTGCGCGTAGACCGTGAGGGTTCGATCGGCGTCGTAGAGGACGTCGACGAGGTTGACCAGCCGCATGGCCCAGTCCGGAGGGACGTCGCGCAACCTCGGGACGCCGCAGAGGGTCCAGGTGTGGAAGCGCTCGGCGAGGTCGACGTAGTCGGCGGCGGAAGTGGGAGTTGCACAGAGGTCGGCGAAATCGAGAGTGATGGTCGTGGCGTCGACGGCGAGCGCCCGCACGGTCCGGCCACCCACTGCTATCTCGACTCGCGGGCCGGGAATGCCCGGCGAACCGTGGACTGCTGCTCCCCCGTCAGGGTTCTCGTCGGCGGATACGGTGCCCGGAGAAGAACCGGGCGCAGCATCGCCGAACTCAGCGTCGCTGCCGAAGCCCGGCGCTGGGCCGACGATGTAGCGGCCGGCACGGAAACCCGTCGCGTGACTGTGGGCGACGGTGCGGTAGTCGAGCGGGCCGTCGAGGGAGACGACGTCGAGTTCGGCGACGATGCGGTCGATGGTGGGCACGAACAGGTCGTGGAACAGCGGGTTCGGGAGCAGTTCGGCCGGGGCGTAGTTCGAGGTGACGACGAGCGTCAGGTGGCGGGCGAAGAGGGCGTCGAGCATGCGGGTGATGAGCATGGCATCGCCGATGTCGTGGACGTGGAATTCGTCGAAGCACACCAGGCGAGCCTTGCCGAGCAGGGTGTCGATGGCCTTGTCGATGGAGCCGTGGGCGTGGGTCTCGGCGTGCAGGCTGGTGAAGAAGGTGTGGAAGTGGAAGCGGCGCTTATGTTTCGGGTCGACGGAGGCGAAGAATCGGTCCATCACCATGGTCTTGCC
The DNA here is from genome assembly GCF_000284035.1 of Nocardia cyriacigeorgica GUH-2. Classification (NCBI taxonomy): domain Bacteria; kingdom Bacillati; phylum Actinomycetota; class Actinomycetes; order Mycobacteriales; family Nocardiaceae; genus Nocardia; species Nocardia cyriacigeorgica. Next base: position 507,511 of record NC_016887.1, on the reverse strand, counting down.
GCGGCCCGGACGACCGTGCAGGTAGATGCCGCGATGGTGTTTCAGCGGACGGTGGCGGCGGTCGAGTAGGTCGTCCAGGCGGGCCGCAGCGCGCTGCTGGTCTTCGTCGAGTCGGATCGCTTCGGTTTCCATCGCGCCTCCCGTTTCTCCCTCTACAGTTGTAGAGTACGGACGATGCGCCGCCACGTCGTGGTTATCTCGGCCACAGACCGGGACAGAGAGGGAGCGGGATGCAGGCACGCACGGAACATCGCACAGCGGACCGGCGCTTGTTGATTGCCGATGCAGCCATCGAACTCGTTGCCGCCGAAGGTATTCGCGCGCTCACCCACCGCGCTGTCGATAGCGCGATGGCGCTGCCCCCCGGGTCGACCTCGTACTACTTCCGCACGAAACGCGCCCTGCTGGAAGCGATGATCACCCATATCACCGAAGTCACCCGGGCCGACTTCACCACGACGTTCACCGAACCTCCTCCGACGCACCGCCCACGCCAGGAGATACTCGATGAGCTGGCCGCCGGCATCGGCGCCTGGCTGGACCGGATGCTGGCGCACCGCCGCGCACACCTCGTGGTCCGCTACGCCCTCACCATCGAACTGAGCGCCGATCCCGAGCTGCACGCTCGACTGGTCGGCAGCCTCTTCTCCCACGCCCGCGCCAAGACCCTGCTCGAGCAGTTGGGCGCCGACGAACCGGACACCGCGGCCGCCGACTTCATCGCCGTCATCGAAGGCATCACCTTCGACCGCTTCGCCGGTGCCCGCGCCGACCTCCCCGCGGGCACCCCGCAAAGCGCCGCCCAGCTGGCCGGCGTGCTCCGAAACTACCTAGGCGGGGCGCTTTGTACGCCGCTCGACCCAGCAGCGATGCACCGAGAGCTACATGGCCGAGGCAAACGTCGAGAGGACCTCTCGGCCATGTAGCTCTCGGCGTTCAGGCCGCGCTGAGGACGAGGCCGGAGGTCGGGACGCCGGTGCCCGCGGTGACGAGGATGTTGGTGAGGTCTTCTACCTGGTTGACCGAGGTGCCGCGGATTTGGCGGACGGCTTCGGCGATGCCGTTCATGCCGTGGATGTAGGCCTCGCCGAGTTGGCCGCCGTGGGTGTTGAGCGGGAGGCGGCCGCCGAGTTCGATGGCGCCGTCGGCGATGAAGTTCTTGGCTTCGCCGCGGGGGCAGAAGCCGAGTTCTTCCAGCTGCATCAGGACGAACGGGGTGAAGTGGTCGTAGAGGATGGCCGCTTGCATGTCGTCGGGGCGCAGGCCGCTCTGGGCCCACAGCTGGTCGCCGACCAGGCCCATTTCCGGGAGGCCGGTCATGGCGTCGCGGTAGTAGCTGGTCATCACGTATTGGTCGGCGCCGCTGCCCTGGGCGGCGGCGGTGATGACGGCGGGCGGGTTGGGCAGATCCTTGGCCCGCTCGACGCTGGTGACCACAATGGCGACGCCGCCGTCGGACTCCTGGCAGCAATCCAGCAAATGCAGCGGCTCGGCGATCCAGCGCGAATTCTGATGATCTTCGAGGGTGATCGGCTTGCCGTAGAAGAAGGCGTTCGGATTCACCGCCGCATGCTTGCGGTCGGCCACGGCGACGCGGCCGAAATCGGCACTGGTGGCGCCGTATACGTGCATGTACCGGCGCGCGACCATCGCGACCTGCGCGGCGGGCGTGCCCAGACCCTGCGGATACGACCAGCCCGCGTCCACACCCGAGGAAGTCGGCGCGGTCGCCAACGCGGTGGAGAACTGGCCGAACCGCGATTCCGAGCGCTCGTTGAACGCTCGGTACGCCACCACCACATCGGCGACGCCGGTCGCCACGGCCATGGCCGCGTGCTGGACCGTCGCGCACGCAGCGCCGCCGCCGTAGCGGATGTCGCTGAAGAACTTCAGCTCCGGAATGCCCACCGACCGCGCGACCGCGGCCTGGGTGTTGGTGTCCATGGTGAAGGTGGTCAGGCCGTCGACGTCGGCGGGTGTGAGGCCCGCGTCGGCGAGGGCCGCGGTGACGGCCTCGGCGGCCAGCCGCAATTCACTGCGCCCGGAATCCTTGGAGAAATCGGTGGCGCCGATCCCGGCGATCGCCGCCCGGCCGGACAGGGCCGACTGTGCACTCATCTAGGCACCTGCTTCCGAAGAACGAATGGCGATCACGGCGGTGGCGACGATGTGGTCGCCCAGGCTGTCGCGCCCGGTGACGGCGATGTGGATGTCGTCGCCCTCGATCGCGGAGACCTTGCCGGTGAGGGTGAGGGTGTCGCCGGCGTAGAGCGGAACACCGAGGCGCAGCGCGATCTTCTTGACGATCGTGCGCGGCCCCGACCAATCGGTGACGAACCGCTGCACCAGGCCGGTATCGGTGAGGATATTGACGAAGATGTCCTTGGAGCCGCGCTCGACCGCCTTGTCACGATCGTGGTGCACATCCTGGAAATCCCGGGTGGCCAGCGCGGAACTGATGACGAAGGTGGGATCGGCGTGGATCACCAGCTCCGGCAATTCGGTCCCGACCGCGATGGTCGCCGGTTCGATCGTGGCAGTCACGCGATCACCTTCCAGAACGGCAGCGCCGTCTCGTCGTCGAGCTTCTCGAAGTCCACCTGCACCGGCAGCCCGACCTCGACCTTGTCGGGTTCGATGCCGCGCAGTTCGCCGAGCATGCGCACCCCTTCCTCCAGTTCAACCAGCGCCACTACGAACGGCAGCTGACGGCCGGGCACCTTCGGCGCGTGATGGACGACGTAGCTGAACACCGTGCCGCGCCCGGAAGCGACCTGGTAGTCGACGGGTTCGGATTTGTCCTGCCAGATCGCGGGCACCGGCGGATGGCGCAGGGTCCCGTCGGGCATGCGCTGGATGCGCAGTTCACCGGCACGCGTTCCGGCCCAGAAGAATTCGGTGTCGCGCGAGACCAGCGGACGCACCCGGGCCGACAGATCGGGCTCGGGCTCGGCGGCCGGCTTGCCGGTGCCGGGCGCGAATTTCAGCATGCGGAACAGCATTTCGGTGACCAGCTCGTCACCGACGTACCAGCGGGTGGCGAAGGTGATGAACCAGCCCTCCCCCAGCCCGGTGCGCTTGGGCCCGGTGATGTCGGTGAGCGCGCTGGTGACGGTGACCTGCTCGCCAGGCACCAGGTACCGGTAGTAGGTCTGCTCGCAGTTGGTACCGACGACCGAGGTGTAGCCGGCGTCGTCGAGCAGCGCCATGGTGGCGTTCATCGGATCGTCCGGCGACCGCTGCCCGTGCAGGCCCGGCATGGTCCACACCTGCGCCATCGCGGGCGGGGCGACGATGCCGGCGAAACCGGCGGCGCGGGCGGCCTCCTCGTCGACGTAGACCGGGTTCTTGTCGCCGATCGCCTCCAGCCAGTTGTTGATCATCGGCTGGTTGACCGGGTCGCGGCCCGCGCGGTGCGAGGATTCGCCCGCCGCGATGATCTTCTCGCCGGCCGCGACGATCGCTTCCGGAGTGAGTGTTTCCGGCACGCGCTGCTCCTTCGTTGGTTCGTTGCTGGCTATCGGGGCACGCGCGGCAAGCGCAGGCCTGCGGTGGCGACGAGCTCGCGCATGACCTCGTTGACGCCGCCGCCGAAGGTGACCACCAGGTTCTGTTTGGTGCGCCGATCCAGCCAGGTCAGCAGTTCGGCGGTGGCCGGATCGGCCGGATCGCCGTAGCGGCCGACGATCTCCTCGACCAGCCGGCCCGCCTCTTGCAGCGATTCGGTGGAGAAGACCTTGGTGGCGGAGGCATCGGCGATCACCTGGGATTCGTCACCGCTGCCGTGGGTGGCGGCGACCTGCCAGTTCAGCAGCTCGTTCAACCGCACCATGGCGTGGACGCGGCCCAGGGAGCGGCACACATCGGGCTCGTCGAGCAGGCCGCGGGGGCGCGCCCAGGTGACGGCCTTGTCGTAGAGCTGTTCGATCTTGCCGGACGGCCCGAGGCTGACCCGCTCGTGGTTGAGCTGGGTGGTGATCAGCTTCCAGCCCCGGTTCTCCTCGCCGACCAGCATGTTCGCCGGGACCCGGACATTGTCGAAGTAGGTCGCGTTGGTGTGGTGGGCGCCGTCGCAGGTGATGATCGGCGTCCAGGAGTAGCCGGGATCTTTGGTGTCGGCGATCAGGATGGTGATGCCGCGGTGCCGCGATTCCACCGAACCGGTGCGGCAGGCCAGCCAGACGTAATCGGCCTCGTGCGCGCCGGTGGTGAAGATCTTCTGCCCGTTGACGATCCAGTCGCCGGATTCGTCGCGCACCGCGCTGGTGCGCAAGGCCGCCAGGTCGGTGCCCGCCTCCGGTTCGGAGTAGCCGATGGCGAAGTGGATATCGCCGGACAGGATGCCGGGCAGGAACTTCTGCTTCTGCTCCTCGGTACCGAACTGTTGCAGGGTCGGGCCCACGGTGAGCAGGGTGACCAGCGGCAACGGCACGTCGGCGCGCACGGCCTCGTTGAAGAAGATCTGCTGCTCGACCGGGCCGAAACCCTGGCCGCCGTATTCCTTGGGCCAGCCGACGCCGAGCCACCCGTCGCGGCCCATCCGGCGCACCACCTCGCGGTAGGCGTCGCCGTGCCGGTTGACCGCCATCGCGGCCTCTTCTTCGGGCGTGACGAGATCGGCGAAGTAGGAACGTAATTCGTCACGCAGCTTGCGCTGCTCGATGGTCAGATCGATGAACATCTGGCCCCCAATCGGTCGAGGCGCAGCGACTCGCCGCCCAGCCAGCGGGCGAGGTCTTTGGCCTGGGAGTAGTAGCGGTGCATCGCATGCGTCACGTCGACGCCGATGCCACCGTGCAGGTGATGGCACTTCTGCATGGCGCGCGGCAGTTCCGCGGCCACGGTGTAGGCGAGTACGTCCAGATCGTCGTCGATCCTGGACTGGTGATCGGGGCTCGAATCCTCCTGAGCGAGCGCCCAGTTCGCGGAGACAGCGGCGGCGTGCAGGGTGCGCGAGACCACGTAGAGGTCGGCGATCTGCTGGGCCACCGCCTGGAACTCGGCCAGCGGCCTGCCGAACTGATGCCGGGTGCGCACATGCTCGGCGGTGAGCTTCAGCGCACCCTCGAGCAAGCCGTCGGCGGCGGCGCCGATCGACGCCAGCGCCGCGCGGTGCAGTTCGGCGAGCGCGTCGGGCAGCAGCCAGTCGGCCGGGATCTCGACCGAATCGAAATGCAGCGTGTACTCCGGCATCGCCCCCGAGACCGGCGAGGCGGTGCGGGTGATGCCTGCGGCGGCCGCGTCGACCACGGCCACGCCGGCTTCGGTGGGCACCAGGATCCAGCGGGCCTGCTCGGCGTAGGGCACCGCCACCTTGTGGCCGGTGATGCGCACCTTGTCGCCCTCGGCGACGGCCTTGGTGGCCGGTTTGGTGGTGAACGGGTCGCCGAGTTCGTGCAGCGCGGCGGTGAGCACGGCGCCCTCGGCAACAGCGGGGAATACCTTCTCCGCCACTGAATCCGGCGCACCGAGCAGGGCTAGCACGCCGAAGCCGAAGGTCGGCAGCGCCGGGATCGCGACGGCGTCGATGGCCAGTTCGGTCAGCAGCACCGAGACCGCGGACACGCCCATCTCGTCACCGCCGAAGCGTTCCGGCAGCGCCACCGCGGGCAGTCCGGTGTCGACGAACGGCTGCCACAGGTCGGCCTCGCGGGCCGATTCCCGTTCCAGCAAGCTCACGACGACCTCGGCCACGGCGTCTTGGGCCTCGTCTCTGGTGAAGTCCACGCTTATCTCCAGTCGTTCCTCGAAGCCACCGGCCCCGTGTCCTGTGCACGCATTCAGCTGCCGTCCCTGGGCAGCCCGAGGATCCGCTCACCGGCCAGGGTGAGCAGGATCTGCTCGGTGCCACCCGCGATCGACAGGCAGCGGGTGAGCAGGAACTCCTTGGTCGCCTCGGTCTCCAGCGCACCCGCCGTGCCCGTCACTTCGACCGCGAACTCGGCGACCTCCTGCCGATGCCGCACACCGACGAGCTTGCGCACGCTGCTCTGCGGACCAGCATCGGCACCGGCCAGGATCCGGGCAGCGCCGCGCTGCTCCAGCAGCAGACCGGCCGTCGCATCGGCGACGAACCGGCCGAGGCGGTCACTGATCAGCTCGGCGCCCGGACCGGTCGCGGGCAGTTTGTCGACCAATTCCTCCAGCACCTGACCGATCCCCTTGCCGCCCATGGCGATCCGCTCGGCGGACAGGGTGGACCGGGAGATCTTCCAGCCGTTGCCGAGCGCGCCGACCACGCAGTCGTCGGGCACGAAGACGTCGTCGAGGAAGACCTCGCTGAAGCGGGCCTCCCCGGTGATCTGCACCAGCGGACGGATCTCGATGCCGGCGCTGCGCATATCGACCAGGAAGTAGCTGATGCCCTTGTGCTTGGGCGCCTCCGGATCGGTGCGCGCCAGGCAGATGCCCCAGTTGGCGGCGTCGGCGAGGGAGGTCCACACCTTCTGCCCGCGCAGCATCCAGCCGCCGTCGACCTTGGTGGCGGTGGTGCGCAGGGCGGCCAGATCGGAACCGGCGCCCGGCTCGCTGAACAGCTGGCACCAGATGACCTCTTCGTGCAGCGTCGGCCAGACGAACCGTTCGATCTGCTCCGGGGTGCCGTGTTGCAGCAGGGTCGGTACGGCCCAGCCGCCGATGGCCAGGTCCGGCACCTCCAGCCCGGCGCGGGCGAGTTCCTCGGAGATCACCAGACCCGTCATCGGATCGGCGCCGCGGCCGTACGGCTTGGGCCAATGCGGCATGACCAGACCGGCCTCGACCAGCGCCTTGCGCTGTTGATCGACGGGCAGGGCAGCGATCTTCGCGACCTCGGCGGCCAATCCGGTTGCGGCCTCGCCGACCTCGAGCGACACCGCGGCGACATTGCCGACCGCGGCCGCCACACCCACAGCCGCGCCCACCCCTTCGCCGGAGGATCCGGTGTCGGCGGCGACGTCGGCGAGGATCCGGTCGGCACCGGTGGTGCGACGCGCACCCGCCCTGGTCAGTTCGGTCACGCGGGCGCGCCAGTAGCCGCCACTGCCGAGCAGCTGCCGTAGCGCGACCGCGCGGCGCAGGTAGAAGTGCGCGTCGTGTTCCCAGGTGAAGCCGATGCCACCGAGGACCTGGATGCAGTCCTTGGCGGTGTCGACCGCGGCGTCGAGGGAGATGGCGGCGGCGACGGCGGTCGCGATCGGGAGTTCGGCGCCGGCTCCCGCACGGGCGTCGTCGGCCGCCGCGGCCGCGTCTGCGGCGACCGCGCGGATCAGTTCGGTTCGGCACAGCATCCAGGCGCAGATGTGCTTGACGGCCTGGAAACTGCCGATCGGCTTGCCGAATTGCTCACGCACCTTGGCGTATTCGACCGCGGTCTCCAGGCACCACCCGGCGACACCGGCCAGCTCGGCGGTGACCAGCAGCACGAGCAGGTCTTCGACGGCGAAGGCGGGAGCGAACACGTCCGCGGCGGGCACCGGCACATCGGCACAGCGCACCCGGGCCAGCGGGGTGCTCGGGTCGAGCGGGTCCAGCGGTTCGATGGTCAGGCCGGCAGCGTCAGCGGGAACCAGACACCAGCGCGAACCCTCGGCAACCCGCACCGGCAGCAGGACCGCGGTGCCGGGCGCGGCGCCGAGCACGCTCTCCCAGACCCCGCTGAGCACCAGCTCACCGGCTTCGGTCTGCACCGCACGATCCACAGCCGATAAGCTGCTCGCCGACTCGACAACGGTGTCGAGCGCGACACCACACGGCTGCTGTTCGTCCAGTCGCCCGCCGGTCACCACGCCGGCCACCGCGGTGGTGAGCACCGGCCCGCCCACCAGATCATGCGCGGCCTGCTCCACCAGGACGGCGAGATCGGTGATCGATCCACCCGCGCCGCCCGCCTGCTCGTCGACGGCCACCCGGAAGATCCCGAGTTCGGTCAGCTGATCCCAGTACGTGCGCCAGAAGCCGGTCTTGTCGTCCCGCATTGTTGCAATCGGACGTACCGCTGCAGCCCATCCGCTCATCGACTCCTGAACGGCTTTATGCTCGTCAGTGGTGGCGATGGTCACAGTACATACCGCCTTTCCGGCGTGACTCCCACACCTAGAACATGTTCTAATATCCTGGCCGGGCGGAAGTCAAGCGATGCTTTCGTCCACAGGATCGAACGCGTACGACCCACCGACCGAGCGGGTCCGGCGCGAGTGGCACCCCGCGAATCCACGCGGGCCGCGCACACTCCGCCGCGACCCGACACGAAAGGACCAGCACCAATGGCCAGCCCCTCCCGTTCGCAGCCGGCCGACTCGAACGGGGCGCCCACCGCGGGCACCCGAGCCGCCGTGACCACGCTCAGCGAGGACGAGCTGAGTTCCACCGCGCAGCGCGAACGCCGCAAGCGCATCCTCGACGCGACGCTGGCACTGGCCTCCAAGGGCGGATACGACGCGGTGCAGATGCGCGCGGTCGCCGAACGCGCGGACGTCGCCGTCGGCACTCTGTACCGCTACTTCCCCTCGAAGGTGCACCTGCTGGTGTCGGCGCTCTCGCGCGAATTCGAGCAGATCGAGGGCAAACGCAAGCCGCTGGCCGGGCAGACCCCGCGCGAACGCATGCATCTGCTGCTCACCCAGATCACCCGGATGATGCAGCGCGACCCGCTGCTCACCGAGGCCATGACCCGCGCGTTCATGTTCGCCGACGCCTCTGCTGCCGCCGAGGTAGACCGGGTGGGCAAGGTGATGGACCGGGTCTTCGCCCGCGCCATGAACGACGGCGAGCCGACCGAACGTCAGCTGGCCATCGCCCGCGTCATCAGCGACGTGTGGCTGTCGAACCTGGTGGCCTGGCTCACCCGTCGCGCCTCCGCGACCGACGTCACCGAACGGCTGGAATTGACCGTCGACCTGCTGCTGGGCAACAACTCCTAGGCGCAGGGGCGGTTCGCGGGCATCGCCGCATGTCGGTGATGAGAATTCAACACAGTATTGTCATGCGCGCCCCCTGAAAAAACTCCTCCGATCCATAAGGTTGGATGCGTGAGCGCACAGGATCTCCCACTGGAACTTCGTCGTGCCCTGTCGACGGTCGCGCGGGTCCCACGCCTGTTGGTCGCATCGGATTACGACGGGACGATCGCACCCATCGTGTCCGATCCGGCCAAGGCGTACCCGCACGGCGAGTCGGTGCGCGCCTTACGCGCGCTGGCCGGGCTGTCGGGCACCACGGCCGCCGTCATCTCCGGCCGGGCGCTGCGTGATCTCGCGGCGCTGTCGCGGCTGCCCGTCGAGGTGCAGCTGATCGGCAGCCACGGCTCGGAGTTCGATGTCGGCTTCGTGCACGCCATCGACAACGACGCCAAGCAGCTGCTGCAAGAACTGACCACCGCGCTGAACCAGATCGCCGCGGAGAATCCGGGCGTGACGGTCGAGACCAAGCCGGCCAGCATCGCGCTGCATGTGCGCAACGCCGGGCCGGAGATCGGGCGGCGCGCGCTGAACCAGGTCCGCCAAGGCCCGGCCTGCTGGGTCGGGGTGCAGGTCACCGAGGGCAAGGCCGTCATCGAGCTGGCTGTCATCCCCACCGACAAGGGCAGCGCCCTCGACACCATCCGGCATCAGGAGGGCGCGTCGGCGGCGGTGTTCTTCGGCGACGACGTCACCGATGAGAAGGCGTTCCGGATGCTGTCGGGGCCGGACGTCGGCATCAAGGTCGGCGAGGGCGAGAGCCTGGCCAAGTACCGGGTGCCCAATACCGAGGCCGTGTCGTGCGCGCTGGCCTTCCTGCTCGAGGAGCGGCGCACCTGGCTGGCCGGTGCCAGCGCGCCCCGGATCGAGCGGCTGAGCATGCTGGCCAGCCCGCGTTCGGTGGCGCTGCTGACCCCCGACGCCACCGTCACCTGGTTCTGCCATCCGGAACCGGATTCGGCGGCGGTGTTCGCCCATCTGCTCGGCGGGCCGCAGGCCGGGCATTTCAGCATCGCACCGGAACGCCCCGGCCTGCCGCTGTCGCAGCGCTACATCGACGGCACCATGACCGTCGAAACCCGTTGGGCCAAGCTGCAAGTGGTCGATTACCTGCCGCACGACGTGGCACCCGACCGCACCGATCTGACCCGCGTCATCACCGGTGACACACGCGCCGTGGTGACCTTCGCGCCGCGACCGGAATTCGGCCAGGTGCCGGTAACCATCGAGGCCGAGCCGAACGGGCTGCGGGTGCGCGGCACCAACGATCCGACGGTGCTGCGCTCCCCCGGCGTCGAATGGACCATCCAGAGCGATGGTGTGCACTCCTCCGCGACGGCCGTCATCGATCCGACCGAGGGTCCGGTGGTGCTGGAACTGCGCTGCGGCACACCGGATCTCGCGCCCGCCATGACGCCCGAACCGGAGCGCAGGCGGATCGCGGAGACCTACTGGTCGTCGTGGGCGGCCGGGCTGGACCTGCCGCCGCTCAAGCCGGACCTGATGAAGCGCTCGGCGCTGACGTTGCGCGGACTCGTGCACGCGCCGTCCGGCTCGATCCTGGCCGCGGCCACCACCTCGCTGCCCGAGGACATCGGCGGCGTGCGCAACTGGGACTACCGCTACTGCTGGCTGCGCGACGCCGCGCTCACCGCGTCCGCGCTGGTCTCGCTCGGCTCGCTGGGCGAGGCCGAGGACTTCCTCGGCTGGGTGCACCGGGTGCTGGAGACGCTGCCCGGCCCCGAGCGGCTGCACCCGCTGTACACGCTCTACGGCGAGACCCTGCCACCCGAGGCCGTCATCGACCAGCTGCCCGGTTACGCCGGATCGCGGCCGGTGCGCGTCGGCAACGCGGCGAACATGCAGGTCCAGCTGGACGTCTTCGGTCCGATCGTCGACCTGATCGCCACGCTGGCACACGCACGGGAGACCCAGGGCATCGGCGATCCGCGCTCGGCGCTGCCGGACCAGGACTGGGAACTGGTGCACGCCATGGTTTCGGCGGTGCAGCGACGCTGGCACGAGCCCGACCACGGCATCTGGGAGATCCGCGGCAACCCGCGCCACCACGTGTACTCCAAGGTGATGGGCTGGCTGACCATCGACCGCGCACTCACCCTGGCGCAGAAGTTCGACCGCCCGATCCACCCGGAATGGGCCGCGCTGCGCGACCAGATCGCCGACGAGGTCAAGACCAAGGGCTGGAACGAGGAAGTGCAGTCGTTCACCGCCGCCTACGACGGCACCGATCTGGACGCTGCGACCCTGCACATCGGGTTGAGCGGACTGATCGACCCGTCCGATCCGCGTTTCGCGGCCACCGTCGTCGCGACCGAGGCCGAGCTGCGCAGCGGATCCACCGTGTACCGCTACCACCACGACGACGGCCTGCCCGGCGGCGAGGGCGGGTTCCACCTGTGCGCGGCGTGGCTGGTGGAGGCGTACCTGCTGATCGGCAAGCGCTCCGATGCCGAGGCGCTGTTCGCCCAGCTGGTGGATGTGGCCGGGCCGACCGGTCTGCTCAGCGAGGAGTACGACCCGGTGGCCGAGCGTTCGCTGGGCAACCATCCGCAGGCCTACAGCCATCTCGGCCTGCTGCGGTGTGCTCAGCTGTTGAGTCAGCCGGTGAACGCACTGGTCAGCTGATTCTCGTACACGGCCCACGTCGACGGCCGGCCATCCACTGGTCGCCGACGTGGGCCGTGGCGCGCCCGGGGAACACAGATCACACGGATTCGGTTCGTATCCGCAGAAACGCCCTGATAAAGTAAAACGGAAACGATTTCCATTAAGCTTTGGGAGCCCGCGTGAGAACCAGATCTGCCACCACCTTCGCAACCGTCGCGGTGGGGCTGGCGTCCATGCTGGGCCTCGCCGCCTGCGGCACCGGCTCCGACGACTCGGGCAAGCCGTCGGTGGTCGCCTCGACCAATGTCTGGGGCAATATCGCGGCAACCATTGCCGGGCCCGACGCGACGGTCGAATCGATCATCACCGACCCCGCCGCCGACCCGCACTCGCACGAAACCTCGGCCGTCGAATCGGCCAAGATCTCCGACGCCGACCTGGTGGTGCTCAACGGCGGCGGCTACGACGAGTTCATGGAGAAGGCCATCGAGGGCACCGGCAAACGCGCCGTCGACGCCTTCGCCTCGCGCGCCGAGGACATCCGCGACGACGAGAACGAGCACGTCTGGTACGACGTCGACACCGCCGCGGTGGTCGCCGACCGGATCGCCGAAGCGCTCGGCGAGATCGACCCCGACCACGCCACCGGCTACACCGACCGCGCGGCCGCGTTCAAGGACAGCCTCAACGGCGTCCGCTCCTACACCGCGCCCGCTCGCACCTCCGACCCCGGCGCGCCGATCATGCAGACCGAACCGCTCGCGCACTACCTGCTGCTCGACGCCGGCGCCAACGACGTGACCCCGCACGAGTACCAGGAAGCGATCGAGCAGGAAACCGACCCCGCGCCCGCCGCCGTCGCCGCCACCCGCGACCTGATCACCGGCAAGCAGGTGCGCGCCATGATCTACAACGTGCAGACCGAGGACAAAACCAGCAAGGAACTGCGCGCCCAGGCCGAAACGGCCGGAATCCCGGTGGTCGAGGTGACCGAAACGCTGCCGGCCGGGGTCGATTACGTCACCTGGCAGACCAATAACGCACGCGCCATCGCCGCGGCACTGGACTGATCGTTATGCGCGCCGAACGTCGGGTCGATGAGGCTGATCGGGTGGAGCTGGGCGAGCCGGAGGTGACCGGGTCGTCGCAGGGTGATGCGGTAGGCGGGGCTGGTGTGCCGGTCGCGCCCGGCCAGGCTGGGCCGGTCGATCGGTCCCCGTCCCGCAGAGGCACGGCGGCGGCGCCGGCCGCGAGCACACCCGCCATCAAACTCGAATCCGCCCGGCTGTCGTTCGGGGAGCGGACGCTGTGGCAGGGCCTCGATCTGGAGGTCGCCCCGGGTGAGTTCATCGCGATTCTGGGGCCGAACGGGTCCGGGAAGACCTCGCTGCTGAAGGTTCTGCTGGGGCAGCTCGGGTTGAGTTCGGGTAGCGCCGAGATCGCCGGGGCGCCCGCGCGGGCGGGGCATCCGGATATCGGCTACATCCCGCAGCAGAAGACGATCGACGCGGGCGTGCAGTTGCGTGGGACCGATCTGGTGGGGCTCGGGGTGGACGGGCACCGGTGGGGGCTCGGCTGGCGCACGCGGCGCGAACGCAAGCGCAAGGTGGCCGCGGCGGTGGCCGATGTGGGGGCACAGGCTTTCGCGGACGCGCCCTTGGAGAGCATGTCCGGTGGTGAACAGCAGCGGCTGCGGGTGGCGCAGGCGTTGGTCGGCGATCCGCGCGTGCTGCTGTGCGACGAACCGCTGCTGAGCCTCGATCTGGCCAACCAGCGCCTGGTGTCGGAACTGATCGACCGGCGCCGCCGCACCCACGACACCGCCGTGCTGTTCGTGACCCACGAGATCAATCCGATCCTGCCGCTGGTGGACCGGGTGCTGTACCTGGTGGACGGCAAATTCCGGATCGGCACCCCCGACGAGGTGATGACCTCGGAGGTGCTGTCGGAGCTGTACCAGACCGAGGTGGATGTGCTGCGGGTGCGCGGGCGGCTGGTGGTCGTCGGGACCGGCGACACGATGGACGCGCTCGGCGCTGCCGGGGCGCACTGCCACGGCGAGCCGGGGACGCCGCACTCGGCGCCGCGCGACAGTGAGGCACGCGCGTGAACGACAAACTCGCCGACGTGGTGTCGAAGATGTTCGACTTCTCCACCACCGCGAACCTGCTGACCTACGACTTCGTGCAGCAGGCGGTGCTCGCCGCGGCGCTGCTCGGGCTGCTGGCCGGCGTGATCGGGCCGCTGATCATCAGCAGGCAGATGTCGTTCGCGGTGCACGGCACCAGCGAGCTGTCGCTGACCGGTGCGGCGGCGGCGCTGCTGGCCGGGATCGGTGTCGGGCTCGGCGCCATCGCCGGATCGGTGGTTGCGGCGGTGCTGTTCGGGGTGCTGGGTACCAAAGCGCGCGAACGTGATTCGGTGATCGCGGTGGTGCTCTCGTTCGGACTCGGACTCTCGGTGCTGTTCTTGTGGTTGGGGCCCGACCGCGCCGGATCGAAGTTCTCGCTGCTGACCGGGCAGGTCGTCAGCGTCGGCAACAGTGGGCTCGGATTGCTCGCGTTCTGCACCGTCGGCGTGCTGGCGGTACTGGCGTTCGTCTACCGGCCGTTGCTGTTCGCCAGCTCCGATCCGGAAGTCGCCGTGGCGCGCGGAGTCCCGGTGCGCGCGCTGTCGATCGTCTTCGCGGTGCTGCTGGGCATCACCGCGGCCTTCGGCGTCCAGATCGTCGGCGCCCTGCTCGTGCTCGCCCTACTGATCACCCCCGCGGCCGCCGCCGCCCAGCTCACCGCCAGCCCCGCCCGCGCCACCGTGCTGACGGTGGTGTTCGCCGAAATCGCGGCCGTCGGCGGCATCCTGCTCTCCCTGGCGCCCGGCGTGCCGGTGTCGACCTTCGTCACCGGACTGTCGTTCCTGATCTACATCGTCTGCCGCGTGATCGGGACCCGTCGCCGGCAAGCGGCGCGGGTACGTTCGGCGGTCTGAGGGTCGATCGATCGGGCGCTCGGCCCGCTGCTCCATGCGCGCGGCGTGGGCTGGAGACCTGTGGCCGGCGGGCGTCTCCCCTTCGGGCGACGCCGATCACCTGCTTCACCGCGGCCTCGTCCCAGCCGTTCATCGGTGAGGAGGCGAGGCCCATCTCCGTGGCGGTGAGCATCACGTAAGCGGCGGCGATCATCGCGTCCTTGATCGCGTACTCCCGCAGCAGGCCACGTTCTTCCAGGTCGGCTTGGAAGGCTTGCGACGCCCCGGAGAACATCGTGACGAACTCGTCGTTCCACGCGCCATTGCGGCGGGCCTGCTCGTAGACGTCGCTGCGGTCCTCGCGCCAGGCCAGTGGCTCGGCGACGAACACGAGCATGAGCGGCGCTTCCTGTGGCTGTGGCTGCCCACCGGTGGCCCAGGCCAGACCCGCACGGCCTTCGTCACCGGTGACGACGACGATGGACCGGTCCTGGAAATTCCAGCTGGTGGGCGCCTCGATGGCGAGGTCGAGCAGTTCGTCGATCACGGTCGGGGAGATCGCGTCGGGGCGGTAGTGGCGGACGGTGCGGCGAGTGCGGATGGCTTCGGCGACGGACATGCTGTGGGGAGTCATGCCACTAACTATCGGAGAGTGACTCACTTTTCAGAAGAAGGCACTAATTAGTGCGTTACTCTCCATCTATGGAGACGATCGTTGAGTCCTCGGGCTTGCCGGCCGACGCGTTCTCGGCGAAGTGCCCGACCCGCCAGGTGCTCGATCACATCGCAGGCAAGTGGACGGTCCTCGTAGTGGATGCCCTGCTCGGGGGCACCATGCGCTACACCGACCTGAGCCGGCGGATCGAAGGTGTCTCACAGAAGATGCTGACCCAGACTCTGCGCAGCCTCGAGGCCGACGGGTTCATCACCCGCACCGTCTACCCCACCATCCCGCCCCGCGTCGACTACGACCTCACCGCACTCGGGCGCAGCCTGGCCGAGCCCATCACGGCGCTACGGCAGTGGGCGGAGAACCACATCAACGAGGTCGAACAGGCCCGCAGCCGGGCCCGCGACTGACACGGCAGCGGGAGTCGCGTCCCGGTGAAACCCGCTCGATCACAGCACCGCCCGTCGCCTGCGCGAACCCGGCCGAACACCCGCGCGATACCGTTTGATGGCATGTGCCTTCAGTAGGTGCGCGCGGGTTTCGTATGCTCATCGAACGCACCCCCTAACGAAGGTGACCACTGATGATCGACTTCAGCATTCCCGCCGACCTCGCCGCCGAACGCGATCGGATCCGCCGGTTCGTCACCGAGAAGATCGTGCCGTTCGAGCGCGATCCGCGGCTCACCGCGCACGGGCCGACCGATGAGCTGCGCCAGGAGATGGTGGAGCTGGCGCGGGCGGAGAAGCTGCTGACCATTCAGGCCCCGGAGGCGCTGGGCGGGCGCGGGCTCACCCATGTCGAGCAGGCGGTGCTGTACGAGGCGGCGGGCTGGTCGACACTCGGCCCCATCGCGATGAACTGCGCGGCGCCCGACGAGGGCAATATGTTCCTGCTGTCCAAGATCGCGAACCCGGAACAGACCGAGCGCTACCTGATGCCGGTGATCAACGGCCACCAGCGTTCGGTCTTCGCCATGACCGAACCGGGCGGCGCCGGCTCGGACCCCAACCAGCTGGCCACCACCGCCACCTTCGACGGCGAGAACTTCACCATCAACGGCCGCAAATGGCTGATCACCGGCGCCAATGGGGCCAAGACCTGGATCATCATGGCGCGGCTCGCGGAGAACCCGCATCTGCCGGCGGGGCCGACACTATTCCTCACCGACGGCGATCAGCCGGGCATCGTCATCGAACGCACCATGAACACCATGGACCGCAACTACGTCGCCGGACACGGCGTGGTGCGCTTCGACCAGCTCACCCTCCCCAAGGAGGCGCTGCTCGGCGAGGCCGGCCAGGCGCTGCGCTACGCCCAGCTGCGGCTGGCCCCGGCCCGGCTCACCCACTGCATGCGCTGGCTGGGTGCGGCCGAACGCGCGCACAGCATCGCGGTCGAGCACGCCAAGACCAGGACCGCGTTCGGCAAGACCATCGGCGAACACCAGGGTGTGTCGTTCATGTTGGCCGACAACGAGATCGCACTGCACCAGTGCCGATTGACGATCTGGCACGCCTGCTGGCTGATGGATCAGGGCGAGAAGGCCCGGCACGAGAGCTCGGTGGCCAAGGCCTTCGTCTCCGAGGAGCTGTTCAAGGTCACCGACCGCTGTGTGCAGGTACTCGGCGGCATCGGCATCAGCGACGAGACCGTGGTGGAGATGATCTTCCGCGATATGCGCGCCTTCCGGCTCTACGACGGCCCGACCGAGGTGCACAAGTACGCCATCGGCCGCCAGATCCTGCGTCCCTGAGCACTCGCCCGAGCGCCCACCGGGCGGGGCGGGGTCGTCTACGATCCAAGGCATGAGTTCGGAACTGCTCGTCGATGTCTCCGCGGGCATCGCCGTCCTCACCCTGAATCGCCCCGCCCAGCAGAACGCCTTCACGCCGGCCATGATCGCCGAGCTCAGCGCGGCCTTGCAGCGCTGCGATGCCGAGGATGCCATTCGCGTCGTCGTCATCACCGGCACCCCGCCCGCGTTCTGCGCCGGCGCCGACCTGTCCGACCGGGTCGGCGAGGTCACCGGCACCATCGACCCGCCGCCGTTCCGGGTGCGCAAGCCGGTGATCGCCGCCGTCAACGGGCACGCCGTCGGGATCGGACTGGCGCTGGCGCTGCAATGCGATCTGCGCTATCTGGCCGACGACGCGGTGTACGGGCTGAGCCAGGTGCGCCGCGGCGTGCTCGCCGACGGGTACGCGCACTGGACGCTGCCGCGACTGGCGGGCCTGGCCAACGCCGCCGACATCCTGCTCACCGGCCGCACCTTCGACGGCGCGGAGGCCAAGGCGATGGGCCTGGCCAATGCCTGCCTACCCGGCGGCGAGGTGCTGCCGACCGCGCTGGCGGTGGCGCACGATATCGCCAACGGCTCGGCCCCGCTGACAGCCGCGCTGTCCAAGCGGCTGCTGTGGGAAAGCATGGATATGGCGCCGTCGGTGGTGGGACGGCTGGAGAGCGAGCTGAACCAGCACGTGGCCAAGAGCATCGACGGCGGGGAGGCGATGACGGCGTTCCGGGAACGGCGTCAGCCCGACTGGTCCGGGTCGATCTCCGAAGAGTGGCCGGCCTGGGACCACCCGGACGAACCGGAGCGGCCGAGCCTGCACTGAGCGGCGGTGAGCGCCCTCGCCGACTGGGCGGCCGAAGCGGCATTCAGCGGAACGCGACCGAGTCCGCACCGAGCGACAGTTCGCTAGGCGTTGCCGCCCAGCAGGATCAGCAGGAACAGCAGCGCCCAGATGATCATCATGATGGTGCCGATGACCCCGAGGATGTAGCCCACCATCACCTGCGCGCGCCCACTCAACGCACCGTGGGAATCGTTGATCTGGTCGAGCGCCTGTTTGCCCAGCGCCCAGGCCACCGGCCCGAGGACCCCGCAGCACATCAAACTCACGGCGCCGAGCACCAGCACCAGGGTTGCCCGCGGGTGCTCGATCGTCTGACCGATGGGCTGATTGGGTATCACCACGAGCCGAATTGTACGGGGGTAGGCCGCCTTTGCGCGTTCTTTACCGAGTGTCGCGGCCGTGCGGCGTTTCGCTCACGCGCACGGACGAGCCCCACCGTCCGGGCGTGCGGCGATCTCAGATGCGGCGCTGACGGGCCACTTCGGCGAGCACGACACCCGCGGCGACCGAGGCGTTGAGCGATTCCACCGGACCCGCCATCGGAATGCTCAGAATGGCATCGCAGGTCTCGCGGACCAGCCGCGACAGGCCCTTGCCTTCGGAGCCGACCACGATCACCGTCGGTGCGGTGCCATCGAACTCGTCGAGGGTGGTGTCGCCACCGGCGTCCAGGCCGACGATCTGATAGCCCTTGGCGGCGAAATCCTTCAGCGTGCGGGTCAGATTCGTGGCCCGCGCGACGGGCAGCCGGGCCGCCGCGCCCGCACTGGTGCGCCAGGCCACCGCGGTGACGCTGGCGCTGCGGCGCTGCGGAATCACCACACCCTGACCACCGAACGCGGCCACCGAGCGGATCACCGCGCCGAGGTTGCGCGGATCGGAGATGTTGTCCAGCGCGACGATCAGCGCCGGCTGCCCCGAATCCCGCACGCGCTCGGCCAGATCGTCGGGGTGGGCGTAGCGGTACGGCGGCACCTGGAGCGCGAGGCCCTGATGCAACCCGTTGGCGCTGAGCCGGTCCAGATCGGTACGCGGAACTTCCAGGATGGAAATGCCGGTGTCGGCGGCGATCCGGACGCTCTCGGTCAGCCGCTCGTCGTTCTCGGTGCCGACGGCGACATACAGCGCGCTGGCGGGCACACCGGCGCGCAGGCATTCCACGACCGGGTTACGCCCGAGCACCATCTCCGGCCCGTCGTCGGTCTTGCGACCGGCCGGACGATTCTGGCGTCCACCCGAACCTGCCTGCGCCGCTTTGGCTTTCGCGGCAGCACGCTTGGCGGCCGGATGGTACTTACGCATCTCGGCGGGCGGAGTCGCACCCCGGCCCTCGAGTCCACGCCTGCGCTTGCCGCCGGATCCGACAACCTGGCCCTTCTTGGTTCCGCCCTTGCGGACAGCGCCTCGGCGCTGCGAATTGCCTGCCATCAGTCGGCCTTTCCTGGCTGTGGGGTGACCAGCGACCATTCCGGGCCGTTGGGGGTATCGGTGACCTCGACACCCGCGGCGTGCAACCGGTCGCGCACCGCGTCGGCGGTCGCCCAGTCCTTGTCGGCCCGCGCTTGCTGGCGCCGTTCGAGTTCGGCATTGACCAGCACATCGAGCGCGGCGGTCGCGGCGGTGGAATCACCGGGGGTGTGCCACTGCGGGTCCAGTGGATCGACACCGAGGATGGCCAGCATGCCACGCACCTGGCCGGCATGCTCGCGCGCGGTGTCGAGCACGCCGGCGTCGAGCGCCTTGTTGCCCTCGTGCACCACATGGTGGATTTCGGCGAGCGCCTTGGGCACCGCGAGGTCCTCGTCGAGGGCGGCGGCGAAGGCGTCGGTCCACTTGCCCACCGGCACGTCACCACCGCGTTCGACCACCCGATGCACGAACGCCTCGATGCGCTGATAGGTCTGCGCGGCATCCTGCAGGGCCTTGTCGGAGTACTCGAGCATCGAACGGTAATGCGCGCCACCGAGGTAGAACCGCAGCTCGACCGCCCGGACCTGCTTCAACACATTGGGCACCGACAACACATTGCCGAGCGACTTCGCCATCTTCTCGCCGCCGAGGGTGACCCAGCCATTGTGCAGCCAGTACTGCGCGAAACCGTGCCCGGCCGCCTTGGACTGGGCGATCTCGTTCTCGTGGTGCGGGAAGACCAGATCCATTCCGCCGCAATGGATATCGAACGACGAACCGAGATAGAACTCCGCCATCGCCGAGCATTCCAGATGCCAGCCCGGCCGGCCCGGACCCCACGGCGACGGCCAAGTGGGCTCGCCTGGCTTGGCGGCCTTCCACAGGGTGAAATCGCGCGGATCGCGTTTGCCCTCGCCCGCGCTTTCGCCCTGGTGCACGTCATCGAGACGATGCCCGGACAGCGCGCCGTACTCGGGGTAACTCACCACGTCGAAGTAGACATTGCCCGCCGAGGCGTAGGCGTGCCCGCGGTCGATCAACCGCTGCATGAGCTCGACCATCTGAGTGATGTGGCCGGTGGCGCGCGGTTCGGCCGACGGCGGCAGCACACCGAGCTGCCGGTAGGCCTCGTCGAAGGCGCGCTCATGGGTCGCGGCCCACTCCCACCACGGCCGTCCGGCGGCGGCGGCCTTGTTCAGGATCTTGTCGTCGATATCGGTGACATTGCGGATGAACGCGACATCGTGGCCGTTGACGGTCAGCCAGCGGCGCAGCACGTCGAACGCGACGCCGCTGCGCACATGCCCGATGTGCGGTTCACCCTGCACGGTGGCGCCACACAGGTACACCGAGGCATGGCCGGGGACCAGTGGCGTGAAATCACGCATGGTCCGCGTCTCGGTGTCGAATAGGCGCAGAGTCACGGCAGTCGATCCTAGCTGGTATATGGGGTTGCGCTGCGGGCGGAGTCTCGAAATTCCGACAGGTCCGCGGCCGGATCGGCGCGGGTCGGCGGGGCTGGACTACCGACAGTGCAGCAGGGCGGTCGCCATGGCGGCGACCCCTTCACCGCGCCCGGTGAGCCCGAGACCGTCGGTGGTGGTGCCCGACACCGACACCGGCGCGCCCAGCAGATCGCCGAGGACCTGCTGCGCTTCGGCCCGGCGCGGGCCGATCTTGGGGCGGTTGCCGATCACCTGGACCGCCGCGTTGACCACGTCGTATCCGGCCTCGTCGAGCAATCGGCGCACTTCTTTCAGCATGGCGGCGCCGGAGACGTTCGCCCATTCCGGGCGGCCGGTGCCGAAGACGGCGCCGACGTCGCCGAGGCCCGCGGCCGAGAGGAGGGCGTCGCAGAGCGCGTGCGCGGCGACGTCGCCGTCTGAGTGGCCGGCGCAACCGTCGTCGCCGTCGAAGAGCAGCCCGGCCATCCAGCACGGGCGGCCGGGTTCGATCGGATGGACATCGCTGCCGATGCCGACGCGCATGGTCATCGGACACCCGCCGCGGGCAGTTCGGCGCCGGCCAGGACGGCCTCGGCCAGGTGCAGGTCGAGCGGGGTGGTGATCTTGAAGGCGAGCGGGTCGCCGGGCACCGTGCGGACCGGGTGGCCCAGGCGTTCGACCAGGCCCGCGTCGTCGGTGGCGGCGACCTCGGTGGCGTAGGCGGCGCGCAGCAAATCGGCCGCGAATCCCTGCGGGGTCTGGATGGCGCGCAGGGCCGACCGGTCCGGGGTTCCGGTGACGATCCCGCGCTCGTCCACCGATTTCACGGTGTCGACGACCGGGAGCGCGGGCACCACGGCCGGATGCCCCGCGCGCAGCTCGGCGGCCACCCGGGCGATCAGCTCGGGTGGGGTGAGCGCGCGGGCGGCGTCGTGGACGAGGTAGTAATCGGCCCGCGGTGCGGCCGCGATGCCGGCGCGGACCGAATCGGTGCGCTCGGCCCCGCCGACGACGACGCGAACCGGCGCGGCGGACGGCAGCAGGGCAACTGCGATCTGCACCAGTTCGGCCGGAACCATGACAATTATCTCGTCTACGGCATCGGATGCGAGCAGCCCATCGACGGCGTATCTGAGCATGGGTGTACCGCCGACCGCGACGAACGCCTTGGGTGTCGATCCACCCAGGCGCACGCCACGACCGGCGGCAGGCACCAACGCGACCACACGGCCGTTAGAGCTGTTCACGGTCAGGAAGCCGCTGCGAGAACCTCGTCGAGCAGCGTCTCGGCCTTGCCGTCATCGGTTCCCTCGGCGAGCGCGAGCTCACCGACGAGGATCTGCCGGGCCTTCGCCAGCATCCGCTTCTCGCCCGCGGACAGACCGCGGTCCTGCTCCCGACGCCACAGATCGCGGACGACCTCGGCCACCTTGTTCACATCGCCGGAGGCGAGCTTCTCCAGGTTGGCCTTGTAGCGGCGGGACCAGTTGGTCGGCTCTTCCGTATGCGGCGCACGTAGCACCTGGAAAACCCGATCGAGACCTTCCTGCCCGACGACGTCGCGCACGCCGACGTATTCCGCGTTCTCTGCGGGAACCCGAACAGTCAGGTCACCCTGGGCGACCTTCAGGACCAGATACTCTTTCTGCTCACCCTTGATGGTGCGAGTCTCGATAGCTTCGATCAGCGCCGCTCCGTGGTGGGGGTAAACGACGGTGTCTCCGACCTTAAAAATCATGTGTCCCGTGCCCCTTTCGATGTTCACAGTTTAACATGCGGCTCGATAACGGCGCGATCAACTGTGCAGGTCAGGGCCACAACGGGGCTACCTCGGGGCTTGACAGAATCTGCGAGATGTGCATTGCGTTGTGCCAGAACGAGTTACCTCCTGGCACTTCCAGCGCCGGGAAACCCAGCGGGACAGTAGCACTGCGCACAGCCGCGCGCACAACCGCGAATCGTGATCAGCCCGAAACAACCCTCGCGCGCGTCGCCCCTCGCGCACCCGCGCGGCCGGGACGCACCTCGAACCGGCGACCTTCCGCTTGGGGAGCGGAGGGTCGCGCGCGGCCGGGCGGAGCACCGCACGTACCTTTGCGCGCCCGGCGCACCCGTCGGCGCGGCCGGGCGATCCGGCCCGACACATACTCCCCGCGCGCCCGGTACTCCCGGCCAACTACTACAGTCCCTAGTTGGAGTGAGCCCGCTCGACATGGAGGACAACCCGTGACTGCCCTGACAGCTGTGACCGCCCCGGCGGCAGGTACGACCCCGCGGCGTCGCATGACGATGGTTGCGGCCCTCGCGGCCGGCGCGGCGCTCGCCCTGACCGGCTGCAGCGCCGGCCAGATCTCGCAGACCGCCGACCAGGTGGCCGCGATCAACGGCAACCACGCCGACGTCGGCAAGATCTCGCTGCGCAACGTGCACATCGTCTACCCGCCCAGCGGTGAGCACACCAACGCCACCGGCGGCCAGGCCGTGCTGGCGCTGTCGATCGTCAACACCAGCGAGACCACCGCCGACGAGCTCACCAAGATCAGCACCGATCTGGGCGACGTGAAGATCACCGCCCCCGGCGGCGGCTCCACGCTGACGCTGAAGCCGCAGCAGACCGTCGTGGCCGCCGGCGCCGACACCACCGCCGCCGCCGGTGAGCACGGCTCCTCGGACGAGCACGGCACCTCCGATGAGCAGCACGGCACCGAGACCACCACCGCCGCGCCCACCACCACCGCGGCGCCCGCCGCCGGTGCGGGCGAGGACCCCGAGGCCGATCCCGCGCGCATCGAGATCACCGGCCTGACCAAGGACATCACCCCGGGCCTGACCTACACGGTGACCTTCGACTTCAAGGAGAACGGCACCGTGCAGATGCAGGTGCCGGTCGACGCGGGCACCGTGGCCGAGCGCCACGAATCGGACCTGTCGCGCGCGAGCGAAGGTGGGGCCAAGGGCGGGCACTGAGCTCGCTGAGTTTTCGCGCAACGGCCGTCGCATCCCCGGATGCGGCGGCCGTTCGCGTTGCGGGGCGGCGGTGTCGGTGCGGCTGCGTAGGGTGCGCGTGTGGCGAAAAGCAAGCCGGTGTTCCAGTGCTCCGCGTGCGGGCACGAGGTCGCCAAATGGGTGGGTAAATGTCCCGACTGCGGTGCGTGGGGCACCGTGGAGGAGATCGCGCCCTCGGTAGCGGCGCCTGCGGGGCGGCGGGCCATGCTGCCGAGTACCGCCGCCGCGCCGATCTCACAGATCGATTCCCAGCTCACCGCGGCCAGGTCCACGGGCGTGCCGGAGTTGGATCGGGTGCTCGGCGGTGGTGTGGTCGCCGGGTCGGTGGTGTTGCTGTCGGGTGAACCGGGGGTCGGCAAGTCGACGCTGTTGCTCGAGGTCGCCCACCGCTGGGCGGCGGCCCGCGACGAACGCGCCCTGTACGTGACGGCCGAGGAGTCGGCGGGGCAGGTGCGCCTGCGAGCCGACCGCACCGGGGCGGTGCACGAGCGGGTGTACCTGGCGGCGGAATCGGATCTGTCGATGGTGCTCGGGCATGTCGAGCAGGTGCGGCCGACGCTGCTGGTGGTCGATTCGGTGCAGACCATGCTCGCGCCGGATACCGACGGCGTCATCGGTGGGGTCACCCAGGTGCGCGCGGTGACGGCGGCGCTCACCGCGCTGGCGAAATCCAGCGGGATCGCGGTGCTGCTGGTCGGGCACGTCACCAAGGACGGCGCGGTCGCCGGTCCGCGCACCCTGGAACATCTGGTGGACGTGGTGTTGCAGTTCGAAGGCGACAAGAACTCCACGCTGCGCATGGTGCGCGGGATCAAGAACCGCTTCGGCAGCGCCGACGAGGTGGGCTGTTTCGAACTGCACGACGACGGCATCACCGGAGTGGCCGATCCGTCGGGGTTGTTCCTGCATCACCGCACCGATTCGGTGCCGGGCACCGCGGTCACCGTGGCGTTGGACGGTAAACGTCCGCTGGTCGGTGAGGTCCAGGGCCTGACCGTCGACACCCAGGTGCCTGCGCCGCGGCGTGCGGTGAGCGGGCTGGACTACAACCGGGTGGCGATGATTCTGGCGGTCTTGCAGAGCCGCTGCGGGTTCTATGTGGGCAAGCAAGATATCTATGCAGCCACCGTCGGGGGGATGCGGCTGGTGGAGCCGGCCGCGGATCTGGCGGTGGCCTTGGCCATCGCCAGTTCCGCTCGTAATACCGCCCTGGAGCCGGGCTGGGTGATCCTCGGCGAGGTGGGGCTGGCCGGTGAGGTCCGCCGGGTCACCGCGACCGCGCGGCGGCTGGCCGAGGCGGAACGGCTCGGGTTCACCACCGCGATCGTGCCGCCGGGCACCGATGCGAAGTCGACGCCGATGAAACTGATCGAGGCGACGTCACTGCGCGGGGCCATCCGGATGGCCGGGCTCAGCAAGGGCAAGGGCTGAGACCTGGCGGCAAAGACCGACTCGTCGCGGCTGAACCGGCCTGGCTGGCGGGCGCGGGCGGCCGCGGCCCGAAGCGCTAGGCGATGTTGAACGGCTCCGGCGCGCTGCGGATCGCGCCCAGCTGGGCAACGACGTTGTAGGCACCGGCCGGAACCTGCACCCGCTCCCCCGCGCATTCCGGCTGCGAGGTCGCACCGGTCCAGGTGACGGTGAAGGCGGCCTGCTCACCCGGCTGCAAGGTGCGCACATCGGGTTCGCCGTCCGGATAGCAATCGGTGCTGGCCCACAGCCGGCGCTGACCGTCGAGGGTGTGCACGGAGACCTGCTGGAGGCCCGAACCCATATCGCGGGTGCAGGCGTCGGCGGAGATATTGGTGATGACGATGCCGAAGACCGGCTGCTCACCCACCCGGTAGGTGGGCTGGGCGACGGTCACCTTCACCGCCAGCGACTGGTCCGAGCATTGGCCCGCGGCCACCGGCGTGGCACTGCTGGAGGTGGCGGAGCCGGACGGCTGGGACGATTCGGCGGCGGACTCTTTCTTGGTCGACGCCTGACCGGCCGGCTTGTTCGTCTCGGTCGACGAATTCGCCGCCGCCTGGGTATCGCCGGGCGAATCGCCGCCCCGCGATACCGCGACCACCAGCCAGATCACCAGCACGAGCGCGACGACCAGCACGCCGATGGCAAAAACACGTCGCCGCCAATAGATCTCCGGAGGCAGCGGTCCATTCGGTTCCAGCACGACTCAACGGTAAGCGCACCGCTCGGCACAGCAACTCAGGGGCACGGCGTGTCGGGGCGTCAACCGTGTCGGCGACGCCCCGCGCACCCGTCGAGAGCTGGGCGTATGCGAGCGTTCGAGGCTCAGGCGACCTCGCCGATGTCACCGATCGAGCTGTGCAGCTTGGCCTTACCGTCGGCCAGGGTGTAGGTGACACAGGCGATCGCGAGCTGCCCGTTGGTTACCCGGTCGGCGATGATCGAGGAGCGCTGACGCAGTAGCTCGGCGGTCTCCTGGACGTGGCGGGCTTCGAACTCGTCAACGGTGGACAGGCCCTCGCGGCGGCCGATCAGCACCGACGGGGTGACGCGCTCGACCAGGCTGCGGATGAAGCCGCCGGGAACCTCGCCGCCGTCGAGGGCGTCGAGGGTGGCCTTCACCGCGCCGCAGCTGTCGTGGCCGAACACCACGATCAGCGGCACGTTGAGGATCTGCACGCCGTATTCGATGGAGCCGAGCACCGAGGAGTCGACCACGTGGCCGGCGGTCCGGACCACGAACATGTCGCCGAGGCCCTGGTCGAAGATGAGTTCGGCGGCGACGCGGGAGTCTCCGCAACCGAACAGAATGGCGGTGGGGTGCTGACCGCCGACGAGCTTGGCTCGATCCGCGGCGCCCTGATTAGGATGCAGCAACGTGCCGTTGACGAAACGGTCGTTACCGTCGCGGAGGGATTTCCAGGCGCTGATCGGGTTCGACTGAGGCATGTGTCCATTTTGCACAGATTGAGTGTTACCGACGAGTCGGTTCCGGTTACGAGGCCGCTAACACCGTCTGGCCAGGCCCGATCCAACGCGGTGAGCAGCAGGTGAGGACGACATTGACAGCCACGGTTGACCCGGATGCCCTGCTCGACTGGTACCGGGTCACCGCCCGCGATCTGCCCTGGCGCCGGCCGGGCGTGAGCGCGTGGCAGATCCTGATGAGCGAGATCATGCTCCAGCAGACGCCGGTGGTGCGGGTGGAACCAATCTGGCGGGAATGGGTGGCGCGCTGGCCGGTGCCGTCGGCCATGGCGGCGTCCTCGCAGGCAGAGGTGCTGCGGGCGTGGGGCAAGCTCGGATATCCGCGCCGCGCGCTGCGACTGCACGAATGCGCGCGGGTGCTTGCGAGCGAGCACGGGGATCGGGTGCCCGAGGACGTCGAGGTGCTGCTCGGCCTGCCCGGGATCGGCGCGTACACCGCCCGCGCCGTCGCGTGTTTCGCCTACGGGCAGCGAGTTCCGGTGGTGGACACCAATGTTCGCCGCGTGGTTGCCCGAGCGGTGCACGGGAAGGCGGATGCCGGTAATCCGTCGGCGAAGGGTCTTCGCGAGACGGAGGCCCTGCTGCCGGCGTCGGTGCCGCGCGCCGCGACTTTCTCCGCCGCCCTGATGGAGCTCGGCGCGCTGATCTGCACCGCCCGCTCCCCCTCCTGCGACAACTGTCCGCTGCCCCGCTGTGCCTGGAACGAGGCAGGCCGGCCCGCCTCGCAGGTAGTGCGACGGACGCAGAAGTACGAGGGCACCGACCGGCAGGCCAGAGGGCGGCTGATGGATGTGCTCCGGGACGCGTCCGGTCCGGTCGAGCGGGTGCGGCTGGATATGGCGTGGACCCGCGACCCGGGTCAGCGGGACCGGGCGCTGGACTCGCTGTTGGTGGACGGGCTCATCGAGCAGACGGCCGACGGGTTGTTCGCGCTGGCGGGCGAGGCCGGGCACGTCGAACCCGGGAGCTGACCTCGGGGTACGTCAGCAGCTCGCCCGGATCCTTCGCGCAGCACCGGCCGCGCCGGCGGTAAGCGCGGTTCGGTATCGCTCGGCTCAGCCAGAGTTCGCGGCGGCCGCTGTCTGTGGATCCGCGCTCGAATCAGTCAGCCGGTCCCTCATCCGATGCCGCTGCGGGCGCCGGAGTATCAGGCAACGTGCGAGCGAGACCCGGGCGCGGGTCATCGCCGATCGGCTCACCGCCGAGCACACGGCCCAGGAACCCGCTCACCTCCGCCCGATAACGCTCGGGCTGATCGTCGTGCACCAGGTGACCGGCATCGGGCACCAGCACGTATTCGGCGCCGGGATGGACCTCCGCCATCGCGCGCATCTGGCCCGGCGGGGTGATGGTGTGTTCGCCTTCGATCAGCAGCGCGGGCACCTCGATGGTGCGCCACTGCGTCCAGAAGTCCCTGGTCCCCCACTCCTCGGAGATGTCGCGGAACGTCGACACCGAGCCGTGTAGCCGGTAGCCGTCGGGGCCGTGGTCGAAGGAGGCGAGGAAGTAGCGTCCGGCGACCGGGCCGAAGAAGTCGAGCACCGCGGCCTCGTCGGGGAACGGCTGCGGCCAGGCCTCGATCATGGCGGCCCAGTGCGCGGCGGTGCGGCCGGTGAAATCGGGGGCCATATCCTCGACCACCAGCGCTTTCACCCGTTCCGGGAACTGCGCGGCGAACATCCAGGCGTGCAGCCCGCCCATCGAATGGCCGATCACCACCATGGGTTCGGCGATGGACGCGGTCGCGGCGGCCAGATCGGCGACGAAGGCCTCGGTGCTCAACTCGGCGGGGGCCGGTCTGCCGTGGCCGGCGGCGTCGAAGGTGTAGACGTGGCCGAAGCCGCGCAGCCAGTCCAGGTGATCGCGCCAGGTGCGCGCGCTGCCCATCAGGCCGTGCAACAGCAGCAGCGGCGTGCCCGTCCCGCCTTCGTCGTACAACACGTCCGCGATTGTGCCGCACCCGTCGGTGATAACCGTCGCACCTGCCTGCCCTCGCGGTCCGAGGGGGCAGAATCGAGGCATGTCTGTTGTGAAGATCAATGCGATCGAGGTTCCCGAGGGCGCCGGCCCCGAGCTGGAGAAGCGCTTCGCCCACCGGGCGCACGCGGTGGAGAACTCGCCGGGCTTCCTCGGCTTCCAGCTGCTGCGGCCGACCGCCGGAGAGAACCGGTACTTCGTGGTGACGCAATGGGATTCGGAAGAATCCTTCGCCGCCTGGCGTGATGGCCCGGCCCGCGAAGCGCATGCCGGCCAGCAGCAGAAGCCGGTCGCCACCGGTGCCTCGCTGCTCGAATTCGAGGTCGTGCTCGACGTCGCGGGCAAGGCGGCTTCCGCGGGCTGAGGCCTTTACGCACCCGGCAGCCGTCGCCACCCGATATTGACGACGGCGGCTGTGGGGTGTCACAGTTCGAGGGACAAACGCGTAGGTGACGCGGTAATCCGGTGCAATTCCGGAGCGGTCGCGCCACTGTGTTCCAGCCACCGGGTTCGGTGCCGGAAAGCCAGACACCGGCACCTTCGCGACCACTCGACGGGACGCGTTTATCCCAAGGAGGACTGGCAATGGCCTTCGTGCACACCCCCGGCGTATCCGCCCGGGTCACCGATTCCCTGGCTACCGTGCTCATCACGGTTGGTGTCGTTCTGCTCGCACTGCTCACCCTGTACCTGGTCGGATTCGATCAGGGCGCCATCTCGCGCAGCGGGATGTTCATGCATGAGCTGATGCACGACGGACGTCACCTGCTGGGTCTTCCGTGCCACTGACCGGAACTCTGCGCACCCTGTTACTTCGTGGTCTGCTGGCCGGCCTGGTCGCCGGTCTGCTGGCGGGCACCGTCGGATATTTCGTCGGCGAGCCCAAGGTGGAGGCGGCGATCGCCATCGAGGAAGCCGGTGCGGCCGCCGACGCAGGTGCCGATGGGCATACGCATGGCGAGCAGGCATCCGGCGGGCACAGCCACGGCGACGAGGAAGAACCGCTGGTCAGCCGCTCCGGCCAGAAGGCGGGCCAGTTCCTCGCGCTCGGCCTGGCCGGGATGGCGTTCGGCGCGATCTTCGGCGCCGCCGCGCATGTCGCGCGCCACTACACCGCACTGTCCGGGCCGAAGCTCGCGCTCGGGCTCGGCGTGGGCGGCTGGGCGGGCATCGTCGCGGTGCCGTTCTTCAAGTACCCGGCCAATCCGCCCGCGGTCGGCGATCCGGAGACGATCAACGACCGGACGCTGCTGTGGCTGGCGGCGGTGCTGCTCGGGATAGTCGCCGTCGGCGCGGGCGTCTACGTGTGGAAGCTGCTCGCCGAGCGGCCGGAAACGCTCCGGCTGACCGCCGGGGTGGGCGCGTTCGTGCTGCTCACCGCAATCGGTTACATCGTCCTGCCGGGAGTGAACGAGGTCGGCGCCGACTTCCCGGCGAGCCTGCTGTGGGAGTTCCGGATCTCCTCGCTCGCGGTCTCGACGACGCTGTGGGCCTGCCTGGGTCTCGGCTACGCGGTGCTCACCGAGTTCGCCGACCGGTCTCGTACCCCGGTGCCGGCGGCTGTTTCCGCGGGCTGATCCGCATCGAGAAATCCATGGGCAGTGTCGGTTTCCATGACCGGCACTGCCTTTCTCGTCGATACCGGATCCACCGGGATGCGGGGGCGGCGCGACGATGAAGACCGCACGGAAACGCCCGGGTCCCCGATAGCCGGTGGACCCGGGCGTGCGCTCAGGACTCCAGTGCGGCGTCCAGGGTGATGTTGTCGACGCCGGCCAGGGCCTTGCTGACCGGGCAGCCGGACTTGGCGGCTTCGGCGGCGGTGCGGAAAGCGGCGTCGTCGAGGCCGTCGACGCGGCCGCGGACGGTGATCTTGATTCCGCTGATGCGGAACCCGCCCGCCGGGTCGGGAGCGAGGGTGACGTCGGCGGTGACGTCGAGGCTGCGCGGGGTGGCACCGGCATTGCCGATCTCGGCCGACAGGGCCATCGCGTAGCAGGACGAATGCGCGGCCGCGATCAGTTCCTCCGGGCTGGTGGCGCCCTCGGCATTGTCGGCGGCCCGCTTCGGGAACGACACGTCGTACTTGCCTGCACCCGAGCTGGCCAGCTCGACCTGTCCGGTGCCGTCCTGCAGGCCGCCGGTCCATGCGGTGCGCGCGGTACGTGTGGGCATCACAGTCCTTTCCACGATCGGTTGACGAGAGGTTTCTCCGTTCGAACCTACCCGCCTCGCTCAGCCCGCGGCAGCGGTTCGCTTGTCCAGCTGCTCCAGCACGGCCGGCCAGGCGGCGCGATGCCGATCGCAGGCTTCCCGGTTCGGAAAACCACTGTGCCGCAACTTGATTCGAATACCTCGCGGCTGCTTGACGAAATCCACCCGGACGAGGGTCTCCGCGCCTTCGGTGCCGCCCGCGCCGGTGACCCAGGTGAGCTCGAGGCACCGCTCGGGCTCGAGCCGCAGGAAACGCCCGTAATGCGGGACCGGCGTGCCCTGATTGTCGGCTTCGAAGTAGAAGGGTTCACCCACCTGCGGGCGCATGCGGACCGATTCGGGGATCGCGAACCAGATGTCGAAGCCCTGGGTCCAGGCCAGGTACAACAACGACGGCGATGCCGTCATGACCCGCTCGACGGTGAGTTCGTGAGGCCGTGCCGACAGGTCCGGATAACGCACATGCTGATCGACCATCAGACCGACCTTACCCGCGCGCACCGGCCCGTCGGACGGTTTGCCGAAGCGGTGATCCGATTACCCGGGATCGGTCACCTCGGCTTGCACGATTGCGGTGACGATCAGCGCCGATGCCACAAATCGTCCCGCGCTCAACGGATCACGATGCACGAGGATGCCGAGCACGATCGCGGCGGCGTCGCCGATTCCGATGCGGACCGCTTGGTCGGTGCCGACCGGTTAGCGGCACGCTGTATCCCGCTATCCCGACACCAATTCGATCGCGGTGGCCCCTCGAGCGGCTTGGCCCCGGCACAGGTCGCCGGGGCTCAGCGGCAGCTCACACACCGTGCTCGGGCAGTGAGGCTTCACACCAGATCGCGGCGGCGGATCAGCCAGATGGTGGCGAGTACGAAGACCGCTGTGTAACTCACGAGTGCGATGACGGATTCGGTGCGGGTCAGGATGTCGAGCACGCCGGGCGTGGGCGCCGCATCGGTACTGCGCATCGCGCCCGCCAGCGAGCCCGCCGCGGTGCCGGGTAGCAGATCGGTGAACGCCTCGATCGGCGCGAAGATGCCCGCAACCCCGCGCAGCAGGTTTTCCACCACCAGCACCCAGACCAGCCCGAGACCGACGGCCAGCGCCGGACCGCGAGCGATGGCACCGATCAGCGCGCCGGCCAGCGTCCACATGCCCAGAATCAGGCTGCCGCTGACGATTCCGTCCAGCGAATGCCGCACCGACGGCAGCACCAGCGGTTGCGATTCACTAGTCGCGATCAGCGAAGCCACCCCCAGGTCCACCACGAACGCGACCACCACCAGCCCCACCACCACGACGGCCAGGCAGATCATCGTCCCGGTGATCGCGACGATCCGCGACGGGCCCTGGGTGAGCACGGTCTTCCAGGTGCCCCACCCGTAGCCGCTGCCGATGGTGAGCGCGCCGAGAATCAGCATCAATGCGCCACCGAACATGGCCATGCCCTGGGTGAAGACCTCCGGCACCGCCGCGGGCAGTAGTTGCTGGAGCAGTTGGTCTTTCGGCAATCCGTCCGACATCGCCGTTTGTTCGCCGGACCGGTAGGCCAGGTAGTTGAACAGGTAGGCGAAGGTGAGGTTCAACAGGATCCAGGTGCCCAGGATGATCCAGAACGCGGGCCATTTCGTCAGCCGCAGCCGTTCGGCCCGCACACTGGCCAGCAGATCCGTCATCGGCATGATGCGCATACTCATTGCACGGCCTCCAGACCGGTCATTTCGAAGAACACTTCCTCGAGGGATTTCTCGTCGACGCGAAGTTCGAGCAGGTCCGCGCCTGATTCGACGACCGCCCTGGCGATCTTGGGCGCCGCGTCGGCGCTCGCTTCCACCCGGATACCGGCCGCGGTCAGCATCGTCGGCTCACCGACCACGGCGCGGATCGCCGGGAAGGCCAGGTCGGCCGGTTCGGCGCGCACCAATAGCGATGCGGCGCCACGCAGTTCGGTTACCGTCGATTCGGCCAGTAATCGGCCGCCGGAAATGACGCCGACCCGGTGGCAGATCTCCTGTACCTCGCTGAGCATGTGGCTCGACAGCAGCACGGTGTGCCCGTCGGCGGCCAGATCGGTGATCAGCGACCGCATTTCCGCCATGCCGGCCGGGTCGAGGCCATTGGTCGGCTCGTCCAGAATCAGCAGGTCCGGGCGGCCGAGCAGGGCCGTACCCACGCCTAGTCGCTGCTTCATACCGAGCGAATAGGTGCGATAGCGGTCGGCGGCGCGGGCCGCCAGACCCACCCGCTCCAGCGCTTCGTCCACCTCGGCGCGGCCGAGCCCGCGATAACGGGCCATGACCAGCAGGTTGTCCCGGCCGGACAGGTACGGGTAGAAGCCCGGGCCCTCGATCAGCACACCGATGCGGCGGACCACCGCGGGATCGCCGGGCGCATGGCCCAGCACGGTGGCCGAGCCCGCGCTCGGTGCGATCAATCCGACGAGCATCCGCAACGTCGTCGTCTTACCTGCCCCGTTGGGCCCGAGGAAGCCGTAGATCTCGCCCGGCCGCACCCGCATATCCACCCGATCCACCGCGAGATGGGTGCCGTAGCGCTTGGTCAGCTCCGTGGTCCGCACGATCGAATCCGTCATGACCCAAACCCTCCTCGCCCCGCCCGCCGGTCACATCCGTCGCGCGACGCGGCTTCGGGTACGTCCGGTGTCGTACGGATCCAGGCCGGATGCGAGGGTGTGCACGGCGCGTATCCGGGAAATACGTGTCGGTACGGATGGATTCCGGCTACTGGGCGAATAGGGTGCATAAGGTGCGGGAGTTCGGGATGGCGGGTCGGGGCCTGGTCGGATGGGACTGGGGGGTGGCGCTTGTCGTCGCCGTGGTGCAGGTGATCGGCGGGCGCGGGGCCAACTTCGGACAGACCGGAGTACGCACCCTCGATGTCCTCGGCTACACGCTGTTGCTGGCGGGGCCGGTCGCGCTGCTGTTTCGCCGATATCAGCCGTATCCGGTCCTGCTGATCACGCTCGCTGTCTGCGTGAGCTACCTGTCGCTGGACTACGGGTACGGGCCGATCTTCCTGTCGCTGATCATCGCCTTCATCACCGCCGCCACCCGCGGATCGCGATGGTGGACCTATCCGCTGGTGCTGCTGGGCTACCTGTTGATGGTCTGGCCACTGCCCGCGCTGCTCGGCCGCCCCACCGAGGGCTGGCAGATCTTCGGGCTGATGGCGTGGCTGACGGTGCTGGTGGGCCTGGCCGAAGGCATTCGCCAGCGCGAGGCGGTGCTGGAGGCGCGCAGACAGCGGGCCGAAGCCGCCCGGCGCGACGAGGAAGCCCAGCGCAGGCGCCAGGCCAGTGAGGAACGGCTGGCCATCGCGCGGGAACTGCACGATGTGCTTGCCCACAGCCTGTCGCTGATCAATGTGCAGGCCTCGGTGGCGCTGGAACTGTTCGACAAGAAACCGGACCAAGCCGCGTCCGCACTCACCGCGATCAAGGGCGCGAGCAAGGACGCGCTGGCCGAGGTGCATACGCTGCTGCACACCATCCGCACCGGAAGCCCGGTCGGCGGCGAAGACGTCGACACCGAGCCGGAGGCGACGCCGGATCCGGATCAACGCGCGAGCCGGGGTCGCCGGCGCCGCGCGCGGGCCAGGCGCCGCCGCACCACGATGCCGGGAGCTGTGCCGACGCCTCGTTCGGAGGCTTCCACGGTCGACGGCCGCGAGCAGAGCCCGGCCGAACCCGAGGCCACCGAGACGCCCGAACAGCCCGCCGCCCCGCGCAGCCCGGCACCGAGCATCGCCGACCTGGACGACCTGCTACACCGCATCCGCGAAGCGGGCCTGACGGTGCACACCCGTGTACTCGGTACCGTCGCGCCGCTGCCCAGCGTCATCGATGTGGCGGCCGCCCGGATCATCCAGGAATCGCTGACCAACGTCGTCCGGCACGCGCCCGGCGCCGACGCCACCGTCACCATCCGCTACACCTCCGACTCGATCGACTTCACCATCGACAACACCCGCCCCACCAGCGCCCCCGTGCGCACCGGCACCACCGGCGGCAACGGAATCATCGGAATGCGGGAACGGGCCCACGCACTCGGCGGCGCGCTGACGGCCGGGCCCCGCCCCAGCGGAGGGTTCCGCGTAGCGGCGCGACTGCCGGTGCGACCAGTGGCGTCGAGCGAGCGTGCGGCCAACGGACGTGCGGGGGGCCGGGCTGATTTTGCCGCTGGACGCGCGGCGGAGCGGTCCGCAGCCGAGTCCGGTTCAGCGCGCAACACCGCGGGTCCGACGGGCAACACCGCAGGTCCGGCGGCGAGCCCTGCGCGTTCGGAGCCCGACGTTGCGGGGTCGCGGGGCGATGACGCGTCGGACCCTGGATCCTCGCCCGTGGGAGCGACACCGCCCGTTGGGCCGCGCAGCGCCATGAATTCCGCCAATGCCCGGGGCCGCGGACGGAATAAGGCCCAGATCGGCGGACCAGATGCCGAACCCCAAGGGACGCCCACCAGCCGACCTGCACGCAACGGCTCCCTGCCGCCGAGGGCCGACGAGAGCGACACGAACGACCAGACCGAGCCGGCTCCTGCTCGATCGCCCGGGCAGGTCACGGCGGCAGGCGCGGCCGAGCGCTCGGCAGCGGCAACCGCCGGCCGGGCAGCCACCAATGGCCGCACCGACGCCTCCGGCGCCCCGGGCGGAACGGAGCCCCGATGACGATCCGGGTGCTCGTCGCCGATGATCAGGCCCTGGTCCGTGGCGGGTTCGTGGCGCTGCTCGATGCACAGGACGGGATCGAGGTGGTCGGCGAAGCCGATAACGGTGAGCAGGCCGTGCGGATGACCCGGGCACTCGCGCCCGATGTGGTGCTGATGGATATCCGGATGCCGATTCTGGACGGTCTCGCCGCGACCCGCATGATCGCCGACGACCCGAAACTGGCGGAGGTGAAGGTGGTCGTGCTGACCACCTTCGAACTGGACGAATACGTCTTCGAGGCAATGCGTTCGGGCGCCACCGGTTTCCTGGTCAAGCACACCGAGCCCGCGGACCTGGTGCGTGCGGTCCGGGTGGTCGCGGCCGGTGACGCGCTGCTGTCCCCCGGCGTCACCCGCCGGCTGATCGCCGAATTCTCCGAGCACGCCAAACAGCCACCGCCCGCGACGTTTTCCGAACTCACCGACCGCGAACGCGAAGTACTCACCCTGGTGGCCGAGGGCCTCACCAATGCCGAAATCGGTGAACGGCTCTACATGAGCCCCGCCACCGCACGCACCCACGTCAGCCGCATCCTCACCAAGCTCAATGCCCGCGATCGCACCCAATTGGTAGTCCTGGCATACGAATCCGGCCTGGTGCGTCCGGGCTGGCAATGAAACCTGTCGGCGACCGGTGCTAACCTCGCGTTCGGAGGGAGACATTCGAACAAGGGGGTTGCCCGATGGGCATGATCGCATCATTCACCCGGCTGAGCCCAGCCGAACTCACGCAGTTGCGCCAGGCCGCAACCGCGGACGATAAATTCGACTACCTGTCCGATCTACCGCGCGCCGGCGAGCCCAGCGGCTATATCGACAAGTCCTGGGCCGCACTGCAATTCCTGCTCCTGCAGGCATGCAGCGACGTGGACCTGCTCTACCGCGACGACGTGCTCGATTCCACCGACGGGCTGTATGCGTGGTCCGCCGAACGGGTCGCCAGCACCGCCCGCGGCCTGCGCGAGACCTCGTTCAGCACGCTGGCCGAACGGTTCGATCCGGCACTCATGGACGGCACGGGCATCTACCCGTCGGGCATGTGGTCAACCGACCCGGACGCACTCGACTACCTACGCCACCACTACACGAACCTGGTGGAGTTCTTCCGGCACGCGGAATCGACCGGATCGGCCGCGGCCCTCCGGCTCGGCTGAAGGCGGCGATACTCGGCTGAGGGCCGGGACAAACGGAACGGGCCCGCCCCTAAGGGGACGGGCCCGTTTCTCGACTCGCGTATTACTCGCCGGAGGCGGCCTCGGTGGTGCCTTCGGCGGCGCCGGTCAGCACGACCTCGGGCTTGGCCTCGGCATCGCCCTTGGTCAGCTTCGCCTTACCGGCGAAGGTGAACTTGGCGTCCTCGCCGGAGCCCTCGCCGTCCCAGCCCTCGACGTCGACCGAGACGGTCTGGCCGGGGCCGATCTCGCCGAAGAGGATCTTCTCCGAGAGCTGGTCCTCGATCTCGCGCTGGATGGTGCGGCGCAGCGGCCGGGCACCGAGCACGGGGTCGAAACCACGCTTGGCCAGCAGCGACTTGGCGTTCGCGGACAGCTCCAGCGCCATGTCCTTGTTCTTCAGCTGCTTCTCGACACGGGCGATCATCAGATCCACCATCTCCACGATCTGCTCGGTGGTGAGCTGGTGGAAGACGATGACGTCGTCGATGCGGTTGAGGAACTCGGGCCGGAAGTGCTTCTTCAGCTCGTCGTTGACCTTGAGCTTCATCCGCTCGTAGTTCGAGCCCTCGGCGTTGGACTGGGAGAAGCCCAGGCCCACGGCCTTGGAGATGTCGGAGGTACCCAGGTTCGAGGTGAAGATCAGCACCGTGTTCTTGAAGTCGACGGTGCGACCCTGGCCGTCGGTGAGACGACCGTCCTCCAGGACCTGCAACAGGGTGTTGTAGATCTCCTGGTGCGCCTTCTCGATCTCGTCGAACAGCACCACCGAGAACGGCTTGCGGCGCACCTTCTCGGTGAGCTGGCCGCCCTCCTCGTAGCCGACGTAGCCCGGAGGGGCACCGAACAGCCGCGAGGCGGTGAAGCGGTCGTGGAACTCGCCCATGTCGATCTGGATGAGCGCGTCGTCGTCGCCGAACAGGAAGTTCGCCAGCGCCTTGGACAGCTCGGTCTTACCGACACCGGACGGGCCGGCGAAGATGAACGAGCCGGACGGACGCTTCGGGTCCTTCAGGCCGGCGCGAGTGCGGCGGATCGCCTTGGACACGGCCTTGACCGCGTCTTCCTGGCCGATGATCCGCTTGTGCAGCTCGTCCTCCATGCGGAGCAGACGGGTGGTCTCCTCCTCGGTGAGCTTGAAGACGGGGATACCGGTCCAGTTGGCCAGCACCTCGGCGATCTGCTCGTCGTCGACCTCGGCCACGACGTCCAGATCACCGGAGCGCCACTGCTTCTCGCGCTCGGCCCGCTTGGCGACGAGCTGCTTCTCCTTGTCGCGCAGGCGCGCGGCCTTCTCGAAGTCCTGCGCGTCGATGGCGCTTTCCTTCTCCCGGCGGGCGTCGGCGATCTTGTCGTCGAACTCACGCAGGTCGGGCGGCGCCGTCATCCGGCGGATGCGCATGCGCGCGCCCGCCTCGTCGATGAGGTCGATCGCCTTGTCCGGCAGGAACCGGTCGTTGATGTAGCGGTCGGCCAGCGTGGCGGCGGCCACCAGGGCACCGTCGGTGATGGAGACCCGGTGGTGCGCCTCGTAGCGGTCGCGCAGACCCTTGAGGATGTTGATGGTGTGCTCGACGGTCGGCTCGCCCACCTGGACCGGCTGGAACCGGCGCTCCAGGGCGGCGTCCTTCTCGATGTACTTGCGGTACTCGTCGAGGGTGGTGGCGCCGATGGTCTGCAGTTCACCGCGGGCCAGCTTCGGCTTCAGGATCGAGGCCGCGTCGATGGCGCCCTCGGCGGCACCCGCACCGACCAGCGTGTGCAGCTCGTCGATGAACAGGATGATGTCGCCGCGGGTGTTGATCTCCTTGAGCACCTTCTTCAGGCGCTCTTCGAAGTCACCGCGGTAGCGGCTGCCCGCGACCAGGGAACCCAGGTCGAGGGTGTAGAGCTGCTTGTCCTTGAGCGTTTCGGGGACCTCGCCGTTGACGATGGCCTGGGCCAGGCCCTCCACCACGGCGGTCTTACCGACACCGGGCTCGCCGATCAGCACCGGGTTGTTCTTGGTGCGGCGCGACAGCACCTGCATGACCCGCTCGATCTCCTTCGAGCGGCCGATGACCGGGTCGAGCTTGCCCTCGAGCGCGGCCTGGGTGAGGTTGCGGCCGAACTGGTCGAGCACCAGCGAGGTGGACGGGGTGCCCGTCTCACCGCGGGCGCCGGATTCCACCGGCTCCTTGCCCTGGTAACCCGACAGCAGCTGGATGACCTGCTGACGCACCCGGTTGAGATCGGCACCCAGCTTGACCAGCACCTGCGCTGCCACGCCCTCACCCTCGCGGATGAGGCCGAGCAGGATGTGCTCGGTGCCGATGTAGTTGTGGCCTAGTTGCAGGGCCTCGCGCAGGCTCAGCTCCAGCACCTTCTTGGCGCGCGGGGTGAACGGGATATGACCGGACGGGGCCTGCTGACCCTGGCCGATGATCTCCTCCACCTGGCTGCGCACGCCTTCCAGCGAAATGCCGAGCGACTCCAGCGACTTGGCCGCGACGCCCTCACCCTCGTGGATCAGCCCCAGCAGGATGTGCTCGGTGCCGATGTAGTTGTGGTTGAGCATCCGGGCCTCTTCTTGGGCCAGGACAACGACACGCCTCGCGCGGTCGGTGAACCTCTCGAACATCGCTCCCTCACTCTCCTGCTCCGACATTCTGGCAACAGACGCCGCAGTGTGCTGTCGAACAAACTGGGCGCCGAACCCGACGAACCTAGCCGTCAGCCTGCCATGAAGCCCGGGGGTTGCGGCCCCCGCCTCCACTCTAGTTGGCGGAGGATTCCGCCGCCGCCGGTCCACCTTATTGCCGACCGGTGGCAGCACGGTCATTCACTCATAACGTGGCTGTTCCAGGTTTCGTTTCCGATGCGGTTTTGCCCTGAGCGAACACCGCTGATCGGCGGCCGATACCGGGCTCAGCCGGTGAACGGCGCCACGAAATGGCACGGAACTTCCCGGGGATGGGCAGGGTCGAGGGCGTTGAGCACGTGCGCCGCGGCCCGCGGGCTGCCCGCGATGCCGAGGTGTTCGGAGTAGTCCTGGGCGCAGCCGTCCTGGACGACGATATTGGTGACGCCCGGCCCCGGTGCCACCGCCGAGGTATAGGGCACCACGATCTCCTCCAGATTGCCCACAATATTGGTGTAGGTGACGTCCGGGTGGTAGATCCCGTCGGCGTTGAGTTCGGCCAGGAACGGGCCGCCCGCGGGCATCTGCGCGCAGGCCAGGCACGGGATCGAGTTCCAGGCCTCGCCCAGCCCCATCGCGCGGGCGAAGGCGGCGACGTCGGCCATGCCGAAGGCGGTGGTGCCGAGCCAGGGCACCGCGAGGGAGACGAGCTTGTCGACCTTGGCGGCGCCGCCGAGGCGCTTGACGAAGTAGTTGCCGACCAGCCCGCCCTGCGAGTGGGCGACGATGTCGACCCGCTCGGCACCGGTGGCGGCGAGCACCCGGTCGACGAAGGCACCGAACTCGGCGGCGTTGTCCGGGATCGGCATCATGCCGCCGAGCGCCGACAGCGGCCAGGGCAGGTCATAGGCGCCGTAAGTGAGCGAGTAGACGCAGTAGCCCTCGTTGGCCAGCAGCGCGACGTAGGTGCCCCAGTTGGTCTGCGCCCCGCCGCCGGTGCCGTGGGCCAGCACCACCGGGTTCGGATGCTCGGCGCTGGGCCGGCAGGACCAGTCGTTGGAGCCGGGCAGCGAACCGCCGGGGTTGGTCAGTTCGCCCGGGATGCCTGCGAAGAAGTTGTAGACGATCGGATACCGCTCGGCCTGGGCCGCTCCCGCCGAGCTGATCCACAGCGCGGCGAGGACGGCGACGATGACGGCGGTGGCGGGTGCTCGGCGCATATCCCCTCCCATTTCTGAAACGCGTTACAGGAGGGTACGTAGCGACCAGGGCCGATGGGGTCGTTACTGACGGGTAAGTTATGAAACGAGTTCCACTCAGGCCGGCGCCTGGGCCACCGCGACACCCGGCTGCGCGGGCAGGGCGGCGGCATCGTCGCGGCCCTGCTGCAACCCCGCGGTGAACAGCGCGCCCGTCAGCACCACGAACGCCAGCGTGTGCAGCACGGCGCGCACGATATTCCAACGCACCCAAGCGGATTCGAACTCCGCGCGCACCGCCGCCGGATCGGCGATGGCGGCCGGATCACCCGCAGCCATCAGCTGATCGTTGAGCGGGACGTTGAGCGCGATCGTGACCGCAAACGCAATCACGTTGAGTACCAATCCGATTGCGATCCACAGCAGCGTCATCCGCCGGTCCGCGCCCAGATGCAGCAGCGCCGCCAGCGCGGTGAAGCCCACCGTGCCGAGGAACCCGATCATGAAGGCGGGGTTGATGATCACGACATTGATCTTCTGCATGGTCTCGATCAGCGCGCGGTCGTCCATCCGGGCCAGCGCGGGCATCACCGAGATCGCGTACGCGTAGAACACACCCGCGATCAGCCCGGTCGCCACCGTTGCCAGCACCAGTGCGGCGATTCGCCCAACCGACATGATCCGCTCCCATCCGTCGACCGCCTCGGCGGTGCATAGCCCCTGGGCGTGGACCCGAGGGGTTGGAGCATCGCGCTCCGTTGACCCCTTCGAGTCAACAGCGCGCGGGCCGCCGGAACCATCGCTGAGACGCTCACGCCCATCAGCGAGCGTCTACCGCCCGCCTACAGGTCGCGATCGGAGATGAGCCCGCTCTGCATGGCCAAGGCGGCCAGCCGGACGCGTTTCTGGTTCTGCGGCAGATCCTCGACCCCGAATTTGGCGAACAGCGCGCGCAGATGGGTCTTGATCGCGTCGACGCTGAGAAACAATTCCTCGGCGATCTGCTGATTGGAGGCCGGGGTGGCGAAGCCGGCGCCGTGTTTGTAGGGCCGGCACAGCGCGACCAGCACCGCGCGCTGGGTCTCGGTGAGCGAGCGGGCGGTGGGAATGGTTCCGGTGGAGGCGCGGGTGGCGTCGTCGGCGACGGCGCCGAATTCGTGGAAGGCGACCAGCGAGGTGCCGACCCGGATGCGGTCGCCCGCCATCAGCCGACGCCGGCCGACCAGGCGTTCGCCGTTGACGAAGGTGCCGTTGCGGGACAGGCCGTCGTCGACGATGGTCCACTGGGCGCCCAGGTATTCGACGGCGGCGTGCAGCCGGGACACCTCGGCATCCCAGCGCAGGGACAGATCGGCATGGGTGGAGCGGCCGATGGTGACGCGTGGATGACCGGGATCGAGCATGAGCTCGTGCCGATGCCCCTCGGCGTCGGTGTACCGCAGAATTGATCCGACGAAAGCTGTCACGACGTCATGACCCCAGCTCGACGGGATGACACGACTGGGCTGGATACGGCGCTGCGCACAGATCCATGGTGCCGTGCCTCGGCCACTACGAACAAGGCTGCCGCCGGGGCGTCGCACGATTCGCCCGGCGGCAGCCGAAAATTGCGACTAGCTCTTGGCGGCTTTGTTGTAAGCCTCGGTGATGTCGGCCGAGATACGCCCCCGGGCGTGCACCTTGTGCCCATTACGGCGAGCCCACTCACGAATTGCCGCGGTTTGTTCGCGGTCCATCGGAACACGGCTCTTGGTGGTACCCCCGGTGGTGGACGCGGCCTTCACCCGACGCCGGCCACTCACCCGCCGAGCGTTGGCAACCCACTGCTCCATCTCTTCCCGCAGCTTGGCCGCATTTGCCGCCGACAGGTCGATCTCGTACGACACACCATCGATACCGAACTCGATGGTCTCGTCCGCGATGGACTCACCGTCGACATCGTCGATCAGGCTTACGGTGACCTTCTTTGCCATGAGATGAACGTCCTCTCGAAATCGTGCGACCCGCATACTAGGCCGATTGCCCGAGGCAAGAATACCTCTAATTCGAAAAATTCCAAGACGAGCTACAGGCGTGCAATCGACCGCTCAGCGAGCGGCCGGACGCACAATTGGGAAGAGTATCGTTTCCCGGATTCCCAAACCGGTGAGGGCCATCAACAAGCGATCGATTCCCATACCGGTTCCGGTGGTCGGCGGCATACCGTGTTCCATCGCGGCGAGGAAGTCCTCGTCGAGCACCATGGCCTCGTCGTCACCGGCCGCGGCCAGCCGGGCCTGGTCGACGAAGCGTTCGCGCTGAATCACCGGATCCACCAACTCCGAATAGCCGGTGGCCAACTCGAACCCGCGCACATACAGGTCCCACTTCTCGGTGACACCGGACTTGTCGCGATGCTGCCTGGTCAGCGGAGAAGTCTCGACCGGGAAGTCACGCACGAATGTGGGCGCGTACAACTTGTCGCCGTACTGGTGCTCCCATAGTTCCTCGACCAGTTTGCCGTGGCCGTAGCCCTTGCCTTCCGGAATTTCCAAACCGACCCGTTCGGCCAGCGCCAGTAATTCCGGAATCGTTGTTTCCGGCGTGACCTCCACACCCAGAGAGTCCGACAGCGAGGGATACATCTCAACGGTCGCCCACTCGCCCCGAAGGTCATATTCGGTGCCGTCGGCGAGGGTCACCACCTGGGTGCCGAAGGCTTCCTCGGCGACTTCTTGGATCAATTCCCGGATCATGCGCGCCGAGTCGTCATAGGTGCCGTATGCCTGATACGTCTCCAGCATCGCGAACTCCGGCGAATGCGTGGAGTCGGCGCCCTCGTTGCGGAAGTTGCGATTGATCTCGAACACCCGCTCGAGCCCGCCGACGACGCAGCGCTTGAGGAACAACTCCGGCGCAATACGCAGGAACAAGTCCATATCGAGGGCATTGGAATGGGTGACGAACGGCCGGGCCGCGGCGCCGCCGTGCAGGGTCTGCAACATGGGCGTCTCGACCTCGAGGAATCCGCGCTTTTCCAGCGCGTTGCGCAGCGCGCGCACCACCGCGACCCTGGTGCGGGCCATCTGCCGGGCCTCCGGGCGCACGATCAGGTCGACGTAGCGCTGGCGGACCCGCGATTCCTCGTTCATCTCCTTGTGCGCGACCGGCAGCGGGCGCAGCGACTTGGCCGCCATGCTCCACTCGTCGGCCATCACGCTCAATTCGCCGGTCCGCGAGGAGATGAC
Source organism: Nocardia cyriacigeorgica GUH-2 (assembly GCF_000284035.1). Lineage (NCBI taxonomy): Bacteria > Bacillati > Actinomycetota > Actinomycetes > Mycobacteriales > Nocardiaceae > Nocardia > Nocardia cyriacigeorgica. The sequence continues at coordinate 463,716 of NC_016887.1, read as the reverse complement.
CTCGCCGTGCACGAAGACGAAATCGCCGAGGTCGACATCGGACTTCCAGGCCGCGAGCGCGTCGGCGCCGACACCGTTGAGGCTGATCATGGCCTGCAATTTGGTGCCGTCGCCCTCCTGGAGGGTGGCAAAGCACAGCTTGCCGGTATTGCGCATGAAGATCACCCGGCCTGCCACGCCGACGATGGCGCCGGTCTGGGTATCGGGCGCCAGGTCCGGATATTCGGCGCGGATCTCGGCCAGCGTATGGGTGCGCGGCACCACCACCGGATACGCCTGCCCGCCCTCGGCCAGCAGGCGCTCCCGCTTCTCCCGGCGAATCCGCATCTGCTCCGGCACGTCGTCGACGTCGACGGGGCGATTGGCGCGGCCCGCGGGAGCCGAGGCCGCGGAGCTGCCGGTGGAAGGGGAGTTGGGGGTGCTCACGTTGAACTACCCTAGCGTGCACCGGAAACCGTTTCGCGTCCCGCCCGGCCCAGTTGACCCGCTGCTCCCGGCCCGGCTGAGGTGGGTATTTCTACAGCGAGGCGAGCGCGGCGACCTCGCGAGCGAAATGCGGGGCGCGCGAGGCCACGGTGAGCATTCCGGCCGCCTTGAGCGCCTGGTAGCCGCCGACCAGGTCGGTGGCCCGGTGCAGGCCCAATTGCTGCAATGAGGCGGCGGCCAGGCTGGAGGTGTAGCCCTCCGAGCACAGCACGATCCATTCCACGTCGTGGTCGGTGGCCAGCGCCAGCCGGGCCGAGCTGGACGGGTCCAGCCGCCATTCCAGGACATTGCGTTCGATCACCAGGGCGCCGGGCATGGTGCCTTCGCGAATTCGCTGCGCTTGCGGGCGGATGTCGACCAGAATCGCGCCGCGCTCGAGCGCCTGTGGCAATTCGAAGGCGTACAGCCGGCGCAACTGCGAGCGCGCGGTGTCGAGCATCTGGTCGATGGTCTGCGGGCTCATCACATATCACCTTCGGGCTGGTCGGTGAGGACGGTGCGGGTACGGCGCAGGCCGCCGTGGCCGGTGAGTTCGTAATAGGACATGGCCGTCAGCGGCGGGGAGTAGGCGTGCACGCTCAGCGTCGGGTCCAGCGGCCCGACCGAGTCGGCGACCGAGACCGGCACGTCGATGCCCGCGGGCGGCTCGGGCGCGCGTACCACGTCGTGCACCCAGCCGATCGGGAACGAGGCCTGATCGCCCGCCACCAGCGTGCGGTGGCGCAATTCGGTTCCGTTCCAACGGTATTCCGACAGCGCACCGCTCAGGACGGTGAGCGCGCCGATGGAACCGGCGTGGTCGTGCAGTTCGGTGTGGCGGTCCGGGGTCCAGCTGATCAGCCACACATCGACCTCGTCGTCGGACAGCAGGCGAGTGGCCCAGCGTTCCTCGGTCGGCCACCGCCCGTCGGCGGGCAGCAGGTGGTCGTAGCGGCCGGCCAGCACGTCTTCGGCGCCCTCGTCGGTGAGCCGGAGCAGATCGGCCGGGCGCAGCCGGGTGGGCAGCGCGGGCGCGACCGGACGGGTCGGTACCGGGTTGGCGGCGCGCGCGCTCAGCGTGCGGGCGTCACGTGCGGAAGGAAGGGAAAGAACAGAAGAACGCATGAGCGAATCTCCAGGAGGTGTGCAACGGTCGAGGACTTGACGAATGCCTCGAACGGTCGAGGCAGGTTAGCCTCGACAACACTCCTGGGTGCTCACGCGGGAATACACGTCGATGAGTGTAGCAGGCGCATCGGCGACGGGCCGATGACCTGCCCCACAGTGCTCAGCTCCGGCGGTTGCGCTGATTGCGTTCGTAGACCAGGCGCAGGCCGGTCAGCGTCAGCCGGGGTTCGTGATGGTCGATGGTCTCCGATTCCGGCACGATCAGCGGGGCGCCGGCACCGGTGGCCACCACCGCGACGTCATCGCCTGCGAAGGCGTCCACGTCGTCGCGGATGCGGTCGACCAGGCCGTCCACCAGACCGGCGAAGCCGAACACGGCGCCGGACTGAATGCACTCCACGGTGTTCTTGCCGACCACCGAACGTGGGCGGGCCAGCTCAACCCGGCGCAGCGCGGCCCGTTCGATGAGCGCCTCGGTGGAGATCTCCACACCCGGCGCGAGCACGCCGCCGAGGAACTCGCCCTTGGCCGAGACCAGGTCGACGCAGGTCGAGACGCCGAAATCGATGACGATGGCGGCGGTGGCGAACTTGTCGTAGGCGGCGAGGCTGTTCACGATCCGGTCCGCGCCGACTTCCTTCGGATTGTCGACCAGCAGCGGAATGCCGGTCCGCACACCGGGTTCCACCACCACATGCGGAACGTGATTCCAGTACCGCTCCAGCATCAGCCGCAGCTCGCGCAGCACCGGCGGCACGGTGGACAGCGCCGCGACGCCGATCACCTCGTCCACATGAGCGCCGACCAGCCCGCGCACCTGCATGGCGAATTCGTCGGCGGTCAGCAGCGGATTGGTGTGAATGCGCCAGTGCCGCGCCAGTTTCGCGTGCGCGCCGCTGCCGGAGAACAGCCCGAGCTCGATGCTGGTGGTGCGGACGTCGATCGTCAGCAGCATGTGCCGATCCTTCTCCTCCCCCGCGCTCGTCAGACGAACGACAGGTCGCGCGGGGTGAGGAGGCCCGAGCCCTCGGGGGCGTGCGCCGGATCGGAACCGAGATCGACCGGACGGTTACGGTCGTCGACGAAGACGACCTTCGGCGAGTACTCCTTCAGCTCCTGCTCGTCCATCATCCCGTAGGCGATCAGGATGACCAGATCGCCGGGATGCACGAGGTGGGCCGCCGCGCCGTTGATCCCGATGACGCCCGAACCGCGCTCACCGGCGATCACGTAGGTCTCGAGGCGGGCGCCGTTGTCGATGTCGACGATGCAGACCTGCTCGCCTTCGAGCAGATCGGCGGCGTCGAGCAGATCCTGGTCGACGGTCACCGAGCCGACGTAGTGCAGATCGGCGTGGGTCACCGTGGCGCGGTGGATCTTCGACTTCATCATGGTGCGCAACATCGTCGTCGCCTTCCTATACCGATACCTGGGCGGGCGGGGTGCTGGGGTTGGGGTGGCCGTCGATCGTGGCGCCGAGGACCACCGGCATGTTGTCGATCAGCCGGGTGGCGCCGACCTTGGCCGCGATCAGCAACCGGGCATTGCCGGCGGCGGGGGCGACATCGAGGTTCGACGAACGCAGTTCGAGATAGTCGAGGTCGAGGCCGGGCACCGCGTCGAGGACCGCGCGGGCGGCGGCCAGCACCGATTCGGGACCGGCCCCGGCGGCGCGGGCGCCCGCGATCAGGGCCGCCGACAGGGCCGTGGCGGTTTCGCGCTGCTGCGGATCGAGGTAGCGGTTGCGCGAGGACAGCGCCAGTCCGTCGGCTTCGCGCACGGTGGGCACGGCGACGATGGAGACGTCGAAGTTCAGATCGCGCACCATCTGCCGGATGAGGGTGAGCTGCTGATAGTCCTTCTCGCCGAAGAACGCCTCGTTCGGCTTGGCGATCTGGAGCAGCTTGGCCACCACGGTCAGCATGCCGGCGAAATGGGTGGGGCGAGTGCCGCCCTCGAGTTCGGCGCCGAGCGGGCCGGGGTGGACGGTGGTGCGCGGGCCGTCGGGATACATTTCCGCCACGCTCGGCGCGAAGACGATGTCGACGCCCTCGGCGCGCAGCAGTTCCACATCGGCGTCGAGGGTGCGCGGGTACTTGTCCAGATCCTCGTTCGCGCCGAATTGCAACGGGTTGACGAAGATCGAGACGATCACCACGGTGTTGGTGTGCTTGGCGCGGCGCACCAGCTCGAGATGGCCCTCGTGCAGCGCGCCCATGGTCGGCACCAGCCCGACCGAACGGCCGACACCGCGCAGTGCCTTGGCCACCGCGCCGACCACTGCCGGGTCGTGCAGCACATTCAATTCGCCGGGCTTATAAGCGCCGCGAAGTTTCGGATCCATCATCGACGCTCCTCCAGCAGTTCGATCAGGGCGGCATCGGAATCGACCCGCTCGGCGGTGCGCAACGACAGCGCGCGATAGCTCGCGGCGAGGCGCGGATCGAGCTCGTCGAGTGTGCGCAGGTGCGCGGCGACGGCGTCGGCGTCACCCCGGGCGACCGGACCGGTCAGCGCGGACTGGCCGCGGCGCAGGGCATTGTCGAGGGCGGCCGAGGCCAGCGGGGCCAGCAGCCGTTCGGCCAAGCCGCCGGGCTGATCGTCGACCAGCTGCTGGCCGAGCAGACCGGGCCCGTCCAGGGCGGCGCGCAGCGCGGCGACGGCGTCGACGATCACCGTGACCAGGTGATTGCTGCCGTGCGCGAGGGCGGCGTGATAGAGCGTGCGGTGCTCCTCGGCGACCCGCACCGGCTCCCCGCCCATCTCGATGACCAGCGACTGCGCGATGGCGTAGCCGATCTCGTCGGCGGCGGTGATACCGAAACAGGAGTTGGCCAGCCGGGCCAGATCCTCGTCGTGGCCGGTGAAGGTCATGGCCGGGTGAATGGCGAGCGGGCGGGCGCCGAGTTCGGTCAGCGGCGCCAGCACGCCGACGCCGTTCGCGCCGGAGGTGTGCGCGACGAGGGTGCCGGGCCGCACGACTGCGGCGGAGGCCAGGCCGCGGACCAGGCCGGCCAGTTCGCTGTCGGGCACGGCGAGGATCAGCAGTTCGCTGCTGGCGGCGACCTCTTCGACCGGCAGGATCCTGGACTCGGGCAGGCGGGTGCGCGCGCGATGCACCGACGCGTCGGAGATCGCGGACACACCGAACACCACATGTCCGGCGCGTTCCAACGCGACGCCGAAGGCCGAACCCACGCGTCCCGCCGAGACGATTCCTACCGTCAGTCGTGCAGGCGCGGGATCGGGTCCCGACGCGGCGTTGCCAGAATTCACGCTTGGCGAGGTCAACAGTGTCCTCTCGGATGTCGTTCCAGTCCCGCTCGGCGGGTACCAGACGTTACGTCACGAGAATATGGGCAACCCCCGCCATGCGCCATGGCCGGGCCCCGTGATCTACACCGCAGTCAGCTCGACCGGTCGGCCTGCTCCGATTGCAGATTCGCCATGATCTCGGCCACCGACAGACGCTTGGACGAGGAGTCACCGGACTCCGATTCGGCCCGCCGGCGACGCCGTGAGCTGGCCGAACCGAACGTCGGGCCGGATTGGGCGGGCCGGCTGGACGAGCCGGTGGTTGCCGATGCGGGATCGCCGGCCGAGCCGGAATCCGCGGACTGCGCGGATGCGGCGGCGGGCTCTGCGGACTCGGGGGCGGGAGCCGGTGGGGCGGTTGCGGGAGTCGCCGCTTGGACTGTGGACGTCGCCTCCTGAGCCGGCGCCGATTCAGCGGAGGCCGGCGCAGCCGGAAACCACTCCGAGGACCACTGTGTGCCGGATACCGGCGGGGCGGGCGGGCCGACGATGTCCCGTTCGGCGAACTCGGGCGGGGTGGGCGGGCCGACCAGCGGCTGTTGCGTGCTCGCCGAGGCGACCAAGGGAGCGGTGGCGTCGTCGGGCGCGGGCGGCCCGACCAGCGGTCCCGCAGCGGCCGAGGCGCCCCACGGCGCGGTGGCGTCGGCGGGGGCAGGCGGCCCGACCAGCGGTGACTGCCCAGCAGCCGAGGCGGCCCAGGGGACGTCGTCGTCGGGCTCGGGTGGAGTCTCGGCGAACGCGTCGGCCCAGCCGGTCGTCGTGCCGAACGGATCGACGGGCTTGCCGTTGGTGGCGGAGCTCGCGGCGGCGCCGTCCTCGTCGCGGTCGAGGGTGATGATCGAGGTCTCGGCCGTGACCGGGTCGTCGAAGGGGCTGGCGAAGACCGGGGGCTGCGGATGATCGGTGTCGTAGACGGGGGTCACCGAATCGCGGGGCAGCTGCGGGCCGGCCCAGCCGTCGGCATTCGCCGAGTTAACGTTCGCCGAACCGGTCGGTCGGCCGGTGAGTTCTTGGACGCGCACGGCGTCGGCGCGCAGGGCGGGGCGATCCATCGGCAGATCGCCGTCGAAGAGCCGTTGCAGGCTCTGGCGCAGCACCGTCAGCTCGGCGCGCAGGGCGGCCATCTCGGCGGCGTCGGCGCCGACTTCCTGCCGGACGCGGGCCTCGACGCCGAGCTCGTATTCGCGCCGGGCCGAGATCTCGCGGTCGAGCTGGAGTTCGTAGACCTTTTGCAGGTCACGGACCTTCGCCTTGTCGACGGTCGACTCCTTGCGGTACTTGGTCGCGGCCAGCGCGCCGAGCACGGCCGCCCAGAGCGCGGCGACCAAGCCGATCCGAATAAATTGCACACTATCGCTGAAAATCAGGAAAATACTGGCAACCAGGCCGAGCAGAATCAGTGCACCGATGAACAATTTTCCCGCATAGTCCCGCCGTCGGGGGGAGCTGCTGGTACGGGAGGGTGAAACCATGCCCGCCAGGGTAGCTCGGATGGCCGCGACGGCCCAGGTTCCGGGGTGGTGATCCACCCGACCATGTTAGCTATGTAGTAGCTGGATCGTCGGTTGGATCGTCGGGCGCGCGGCAGCAATATTCGAGCCACAGCGCCGCCGCCACCAGCGCCACCGCGGCACCCAGCCCGATCAGCGCACCCGGCACATCGGCGTCGGCCGCGCGCAGATCGCCGCGCTGCGGGAACACCCAGATGAGGAATCCGAGCCAGACGCCGGCGGCCAGCGACCCGACCTGAGCCGAGGCCTTGGCCAGCGCGACCGCCCGGGCCGCGGTGATCGGATGCAGCTGATGCGGCCCGTCACCGATGCGATGCTCGTTGACCCGGGCCCGGATGATGAACCCGAGCGCCACCTCGATCGCGGCCACCGGATACAGCGAGGCCCCGGCGAAACTGGAGATCGGCGGGAAGCTGCCGTAGGCGATGCGGGTGGCGGCCCAGGCCAGCGCCGCGGCGATCACCAGATTGGCGGTGAGATCGACGACGCGGGTGGGTTTCAGCTGCTGCACTGGTCGGCTCCCCCGCGGGTCAGAGTCAGGGTGGTGCGGTGCACGCCGTCGCGTTCGGCGGCATCGAGTTCGGCCAGCAGATCGCGCACCCGGCGAATGCGGCCGTCGACCTCGAGTTCGGCGTCCGGCTCCACCTCGAGCCACGGCACCAGCACGAACGCCCGGCGATGCGCCTGCGGATGCGGCAGCGTGAGCTCGGGATCCTCACTGCGACAGGGGCGCAGGCCGTCGTCGGAGCACCAGATCACGTCGACGTCGAGAGTGCGCGCACCCCAACGGACTTCACGCACCCGGTCGGCCGCCCGCTCCAATTCCTGCCCGCGGCGCAGCCAGTCGATGCACTCGAAGTCCGGATCTTCCACCACCACAATGGAATTCAAGAAATCGTCCTGTTCGACACCGCCCCACGGCGCGGTCGAGAACACCGGCGACACCGCCACTACCCGCGGGCCGAAACCCTCGATCACGCTGCGCAGATAGCCGAGCCGGTCACCCAGATTGGAGCCGATGGACAGGACCGCGCGACTCATCCGGCCGCCCGTTCACGCTGGCGGGCGGTGACCACGCGGACGTCGGCGAAGGTGTGCGGGATCGGCGCGGAGGGCTTGTGCAGCACCACTTCCACGGCGTCGATGCGCGGGTCGGCCGCCATCACCGCATCGGCGATCTCGCTGACCACGGTCTCGATCAGATCCCGCGGCGGGCCCGCGACAATGCTCACGGCGAGATCGGCGAGCGCGCCGTAATCGACGGTGTCGACCAGATCGTCGGAGGCCGCGGCGGCGGTGAAATCGACCTGCACCGTCAGGTCGACGATGAACTCCTGGCCGTCGTGCTTCTCGTGGTCGAATACGCCGTGGTGGCCGAAGACCCGCAGCCCGCGCAGCTCGATCCGGTCCTGCGCAGGCCGCGACGGCGCCCGGCCGGCCCGCTCGTTCACCGCACCACTCCCGCCGCGCGCTGCCAGGCGTCGGTGACCGCGATGGCGTCAAGGGAGGCGCGCACATCGTGCACCCGCACGCCCCAGGCGCCGTGCAGTGCGGCCAGCGCCGAGATTGTCGCGGTGGCGGTCTCGCGGCCGTCGGGCGGACGCGGACCGGAATCGTCGGCCAGCAGCGAGCCGAGGAAACGCTTGCGGGACGCGCCGATCAACACCGGGAAACCGTCGGCAACGAACTGTGGCAGCGCGCCGAGCAGGGCCCAATTGTGTTCGGCGTTCTTGGCGAAACCGAGACCCGGGTCCAGGATCAGCCGCGCCGGATCCACTCCGGCCGCGACCGCGGCCCGCACCTGGGCGTCCAGTTCCGCGCGCACCTCGGCGATCACATCGTCATAGTGGTCGGCCGGGCCTGTGTGGCGGTAGTCGGCGCTCGCGCGCCAGTGCATGAGGATCCACGGGATGTCCGCGCCCGCGATGACCTTGACCATATCGGCGTCGGCGCGGCCACCGGAGACGTCGTTGACCACCGAAGCGCCCGCCGCGATGGCCGCCTCGGCGACCTGGGCGCGCATGGTGTCGACGCTGACCGGCACACCCGAGGCGACGAGTCCGCGGATCACCGGGACCACCCGGGCCGACTCGGTCTCGGCATCCACCCGGATGGCGCCGGGCCGGGTGGATTCACCACCGACGTCGATGATGTCGGCGCCGGCTTCGAACAGTTCGATGCCGTGCCGGATGGCGAGGTCGGGATCGAGGTAGCGGCCGCCGTCGGAGAACGAATCGGCGGTCACGTTCACCACGCCCATCACCACGCACGAACGGCCCGCGCGCGGGCGCACCCCTGGCTGCGGTGTGTGGCTCACTTGCGCAGGATCAGATCGAGCGCCTCGGCGCGCGAGGCGGCATTGGTCTGCAACAGGCCGCGCACCGCCGAGGTGGTGGTGCTCGCGCCCGGCTTGCGGATACCGCGCATGGCCATGCACAGATGCTCGGCCTCCACCACCACGATGGCGCCGCGCGGATCCAGCTTGCGCATGACGGCGTCGGCGATCTGACTGGTCAGCCGCTCCTGCACCTGCGGGCGCTTGGCGTACAGATCGACCAGCCGGGCCAGCTTGGACAGGCCCGTCACCCGGCCGTGCGTGCCGGGGATGTAGCCCACGTGCGCGACGCCGTGGAAGGAAACCAGATGGTGTTCGCAGGTGGAGTACAGCGGGATATCACGCACCAGCACCAGCTCCTGGTGCTCCTCGTCGAAGGTGGTGTTGAGCACCGCGTCCGGCTCGAGGTAGAGCCCGGCGAACATCTCCCGATAGGCGCGGGCGACGCGGGCCGGGGTGTCGACCAGGCCGGGCCGATCCGGGTCCTCGCCGACGGCGATCAGCAGTTCCCGGATCGCGGCCTCGGCGCGCGCCTGGTCGAAGGGCTTACCGGTGTGCAGCGCGATGAGCTCGGAGTCGCTCAACTCCGGCCCCGGGTCGTCCAGCACCGCCCGATTGGGCACGGTGGGAGCTTGGCCGTTGCTGTGATCGTTGGCCGACAATCGAGGACACCTCCAAATTCTCAGGGTGCGGGCGCAGTGCCCGGCCCCGAGGATCGAGCGTAATCGGCGCTGGTCAACCCCTGCCGTTCGGTCCATCCCAGTCCCGAGTGCCGCCCTCGGTACCGGAGCTGTCGGGGTAGGCGCCGCGATCGTCGTACCCGCCGCGGTCGTCGTAACCACGTTCGGGCTGGTAGCCGTGCCGCGGCCGGCCCTCGGCGGGATCGGGCCAGCCACCGAAACCACGTTCGCCGGGCTGCTCCTGCGCTTCCTCACGCGGCGGCCAGCCGGGAGCCGACCAGCCGGCGGGGGCACCGTAATCGGGCCGCGAGCCGTGCGTGGGGGGACGCTGGTAGCCCGGCTGTTGCGGCGGCATCGGATAGCCCGCCGGTGGCTGGGCCGGACGCCCGTGCTGTGGGGCCGGCTGATACCCACCGGCGGGCGGGTACCCGTTGGCCGGGGCGGGTTCGCGGGCGGCGGTCGCAGCGGCGGGCAGCGACGGCGCCACCGGCTCCGGCGGCCAGGGCTCGCCGCGCTCGGCGGCCAGTTCGCCCGGGGTCTTCACCGGGGGCTTGTCCGAGGGCACGCGGTCGCCGAAGTCGTTGAACGCGGTGATCCGCGGACGCTTCTCCACCGCGGCGAGGATCTGCTCGAGATCCTTGCGGTGCAGGGTCTCGCGCTCGAGCAGCGCGGTGGCCAGATCGTCGAGGACGTCGCGGTAGTCGTTGAGGATCGACCAGGCCTCGGTGTGCGCGGCCTCGATGAGGTTGCGCACCTCCTCGTCGATGGCGCCGGCGACCTCGTGCGAGTAATCCGAGCCCTGGCCCATCGAGCGGCCCAGGAACGGATCGCCGGCCTCCTGGCCGTAGCGCACCGCACCCAGGCGCGCGCTCATGCCGTATTCGGTGACCATCGCGCGGGCGATCTTGGTGGCCTGATCGATATCGGAGGACGCGCCCGTGGTTGGCTCGTGGAAGACCAGCTCCTCGGCGGCGCGGCCACCCATGGCCATCACCAGGCGGGCGATCATCTCCGAGCGGGTCATCAGGCCCTTGTCGTCCTCGGGCACCGTCATCGCGTGACCGCCGGTGCGGCCGCGGGCCAGGATGGTGACCTTGTAGACCGGCTCGATATCGGGCATCGCCCAGGCCGCGAGGGTATGGCCGCCCTCGTGGTAGGCGGTGATCTTCTTCTCGTGCTCGCTGATGATGCGGCTCTTGCGGCGCGGACCGCCGATGACGCGGTCGACCGATTCCTCCAGCGACTCACCGGTGATCATCGAGCCGTTCTCGCGGGCGGTGAGCAGCGCGGCCTCGTTGATGACGTTGGCCAGATCGGCGCCGGACATGCCGACGGTGCGCTTGGCCAGCCCGTCCAGATCGGCGTCCGGGGAGATCGGCTTGCCCTGCGAATGCACCCGCAGGATGGCGCGACGGCCGGCCAGGTCGGGGTTGCCGACCGGGATCTGGCGGTCGAAGCGGCCGGGCCGCAGCAGCGCCGGGTCGAGGATGTCGGGCCGGTTGGTGGCCGCGATCAGGATGATGCCGGTGCGATCGCCGAAGCCGTCCATCTCGACCAGCAGCTGGTTGAGGGTCTGCTCGCGTTCGTCGTGCCCACCGCCGAGGCCGGCGCCACGCTGACGGCCGACCGCATCGATCTCGTCGACGAAGATGATGCAGGGGCTGTTCTGCTTGGCCTGCTCGAACAGGTCGCGCACGCGGGAGGCGCCGACACCGACGAACATCTCGACGAAGTCGGAACCGGAGATGGTGAAGAACGGCACCCCGGCCTCGCCCGCGACGGCGCGCGCCAGCAGCGTCTTACCGGTACCGGGCGGGCCGTAGAGCAGCACGCCCTTGGGGATCTTCGCGCCGAGGGCCTGGTAACGCACCGGGTTCTGGAGGAAGTCCTTGATCTCGTAGAGCTCTTCGACGGCCTCGTCGGCACCGGCCACATCGGCGAAGGTGGTCTTGGGCATGTCCTTGGACAGCTGTTTGGCCTTCGATTTACCGAAGCCCATCATGCCGCCGCGACCACCGCCCTGCATCCGCGACATCACGAAGATGAACAGGCCGAGCAGGATGATCATCGGCAGCACGAACAGCAGGATCTGGGTGAGCCAGCTGTCCTGTTTGACCACCGTGTTGTACGGGGCGCCGGACTTCTGCACCGCGTCGAAGATCTGCGCGGCGGTCTGGCTGCCACCCGGGTACTTGGCGATGATCTTGGTCTCGCCGCCGGTGGCCTCGTTGCCGTTGTTCAGCTCGATGCGCAGCTGCTGCTCGCGGTCATCGATCTGGACGTTCTTGACGTTGCCCTGTTCCTGGAGCTGGCTCAACGCCACCGAGGTGTCGACGTTCTTCCAGCCGCGCGTGTCGTTGCCGAAATAGCTGAACAGATAGATCACGAGCAGAATGCCCGAGACTATCGCCAGGGTGCGAAACACAGTCTTGCGGTTCATAGAGCGTCGGCCGGGCGGCCAGTCCTTTCCGGTGTCTCCGGTTTTTGCCTAGCGATGCGAACGGATGCGGACATGCCACGTTACCGCGTACGGTCTACCCGATACATCGCGCAGTTCGGCCGGTGATGGGAGTTCAACAGGTAAACGGCCGGACAACGCCCGTGGTTCCCGATCTCTCCGGCCGGGTTTGTGCCGAGTGGTCACAATCATGGCATGTTCGGCCTATCGTGAGCGACGGCACAGTGCGGTGCCCCGCCGAGAGCACCCCAACCACATAGAGCGCAGGGGGTATGGACATAGTCGAGCTACGGACACCCACAGCGATAGTGCGCCACGGCCGGGGGCGGCTGATCGTCCTACGACCCGGCGGTGACGGCGAGAAGATCGACGGCGAGCGCGTGCTCGACGTCCCGGTGACCGACCTGCTGAAGGTCCGCCTGAACCGGCGCGCCGACGACGCGGTCGTCATCGAGATCTACCTCCGATATCCCACCCCCGTGCTGACCGGTGTGCCCGCCGACCGCACGCCGCTACCGGTGCTGATCGCCGAGCACGATGTGCCCGCCGCGGTCGAGATCGTGGACCGGATCAATGATCAGATCCTGGATTTCCAGCGCATCGACGTGGCGGCCCCGGATCTGACGCCGCCGGCACCCGAATGGAATTCCGGCGGCCCGGTGCGCGCCGATGTGGAGCGCGCGGTGCGCCGGATGGCGCCGCGGCGGGAAGCGAAATCCGCCATCAGCGCCCTGCACAAGCTGGCCTCGGCCGATGAATACGTGCTGGAGACGGCGCTGGCGGTGGCCCATCCGCCGGCTGGGCACGGTCAGGGACTACTCGCCGCCACCACCGCGCGGTTGCTGTTCATCTCCATCGGCACCGGCGAGCGCTACGCCCACGAAATGGCCATCGCCGCCATCATGTGGGCGCGCAGCACCGACGGGGCCGCGAGCGCACCGGGCGAGATCGGCACCAGCACCGATACCGGCATCGACGTGCACGACGGCAACCAGACGCTGCACTTCACCGGACTCGATCGGGCCGACACCCAGCGCGTCACCTGCGCGGTGAACTTCGCGATCCGGCTGGAATCGGCCGACGGCATGGCCGGGCCTGCCGATCCGGGCACCGCACAGCTGTACGCGGAGTGGGAACTGCTGGTGGAGCGGCATTCGCTGGGCATGGTCGACGACACCCAGTTCCAGCGCTACGGGCGCGGCATCCTGCGCTCGCTACCCGGGGTGTAGCGCGACGCGGTGACGCGGGCCCGGCTGCGGCGGGGCCCGCGTCGGCGGTCAGTTCAGGCCGATGCGCCGCCATGGACTGGTGGGGCGGGTCCACAGTCGCAGCAGTTCCATCCTGCGGTCCACGCCACCGTCCTTGAGCACGGCCAGATCCTCGGTGGCCTGCCAGTAGGTCCAGCCGGTCAGATACGCGTCACCGAATTGGCGCCAATTGCGGTAGCGCCGTCGGGCCAGCGGCAGCGCCCGCGCCAGATAACTCCAGGCGATCTCGTCGTCCAGATATCCCGCGGTGAACGCCATCCGCGCCACCGCGACCACCCGGGCCAGATCCCAGGCGTAGATATCGCCTGGCAACGGCCGGGACAGATGTTCGGTGAACCCGATTTTGATGGCCTGGGACCAGATGTCGTAATCGCGGACCAGCGCCTCCGGATTGTCCATCCCCCGAAACGAACCGACCTGGCGCAGGAAAGCGCGGTGGCGATCGGCGCGCTCACCGAAACGGTCGCGCTCGCTGGCATTGATCGAGGCCATCACCAGCGGATGCACCAGCGCGTACAGCGGCGCGTGCATGCCGTCGAGCAGTTGTTCCATCGAGGCGCGCGCCTCGGTGCCGTCGGTGATGCCCCAGGCGCCGGTAAGGGTGTCGATGGCCAGTTCGCGGCGGTCGCCGAGCGGGTGCTCACGTTCGGGGCCGAGCAGCAATTCGTCGTGAAAGGCGTCCCAGCGGGCGGAATAGAACGCACCGAGTGCCAGCGCGCGCAATTGATCATCGGAGATCTGCGCACCGGACCAATGGTCGTCCTCGCGCTGATCGAGCTCCTTGTACGGGAATGTTGTCAACGTGGGTAGACCGCGGGCAGGCATAGGGCGAGTGTAGGTGCCCACGCCCGCTCGGAGGCGGGTTCGCCGAGCGCGTTCACAGGTTTTTCAGATCATCGAATTCTTGGCCTGCCGAGGGCGCTGCCGGGGAGCTAATGTGCATTCATGTGTAGAAACATCACCGTCTTGCGTGGCCTGGAGCCTGCCGCTACCGAGCAGGAAATCTATGCCGCCGCATTGCAATACGTGCGCAAGGTCGGTGGCTTGACCGGCCTGAGCTCCACCACCAAACCGGCGGTCGACAAGGCCGTCGCCGCGATCGCCGCCGCGACCACCCAATTGCTGGCCGAGCTACCCGACCGCCGGGTGCCGCCGAGCACCGAACCACCGCTGCGCCGCATCGCCGCCCGCGAAGCCCAGGGCTAGCGAACGGCCGGGGTGAATATCCCGGGCGACAACGTGCGACGGCGTCAGCGATCGCGGGGCAATACCTCGGTGCCGTAGGCCGCGACGCAGGCGAGGGCGGTCTGCAACGGCAGCGCGCGCTCGTCGATGCGGTGCCCGAGTAGCTCCTCGATGCGCTGGATGCGGTAGCGGACGGTGTTCTTGTGCACGCCGAGCAGTTTCGCCGCAGCCTCCGGACTGTGCTGGCAGGTCAGGTAGGCGCGTAGCGTCTCGCGCAGCCGGGCCGAGCCGGCGTCGCGGCGGGCCAGCGCCCGCAGTTCGCGCGCGATCAAGGCGCGCATGGCGGTCTCGTCGACGCCGGCCAGATACGCGATCTCCACCTCGCGGTAGGCGGTGAGCCGCGGCCCGTCGGCCGGGCCGCGTTCGGCGACGTGGCGCGCGGCCATCGCCTCTTCATGGCTGCGCCGGAACCCCGCCACCCGATCGCCCGGGACGCCGAGCGCGACCCGCACCGGCGCCTCGACCAGGTGCGCGAGCCGGTCGGCCGCCGGTGCCCGGTCACCGTCGAGCCCGATCCAGGCCCACATGCCGCTGGCGCCGGAGGCCACGGTGAGTACCCGGTTGCTGCCGAGTTCGGCGGCCAGCCGGGCGCAGACGCGGTCGAGCACCCCGCCCATCTCGCCGTCGCCGCCGGCCTCGGCGGGTTCGTCGGCCCACAGCACTACGCCCAGATGCTGCTGGTTGAGCCGGTAGCCGAGCCGGGTCGAGGACTGTTCCAGGTCGACGTCGTCGCCGGCGAGCAGGGCCCGCACGGTTTCGGTGCGGCGGTTGAGCGCGGCCCGCAGCACGTGCTCGCGCTCGGCCAGGTAGGTCTCGGTCAGCGTTACCACCGAGGCGCCGACCCACTGGGTGGCCCGTTCGAACATGCGCATCATGACCACGCGTTCGATGGGATAGGGCGTGCGGCGTTGATCGAGGGCTTCGGTGAAGTAGTCGAGCACCGCCGCCAGTCCGGCGTTGTAGGTGCGCAGCAGCGTCTTGAGCTCGAAGCCACGGCGGGCCAGGGTGCGGGCGAAGGCGTGCGCTTCTTCGGGCAGCACCGGGTCGACGGTGTCGCTGGTCAGGCCGCTGAGCACGACGCGGGCGTGGGCGCGGGTGCTGGCACCGAGATCGCGGCGGATATCGCGGTCGGCGAGTTCGGGGATGCGGGCGACGATGGCGTTGTCGAGCCGGTCGACCACCTGGTCCAGGGTCTCGCTGCGCATCGTCTCGAAGACGAACTGGGCCAGCCAGTAGCGGACCTGCTCGGTGGGCGCAGCCGCACCGCCGGCGTGGTCGGGCGCGGGCGGATCGACCGGTGCCGGGACCGGGTTCGTCATCAGCTACCTCGCGATCGCCGAAATTGTATCGAGAGCACAAAGCGTCCCGGGTCGGTTGACAAACAAAGCCAAGAATGTCGGCGTCGATTGTGCCACGATCATAGTTCAGTGAGCTGCTTCACAGCAGCCGCGGACAGCCAGAGCCACGACGCAGTGGGAGAAGCCCGTGACCGACACCGAATCCGCCCGCCCGACGAAGCGAACGACCACCCGCAAGAAGCCGGCCGCTGCCGGGCCCGCCGCGATCGAGGTGCGCAATCCCGCCACCGGCGAGGTCGTCGGCACCGTGCCCGAGGTCTCCGCCGACGACGTCGCCGCCAAGGTCCGCGAACTGCGGCTGTACCAGCCGGAGTGGGAGGCCATCGGGCCCGAGGGCCGCAAGGAATGGTTGCTGAAGCTGCAGGACTGGCTCATCGACAACACCGAGCGCCTGGCCGATGTGTTGCAGTCGGAGACCGGCAAGCCGCGGGTGGACGCCCTCATCGACCCGGCATTCTCAGTCGATCTGACCGGTTACTACGCCCGGCGCGCGGCGAAGTTCCTCGCCGATGAGAACCCGTCGCCGCACAGCCCGCTGGCCCGGACCAAGAAGCTGACGGTCGCGTTCAAGCCGTATCCGGTGGTCGGCGTGATCACGCCGTGGAACTTCCCGCTGGCCATGCCGGTGGTCGACGTGATCCCCGCGCTGGCCGCCGGTGCCGCGGTGATCCTCAAGCCGTCGGAGGTGACGCCGCTGTCGGCGCTCGAGCTGGCCCGCGGCTGGGCCGAGATCGGCGCGCCGCCGGTGCTGGCCGTGGTGACCGGGGCAGGCGCGACGGGTGCGGCGGTGGTGGACAACGCCGACTACATCCAGTTCACCGGCTCCACCGCCACCGGCCGCAAGATCGCCGCCGCCTGCGTCGAGCGGATGATCCCCTACAGCCTCGAACTCGGCGGCAAGGATCCGGCGATCGTGCTGGCCGACGCCGATATCGACCGGGCCGCGCACGGCATCGCCTTCGGCGGCATGTTCAATGCCGGCCAGGTCTGCATCTCGGTGGAACGGGTCTACGTGGAGGCGCCGGTCTACGACGAATTCGTCGCCAAGCTGACCGCCAATGTCGCCGCGCTGCGGCAGGGTCTCGACGATCGCACGCCCAATCACGATGTGGGCGCGCTGGCCAATGAGAACCAGGTGAACATCGTCGCGCGGCACGTGGACGAGGCCGTCGCCGCGGGCGCCCGGGTGACCACCGGCGGTAAGCGCACCGGAGTGGGCACCTTCTTCGAGCCGACTGTGCTGGTCGATGTCGATCACTCCATGTCATGTGTGGCCGAGGAGACCTTCGGCCCGACCCTGCCGGTGATGAAGGTGGCCGACGAGGACGAGGCGATCCGGCTGGCCAACGACTCCATCTACGGGCTGTCGGCGTCGGTGTGGACCGGCGACAAGGAGCGCGGCGAGCGGGTGGCCCGGCAGCTGACGGCGGGCGCGGTGAACATCAACGACGTCTTCTCCAATATGTTCAGCTTCGCCCTGCCGATGGGCGGCTGGGGCAAGTCCGGGGTCGGCGCGCGCTGGGGCGGACCGAACGGCGTGCGCAAATACTGCCGGGCACAGGCGATTACCAAACCGATCCTGCCCACGCAGGAAAAGGAACTGATCTGGTTCCCGTATCAGGTGCCCAAGATCCTGTTCGCGCTCGGCGCGATGCGGGCGGCGGGTGCGCGCGGTCTGCGCCGGCTCGATGTGCCGGCGCTGCTGCGACTCAAGGGCGATTCGAAGGGTGCGAAGTAAATGGCAGACGCGATGAAGATCCGCGGCAAGGTCGTCGTCATCACCGGCGGCGCGCGCGGGATCGGCCTGGCCACCGCGACGGCGTTGCAGGCGCTGGGGGCCAAGATCGCCATCGGCGACATCGATGAGGTGACGGTCAAGGAGTCGGGCACCAGCCGCGATTTCGAGGTGTACGGCCGGTTGGACGTCACCGATCAGAGCTCGTTCGAGGGCTTCCTCGACGAGGTCGAGCGCACCCTCGGCCCGATCGACGTGCTGATCAACAACGCAGGCATCATGCCGACGGGCCGGCTGGTCGACGAACCGGACGCGCTGACCCGCCGCATCCTCGACATCAATGTCTACGGCGTGATTCTCGGGTCGAAGCTGGCGCTGGCGCGGATGCTGCCGCGGCGCAGCGGCCACGTCATCAATATCGCGTCGCTGGCCGGTGAGACCCACATTCCGGGCCTGGCCACCTACAACGCCAGCAAACACGCGGTGCTCGGATTCACCGACACGCTGCGCGAGGAGTACCGCGAGACCGGCGTGCACTTCTCCTCGGTGCTGCCGACGCTGACCAAGACCGAACTCGGGTCCGGGGTCAGCACGCCGAAGATCCTGCGGCCGGCCGAGCCGGAGGAGATCGCCGACGCCATCGTGGAGCTGATCGCGGCGCCGAAGTCGAAGGTCCGGGTGACGGCCGTGGCCGGTGCGATCGCCCAGGTGGTGAATCTACTGCCGGAGTCCTGGGGTGACGGGCTGGCGCGGGCGCTCGGGTCCAACCGCGCCTTCCTCGACGACGTCGATTCGGCGCAGCGCAAGGCCTACGAGGACCGGGCCCGCAACGTGTGAGTGTGGCGCGCGCTACGGCGCCGTGACCGTCCCCGGGACGGCCGCGGCGCCGTTTCGCGTTCCCAGCGCTGGGTCGTTTTCAACGCCCGGCAAACCTGATTGTGAGCAACATCACTACCCTCTGAATGGGTTCGCCCCGGGCGCGCGAGCCGCCCGATCCGGCGTCCCGAGGAGAAACACTCGCGTACATCGATCGGCGTTGACCTCGATCGCATCAGCCCTGGTCATCGAGCCTCGACCGCTCCCCTGCGACGCGGCGAGCCGAGCCCGCCGCAGCCTCCTCGAATCCGATAGTGCGCAAGACCATGACAGGCCATATGCTGTGACTAACAAACCTGTTGACCGTTTCGGGCCCAGATTCCGAACTTCCCGGTTTGATTAGGCTGGAAATCCGGCACCGATTCTGATAGCAATAGGCTATGGACCCG
The DNA here is from genome assembly GCF_000284035.1 of Nocardia cyriacigeorgica GUH-2. NCBI lineage: Bacteria > Bacillati > Actinomycetota > Actinomycetes > Mycobacteriales > Nocardiaceae > Nocardia > Nocardia cyriacigeorgica. Next base: position 444,953 of record NC_016887.1, on the reverse strand, counting down.
CATTTGCGCGACCTGCGGTATTTCGTCGCCGTCGCTGAGGAACTGCATTTCACCAACGCCGCCCAGCGGCTGCACATCGCACAACCCACCCTCTCGCGCCAGATCCGGCAGCTGGAACGCCAGCTCGACGTGGTCCTGTTCGATCGCAATCAGCGCAGTGTGGCACTGACCGTCGCGGGCAAGGAACTGCTCGACGGCGCCCGCAAAATCCTGGAGCTGTGGGAGGTCACCAACTCCTCGCTGCAAGAGGCCGGTGAGGTGCTGCGCGTCGGCATCCAGTCCACCCTCGGCCGCGGCCTGCTCAACGATCTGGAGAGCGCGAGCGGGCATCGGCTCGCCCTGCACGCCGCCTCCTGGACCGACCCGTCCAGCGGTCTGGCCGGCCGCCAGGCCGATCTGGCGCTGGTCTGGCTGCCGTTACCGGATCCGAACCGGTACCGCTGGGAGGTGCTGCGCACCGAGGACCGCTGGGTACTGCTGCCGGAGAACCACCGGCTGGCCGATCAGGACAGCATCGACTTCGCCGACCTGCTGGACGAGCCGTTCGTGGCGCTGCCGCCCGAGGCCGGCGCGGTCCGGGAGTTCTGGCTCGGCAACGACGGCCGCGGCGGACGTCAGCCCAAGATCGGCGCCGAGGCCGCCACCCCGGAAGACAAGCTGGAAGCGGTGAGCCTGGGCCTTGGCGTGTGCCTGCTGGCCGAGAACAACGTCCCGATGTACCGGTGGCCGGGCCTGACCGCGCGCCGCGTCACCGGGCTCGCGCCGTGCGAGCTGGCGGTGGCCTGGCGCGCCGACGACAACCGGCCGACCATCCTGGAATTCGCCGGCCGCGCCGCCGAGGGCGGGTTCGCGAGCAAACCCGCCCTGGCGGTCTGAGCCACCTGGCCCGGCCGGGCTAGTCCTGCCCGGACGGCCGATCCGCGGTCGTCCGGGGCCAGGGATGGTGCTGCTCCAACTGGGCCGCCAGCCGCAGCAGCGTCGATTCGCTGCCCGGCGGACCCGCCAGCTGCGCGGCCACCGGCGTCCCGGACTCCGGATGCAGCCCCATCGGCACCGACATCGCCGGCCAGCCGACCAGATTCCACATCGGGGTGAACGGCGAATAGCGCGGGCTGTTGATGAAATTCGTCAGCCAGCCCTTGGCATGCCAGGCCGTGGCCGCCGGCGGCGGCAGGGCCAGCGCCGGGGTGATCACCACGTCGTAGTTCTCGAAGAACTCGACCAGCCGCGCCTCCACCCGCTCCACCTGCGCGGGCTTCACCATGTTCAGCCGCACCAGCATCCGGCCGAGCGCGAGATGGCGGCGGGTCCGCTTCTGCAACCGCTCCGGATGCGGTAGCTCGTCGGCCTCCGGGATCGCCAGCATCGGCCAGCGCAGCATCACCGCCGTCACCGCGTCGCCGTAGGGCAGCTTCGCGGTATCGACGGCGTGACCCGCGGCGGCCGCGGCGGATCCGGCGGTGCGGGCGGCGGCGGTCCAGTGCCGGTCCACCTTCACCAGCGGACTCGGCGCATCGACGGCGAGCGCCACCCGCAACGGCGCGGGCGCGTCCACCTCGGCCAGTTCCGGCCGGCCCGCCATCACCGACAGGGCCAGCGCCGCATCCGCGACAGTCGTTGCCAACACACCGTTTTCGGTCATCCCGCCCCACGAGTCGGGGCCGACCTCGGCGGGAACCACCCCGCGGCCCGGCTTGATCCCGACGACGCCGCAGCAGGCCGCCGGAATCCGCACCGAACCCAGGCCGTCGTTGCCGTGCGCGACCGGAACCAGCCCGGACGCGACCGCCGCCGCGGCTCCACCCGAGGAGCCACCGCAGGTGCGCTCGGGATTCCAGGGGTTACGGGTGATGCCGTCGGGGCCGTCGGTCATGCCCCACAGGCTCAGTTCCGGCACCGTGGTCAGCCCGACGACCACCGCGCCGGCTTCCCGCAGCCGGGCCACCACCGGGTGATCATTGGTGGCGGATGTGGGATCGGTGGCCAGCGATCCATCCAGCACGGTCTCGCCGGTCACGGCGACATTGTGTTTGATCGCCACCGGCACACCGGCCAGCGGCAACGCGTCCAGGTCCTGCTTCTCCAGTTCGGCCGCCTCCGCGCGCGCCTGCTCGGTGCGCACCACGTCGAAGGCGTAGACCGCGGCATTACCCGCGTCGATCCGGGCCAGTGCGGCGTCCACCTCCGCCGTCGGTGTCGTCGCGCCCTCGCGCACCCGCGCCGCGGTCGTCACGACCGGCCCGGGTGGAGTGATCGTGTCATTGCCCGCATGCGAATTCGCGGGCTCGTTTGCCCCCATCGGTGCCCTCCTACCGTGGCCTGCCCGTGGTCGGGCCCGGCCGCGTTCATCCAGCTCGTAGCCCGACGCAACGTTGCCGAAACCAGGTGAGACACCCCGCGAGTGGACGTATCATTCCGATTACCGGTCGCCTCGATGGCGTCGGGTGTGGCGGAGTTTATCGGCAACCCCGTCGGCCGACCAGTGCACGTTTTTACGGCATCCACCCAGCAACCCCTTGGGATCATGAGCGCCGAACCGGAGACCACCCCCGACCCCCCGTCCGCAGCGGATTCCGTTGCGGCAGCGGCCTCGCCGGATTTCGACGGCGAGGCGACCACCCAGGCCGATCTGCCCACCCGCACCACCGCCGCGCCCTTCGACATGGCCACCGAGTTCGACACCGGACCGGGCAGTGGTCCCGGCACCGACGAGGCGCTGGACCGGATCGAGGTGGGCACCAGCATCGGCGATTTCGACCTGCTCACCGGCCTCGGCAGCGGCGCCTTCGCCCGCGTCTTCCTGGCCCGGCAGCGTTCCCTGCAACGGCTGGTGGCGGTGAAGGTCTCCGCCGATCACGGCACCGAACCGCAGACGCTGGCCCAGCTCGACCACGACTACATCGTGCGGGTATTCGATCAGCAACTGCTCGAATCCGGCCGGGCCCGCGGCTCGCGCCGGCTGCGGTTCCTGTACATGCAGTTCCTGCCCGGCGGCACCCTGCTCGGCGCGCTGCGCTGGGTGCGCGCCACCCCGCCCGAGGAACGCAATGGCAGGCTGCTGCTGGACGCGGTCGACACCGCGATGGAGGAAAAGGGCGAGATCCGCCCGACCGATTCCAGCGTGCGCGCCGAGATCGCCACGCTCAGCTGGCCGGAGACGGTGGCCTGGCTGGGCAGGCGGCTGGCCGAGGCACTGGACTACGCCGCCTCGCACGGCGTGCTGCACCGCGACGTCAAACCGGCCAATGTGCTGCTCACCGCCGAGGGCGTGCCCAAACTCGCCGATTTCAACATCAGTTTCAGCCGCAATGTGGAAGGCACCAGCCCGGTCTCGTACTTCGGCGGCTCGCTGACCTACATGTCGCCCGAACAACTCGAGGCCTGCCATCCCGGCCGCACCCGCGGTGCCGGCGATCTCGATACCCGCGCCGATATCTACTCCCTCGGCGTGCTGCTGTGGGAGCTGCTGACCGGCGCGAAACCGTTCGACGACACCACCGCGGGCGCAGGCGACCAGGGCGACGACACCACCCTGGAAGCCATGCTGGAGCGGCGCGCCACCGGCGTCGACGAGACCGCGCTGGAACGGCTGCCACCCGACTGCCCCGCGGCCCTGCGCCGGGTGCTGCTCACCTGCCTCGACCCCGACCGGGACCGGCGCTGGCCCAATGGCGCGACGCTGGCCAGGCAGTTCGACACCTGCCTGGACCCGAGGGCGCGCGAACTTGTGGATCCGGCGCCGGACAGCTGGCGGCTGCGGTTGCGCGCCTGGATGGTGCCGGTGCTGTTGCTGGCGCTGGGTGTGCCCAACGCGCTGGCCTCGCTGTACAACATCGAGCACAATCACCAGCTCATCGTCAGCAGGCTGTCGGAGGAGGCGCAGCGCAATTTCGTCATCATCACCGGGATCGTCAATTCCGTGCTGTTTCCGGTGGGCATCGCGGTGGTGCTGTATATGGCGCGCTACGTGCTGCGGGTGACGCGCGGTCTGCGCAAGGGCAAACGCTACGACCCGGACACCCTGCGCCGCGCCAGACGCGACACGCTACGACTGGGCGATCAGGCGGTGATCGTGGCGTTCACGCTGTGGGTGGTCGCGGGATTCACCTTCCCCATCGCCTTGCGGCTGACCACCGATGATCTGCCCGCGCGCGGGGTCTGGCATTTCCTGGCCTCGCAGGCGGTGTGCGGCGCCATCGCGGTGGCCTACCCGTTCTTCCTGGCCACCTTCTACCTTGTGCGCTGTGTCTATCCGATCTTTTTGCGGCACGGCGACGTCAGCAGTGAGGACGCCGGCTGGCTACGCAACCTGGACAAACGCTGCAACGGCTATCTCGCGGTGGCCGCCTCGGTGCCGCTGCTGGCCGTGGCCGGGGTGACGTTCCTGCCGCCGACCGATATCGCGGCGGTGATCGTCGCGGTGCGGGTGCTGTGCGTGGGCGGCATCATCGCCTTCGTCGGCACCTATGTGGTGTTCCGCGCGCTCGAAGCCGATCTGCGCGCGCTGGAACGCGTGGTGTCGCCCGGCGATCCGGTGACCAAACGGCTCGCGGCCGCCTAGCTCAGGATTCGCCGCCGTAGACCTTCGGGTGCAGGGTGCCGATGTAGGGCAGGTCGCGGTAGCGCTCGGCGTAGTCGAGGCCGTAGCCGACGACGAATTCGTTCGGGATGTCGAAACCGACGTGCGCGACCTCGACCTGAGTGCGCAGCGCGTCGGGCTTGCGCAGCAGGGTGACCACCTCGAGCGAGGCCGGGTTGCGGGTGGACAGGTTGCGCATCAGCCACGACAGGGTGAGGCCGGAGTCGATGATGTCCTCGACGATCAGCACATTGCGGCCGGCGATGTCCTTGTCCAGGTCCTTCATGATCCGCACCACGCCCGAGGACGAGGTCGACGAACCGTAGGAGGACACGGCCATGAATTCCAGCTGGGTCGGGATGGGCAGTGCCTTGGCCAGATCGGTCATGAAGAAGATCGCGCCCTTGAGCACGCCGATCAGCAGCAGATCGCCCTCGGGGGCGTCGGGCGGATAGCGCTTGGCGATCAGTTCGGCCAGTTCCCTGGTCTTGTCGGCGATTTGTTCCTCGGTGATCAGCACCGACGCGATGTCGTCCCCGTACACGTGCGCTGGTTCCCTTCCCTGCGTTGATCCGCGGTGCTCCTGCGGGCCGTCCGTGGTCACGCCGCGCCGTCGCCTCGGGGCCCGTCACTCGCGCTCGCCCGGGCGAACCCGATCGGTCTGCGCGAGTGTCAGCCTGCCATGTTCGCGCCCGGCAACCAACCTCGTCCCCGGTTCGCCGCCACCGACCGCGACCGCGCCCTGGCCGCGCCAGGCGGTGACGAGCTGATCGACCGCGTGTAAATGTTTGCCGGTCAGTGCTTTCGCGCCGCCGTCGAGCAGCCAGGCACGGATGGCCCGGCGGCGCAGGGCGGCGGGGGCAGTGGCGAGGGTCTCGCACGACAGCGTCACCTCATGAGGGCCGCCGGGCGCCTGGCCGGGCTGGTGGCTCGCGACCCGCAGCAGGTCGTGGGCCAGCTCGTCCAGCACCGCGTTGTCCTCGCGCAGCTGGGCGGCCGTGCGGCCCAGCGCCTCGGTGACGCCGCCGCCGAGCACGTCTTCGAGCAGGGGCAGTACCTCGGTGCGCAGCCTGACCCGGGTGAACTCCGGCGAATCGTTGTGCGGGTCCTCGTGCGGGGTGAGTCCGAGGTCGTCGCAGCACTGCCGGGTGACGCCGCGCCGCACGCCGAGAAGCGGCCGGCCCCACGGCGGGGTGTAGGGCGCCATGCCCTGGATCGAGCGCGGGCCCGAACCACGCGCCAGGCCGAGCAGGACGGTCTCGGCTTGGTCGTCGAGGGTGTGCCCGAGCAGGACCGGCAGCCCGTCGCGGGCGGCGTCGAGCGCGGCGTAGCGCGCCTTCCGGGCGGCCGCCTCCATGCCGCCGTCGCGGCCGACCTCCACCGGCAGCACGTGGGCCGACCGGCAACCCAGCTTCAACGCCGTCGCCGCGGCCGTCGCCGCCACCGCCGCAGATCCGGGTTGCAGGCCGTGGTCCACGATCAGCGCGTCGACCGCCGCGCATTCGACCACCGCTGCCGCGGTCAACGCCAGCGAATCCGCGCCGCCGGACAGTGCCACGGCGACTTCGGCTCCGAGGTCATGTTGGGTGAGCCAGGCGCGTACGGCGTGACGCAGCTCCAGCACGGCCTCGGTCTCAGCGAGACGGGTCGTACCGGCCGCCGGAGTCGCCGCCCCACTCATCCCAGGACGCGGCTGATCCACCGTTGCGGGTCTTCGATCTCGTCCGGGCGGGGCAGGGTGCCGGCGTCGGTCCAGACGGTGTTGAACCGCTCCATGCCGACGGCGCCGACGACGTGGTCGACGAAGGCCTTGCCGCGCACGTACTGCGCCACCTTCGCGTCGACGCCGAGCAGCGCGCGCAGCAGCCGCTGCACCGGGTTGGTGGGGCGTTTGCGGCGCTGGTCGAAGGCGGCGCGGATCTGCTCGACGGTCGGGATGACCGAGGGGCCGACGGCGTCCATGACGTGGTCGGCGTGGCCTTCGAGCAGGGTGCCGAGCATCAGCAGCCGGTCCAGCGCCTCCCGCTGCGGTTCGGGTTGAGTGGCGCGCAGCAGGCCGACCACACCGCGGGCGGCCGGATCGTCGGGTGTGCCGCTGCGGCGGCGTTCGCGCACCTCCGACACCAGGCGGGCGAGCATATCGGCCATCGGTTCGTCGCCGACCTCGCCGAGGATGTCGACGTTGGTGCGCATGTACTCCGACAGCCAGGGCGCCGAGGAGAACTGCACGCGATGGGTCACCTCGTGCAGGCACACCCAGAACCGGAAATCGCTGGGCTGCACGCCGAGGGCGCGCTCCACCGACATGATGTTGGGCGCCACCAGCAGCAAGGTGCCGTCGCGGCCGGTGAACGGGTCGTATTGGCCGAGGATTGCGGTGGACAGGAATGCCAGCATGGCCCCGGCCTGCACGCCCGCCGGTTTCCCGGTGAGCATGCCGCGGCCCTCGCCGACGCCGGTGCCGGTGAGCTGGGCCATCGAGTCGGCCGCCGCGCCGATCCAGCCCGGCCGGTCGACGATGCGCGCCTGCGGGACCGGCTCGTCGTCGAGCATCCCGGTGACCTGCCGCACCGGCGCTTCGGCGCGCACCGAGGCGTCGGCGAGTTCACTGACGACCTGTTCGGCGGAATACCTGCTGGTCCGCGGACCGGACGGGACGAGGGCGGCACCGGTGCGGGCGGCGACCCGCCAGTCCACGGCGCCGGACAACCGGGTACGCCCGCCGGGCTTGGCGGTGTCGACGGCAGCACCGCCCGATTCGGCGGCGCCGGAATCGCCGGGGCGTTGTTCGGTCGTCATTTCTCACCCACCCGTCAGGAGCATCCGCAATTACGCAGTGTGGCCGCGATGGCATCCAAGGCGGGTCTGCTCACCTCCGGCGGCCGATCGCTCGACATCAACGCGAAGGTGAGGACCCGGCCATCACTGTCCAGCACATACCCGACCAACGTGCTGGCCACCGACAGAGTTCCGGTCTTGGCCCGCACCCAGCCCGCGCCGTCCCGGTCGCGCACCACATAACGGCTGGTCAGCGAGCCGGTAGCGCCCGCGACGGGCAGATCATCGAGCAGCGGCGCGAGCTTGGCCGACAGCGACGGTTCGGCGCCGGAACCCTGGGCGGGCGACGCTCCCGGGCGCACGACGCCGCCGGGCCGCAACCCCGGCCGGGTCGTGGCGGTGGCGCTCGCCTGTTCGGTGACCTCGTCGTCACGCGCGGCCGTGGCCAAGATCCGGTCGAGCACCTGCGCGGAGATGCGGTCGTCGACCGACAGGCCGCTGGTGTCGTGCATGCTGACGCCGGTCATATCGAAGCCTGCCTGCTCGAGCGTCGCCCGTACCGCGGCGGCCGCACCGGCGAACGAGGCGGGCCGGCCGGTGGCCTGGGCGATCTCGCGGCCGATGGTCTCGGCGAGCACGTTGTCGGAATGCACCATCATCGCGTGCAGCCGCTGCGACAGCGGGGCCGAGGACACGCTCGCGATCTGCTTCGACCCAGTGGGCGCGGTACCGAGCCGCACCCGTTCGGCGCCGAGGCCGAGTTCGGCCGCCAGCCGACGGCCGACGTCCAGGCCCGGCGAATCGGAGCGCGGCGCGTATTCGACCAGTGGATCGAGCCGCCCGCCGTCGAGCATCAGCGGCTCGATCGGCGCGATGGAACCACCAGGAATATCGATCGGATCCCAGCCCTGCGCCATCGCCGGGCCGGAGTACATCGAGGTGTCGACGACGATGGATTCGATCGGGATCTGCGCCGCGCGGATCTGGGCGACCAGATCCGACAGTTTCGGCCCGCCCGGGTAGTAGCCCTTGCCGTCGGGCTGCGCGGTCAGCGTCGGATCGCCGCCGCCGACCAGCACGATCTCCCCCGGCGCCGAACCGGCGACCACCGTGGTCTGCACCCGCTGGTCTTCGGGCAGGGTGAGCAGGGCGGCCGCGGTGGTCAGGATCTTGGCGGTCGATGACGGCACCATCGGCTTGGCCGCATCGGCGCTCCACAGCACCGTCCCGGTGTCGGCGTCGGTCACCGAACCGGCGAAACCGCCCAGATCCGGATTCGACACCACCGGGGCCAGCGCCGCGGCCAGACCCGCCGCACTCGGGACGGGTGCGTCATCGGGGGCGGGCGCGACCGCGGGGAACGGACGCACCGGTACCGGCGGCTCGGCGATGGTCAGCCCGCCGTGGCGGAACTCCTCGGTCCAGGGCTTCAGCGTCACCGCGACGCCGGTACCGACCGCGAGCAGCACCACCAGCGTGGTGATCAGTCCGATCCACATCCGGCGCCGTCGCCGCGAGGCCAGCCCGCCGATGTTCTTACCCACCACGTTGTCCGCCGTCTCCTCACGCCCGCCACATCCGCTTGGCCCAGACTATCCTCGTTCGGCTACCGTTCCCCCGAACGACCTGGCGCGTCGGCGGCCGTCGGCCCGCTGAACAGCAGCAGTACACCAGAGGCAACGGAAGAAGGAGTTGGCGTGGAGTTCGACGTCACCATCGAGATCCCCAAGGGTTCGCGCAACAAGTACGAGGTGGACCACGAGACCGGACGGGTCCGGCTCGATCGTTTCCTCTACACCTCCATGGTGTACCCGGCCGACTACGGCTACATCGAGAACACCCTCGGCGAAGACGGTGACCCGCTGGACGCGCTGGTCCTGCTGCCGGATTCGGTGTTCCCCGGCGTCATCGTGGAGGCCCGCCCGGTCGCCATGTACAAGATGACCGACGAGGCAGGCGGCGACGACAAGGTGCTGTGCGTGCCCGCCGGCGACCCGCGCTGGGACCACATCCAGGACCTGAAGGACGTCCCGGAGTTCGAGCTGGCCGCGATCAAGCACTTCTTCGAGCGCTACAAGGACCTCGAGCCCGGCAAGTACGTCAAGGGTTCGGAGTGGGTCGGCCGCGCCGAGGCCGAAGCCGAGGTCGAGGCGTCCATTCAGCGTCTGAAGGACCAGGGCGGGCACTGAGCCACAGTTCCTGATCGACGGCCGATCCGCCAGGCGGTAGCCGGAGAACGATCGAGCGGCACATCACCGAGAGCCTGCGACGGGCTCGGTCTCGGTGATGTGCCGCTCAGCGTTTGTGCGCTGGGTGTCTGCCGGCTGACTGACTGAGTGCGCGGGCGCTACCGGTATCGGTCCACGGTGCCCGGCGGCGTCCGCCCGCGAGCGCTACCGGCGCCGGTCCGACGGCGCTGAGGGTCGACTCGCTCAGCGCCCCTTGAACTGCGGGGCGCGCTTCTCGAAGACAGCCTGGATGGCCTCGGTCAGGTCCTCCGACGGCAGGAAGGCCGCGTTCCAGGCCGAGACGTAGCGCAGCCCTTCGGCTACCTCGGAGGCATTGCGCTGGTACATCACGTCCTTGGCGCCCTGCACCACCAGCGGCGGGTTGGCGGCGATCTCCCGTGCGGTCGCGTGCGCGGCCTCCAGGGCGGCCTGCTGATCGTCGAAGACGTCGTTGACCAGGCCGATCTTCTCCGCCCGCGCGGCGTCGATGTCCTTACCGGTGTAGGCGAGCTCACGCAGGTGGCCCTCGCCGATGATGGCGGGCAGCCGGTGCAGCGAGCCGATGTCGGCGACGATGGCGACCTTGGCCTCGCGCAGGCTGAACTTGGCGTCGGCGCTGGCGTAGCGGATGTCGACGGCGGCGATCAGGTCCAGGCCGCCGCCGATGCACCAGCCCGACACCGCGGCGATGACGGGCTTGCGGCAGTCGGCCACCGCCGTCACCGCGGCCTGCATGCGCCGGATCTCGTTCAGGAAGTCGGTGCGCGGAGCGGCCAGCGCCTTGTCGGCCAGCAGCGGGCCGAAGGTGCCGCTCATCGCGGGGAGATCCAGGCCGTAGGAGAAGTGCTTGCCGGAGCCGGTCAGCACGATCGCCCGGACCTCGGGGTCGGCGTCGAGGGCGTGGAAGATCTCCGGGAGCTCACGCCAGAAGTCCGGGCCCATCGCGTTGCCCTTGCCGGGACCGGTCAGGGTCACCTGCGCTACGTGGTCGCTGGTTTCGACGGTGAAGGCCTGCCATTCAGTCATCTGTACAGCGTATACACGCCGGTAACGGCGGTGATACCGTGTGGGAGGGAACCTGTTATCACTCACCCGGCACTCGCCACCGGTTCGCTCTACCCTGGATTCATGCGCAGGTCACTACCTCCGGTCGCCTGCCGGGTCGCGGACACCCTGATCGCCCGCGGCCACCACGGCGTCATCGTCACTCACCCGGATCGTCCGACCGCGGCCGCCGACGCCGCCCGCGCCCTCGGCGTCGACATCGGCGCCATCACCCTGGCCCGGCTGTACTTGCTCGACGACGATCCGGTGCTACTGCTGGTCTCCGGCGCGCACGAGGTGGACCTGGACCGCACCGGCGCCCGCCTGGAAGGCACCCTCACCCCCGCCTCGGACGAACTCGTCCTCGAAGTCACCGGCCACCCCTTGGACGCCGTCGCCCCCGTCGGCCATCCGACCAATATCCCCACCTGGGTCGACAACGCCCTGTCCCGCCACCGCGAACTGTGGGCGGCGGGCGGTCATCCGGATGCGGTGTTCCGCACCACCTTCCGCGAATTGGTGCGGATCACGGCGGGGCTGCCGATCGACGTGGACTGACCCCAGCGGCACAATCGACACGGTGAGCGACGCGAAGGAACCGACCGCACCGGACACCGGCCTGCGGGTGCCCGACGACCTGAGCGGGATCACCGCCGAGCAGTACCGGTCCTCGATGCGGCACTATCCGTCGGGGGTGACGGTGGTGACGTTGAGTTCGCCGGCGGGCCCGGTCGGGTTCACCGCGACCTCGTTCGCCTCGCTGTCGCTGGAGCCGCCGCTGGTGTCGTTCAATATCGCGCACACCTCGTCGAGCCTGGCGGCGATGAGCGAGGCGGAGTCGGTGGTGATCCACTTCCTCGGCGAACACCAGCGGCATATCGCGCAGCGGTTCGCGCGCAGCGCCGAGGAACGGTTCACCGACCGATCGCTGTGGACCACGCTCGACACCGGCGAGCCGGTCCTGCACGGCACCCCGATCTGGCTGCGCACCACCGTCGAACAGCGCATTCCCATCGGCGACCACACCTTCATCGTCGGCCGGGTGACCCGGGTGCACGACGCCACCGAGGAGAAGCCGGCGGCCGCGCCGCTGCTGTATCACAACGGGCGCTACCACCGGCCTACTCCGCTGGATGAGGACTAAGGCTCAGCCGATCTCGCAGGGCGCCGCGCCGACGGTGTCGGCACCGGTGAATGCCCGGGTTTCCGGAGCGGGATTCCACAGCCCGTCGGTGCAGGCGTAGTCCCACCGCGGCCCGTCGTGCACGAGCGCGGCGATCGCCGAAACCAGCCGGTCCACGTCCGCCGAGCAGGTCCCCAGCCCGATGCTCGCGCGCAGCGCACCGTCGAGCCCGAGCCGCGCGAGCAGTGGATGCGCGCAGAATCGACCGTCACGCACCCCGATCCCGTGTTCGGCCGACAGATACGCCGCCACCTGTCCGGGAGCGAAACCGTCCAGCGTGAACGCGACGATCCCGACGACGTCGGGGCTGTCGGACCACAGCCGCAACAGCCGCACACCCGCAATCGCGCTCAGCCCGTCGCGCAAGCGGTCGGCCAGCAGCCGCTCGTGCGCGATCACCCGCTCGGCGTCGATCTCCGACAGCGCCTCGCAGGCCGCAGCCAACGCCGCCACACCGAGCACATTCGGCGATCCGGCCTCGTGCCGCTGCGGCGCGGGCGCCCATTCGGTGCCGTCGACGCGCACCTCGCGCACCGCACCACCACCGGCCAGATACGGCGGTGCCGCGTCGAGCCAATCGCGCTTGCCGACGAGCACACCCGCGCCGAACGGCGCGTACAGCTTGTGCCCGGAGAACACCAGATAGTCGATCCCGCACTCGCGCAGGCTGATTCGCCGATGCGGCGCCAGCTGCGCCGCGTCGACCAGGATGCGGGCGCCGCACTGGTGGGCGATCTCGGCCAGCCGGGCCAGCGGCAGCACCTCGCCGGTCACATTGGAGGCGCCGGTAACCGCAAGCAGCGCAGCCGGTTTCGAGCAGAGCTCGGCGACCAGGCGGCGCACGGTCTCCTCGATCGTGTCGGCCGCGCGCACCACGCGCCGGCCATGCCGTTGCCAGGGCAGGAAATTGGCGTGATGTTCGACATCGAGCACCACCGTGTCACCGGGCACGCAGGCGGCGAGCAGGTTGAGCGAATCGGTGGTGTTGCGGGTGAAGACCACCACCTGGTCGTCGGCCGCGTCCAGGAAACGGGCAACCGAACCGCGGGCGGCTTCGTAGCATTCGGTGGAGATCCGCGAGGCATAGCCCGCGCCCCGGTGCACGCTGGCGTAATACGGCAGCAGTCGCTGCACCCGGTCGGTCACCTGGGCCAGTGCGGGTGCGCTCGCGGCGTAGTCGAAATTGGCATAGGTGCAGGTCCCGCCCTGGACGAGGGGTACATGGAGATCGTCTCCGGAGACCCGGGCGAGGGCGGCACAGGTCTGATCGAACACAGCGGTCATCACGTCATCCCATCGGCTGAGGGACTCGCGAAAGGCAAGAGATTCGTCGAGTCCGCGCTTGCCGCGCCCGGTCGGGCGGCGGCCCGGTCGTCACCCGGAGCACCCCACCGCGGAGGAGGGTTGCCGGCCAGCAAGCCGGGGCTTGACGCTGGCACTCATGACCTGTGGCGAGATTGACAGACCGGCCGCGCCGCTGTCAACCCGTCGTGCCCTGCGGGTACCGTTGACTACTGGTCACCGGGGCATTTTCCGTTTGCCCACTGGTAACCCTCGTATGAAACAACCGTCTTCGAGAATTAGTTGGTGAGGCCGTACCGCCGAACAGGGCTACTGCCGGACAGTGCTGAGGAAGGTGGGCCGGACGTGATGCTCCAGCCGCAGATCGACACCGATGGTTCGGTCCCGGAGCTCGATCCGCTGCTACGGTCATCCCTCGCCCCACCTGCGCGAACGCTGGTCGACATCCTCGCAGAGAGCGCCCGCGCCCACCCGGACGCTCCCGCCATCGACGACGGCGACACCGCCCTCACCTACACCGAACTACTGGCCGAGATCGACGCGACCGTCGAACGCCTCGGCGCGGCCGGTGTGCGACGCGGCGACCGGGTCGGCGTGCGGATGCCGTCGGGCACCCGTGAGCTCTACGTCACGATTCTCGCGGTCCTGCACGCGGGCGCGGCTTATGTGCCGGTCGACGCCGACGACCCCGATGAACGCGCCCGCCTGGTGTTCGGCGAGGCCCGCGTCACCGCCATCGTGACGGCCGACGGGATCGCAGCCACCGAACACGCCCGCCCGGCAACCGACGGGCAACCCGGCGGACCGCAGCTCCCCACCCCCGCCGACGACGCCTGGATCATCTTCACCTCCGGTTCCACCGGCACCCCGAAAGGCGTTGCGGTCACCCATCGCAACGCCGCCGCCCTGGTCGACGCCGAGGCCCGGCTGTTCCTCCAGGGCGCCCCGATCGGCCCCGGCGACCGAGTGCTGGCCGGATTGTCGGTCGCCTTCGACGCCTCCTGCGAGGAGATGTGGCTGGCCTGGCGGCACGGCGGCTGCCTGGTGCCGGCGCCGCGCGCGCTGGTGCGCACCGGCGCGGACCTCGGGCCGTGGCTGGTGCGGCACGAGATCACCGTCGTCTCCACGGTGCCCACGCTCGCCGCCACCTGGCCGGCCGAGGCGCTGGAACCGGTGCGGCTGCTCATCTTCGGCGGCGAGGCCGTACCACCGGAACTGGCCGAACGGCTGGCGGGCGACCCGGAATCCGAACGCGAGGTGTGGAACACCTACGGCCCCACCGAAACCACGGTCGTCGCCTGCGCGGCGCTGCTGGACGGGAACTGGCCGGTGCGCATCGGCCTGCCGCTGGACGGCTGGGATCTGGCCGTGGTCGATGCCGCCGGAAATCCGGTGGGCGAGGGCGAATCCGGCGAACTGGTGATCGGCGGCGTCGGCCTGGCCCGCTACCTCGATCCGGCCAAGGACGCCGAAAAGTACGCACCGCTGGCAGCACTCGGCTGGGAACGCGCCTATCGCAGTGGCGATCTGGTGCGCAACGACCGGGCCGGACTGGTCTTCATCGGCCGTGCCGACGATCAGGTCAAGGTGGGCGGGCGCCGCATCGAACTCGGCGAACTCGACAATGCCCTGCAACACCTGCCTGGGGTGAGCGGTGCGGCCGCCGCCGTGCGCACCACCGCTGCGGGCAATCAGATCCTGGTCGGCTACCTCACCGGCACCCCGCCCGACTACGACCTCAAGGCCGCCCGCGCGCAGCTCGCCGAACAGCTGCCCGCGCCGCTGGTCCCCCGCCTGGTGGTGGTGCCCGGACTGCCCACCCGGACCTCCGGCAAGGTCGACCGCGACGCCCTGCCCTGGCCGCTGGCCGGCAGCGACGAAACCGTCGACCACGGGCTCACCGGTACGGCAGCGTGGGTGGCCGAGCTGTGGAGTTCGATCCTGGGCGCCGAGATCACCGGCGCCGACGCCGATTTCTTCGACCTGGGCGGCGGCTCGCTGTCGGCGGCCCAGCTGGTCACCGCGCTGCGCGAACGGTATCCGCGCATCGCCGTCGCCGACCTGTACGACCACCCCCGCCTGGGCGCGCTGGCCGAACTGCTCGACGAGACCGCGCCCGCGGCCGCCGTCGCCGAACGAACCGTCCGCCCGACGCCGCGGTCCGCGCAATGCGCCCAGGTGCTCGCCACCATCCCGCTGACCACGCTGACCGGCCTGCAATGGCTGACCTGGCTGGCCATCGCGGGCAATCTCGCCGGCTGGGCCGGCGCGCTGCCCTGGCTGCCACAGCTGTCGTGGTGGTGGACGCTGCTGCTGTTCGTCGTCTTCATCACCCCGCTGGGCCGGATGAGCATCTGCGTCGCCGGGGCCCGGCTGCTGTTGCGCGGTGTGGAACCCGGCAGTTATCCGCGCGGCGGTTCGGTGCATCTGCGGTTGTGGGCGGCGGTGCGGTTGTCGGAGGCCAGTGGCGCCGAGAACCTGTCCGGCGCACCGTGGATGGTGCCGTTCGCGCGGGCGCTGGGCGCGAAGATCGGCAAGGGCGTCGACCTGCACACCCTGCCGCCGGTGACGGGCATGCTCGAACTCGGTGACGGATGCAGCGTGGAACCCGAAGTGGACCTGTCCGGCTACTGGATCGACGGCGACGTGGTCCACATCGGGCCCATCGTGATCGGTCGCGGCGCGGTGATCGGCGCCCGCTCGATCCTGCTGCCCGGCACCAAGATCGGCCGCGACGCCGAGATCGCCCCCGGTTCGGCGGTGGCCGGGAAGGTCAAGCCGGATCAGGAATGGGCCGGCTCGCCCGCGGTGAAGGTCGGTAAGGCGCGCCATCGCTGGCCCGCCGACACTCCGAAGCGGGCGGTGCACTGGGTGCTGGCCTTCGCGATCAGCTCGATGGGGCTGGCCGCGATGCCGATCCTCGGCTTGGCGGCCGGTGGCGCCCTGATCGTCTGGTGGGTCCGCGACACCACCACCATCGCCGGTGCGCTCGGCCGCGGGCTGCTGATGCTGCCGGTGGCCACCCTGCTGAGCCTGCTCGTCTACGCGGTGGCCACGGTGCTCGCGGTGCGGGTGCTCAGCCTCGGCCTCACCGAGGGCTACCACCCGGTCCGCAGCCGTGTCGGCTGGCAGGTGTGGGCCACCGAACGCTTGCTCGACGGCGCGCGCAACTTCCTGTTCCCGCTCTACGCCAGCCTGCTCACCCCGATCTGGTTGCGGCTGCTCGGCGCCAAGATCGGCAAGCGGGTGGAGGCGTCGACGGTGCTGCTGCTGCCGAAGTTCACCACCGTCGCCGACGGCGCGTTCCTGGCCGACGACACCATGATCGCCAGTTACGAACTCGGCGGCGGCTGGCTGCGCATCGGCGAGGCGAAGGTCGGCAAACGCGCCTTCCTCGGCAATTCCGGGATGACCGCGCCGGGCCGCCGGGTGCCGAAGAACGGGCTGGTCGCGGTCCTCTCGGCGGCCCCGAGCAAGGCCAAGGCGGGCTCGTCGTGGCTGGGCAGCCCGCCCGTGCGGCTGCGCCGCGCCGCCGAGAACGCCGATACCGAGCGCACTTTCGATCCGCCGCTGCGGCTGCGGGTCTTCCGTGGCGTGGTGGAGACCTGCCGGTTACTGCCGGTGCTGGTGACCTTCGCGATCGGGCTCGGCGTGCTGTTCACCCTGGCCTGGCTGGCGCAGACCATCGGCTATCCGGGCGCCGCACTGCTGTCCGGTGTGGTGCTGATGGTCGCCGGCGCGCTGGCCTGTGCGAGCGCGATCACCGCCAAATGGCTGCTGATCGGCCGGATCGGCGCGGAGGAGCATCCGCTGTGGAGTTCGTTCGTCTGGCGCAACGAGGTCTCCGACAGCTTCGTCGAAACGGTTGCCGCACCATGGTTCGCGCGCGCCGCGACGGGTACTCCCGTTCTGAATCTGTGGCTGCGTGGTCTCGGTGCCCGTATCGGTCGCGGTGTGTGGTGCGAGTCCTATTGGCTACCGGAGGCGGATTTGGTGACCCTCGGCGACGGCGCGACGGTGGAACGCGGTTGTGTGGTGCAGACCCATCTGTTCCACGATCGGATCATGTCCATGGACACCGTCACCCTGGAGCCGGGCGCCACCCTCGGCCCGCACTGCGTCGCGCTGCCCGCCGCCACCATCGGCGCGGGCGCCACCATCGGACCGGCCTCGCTGGTGATGCGCGGTGACACCGTGCCGCCGTCGACGCGCTGGTGGGGCAATCCCATCGCGCCCTGGGCCGCGGCCTCCGACCCCGGAGCCGCCGGCCGATGAGCGGCAAGTTCTACGACGCCCCCATCGACGAGTACCTGCCGCAGAACGGAAACCGGGGCTACCGCGTCTCACGGTACGAACTCGACCTCACCTACAAGGTCGCCAGCAACCGGCTCGCCGCCCGCGCCGACATCACCGCCGTCACGACCGAGGTGCGCCCGCGCTTCGCGCTCGACCTATCGCAGACGCTGACCGTGTCGAAGGTGCTGGTCAACGGCGCCAAGGTGGCGAAATACAGCCATCAGCGCGGCAAACTCGTGATCACCCCGCAGCAGCGGATCCCGGCCGGTGGGCTGCTCGCGATCACCGTGCAGTACGCCGGCACCCCGCGCCCGGTGCGCGGCCCGTGGGGTGAGGTGGGCTGGGAGGAACTCACCGACGGCGCGCTGGTCGCCAGCCAGCCCAACGGCGCCGCATCCTGGTTCCCCTGCGACGATCACCCGAGTTCCAAAGCCAGCTACCGCATTTCGATCACCACCGACACGCCCTACTACGCCCTCGCCAACGGCACACTGCTGCGCAAACAGACCAAGGCCAGCCAGACCACCTGGGTCTACGAGCAGTCCGAACCGATGTCGAGTTATCTGGCGACGATCCAGATCGGGCAGTACCGCAAACATCGGATCGCCCCGGCGCGCGGGCCGGTTCCCATGCATGCCCTGGTTCCTGTCCGGCTGCGCGCGAACTTCGACCACGATTTCGCCCGGCAGCCGCAGATGCTCGCGGTGTTCATCGACAAATTCGGACCGTACCCGTTCGAGGCGTACACGGTGGTCGTCACCGATGACGAGCTGGAGATCCCGATCGAGGCGCAGGGCATCTCGATCTTCGGCGCCAACCACTGCGACGGCCGCCGCGGCGCCGAACGCCTCGTCGCCCACGAACTGGCCCATCAGTGGTTCGGCAACAGCCTGACCATCCGGCAGTGGCGCGATATCTGGCTGCACGAGGGCTTCGCCTGCTACGCGGAATGGATCTGGTCCGAGGCCTCCGGCGGGCCGACCGCCGACCAGATGGCCAGGGCCGCGCGGCACAATCTGGCCCGGGAGCCGCAGGACATCGTCGTCGGTGATCCGGGGCCGGCCGGGATGTTCGACGACCGCGTCTACAAACGTGGCGCGCTGTGCCTGCATTCATTGCGGCTCGAGCTCGGCGACAGCGCGTTCTTCGACATGCTGCGCGAATGGACCCGCCGCTATCGCCACTCGTCGGTGACCACCGAGGAGTTCACCGATCTGGCCGGGCACTACAGCCTCTTGCCGTTGCGTGCACTGTGGGACAGCTGGCTGCTGGCCGCGCCGTTGCCGCAGCTGCCGCCGTCGGGTGGGATCTCGACCGGCGCCTGACGGTTGTGGTTCAGAAGACCAGGTAGCGGCTGGCGAGTTCCTCGATCAGCGGGTCGTCCTCGGCGACGCTGTCGAGGGCATCGAGATCGTTCTCCACCGAGATCAGCCGGGGATCGTCCTGCTCGGAGTCGGTGGGTCCGTCCTCGGTGAGCTGACGCAGCAGCTTGGCACGTACCCGCGCCTTGAGTGAGTCGATCATGCGCTGTGTCCTTTCCGGCCGGTGCCCTATTTCCAGCTTGCCCCGTTTCGCCGGGGAGCGGGGGCGTTCGGGCTGCTCAGACCGGCGTCAACCAGCTACCCCACGGCGTATTGCGCAACACCGTGAACACCGCGAGGAAGCCGAAGATCGACCACATGGTGAGGGCATTGATGCCGAAGTGCCGCATCGGCTTCCCGCGCCACGCCCGGATCGCCCAATCGCCGACCCACAGCGCGAACAACACCAGCAGCGGCAACGCGATCAGGTTGCTGTGCAGCGAATCGAGCACCTGCCCGTCGGTGAGGTTGTGTACTGCCCGCATACCACCGCATCCCGGGCAATACACCCCCAGCAACGCGTACACCGGGCAGATCCCCCAGGACCCCTCCACATGCGGATCTCGCAGATGCACCGCCGCGACCGCGACCACCCCGGCCCCTGCCACCGCCGCAGGCAACGCCAACGCCCGCCACCCGGCCTGCGGCGGCTGCTGCGCCATCGGTTCCGACTGCGTGATGTCCACGAATCTCACCGTAGCGGGGCGCGCCGCGATGCCGCCATCGACACCGGCTCACTCCGGCTGGGCGAATCGCAGCCGGCACCGACATCAACGGTCGGTAACGACACGCACACATCAGCAAACAGCAGGCATACTTCGGCCCCATTTCGGGCATTTTCCCGGTAACGGCATTACGCACCGGACCGACACCCGGTGTAGCGGACCGTCGCGGTCAGAGTTTCCGGTAAGCGGCGCTTGCACTTGCAAGCACCCCAGCTTGCATTTACCGTGACGGTAGACACAAAGGAGTGCTCTGATGCTGGTGAAGTCGATGAAGACGCTGGCGCAGGTCCGCCACGGCGCCCTGACCGCCCCCTTTCGCGCCGGACTGCGGTCGCGCACGTTCGAGACGGCGTCGCTGAACGCGCCCACCGCACCCCACGAGGTCATCCCCGTCACCACTGTCGACGGCGCCCGCTTGCGGGTGCACGCCTACGGTCCCGCCGACGGCGACCCGATCGTGCTGGTGCACGGCTGGAGTTGCAGCATCGAGTACTGGAATCCGCAGATCAACGCCTTTGCCGACACCCACCGGGTGATCAGCTACGACCAGCGCGGTCACGGCGAAAGCCAGGCCGGCACGCTGTTCCCCAGCGCCGACACCATGGCCGACGATCTCGCCGCCGTTCTCGACGCCACGCTGCGTCCCGGTCAGCGCGCGGTGCTGGTCGGCCACAGCATGGGCGGCATCACCCTGCAGGCCTGGGCCGCCCGCCATCCCGACCAGGTCGCTCGCCGCGCGCGGGCCGCCGTGCTGGTGAACACCACCTCCGGCAATATCCGCTACGACACCGACCTGCTGCCGCTGCTGAACAAGCCGCTGACCGTCGCCGAGCGCCCCATCACCGTCTTCGGCGCGGGCGTACGAATGCCGATCGTCTTCGCGGAGACGCTGCTCACCGCACCGGTCCCGTTCCCCGGCGGATGGGCGGCCCGCGCCGTGCTCAAGGCGCGGATCATGTCGCCCACCGCCACCGCCGACCAGGTGGACTTCGCGCTCGGCATCGTCCGGTCCTGCCGTCCGCTGGCCCGCGGCCGCCACGCCGCCGCGCTCGCCGACCTCGAACTCGGCGACGCCGCAACCAAACTCACCGTCCCGACCACGGTCATCGCGGGCAGCCACGATCATCTGCTGCCCGAACGCATGTCCCGCATCATCGCCGACCATCTCGACCGTGCCGGCCACCTCGCCGACTACCACGTCTGGCCCACCGGGCACCTCACCAATATCGAAGCGGCCGACCGGTTCAACGCGGAACTGGCTCGGGTCATCCGCCGCACCGGCCTGCGCGCGGCAGCCGCGGGCTGAGCGGAGGTTCACCGAGATCCGGTCAACGGTGCCCGGTCTCGGTGAGCTCTGGTCTCACGCGCGGTTCAGCAGCAGTTCGGATCGAGCACCACGCACAGCGCCGCCAGCGCATCGCGGCGGGCCTGATGGAACACGCTCATCCCGCGCCGACCCGAGCTGACCAACCCGGCCTTGCGCAGCTGGCCGAGGTGATGACTGACGGTCGATTCGGCCAGCCCGAGCGTGCGGGCCAGCGCGCCGGTACTCTCCGCGCCGTCGTCGGTCGTCAGCAGCAGTGACATCAGTTTGACCCGCGCCGGGTCCGCGAGCGCCTTCAGTCGCAGCGCCACTTCCAGCGCGGCCGCATCGTCGACAGGCCCGGCGGCCACCGGCGCACAGCACACCGGCGCCGACATATCCACCAGAGGCAAAGTTTTCGGCACGAACCCACCCTACGCCGGGTATTGACATATGTCGAAAAGGTGAGCAGGCTGATGCGTGTCAGCTCTTCGATATATGTCTCACAGGTGGAGGTTCAGCCATGTCCCGCATCCAACTCGCCCTCAACGTCGACGACCTCGAGGCCTCGGTGCAGTTCTATTCGACCCTGTTCGGCACCGAACCGGCCAAGCGCAAGCCCGGCTACGCCAACTTCGCGGTCGCCGAACCCCCGTTGAAGCTCGTCCTCATCGAAAATCCAGGCCACGGCGGTTCGGTCAACCATCTCGGCGTCGAGGTGCAGTCCACCGACACCGTCCACACCGAAATCACCCGCCTCGCCGAGGCCGGCCTGTTCACCGAGGAAGAAATGAACACCACCTGCTGCTTCGCCACCCAGGACAAGGTCTGGGTCACCGCCCCCGACCAGGAGCGCTGGGAGGTGTACACCGTCCTCGCCGACAGCGAAACCTTCGGCAAGGCACCGGAATCGCTCACCGACGACGAGGCCCGTTGTTGCGGCACAGCCGCCGCCGAAGCCGACGCCGCCTGCTGCACACCCGCCGCACGCGCGACGCCGTGACCCCACGCCTCGCCAGCACGGACCGAGCAGCCGTGTGATCAGTGCGCCCGCAGTCTGGACACCAGAATTTCCAGCGACTGTCTCGAACATCAGTTACCTTGTGCAACATGCCATCTGAAGTCACAACAGGGTTGTTCACTCTTGCGGGCGCGCTGATCGGCGGGGGCGGAACACTTCTCGTCACACTCGTCACCACGCGAAACCAGAAGGAACTTGCGATCGCCGCGAGAGATCATCACCTTCGCGATCGCCAGTACGCAGAACATCGCCATCACGTGGTGCGGCTCGACCGGTTTGATGAAGCCGCGCGGGCACTCGTCAACGCGCTGTACGGACGTGACAACGAGGATACGCTGACACGGTTGCACATCGAGTACCTCGACACATGGACCAAGTTCACCGAGGGCCACGGCGGCCCCGAGTTAGCGGGTCCCGCAGAACTGCGCGAACCACTGAAGCAGCTATACGAGGCTATGTGCGACTACTCGAACCACATCGACGCTTGGTGGGCCGCCGGCGTGCGGACAACGCGCCGCGAGGCTTTGAACACGACCTGCAACGAGTTGCACGACAGGATGCTTGCCAAACGTACCGAGTATGTCGAACGCTCAGGCGAATGGAGTAACGGCGTCGCGGCGCGGTAGCCGACGTGGATTCGCGGGGTAAACACCCACACTACAGCTCCACGGGTCTCTGATACGCGTCCAGAGTCGACTTGCTGGTATTCGACTCCTGGAGCACCAACTCCCATGGCCCTGAGTTGATTTCGAAGTCCTTCCCGAAACCGATCCATTTACCCGCCATCCGGTTGCCGGTCGGGTCGATGAGCAGATGCACCGCACCGTGATAGCGGGCGCCACGGTAGTACCCGTCGACGGCGGTGCGTTCGGACCAGGTGCCGGTCGCGATGTTTCCGTCCACCGTCAGATCCATTTCGGTGACCGAGGGCGAGGATCCGGGCAGACTGCGCACGGTGATCTGGGTGTCGTGATGCAAGACCACGGCGTAGTGGGCGACGGTGAACGTTGCGTCGCGCCCGGTCGAGTAGTACTCGTACCGGCTCAGCCACACTCCCGAATGATCGCCGTTCACCCGAGCCGCCGCAGCGGGGGCGCTGTCGAATGTGCCGACCGGCGATTCGACATCGCGGCTGTTGTCGTTGAGGCCGCCGATTCCGCGCCCCGCCCGCACCGCCCCGAACCCAAGTGACTCGATCGGCAACTTCATCACCCGTTCGAGCGCCTGAGCGTGACTCGGCCGCGGGTAGGCCGTCGCCCCGGACTCCCACCGCTGCACCAGCCGCTTGGTGGCACTGACGCATCCGGCCTCACGCAGCGCCCGCGCCAAATCGTCTTGACTCATCAAACGGGCGGTACGAGCGGCCCGCAGCGCGGTGTTCGGTGTCGTTCGCATGGCTGCCACGGTAGCTCGAATGACGCCGAAATGTCGCCCTATTTGCCGACCAGAAGACGCCCGCCACGTCGTCGTCCGGACATCGCCGAGCGAGCAGTGTCGACAGCACGCCCCGCCGCCGGGTGACCAATCCCCGGCGGCGGGAGCGAGCCACTACACAACAGAGGGGCGGTTGGGAATGGACTGCATGCCGAGGGCAATCGGATTGGTGAGGCGCGGAGCACCCGGCGGGGACGGGGCCGATTTGAATGCACTCGCCGAACGGCACGGGTATCGGCTGGTTTTCACGGTCGGGCTCGATCTCCGGCCGCTGCTGGCGGCGATGGCACTCGCGCAACATCTGGGCGATCACCGGGCCACAGCTGTGGTCGTCCCGACCTTCGAGCACGCCGAGCCGTACCGCCTGATCATCACCGAACACGCCGCCCTGATCACGCCGGTGAGGTTCTACCGTCGCGGGCACCGCTGGTCGGCCGCTGCGGATGAGAGCGGGTGGCGTTGAGCAGTGTCGCCTCGCTGGCCAGCAGCCGCCGGATGCGCTACCAGTGGCGCGGCCTCGGCGGTATCTACCTCGGCTTGCTCGTCTCAGACGAGTATCGGCGCGCTGAGGCGGTCGCGGCTCTGCCGGCGAACTCGGTCCAGACGATCCACATGGCGTAGGCGCTGCCCACTGCCAGGAGCAGGAAAGGGATGGCGTAGATGGTTGCCCCGGTAAGAGTGAGGTCCGCTGTCCAGCTGGGCTCGTACGGGTATCTGGGTGTGAGGGCGTCCTCGATGCCTGCGTATCCGAGCAGGATTGCGACCAGCGCGTTCAGCAACAGCCCGAGCAGAGTCAGCACAGCTCCGGCTCGGCGACCGAGGATTGCCGCGCCGATGAGGGTGATGACGATGCCGGGAATGAACAACGGGCCGAGGAAGAACATGACGAACATCCAGTAGCCGGCGATGTCTGCGGCCATGGAGCTGTTGACCAGCTCACCGAGAAGAAAGGTCGAGAGGATCGACACGGCAGTCAGGGCGATAGGGGCAACCGCCATGCCGATGGCCCATTTCCGGTCGCTTCGCATACATCGAGAGTCGCACAGGGAGGGCGGTGCAACGGTTGAACGTCCGCTATCCCTTCTCGATGGCCGCCGAATACAGCCGCGTGGCGACGGCTTCGGCGTCTTCGGTCATCGGGTCGGAGTAGGTTCGGGCGCCGGGGAGGTCGGCGGCGTAGGTCCTGGCGGCCGCTGCGAGCGCGCCCATCAATCCGGAAGAGCGCTGGATGGGTGATTTCGCGGACCAGGCCAGGTGTTTCGAATCCGCGGGCAGGGCAGCGTCGCAGGCAAGGCGTAGGGCGAGCTTGTCGAACGGGCGGCCGTCGTGGGTGCCGAAGAGGGCGGGTGGGGCGAAGGTTTCGGCTAGCTGCCACCAGCGGACAGTTTGGTAGACGTGAATCAGGCGGTCGGCGTATTCGTCCAGCAAGGCTGGGTAGAAGTGCGGGACGAGGCGTTGGTAGCGGAAGTTCGCAGCGGATTCGGCCCTGATCAGCTGATCGAGCTCGATGCGCGCTTCGGGTGCGGCGGGCGGGAGGGTGAGTTTCCGGCCGCCGCCGAAGATGGCGTCGGCGCCGCTGCCGCCCAGGATCGCGCCGAGGCCCGGAATCGTGTCGAAGGTTCGGCGGGCCGCGAGGAGTGGAATCCCCGCCGTCACCTCCCACAGTTCCGAGGTGCCGAGCCGGCCCATCACCTCGCGGGCGAACCGGACGACGTCATCCGCGCCGAGCTGGATGACGTCATGGCGCAGTCCGAGCGCCGCCGCGGCCACCGCCGCGTTCGTTTCCTCGTGCCCACCCTCGGTGACGACGGTGACCGCCACCGGTTCGCCGCCCAGCGCGACAGCCACAGCCGCCACGTAGATCGAGTCGACCCCACCGCTCAGCAGCACCGCCGGGGTACCACCGAACCGTTCGAGGACCGCGCCGATCCGCGACCGGGTCTCGTCAGCGATCAGCCCGGCGGCTTCGGCCGGATCGGTGATCGTGCGCGCCTCGGGATTCGGGTCCGCGATGGAGTCGATGAGGTCTGAAACGTATTGCAGCGGTTCGGCAGTCTGCGCGGCCTGCTCGGTAGCGTTGCTCATGTCCACCGTTCCAGTTGTACGGCAGACGGCGACGTGACAGGCAGTGACAACCGGTCCACTGTGTTCGCGTACGTCCTGGCAAGCTCTTGGCACGCTGGGACGGCGGGACCAGCGGAAACCCACCATCGGTTGGTGCGGCCAACAGCGGACATCCGCACTAGGCTTGCGCTTCGATTTCGTGAGGCTCGATGGTCCAAGGATCACTCGATTTCCATCGCCATGCCTGGGTGCCAGGCGGCATCGTCGCCAAAGGCGCAAGGGTGTCATCCATCGCCACCATGTGCTCCACACATACCAGCGCGGCGTTTCCGTTCGGATCGTTCACGCCGTCGGCCATGGTCCAATCGCCGTCGTCCCAGTGGGTAACGAGCCGGGCAGGCTCTTCCCCCTCCAGCACTGTCCGGTGGACCACGATCCCCAAATGCTGCGGGAATTGACCGTCTGGATATGGCCACGCCACACCACGAAGGACTTCATGCGTCATCAGGGCAGCCTGTCAGACCTTGTTTCAAGGTGCCATCGCAGGCTGGGTGCCACCGGATTCGACACCAGAATTGGCTACGCGCTCAACTCCGCATGAGCGCACGCACGGGCAAGGTGTCGGCCGTGTGCCAGATGACCGCAACTGGCACACGCCGGGGAACTTCAGTGGCCGCTGACAGGCGCCGTTGACCACTAAGCCAACCGGTAGGTGTCGCGGAACGCTTCGCGCACCATGGCCGCATCCGGTGTGTCCCGGCCCTCTATCCCGAGACCACTTCGGACACGCGCCAGTAGTTCGATGGGACCAGTCGGCCGGACTCTACCGCTGAAGCACCTTCGGAACACGTCGGTGTCGTTGATGCCGGCGCTCGGTATCCCGATGCACATCGTCGCGGGCCGGCACGCCACGATCCAGCCATGTCGCTGTCGGTCTACTCCGACACCCACGCCGAACAGCTGAAGGCGGCGGCGGGCCGCTCTCTTCGGCTGTAAATGGAACCGCTCCCCGCACGTTGGCAAGTTCTTGGCAAGTTGGCCTGCCCGGAACCGCCTCGCGGAGAGCGGAAATACCCTCTGACCTGGAGCCGCCTAGGGGAATCGAACCCCTGACCTTTTCTTACATTCGGGCCGATTTTCGACTGTTCGCCAACGTCCGAACGCGTCCGTAAATGTGTTGCGCTGCAACGGATTCAGACGGTCGCCGGCTGGACCGTTGTCCGCTCAAATCCGGCAGTATTCGGCGGCGTTTGTACGGGGAAAGTAAGGGATTCCGGCTCGGCAAGGGTGTCCACCAGACGGTCCCCCCTTGCTCCGCAGCACGGTTCCCGACGGGCTGCGAATCTCGCACACCCTTGCCATGGATCGGTGGTGGGGTGCTCGGATGTGAGTACCCAGCGGGATCACCGATGGAGGGCGTCGGCCAGACCGACACCCCCGCACTGGGTCGAGGGCGTCAATCCGACTGATACCCCTCGCGATGATTCGGAATCAACCCAGCGGTGGGGTAGCTCGGATCTACCCCACCCCGCCGGGCAGTTGCCCGGTCGACCAGCGCGCGAACGTGCGCTCGTCGTCGACGGTGATCACGTCGCTGATGCGCACCAATTCGGCCGGCACTTCGCCGCCGAAGTGGTCGACGTTCGGCACGATCACGGCGTCGACGGTGAGGCCGGACGCGACGGCGACCAGCCGCTCGAGCGGTTCGGCCACCGACGGCCCGAACACGATCGTTTTGCGCAGGTTGTACCCGTACCGCTTGGCGAGGCTGCGTAACCGGATCTCATCCCACGATTGGCGGGCGCCGGAGATGTCGCGGCGCAGGTAGCCGAGCGCTGTCGGGTCGTTTCGCATGCTGGTAATCGTGTTCGGGCAGCAGGGAATACGGCAGGGCTCTACCGTTTACCTGTGTTTACCGATGGGGCGGTGACGGGTGGGCTGTTGCGCGAGCTGCGCACGGTCGCCGGTATCGGGTTGCGGGCGATGGCGGCGCGGACGGCGTTCACGCCGGGGTATCTGTCGCTGGTCGAGACCGGGTGCAAGCCGGTGACGGCCGCGGTGGTCGAGGCGTATCGGTCGGTGCTCGCCGATCCGGTGCTCGGCCTCGAGGGCGTGGACGTGGAACGGCTACAGGCCACGGTGCGAGATCCAGCCGGGGCGGGTGCGGGGAGCCTGGACGATATCGCGGTGATCCTGGACCGGACCCGGCACCTCGAGGATGTGGTCGGCCCGGCCCTGGTGGTGCAACTCGTCCGCGGGATGGACGGCGCGGCGCGGGCAGTGGCCGGCCACCACGGCGCCGGGGCGAGTCTGGCGTCGGAAGTGGCCCGATATCGCGGGTGGTTGGAGCATGCGACCGACCGGCCGCACCTTGCCGACCGGGTGCTCGGTGATGCGGCCCGGCTCGCCGAGCAGGCAGGCAACCGCGATCAGCTGGCGCACGCGCACAGCTTCCGCGCCTACACCGCGCGGCACCGCGGCGACTTCCGGCTCGCTGTCGACCTCACCGAGGCGGCGATCGCGGTCACGGGCGCGCATCCGATCCTGGGCGTCTATGACCGATACCAGCGCGCCGAGCTGCTGGCGCTGCAAGGCGAGCACCAGGCAGCGGCGCGGGCGCTGCATCGGGCCGACCGGGCCGCCGATGCCGCCGACGGGATCGCGTTGCCGAGCTTCGGCTACTGGTACACCCGCCCGTTCTTCGCGCTGCAAGGTGCGGTCGTGCTGGCGGCGATGGGGCGGGGTGCCGACGCGGTGCGGACGGCCGAACAGGGATACGCGGGCCTGCCGGAGGGGCACCGCGGCACGTCCTGGTCGCTGGACATGATGCGGCAGGCCGGGGCGGAAACGTCACCGTGACGGCCTGGTCAATACCCGGTTCCGTCCCATGCTTCGTCGGGGGTCTCGGCGATCACGCTGCCCTGGTCGAGGGTGCCGAGTTCGCGGATGCGCTGGTCGATGCTGCGCAGTTCGCCGACCAGACGCGCGACCGCATGGGGCGGCACGCCGTCGTCGAGGTCGGCGGCGATCTTGTCGCGCAGCGCGCACAGTAGGTCGAGTTCGGAGCCCTGCGCGGCATCGCGGATCGTGGCCATATCGCCCTACTTCCGTTCCAAACCGTTTTTTCCAAAGTGGGGGGTGTTGCCTAAGCCAGCCGAGGGGCGGCTCAGCCTAAGGGGGCCTCCCCCACCCCTCGGGGTCGATCAGACAGGCCCGGCGCCGGATATTTCACGCGCGCCGGAGATCGGCGCCGGGCTTGCCTGTCCGGTGCCCCGAGCTACGGAGAGGAAGCCGGGCACCGGAGCCTGTTGGGTTAGGTGAAGGCCACGCCGCCGCGGCTGACCTCCTGCCGCTTGGGCTTCTTCTCTTCCTCGGCCTTGTAGATGGCGGTCGCCATGTCGGCCGCTTCCTGGTGGTGCGGGAACCACAGTTGCCCACCGGCTCGGATACCGGCGAGGTAGAACTCGGCCAGCCCTTCGGGCCGATGCTCTCCCAGCCCGTTGCGGACCGGCCGCGGATCGCGCCAGATGCCGCAGTCGATGACGCCGACGGCGTACCCGCAGCCGGGCGGGGTGAGCTTGAGCCGCAGGTCGTACAGGGCTTTCAGTTCCAGCGCGCTGCGGTCGAGGCGAGCGATGCGCTCGGCCTCCTCGTGGCGGCCGTCGAGCACCAGCGCCGATAGGTCGCCCTGACCCTGCCCTGCCTCGGCGACGGCGTGCAGGTCGTCGATCAGCGGCTCGGCAAGGGCGGCGAGCTGTTCGGTCAGGTCATCGCACGCGGCGTGCAGGGCCTTGCGCAGACCGCGGCCGGCCACATTGTGCGCGGCGGTCCACCCCGACAGCTTCTCCTTGGCGATGACGCGATCGGTGGCCGCGGCATTGATCTCGGCATCGCCGACGCCTGCCGCGTACAGGGTGGACACCAGGTCGGGCGCGGGCGCCTCGGGCTTGCGGGCTGCGAGCGCGTCCAGCCGCTCCCGAGCCTCGACCACATTTGCAGGGAGGGTTACTTTCCGGATCTCGAGCTGTTTGCACAGTTCGACCGCGCTGCGATGCGCGGCGACGCTCTCCCACAGCTGCGCTGCGCTGTTCATACGCCCATCCCCTGCCTCATGCCGTTACGCAGCATCCGCGCCGCTCGCTCCTTCTTCGCGTCCGGGCTCGGCTCTCGTATTTCGGATGGTTCGCGCACCGACGCGGCAAACGCTTCCCACTCCGGCACGGTCATAGACGCGCAGTAGGCTGCGGCGGCTTCACGCAGGATCGTCAGATCGGCCACGTCCCTACCTCCTGTCTGTATCGGTCGACATCGGTCCGCCGGAACACCCACCGGCCCCCGACGAGCCAGCCATCGAGGTCGGCCGCGAGGCGTTGGGCCTGCCGTTTGGAGCATCCGAGGATCGCTGCCGCTTCACGGGTACCGATAAGGTTTTCGGCTGTCTCCGAGTGTGATCCGGCGCCGCTGGCGTCCTGTCCGGTTACGGACTGCTCCACCGCCGCTGTGAGTGCCGCGCGGTGACGGTGTAGCCAATCGGGCACCGGCTGCGCATGCTGCTGCCGGGTACGGATCACCTCGGACGCGCAGTAGAGCGCGGCGCGGATCTCGTCGTCGGTCATGCGCTCGCCTTCCTCGCCCGTTTCGGGCGGCCGACCGGCAGCGCCGGATTGCGCACCACACCCGCCCATACGCCACTCGCCGCGCCGTCGAGTTCCGCGGCCGCGGCATCGCACTGCACCAGGACCGGGCAGAGGCGACAGATCCGCGCCGCGACCTCATGCCGCGCGGTGGCCTGCCGATCGCTCTCGCCGCTGCGGTGGTCGTCGAACAGCTCCGGCCGGCCGACGCACGCGGCGCCGACGAGCCGCTCGTCGAACAGGCCGGCCAACCACTCGACCGCGACCGGCCACTTGCCCTTGCTCATGACGCACCCCCGGTCATGTTGGTGAGCAACATGGTTGCGGCCTGCCCGTGGTACCGGCCGCGGCAGGCGCACCGGCACCCGCGCGGCCCCGACACCGCGGCGATGCATCCGGGCGTGCACCAGTGGCGGCGCAGGATGTCGGCGGCGGTGGGGTAGGACGGTAGGACGCCGGTCCTACCCGGTTCGCCCTGGTCAGCAGGTAGGACCGATTGTCCTACCGTCCTACCCCTACGCGCGTCGGTAGGACGTTCCGTCATGGGTGATCACCCCCTCGGATTCAAGCTCGGCGAGTTCGGCGTCGAGCCGGTCACGAAGGGCGGCCCGCAGGTTGTTGCGGAGGTCTTTCCGGGTGGCCGACCCGCGGCGGTCGAGGCACCGCAGTACTGATCCCCTGATGCGGTCGCGGTCGCGGTCCTCGGCGCGGTCCTCGAGGATTGCGGCCTCGGTTGCTTTCACCTCGGCGCGCGCTCGTGCGGCTTCGCGGGCCTGCTCGGCGACGGCGGCGACCATCTCGTCGCGGGTGCGGTCGGATGCCCGGATGATGGTTCCGGCGAGCTTCCAGTCTTCCGTGGTCACCTCGGGGCGTTCCTCAAGGATCGCCAGGGCGGCGGCGACCTTGGCGCGGGTCAGCATCTTGTGCCCGTCGAGTTCATCGATGTCGTCCTCGCGGACACGCGCCCAGTGGTAGCGGTTGAACTCCTCGCGCACCTCGGGCGGGAATCCCATATGCACCTGCTCGGCGGTGTACCGCTTCACCTTCACCTCAACGGGTGCCGGTGTCGCCGGAGCATCCTCCGGGGCGTCGTGGTCGTACACGGTCAGGTAGAGGCACCGTTGCGGTGTGCCGCCCGCCGCATCGCCGAACAGCGGCCCCGACCGGAGTGGTTGGGCGCCCATGATCAGGCAGGCCCGATACGCATGCGCCGCGACGATCGTCCGGGTAGCGCGGTTGGCGTTGGCAAACCCGATGGCCTCGCCGGAGTACACCTTGCGCAACTCGGCCATCAGCGTGCTGCCCTGCCTGCCGCCGAGCGCGACCAGGGTGTCTATCTCGGGCGCGGACAGGATTGCCCGCGTCGGCGGGGGCGGGTCCGACTCCTTCGCCGATGGCATGTAGGTGCGGGCGAGACCTTCGCCGCTTCCGATGGGGTACTCATCTGTGACGATGGCGCCGAGCCCGTCGGCGAACTGGACCGCGTGCCGGGCCACGCCTTCGGCGACGCCCTTGCCACCCCCGGACTTTCCGACCAGGACCACGAACAGATTCAGCGACGCCGGAACGCCGGTCAGGTCGGGCAGCATCAGATTCGGCTCGGTTGCCGCGATCGCACGCGCCAGCACGGCACCGAGTACGGCCCACGGGCCTGCTCGACGGGCGCGGGCGTAGGTGCGGATGTGGTCGAGAATCGGGCGCGCTGACCAGAACTCCTCGATCGGATCGGGTGGAACCTCGGCCGCGTTCGCGTAGATCGACGGGCGTTCGGTCATGGGGTCGCCTTCCTTTCGGCGCTGGCAATGGTCCGTTCGACCTCGATCGCGTGCAGGCCGGCCGATTCGGCGGCCGCGGCAAGGTCGGCGCGGATCTCGGGCAAGATCCCCTCAGCCGCCGCGGTGCACGCGGCCCAGAACAGGACCGAGTTCCTGTTGCCCGAAGCAGCGGTGGCCACGGTGCGCACCAGGCCGGAACCACGGTCACCGCGGCCGTGGTTGGTCAGCGCGGCGGGACGGCGGACCGGCGGCGCCAGCAACGGCCGTAACCACCGCGGGGCGTAGGCGATCGGCGCGGCGTTGATCCACTCGTAGGTCGCGCCATTGGGATGCAGCGACGGCGGCACGACCAGATACCCGCCGCGCGACTTCAGATCCACACCGGCGCACAGCTTCCCGCGCAGCGGCCCCGGCTGGCGCAGCCAGATATGCAGGCCACCGGAGCCGGTAACGGCCGTCCACGTCTCGGGCATGCCACGATCGCCGACCAGCTCGGCGAAGTTGGTGTCGCCACCGTCGCGCGGGTCGATATCGACCACGACCACACCGGCGGGTGGGCGTATCCCGATGTTCGCGTTCGGCCAGCGTCGCCACCACGCGACCACCTGCTCGGCGTCGGAGGTCGCGTCCTTCAAACCGTGCGCGGAAAGCGGGATCTTTTGCTGTGCCCGCAGCGGCAGCACCTCGAGCCCGGCCCGGGTGTACTCGAGCGCGTGGGCGCCGAGCGTGCCGCCGGTGAACTCCAATCCCTCGGGCGCCGCTTCGATCAGCCCGGCTTGGATAAGCCGCTGGACGATAGGCTGTACGTGCGTGTTGGTCACTGCGTGACCTCCTTTCCGAAGGGCGCCCCACCACACGGGGCGCCCTTTCGCATTGGTCAGGCGCAGTCGCGGCAGTGGATGGTCAAGGGCGGCACGGGATACGGACTGACGGCGACCAGACGGCCGCAGTCGTCGCAGGAAACCGGGTGTTCGCCGTCCGGGATCTCGCGCATGGTCCGCACCACCGGCACCCATTCCGCGGCTCGGCGCGCGATGCGGTCGACCGGCGGCTCGTCGTCGAACCACCGTTGCCACGGCACGCCGAGCACGTGCGCCAGCCGGATCGCTCTGGGCACCGTCCAGTCGAGCCGACCGTCAACGAGTCGCCGGAACTCATGCGGGTCGATGCCCAAGCGCTCGGCAAGATCGGCGTCGGTGCGCCCGGACGCGGCTACGTCGCCAGCGATGCGCGCGGCGACCCCGGCGGCGTAGTCGGCAGCCTCGTCGATCAGCTCGAGGTCGTCGGGAGCGAACGTGTGCGAGTCGGCCAGGCCGTCGATCCACGCGACGATTTCCACGCGGCTGACGGTCACGCGCTCGCGGGTGCTGCGGACGCGCCAGCGGTCGCCGGGACGGAACGCGGCGGTCGGGTTATCGTGGTGCAAGGAATCCTCCTGTGACTGGATGCGGTTCTGATTGGCCCGGTGAGCGGCGGCCACCGCTCCCGGGCCGTTCTCGTTGTTGTCGTCGACCATCAGGCGACCTCGGCGTCAAGCTGCTCGATGAACTCCCGGATCGCGCTTTCGGGGACCAGGCGGCGGCGGCCGACCTTGACCGACCGAATCCGGCCGGCGCCCATGAGCTCGTAGAGGTAGCTGCGGCCGATGCCGAGCCGGCCGCAGGCTTCCGGGATTCGGTGGAGTCGTTCTTGCTGGTGAGACATTGCAGCCCGTCCTTTCTTTCAAGCGCAAGGGATCTTGCACCTGATATGGACGGTAGACGAGCCACCCGGACGCGTCAAGCGTTGGAAATCTTGCGCGGCGGCGATATCGTGCGGGGGTGGCCAAACTCGACGACGTGATACGCGCCCGACTCATCCAGCTACGAAAAGAACGGGGGTGGACACAGGCACAGGTCGCCGTCGCCGCTCGCGCGCTAGGTCTGCAATGGACGCGCTCGACAGTGGGAGCCATCGAGGCGGGTATCCAGCGCGTCGACCACCTGCTCGAGGTTGCGTCATTGTGCGCAATATTCGGCCTACCCGTCGGCAGCCTGCTCGATGGCGGCGACGATATCGACCTACCGAACGGCGACCGCGCACCCCTGAGCCAGATACGCAAAGCCCTTGCCGGGCAATATAGTTCGGTTGAGATCAAGACCGAGACCTATGTCGAGCAGCGGATCGGCGCAGAGGACCCCGACGAGCTCGAGCGCATCGGCAACCGCATCGGCATTGACCGGAACCTGCTGCGCCACCTGTCCGAGGAAGCGTTCGGGACACGGTTCTTTCTCGCCGAGCGCGACAAGCGCGCAGGTATCACGGCCGACACTCCCCCGCGGTCAGCCCAGGCGAAACGTGGCCACGCAACCCGCGGGATGCTCGCCGAGGTGCAGGCCATCATCGACCGGGACGGGATCGACGCCGTGATGGACCGGCAACGCGCAGCAGCCGAACAGTCGTTTCGCGATATCGACGAGATGATGAGAGGCGGCAGCGATGCCTAGACAGCGACTCGCCCCCGGCGAGTGGGGGAAGATCACGACCGCCGCGGCCGGCCCCGGCAAGTTCACCGCGACGACCTACGTCCGCGATGCCGACGGCAAGCGGCGCCAAGTCGAGCGCAGCGGACGTAGCGAAGAGGATGCCCGCCGGAACCTGCTGCGGGAGTTGAAGGACCGCACCGCACCGACTGCGGCCGCGACGGTCAACGACAAGACCACCTTGGCGGAGCTGTTCACCACGTGGCTCGCCACCAAGAAGAAGACGAAGCAGCAGACACGCGACCTCTACGCGCAGGTGTGGAAGGTGCACGGAGAGCAGCAGATCGGCGCGTTGCGCATCCGGGAGCTACCCACCAGCCGCGCCGAGCGGCACATCGAACAGGTTGCGGCGAAGGCGCCCGCGCAGGCGCGGAACCTGCGGGTGATCCTGCTGGGCATGTTCGCGCTCGCCTGCCGGTATGACGTCCTGCCGGTGAATCCGATCCGGGAAGTAACCCGAGCGGCCAGCGAGCGCACTCCGGCCCGTGCCCTCACCCCAGACGAGTTTGCGCGGGTGCGGGCTGCGGTCCGCGCGTACGCCACGCGACGCGAGGGTGTCGGCGGACCTGTTCCGGGCCGACTGCTGCCCGCGTTCGTGGATGTCATGGCGTCGACCGGGGCGCGGCCGAACGAGGTGCTGGCGCTGCGCTGGAGTGACGTCGATCTGCTTGCCGATCCGCCGACCGCGACGATTACCGGGACGCTCGTCGACCATGGCCGGGTCAAGGGCAAGGCGCTGCACCGGCAGGACATTCGCAAGGGCGGGGCGCCCGCGCATACCGTGGTGCTCCCCCGGCTCGCCGTCGAGGCCCTTACCGGTCT
This sequence comes from Nocardia cyriacigeorgica GUH-2, assembly GCF_000284035.1. Classification (NCBI taxonomy): domain Bacteria; kingdom Bacillati; phylum Actinomycetota; class Actinomycetes; order Mycobacteriales; family Nocardiaceae; genus Nocardia; species Nocardia cyriacigeorgica. Next base: position 409,882 of record NC_016887.1, on the reverse strand, counting down.
GGTCGGTGAATCCGGGATCAATGGGCCGGTGTTCGCCAGCCGCGGCGGCGGGTGGGTCAGCTTGGCGAACCTGCGCCGGTCGTTGCGGGCAGCGCTCGCCGATCAGGACGGGCTCGGGTGGGTGACGCCGTACAGCTTCCGCCGAACGGTGGCGTCGGTGATCCGCGACGAGCTCGGCCCGGCCGGGGCGCAGCAGCAGCTGTCGCACGCGAAGCTGTCGACCACCGAGCAGCACTACCTACAGCGGCAGACGCATGGGCCGGACGTGCGCGCGACCTTGGATCGGTACGCCGCGGGAATGTAAGGGCCGGAATGTAAGGGGAAAGTAAGGGATTCGGGCCGGTCGACGCCGCCAACGAGAAAGCCCCTCACCTGTCGTTGCAGGTGAGGGGCTTGGTTTTGAGCCGCCTGGGGGAATCGAACCCCCGACCATTTCATTACGAGTGAAGCGCTCTACCGACTGAGCTAAGGCGGCGTGCCTTTCGGCGTCGCGAGTCTATCGTCTCGAACGGCGGAACGCGAAAACGGGTGCTCGGAGGACCGGACAACGGGGGCCGACGCCACCGACTAGCCGGACTGGGCCGCGATGAGCGCGGCGACCATGGCTGCGAGGGCGAAGCGGGGTTTGACGTTGAGGTCGAGGGCTTCGCGGCAGGCCAGGACGGCTTCGAGGGAGCGGAGCAGGCCCTCGGGCGGGACGCGGTCGGCCAGGTCGGTGATCTGGTCGGCCAGGTCGGGGTGGGTGAGGGTGACGCCGTCGGCGCTGGGTTTGCGGCGGGAACGGCCCGCAGCGGTTCCGGCGGCGAAGCGGACGGCGAGGGCGTCGCGGTAGACGCCGGCGACGTCGATCAGGGCGCGGTCGAGGGCATCGCGGCCGGTGCGGGTGGCGCGGGATTTCTGACGGCGTTCGAGGTCTTTCAGGACACCGGCCGAACCGCGGGTGGCGCTCGCGGCGCCCTTACCGGTGCCGCCCGCGCCCATGGCGGTGGCGAGTTCTTCGCGTTCGCGCTCGTCGCGGTCGGCGCTCATCTGCTTGGCTTCGTCGTCGGCGGCCTTCACCAGGTCGTCGGCGGCGGCGTAGGCGGCGCCGGGCCGCGACACCGCGGAGACCAGGGCGAGGGCGCGCTTGCGGTGTTCACGGGCCTCGGCGTCGGTGGCGAGGCGACGAGCGCGGCCCACATGGCCACCGCTGACCGAGGCTGCCCATTCGGCGGTCTCCGGATCGAGCTGGTCGCGGTCACGCAGGACCTGCGCGATCGCGGGCACCGAGGGCGTAACCAGATGGACGTGCCTGCACCGCGACCGCAGGGTGACCGAGATGTCCTCGGGATCCACCGAGGGCGCGCACAGCAGGAACACCGTGCGGTCCGGCGGTTCCTCCACCACCTTGAGCAGCACGTTGCCCGCGGCTTCGGTGAGCCGGTCGGCGTCTTCGATCAGCACCACCTGCCAGCGGCCGGTACTGGGGCGGCGCGCGGCGATCTGCACGATCTCGCGCATCTCCTTGGTGCTGATGCTCAAGCCTTCGGGAATGACGCGGCGCACGTCACCGTGGGTGCCTGCCATGGTGGTGGTGCAGGCATGGCAGTGGCCGCAGCCGGGCGTGCCCGGATCGGTGCATTGGAGCGCAGCGGCGAAACACAGGGCGGCGACCGATCGGCCCGAACCGGGTGGTCCGGTGAACAGCCACGAATGCGTCATCGCGCCCTCGACGGACCCGGCGCGCGCGGCGATCGCGGCAGCCGTCAGCTCGGATTCGACCGCATCCTGGCCGACCAACCGATCGAAGACACCCGCCACGCCGTACACCCTAGCGGCCGCCACCGACAGGGTCGCCGGGCGCTGGCTGACCCTGCGTCGGCGGCGGCGAGCGCCGACCGTCACGCATTCAACCGGCCGCTACGGGGCTGTGCCCGATTTCAGCGCGCTCGGCAACACCACACATCGCCGACCCGCGGCAGACCGGCACCGAGCTTCCAGCCCCGGCCCGAGACCACCCTTCCGCTAGTCCGAAACCGCCTTAGCCGCAGACTTCTTAGCCGGCGCCTTCTTGGCAGGGGTCTTCTTCGCCGCCGTCTTCTTCGCGGCGGTGGACTTGGCGGCGGTCTTCTTCGCGGCCGCCTTCTTGGTGGTCTTCTTCGCCGCCTTCTTCACCGGCCCACGCGCGCGGCGATCGGCCAGCAGCTCGGCCGCCCGCTCGTCGGTGATCGACTCGACCTCGTCGCCCTTGCGCAGGCTGGCATTGGTCTCACCGTCGGTGACGTAGGGGCCGAAGCGTCCGTCCTTGATCACCATCGGCTTACCGCTGGCCGGATCGTTGCCGAGTTCGCGCAACGGTGCGGCGCTGGCGGCCTGCCTGCCACGGCGTTTGGGCTCGGCGTAGATCTTCAAAGCCTCGTCGAGCGTGATGTTGAAAATCTGGTCCTCGTCGGCCAGCGAACGGGAGTCGGTGCCCTTCTTCAGGTACGGCCCGTACCGCCCGTTCTGGGCGGTGATCTCCTCACCGGAGGCCGGATCGGTGCCGACCACCCGCGGCAGCGACAGCAGTTTCAGCGCGTCGTCGAGGGTGATGGTGGCCAGATCCATGGATTTGAACAGCGATCCGGTGCGCGGCTTCGGGGCCGCCGCCTTCTTCGCGGTCTTCTTCGCCGGTGCGGGCTCTTCGGCAGGTTCCGGCAAGATCTCGGTGACGTATGGGCCGAAACGTCCTTCCTTGGCGACGATTTCGTGCCCGGTGGCCGGATCGGTGCCCAACGACCGGCCTTCTTGCGGCGTCGCGAACAGCTTCTCGGCAACCTCGGGCGTCAGCTCGTCGGGCGGCAGATCGTCGGGCAGGTTGGCCCGCTGCGAGATCGAATCACCTTCCGGATCATCGGGATTGGTGACCATCCGCTCCAGGTACGGGCCGTAACGGCCGACTCGCACCACCACGTCACGGTTTTCGGCATCGGTGAACAGCTTGATCGAGTTGACCTCGCGGGCATCGATGTCGTCGAGCCGATCGCCGACCATCTTCTTCAGTCCACCCGAGCGCGCGACGGAGCCGTCGGCACCGTGATCGCCGCCGAAATAGAAGCTGGACAACCAGTTTCCGCGCTGCTCGCGACCGCCGGCGATGGCGTCGAGATCGTCTTCCATGGCCGCGGTGAAGTCGAAGTCGACCAGCCGGCCGAAGTGCTCCTCGAGCAGGCCGACCACCGCGAACGCCACCCACGACGGCACCAGCGCACTACCGCGCTTGTAGACGTAACCGCGGTCCAGGATCGTCTTGATGATCGAGGAATACGTGGACGGACGGCCGATGCCGAGTTCTTCCAAGGCCTTGATCAGCGAGGCTTCGGTGTAGCGGGCGGGCGGATTGGTGCTGTGCCCGTCCGGGTTCAACTCGACCGCGGTGACGCCCTGGCCCTCGGCGAGGGCGGGCAGGCGTGATTCGGCGTCGTCGGATTGGCCGCCCGCCTCCTCGTCCACACTCTCGACATAGGCCTTGAGGAAGCCGGGGAAGGTGATGGTGCGGCCGGAAGCGGAGAACACGCATTCCTCGCCGGTGCCCGCGACGCCGGTGATCCGCAGCGTGAGCGTGGTGCCCTTGGCGTCGGCCATCTGCGAGGCGACGGTGCGCTGCCAGATCAGCTCGTAGAGCCGGAACTCGTCGTTGTCGAGGCGGGCGTGCAGCTCACCCGGGGTGGCGAAGGTATCGCCGGCCGGGCGGATCGCCTCGTGCGCTTCCTGCGCGTTCTTGACCTTGCGGTTGTACTGGCGGGCCGTCGGATGCACGTATTCGGCACCGTAGAGCTGGGTGGCCTGCGAGCGGGCCGCGTTGATGGCCGACTGCGACAGCGTGGTCGAGTCGGTACGCATGTAGGTGATGTAGCCGTTCTCGTACAGCCGCTGCGCCACCCGCATGGTGCGTTCGGAGGTGAACCGCAGCTTGCGGCCGGCCTCCTGTTGCAGCGTGGAGGTCATGAACGGCGCGTACGGCTTGCGCGAGTACGGCTTGGCTTCGGCGGAGGAAACCACCAGGTCGGCGCCGTCGAGCGCTTCGGCGAGCCGCCGCGCGTAGGCCTCGTCCAGCACGACCACACCCGAGTCGGCCTTCAGCTGGCCGTCGGAACCGAAATCGCGGCCGGAGGCAACGCGGGCACCGTCGACATTGACCAGCCGGGCGCCGAAGGTGCGCGGGTTGCCCACCTCGCCGGTCTCGCCCGCGTCCAGCTTGGCGGCGATATCCCAGTACTCGGCCGACCGGAACGCCATCCGCTCGCGCTCGCGGCGAACGATCACCCTGGTCGCCACGGACTGCACCCGGCCCGCCGACAACCGCGGCATGACCTTCTTCCACAAAACCGGGCTGACTTCGTAGCCGTAGAGCCGGTCCAGGATGCGGCGGGTCTCCTGCGCATCGACCAGGTCGCTGTCCAGATCCCGGGTGTCGGCGGCCGCGGCCTGAATGGCGGGCTCGGTGATCTCGTGGAACACCATTCGCCGGACCGGAATCTTCGGCTTGAGGGTTTCCAGCAGGTGCCAGGCGATGGCCTCGCCCTCGCGGTCGGGGTCGGTGGCCAGATAGAGCTCGTCGGCGTCCTTGAGCAGGCTCTTGAGCTCGGTGACCTTGCCCTTCTTATCCGGGCTGACGACATAGATCGGCTCGAAATCGTGATCGACGTCGACGCCGAGACGCGCCCAGGGCTGGCCCTTGTACTTGGCGGGCACATCCGCCGCGCCACGCGGCAGGTCGCGGATATGACCGACAGAAGCCTCCACCGTGTAATTGCGACCCAGATAGGGCGCGATTTTGCGGGCCTTAGTCGGGGACTCGACGATCACGAGACGTCGCAGGGGACGGCCCTGGTCGGCTGCACCGCGGTCTCGTGTTGCCACCGGCGAATACACCTTTCCTTCTCGACCCGCGCGCCGCTGTTCGCGTTCGCACGGCTAGGGCAAATGGTGGCGATGTCGTATATCGCTACCAGACACGTTTATACCTTGACGCTGCGCGGTCGAGTGGTTGCGATCGAACCACCGAGCGTACGCGCTATCGCGGTTCAGTATGCAGTGCCCCGGTCCGGCCGTCCCGCGCGGCGGGGGCCCAGGCGGCGGAACCTACCCCAGATATAGCTCGTCCCTCACCGCCGTTACCGGTGGTGAGGGACGAGCTGTGGATGAATGCGAGCTCAGCTGAGCGCGCGAACTCCGGTGGCCTGCGGGCCCTTGGTGCCCTGGCCGACCTCGAACTCGACCTTCTGGTTCTCCTCGAGGGTGCGGAAGCCCGAACCCTGGATCTCGGAGTAGTGGACGAAGACGTCAGCGGAGCCGTCCTCGGGCGCGATGAAGCCGAACCCCTTCTCCGCGTTGAACCACTTCACAGTTCCCTGTGCCATTCTGTTCCTCTTCTTTTCTTACCGGAACGGCGGACAACTGGGTTCGTCCACCGGGCCCGTTCCGACCGCTGTACTGTTGGTTCCCCCTGCAAGGAAAGCACCAAGTACATCGTTCGCAACATCGATCCTGCCGACGGTTTGGACTTTGGATCCGTCCCTCGAACACAGAAGCTTGCGACCAGGAACCAGTGAACCATGTCTCTGCGCAATTCAACAGCGGAGTTACCGACAATTTGCAAAAAACTTGATCTTGCGAATGCGCAGGTGAGGGACACATTGGGGGAATCCAGACTTCCGGTACGTTTGCCCCCCGATAACCGAGCGAGCATCTGGCTACCGGGCTGTGACCCAGGTCGCTATTGGGTATCGAATTGGCAGGTAACGCTCTCCGGACGCACACGTTTCACACTTTCCCGACACGCCGGAGGTCCGATCGCGTGAATCCGGCAGACCGGACGAGCCGTACAGCGACCGCGAACGGCGAAAGCTACGGGCGATCGTTGCTGAATCGTGTCCGAACGCAGGGCGCCGAGAGGGACTCCCGGCTGACCCACGTGGCCGAACTGCCGGCCCGGGCGGCCCGCGTCGTCGACTGGCCCGCGTGGGTGCGCCCGGAAGTCGTGGCCGCGCTCGGCGGCATCGGCATCACCGCGCCGTGGTCGCATCAGGTGAGCACTGCCGAATTCGCCGCCGGCGGGCGGCACGTGGTGGTGGCGACCGGCACCGCGTCCGGGAAATCGCTGGGATATCAGCTGCCGGTGCTGAGCGACCTGCTCGACGATCCCAAGGCCACCGCGCTCTATATAGCGCCGACCAAGGCGCTGGGCGCCGATCAGCTGCGGGCCATCGGCGAACTCACCCACGACGGCCCGCTGCGCGATATCCACGCCGCGACCTATGACGGCGATACGCCCGGCGAGATCCGGCAGTGGGTGCGGGCCAACGCCCGGTGGATCTTCACCAACCCGGACATGCTGCACGTGGGCATGCTGCGCTCGCACAAGCGCTGGGCCAGGGTGCTGCGCAGGCTGCGCTATGTGGTGGTCGACGAATGCCACGCCTACCGCGGCGTCTTCGGCTCGCATGTGGCGCTGGTGCTGCGCCGGTTGCGGCGACTGGCGGCCCACTACGGCGCCGATCCGGTGTTCGTGCTGTGCTCGGCCACTACCGCCGATCCCGCCGACGCGGCGTCGCGGCTGGTCGGCGCGCCGTGCGTGGCCGTGACCGAGGACGGCTCGCCGCGCGGTGCCCGCACGGTCGCGCTGTGGGAGCCGCCGCTGCTGACCGCCGTGACCGGCGAAAACGGGGCGCCGGTGCGGCGGGCCGCGAACTCGGAGGCCGCCCGGATCATGGCCGATCTGGTGGTCGAGGGCGCGCGCACGCTCACCTTCGTCCGGTCCCGTCGCGGCGCCGAAGTGGCGGCGATGGAAGCCCGCCGACTGCTGGCCGAGGTCGATCCGGACCTGGTCGAGCGGGTGGCGGCCTACCGCGGCGGGTACCTGCCCGAGGACCGGCGCGAGCTGGAGGCCGCCATCTCCGACGGGACGCTACTGGCCGCGGCCACCACCAACGCACTCGAACTCGGTGTCGATATCGCCGGGCTGGACGCCGTGGTGATGTCCGGATTTCCCGGCACGGTGGCCTCGTTCTGGCAGCAGGCCGGACGTGCGGGCAGGCGAACCCAGGGCTCGCTGGTCCTGCTGGTGGCCCGCGACGATCCGCTCGATACCTACCTGGTCCATCACCCCGAAGCGCTGCTCGACAAGCCGGTCGAGGCCACCATCACCGATCCGACCAACCCGTACGTGCTCGGTCCACAGCTGCTGTGCGCGGCGCTCGAACTGCCGCTGACCAGCCGCGAAGCCGATGAGCTCGGCGCGGGCCCAGTGCTGGCCGATCTCGCTGGTCAGGGGCTGATCCGGCGCCGCGAGAACGGCAGCCCGGATACCGCGCGGTGGTACGTCACCGCTGATACGCAGCCGCATGACGCGGTGGACGTCCGCGGCGGGATCGGCGCGCCCGTCGCGATCGTCGACGGCGAGTCCGGCAGGCTGCTCGGCACCGCGGACGCCGGCCGCGCCATGGCGACCCTGCACGCGGGTGCGGTCCACCTGCATCAAGGCGAGACCTACGTGGTGGACGAACTCGACCTCGACGGCGGGGTCGCCTTCGTCCACGCCGGCGACCCCGGCTGGACCACCAGCGCGCGCCAGACCACCTCGCTCACCATCGACGCGATCCTCGACCGGCGCGCGTACGGTTCTGTCACCACCGCGTCGGCGCAGGTCACCGTGACCAGCCAGGTGGTCGGGTATCTGCGCACCCTGCCCACCGGCGAGGTCCTCGACCTGGTGGAACTCGACCTGCCGCCGCAGACCCTGCCCACCAAAGCCGTGCTGTACACCGTCACGCCCGAACTGCTCGAGCGCGCCGGCATACCTGCGGCGCGGGTCCCCGGCGCCCTGCACGCGGCCGAGCACGCCGCCATCGGTCTGCTGCCGCTGGTGGCTACCTGCGACCGCTGGGACATCGGCGGCGTCTCGATCGCCGGGCACCCGGATACCGGACTGCCGACCGTGTTCGTCTACGACGGCCAGCCGGGCGGCGCCGGGTTCGCCGACCGGGGCTTTGCCCAGCTCGAGCGCTGGTTGACCGCGACGCTGGCGACCATCGACACGTGCACGTGCACGGCGGGCTGCCCGTCCTGCGTGCAGTCACCCAAGTGCGGTAACGGCAACAGCCCGCTGGACAAGACCGGCGCGGCCAGACTGCTGACCGCCGTGCTGGCCGAGCTGCGATCGGCGCAGGTGACGGCCGCCCACCCGAACGGTGACCCCGCCGCGCCCGAGGCGTGACCGAGCGGTCATCTCCGGCGACGATGCGGGCCAGAAGCCCGGCCGGCGGACCGAGTAACTGGGTTCGCCTGCAGGGTCCGATTAAAGAGGACGGTTCTCATGTTAACTGGTGCATAGCCATGACCTTTCATGTATCCATATGCGGATCTATTCATCCCTTTTCCGCGCGCGCCCGGAGAATTAACAGCGGCGCGGTATTAATTCATCGATAAGAAATGGGAATACTGGCCGTTAACAAAATGGCGGAGGTGCCATCACGGGAGTTCTTCGACCGGTCCCGCGCGTGCTCTCGCACGTACTGTTCGGTCGCCCAGCAGACCCATTGGTACTTTTCCTTCCACGGTTACTACGACGTCCCACTCCGCGACCTCGCACCCGCGAATCGTCATCCGCATCCGGCGCGCGATCTCACCCCCTTCCGCACAGGCCTCCGCCGCTCCGTAGACCAGGGCACCGGCCGCCGCCAGGGCAGCCAGATCAGCCGCCGCCTGCGCCCGATGCCGAGCCACGACGGCCGCGCCGACCTGTCCCACCAACACCGTCAGCCCCAGTAGGCCGGCCAGCGCCAGCGCAGCGAAGACCGTCGCGGCCCCGGCTTCGCCCCGCAGGGACTGCGGTGCTCGCGCGCGGCCCGCCCGGAATCGGGGTTCACGCCCGCTCATGATTCGGCACCCGGTTCCGGAGCCGCGACGGCTTCGGCCCGTAGTTCCAGCAGTGGCAACAGTGGCGTCCCGGCGGTGACGGTGGCAAGGATCCGCGTGCCGTCGCGGCGGACGACGATCTCGGCGCCCGGCGGGGCGATGGCGCGGGCGGCCGGTATGGCGCCCGTAGAGTCGCCCCGGGCGGTGAGGCGGGCGGCCTCACGGGCAGCATCGATGCAGCGCACCTGGGTCGAGGCCGCCAGGAGTGCGCCGATGCAGGCGACTACGGCCACGACGATCGCCGCCAAAGCGATCGCCGCCTCGACCGTGACAGCGCCGGTGTCGTCACCGAGAATCGGTGCGCTCCAACGCCGCCCGTGCATCGCTAGACGTTGGTGTTGAGTGCGCGATCGATGATCTTGGTCAACGCGTCGACGATGCTGTCCCCCGTTACCACCGCGTACAGCACGGCGCCGAAGGCCGCAGCGGCGATCGTGCCGATGGCGTATTCCGCGGTGCTCATGCCCTGGTCGTCGGCCATCAGGTGGTAGAGCCGGGCCCGCATCACCGCACCCGCCGCACGCATGCGGTGGACACCGATCGAGCACACCGCGCCGATCTCCGGCCGCGCCGGCCTCTCGATTCGCATGTTGTTCCCCTCTCCTGCGAGCCCGCGCGGCGAGTCCGCGCGGGAACGTTTCCGATACCGGCGCCGACGCCTGTGCCGTCAGAGCAGCCCACCACCGAGCACGCGGCCGGCGAGGCCGATGATCACCGGGACGATGCCGAGGCAGATGAACGCCGGCAGGAAGCACAGCCCGAGCGGGCCGCCGATCAGCACTCCGGCCCGTTCGGCCCGCGCCGCGGCCGCATCCTCCACGGCACCGCGGCGCTGTTCGGCCAGCTCGCCCACGGCCACCGCCAGCGACGACCCCGAGCGCGCCGAGCGCCGCGCCAGCCGCGCCAGCGCCGCGATCTCCCCGGACGCGTCGGTCGCCTCCTGCGCTGCCCGCTCCCACGCCGTCGCCGCATCGGCACCGAGGGCCAGCAGATCGGCGGCCCGGCGCAGCGGTTCGGCCAGCACGGCCGGTGCGCCGGGTACCACCGCGTGCACCGCCGAGGCGATCGGCATGCCCGCACGCAGGCAGGCCGCCAGCAGATCGAAGACCGAGGCCGCCGCCAGTGGGTCGACTGCGCGTCCGCGCCCGGAGCGGGCAAACCGGCGCTTCGTCTCGGGCTGCGCTGCCGGGCGCAGCCGGCGAGTGACGACCAGCCGCCCCGGTAGCAGCAACAGTGCGACGGCCAACAGCATCGAAGCGATCGCAGCGGGCGATCCCATCGCCGACCTCCTGGTACACAGTGGAATTCGACCGATTCACAGCAACACCCTTCGAGTGATCTCGTCCGACCACAGCAGCCCGGCGCAGGCCAGTGCCGTGCCCAGCGGGAGCAGGATCGTCCCGGCGGGCGCGGTGAACAGCACCTCCAGCGGCGCCGCACCCATGAGCTGGCCGAGACCGACGCCGAGCAGCGGCAGCCCGGCCAGCACCGTCGCCGTCGCCCTGGCCCCGGCGAGCGCAGCCGTTGTCCGGCCACGGAAGCGAATGCGGCCGATCAGATCCGCGCGGGCCGCGGCCAAGAGTTCGGCGAGCGCGAGCCCGTGATGTTCGGCGACGCGCCAGGCATCGGCGACCCGGTCGAGCTCCGCGGCGATCACCGAATCCGGCCTGCGCAAACCATCGGCCCCGGAGCCGCCCAGCCTGCTCCGCGCGGCGCCGATGGCGAAGGCTTGCGCGGCAAGGCCTTTCGCATCACCGGAGGCGGTTTCCGCGGCGAGGCTGGGGTGTGCGCCCACTCGGAGTTCGCCGATCACCGATTCGAGCGCGTCGAGCAGATACCCGCATTCGGCGGCATGGCGGCGGTCGCGCCCGCTGCGCCGCCCGCGGAAGATCAGTGTCGCCGCGAGCAGGACGGCCGCCGTCAGCGGACCGATGCCGAGCACGACGGCACATCCGCATGCCAGCACGGCCACGACACGGAACATGCTGTCGCGATTCGGTATTCGCGGCTGCCCGGCCGCGCCGAACAGCTCCGCGAAACGCCGCCGTGACACCGCCACCGGCGCTACCAGCAGCGCGAGCACCAGACACACCAGCGCGCCGATCATCGCCCGAGCCGCTCGCTCAGCAGCCGGTTCAGTTCCTCGGCGGCCGGTGCGGCGGCGCCGTCGGCACGCCATGCCGCGCTGATGCGGACGTGGCCGGTGTCGTCGCGGCGGACCAGCCCGATTTCCTGGAGACCGCGGGTGCCGTCGGCCCGGCGGTGCACGTGCAGGATCACCTGGACGGCGGCGGCGAGCTGACTGTGCAGGGCGGCGCGGTCCATGCCGCCGAGGGCCGCCAGCGCTTCCAGGCGGGCGGGCACCTCGCCCGGTGAGTTGGCGTGCACGGTGCCGGCTCCGCCGTCGTGCCCGGTGTTCAGGGCGGTGAGCAGGTCGACGACCTCGGCGCCGCGCACCTCCCCCACCACGATCCGGTCGGGGCGCATCCGCAGCGCTTGGCGGACGAGCTCACGCACCGTCACCTGGCCGACTCCCTCGACATTGGCGGTGCGTGCCACCAGCCGCACCACATGGGGATGCGGCGGCGCGAGCTCGGCCGCATCCTCGACGCAGATGATGCGTTCGGCGGGATCGACAGTTGCCAGCAATCCGGACAAGAGCGTGGTCTTGCCCGCATATGGGTTGTGGCACACTTATTTCATGACCACCAAGAAGGCCACCACCGGCAAGCTCTCTATCCTTCGCATAGCCATCTACCTGCGCATATCCCAGGACCGGAGCGGCGAAGGGCTCGGCGTCGCGCGGCAGGAGGACGACTGCCGGAAGCTCGCAGAACAGATCGCAGCTCAGGCCGGAGCAGTGGCGCACATAGTGCCGTTCACCGATAACGACATCTCTGCGAGCGCGTACACCCGGAAGAAACGGCCCGAGTACCGGGCGATGTGCGATGCCATCGGGCGTGGAGAGATAGACGTGGTGGTCGCCTGGCACGACACGCGGCTCATCCGGCAGATGCGAGAGCTGGAGGACTTCATCGACCTCATCGACAGCCGCCACGTCGTAGTTCACTTCTGCAAGGCCGGGCGGTGGGACCTGAAGACTGCGAGCGGGCGAATGCAAGCCCGGATCGGCGGCGTGGTGGCACAGCACGAGAGCGAACTGAAGTCCGAGCGGATCAAGGCGGCGAGAGTGCAGCAGGCACAACAGGGAAGGTTCCACGGCGGTATCCGGCCGTACGGGTTCGAATCGGACGGCGTGACGGTGCGGCAAGCGGAAGCACGGGAGATCGTCCGCATGTACGAGCAGATCGTCGCCGGGGTGTCCATGCGCCAGATCGTCCGGGACCTCAACACACGGGAGATTCCCACGGCGCGGGCACGCGGCCCTTGGACCTCCGTAGCGGTGGGCGGCATCATCAAGAACCCGCGTAATGCCGGGCACAGCGTGCACAACGGGCAGATCGTGGGTAAGGCCGTGTGGCCCGCGCTGGTGAGCGAGGAGACATGGCAGGCGGCGGTTGGCGTGCTCCGTGATCCGGGGCGGCGCACCACACCGGGAAACACCCCGAAGTGGTTGGGGTCCGGCGTCTACCTCTGCGGCGTGTGTGGACAGGCGGAGCTGCGGGCCGGGGTGTCCGGGAGCGGACGCAGACCGTCCTACCGCTGCCGGAGCAGGGAGACCACCGGTCAAGGGCACGTGAGCCGCGATGCGGGGCAGGTGGATGCGTTGGTGGAGGAGACCATCGTCGCCCGGTTGGAGCGGCCCGATGCCCTGGCGCAGCTCTCCGCCGGGCTGGACTCCGGCGGTGAGGATATCGCCGCCCTCCGGCTGGAACAGACGGCGCTACGACAGCGCCTCGACTCGCTGGCCGATCTGTTCGCCGCCGGAGACATCGACGCGCGCCAGTTGTCCACGGCGAGCGGGACGATGAAGGCGAAGATCGCGGAGATAGACGCGGCACTGGCGGCGGCCGGTATGCGCTCCCCGCTGGATGAGTTGAAGGGCAAGGACATCCGTAAGGCGTGGTTCGGGACGAAGGAGGACCGCAGCGACGGTCTGAGTCTCGGCTCACGCCGCGCCATCGTGGACATGCTGGTGACCGTGACAGTGCTCCCCGCGCCGAAGGGGCGGCGGGTCTCCGGTGCGTACTTCGATCCGGAGTTCATCGACATAGCGTGGAAGCAGAGCCTCGTCTAGCTGGGCTGTTTCGGCGCTGTTTCAGCGGGCGGCATCGAAATGATGCCGCCCGATTTGTCCGTTCCTATCATTTCGATAGCTCTATCGCAGCCTTCCGGACCACCGCCTAGACTCGGCAGTGGATCCAAGTCGGTCCGACTACCGGACGGCCCCCAGCCCCTCGCGGTCTGGGGGTCGCGCCATGTCCGGAGCCGTTGCGCAGCTGCGCCGTACCGTCGATATCAGGGCGCGGCCCTCTGTTCGTCTCCTCTGGCGTATCGGGCCGCGCCCGTTCTCATCTCTCCGGCCGGTGCCGGGCGCGCTCTACGGCCCAGTTCTCGCGCGGTGCCTTGCTGATCTCGTAGAGGACGTTCGGCTTCTCGGCGAGGTCGGAAACCTTGGTCTCGGGACCAAGGTTTGCTGACCAAACCCCCGCGTCGTAGCGGAGCTTTGCCACATTCGAGTGGTCCTTACCCAGACGCCGGGCGTAGTCGCTGATACCGCCCGTCTTCCCACGACCACCGGCCGCTGCCGGGCGCGCTCTACGGCCCAGTTCTCGCGCGGTGCCTTGCTGATCTCGTAGAGAACCTTCGGCTTGTCGGCGAGGTCGGTAAACCCCAAACCGGAGTTTGACGTTTCTGAGTAGACCTCCCCCGCCTTACGGAGCTGGCCGACGTACTCGCCGGTCTTGCCCAGACGCCGGGCGTAGTCGCTGATGCCGCCCGTCTTCCCGCGACCACCGGCCGGTGCCGGGTCCGTTCGTAGCGTGAAGCCATGACGAACCCGCTGCCCCCGGTCGATTTCGAGGCACCGCCGCTCAATCCGTCCGGGTACGGGCTGTACACCGCCGCCACCGTGTTCGATCTGACCGGCCCGGCGCGGCAACTGGGCGGCGTGACCGTTCGGCCGTACAACTGCGACGACGGGGCCGGGACGTACTCCACAGACCTCTGCGACACGGACCCGGCAGTGAAAGCGGCCGGAGAGCGCGGCGCACCGTTGACGTTCTCTCCGCTGGTGGTGTGGGCGGCGAGTGAGTGCGCGCCGGATCAGACGGAGGCGGAAGTCATGGGCCGAGCTGCGCATACCCGCCGCCTCCATGAGCCCTTGCTGGTGGAATCCGCCTTCGCCGCCCGGCTACTGGCCGATGCCGGAGCGCCGACCGTCGTGCCGGACGTAGAGACGGCTGTGGGGATGCTCGAGGAGTTCTTGGGCGAACAGGGGTACCAGGGCTATATCCACGCCGCGCGCCGCTGGGCTGCGCCGCTCAGTGAGTACCGGTGGAACAACCAGACCGGCCCGTTGCGCCGCTCCCCGCTGGATCACGGGTACGTGTTCGGCGGCGGGTATGCGGACGCGCTCGGGGATGTCCTCATTGCCACCGGCCCGCTGTTCGTCTGGCGCTATGAGCCGTTCGAACAGGTGGTGACCACAGGGAGCAGTGGGACGCCGGAGCACAACAACAGCGTCTACGGCTTGTCCGAGCGCATAGTGACCGTGGCCTATGAGTGCGCCATCATGGCCGTGCAGATCGGCGCTACGCCGTAGCAACCATGCCCTTATGGGTGCGGTTGATCGGCCGTACGCCCGACAGTTGTGCCCTTATGGGTACGACTGGCCGGGACGGTAAACCCACGACCGGAGTTGTGGGTTTCGACGTAGACCTCGGCGGCTACTCGCGGCCGATAATCCGGACCTCGACACTGACCTCCATGTCCGGGTCCAGCAATACGCGCGGGTCGACGCCCAGCGTGTTTGCCAGCCGGTCGAGGGCGTCCAGCGAGAGGTTCGTCTGCCCCCGCTCCATGCGGCCCGCATATGTCCTGTTGACGTTCAGAACCTCGTCGGCGAACCCCTCCTGGCTGTAGCCGCGCGCGACCCGGATACGGCGCACATTGCGCCCGACCACGACGCGCAGGGGATCAGACATGATGCGTTCGACTGTCCCTGCCCGGTCATCCCAGGTCCACGTACCTATACATGCGGGAACTGTATTGGAACGGAAAACGTGCAAATTTGTGTCCTCAGGGGCACACTTATACGTGCCCAATACGTCACCGAGACGGGAGAGACCGATGACCGATAGACACATAGGCGGAGTTCATCCGCTGGATACGCGCCCCAGAGCGCTGGGCTGGATCGACCACGACACGAGCACCGCGCCGGAATGGGACCGGGCGCAGGTGGAGCGGTTGGCGCAGCGTCTCGGCTACCGGCTGGTCTGGCCGGATGAGATTTCTGTGCTCCCGGTGAGTGCGCAGCTCCACAGCCTCGGCGTGGACACGGTGCTGATGCCCGCGCCGCACCATATCGCCCCGTTGGAGCTGAGCCGGGTCATGGAGATTGCCGACGTGGAGACGGTACATCCGCGCCTGAGCTTCGCCCGGTGGTCCATTGCCGGTGCGGCTGCGGGCGGTGGGTCGTGCTGAGTCTGCTTGCCACGCTGGCCGTGGTCGCGCTGCCCGTGGCGGCCCTGCTGGGGAGTCTCACGCCGTATCGCGGAACCGGTAGCGCAGCCGCGCCGCGCCGGACCACGGCCGGAGACTGGCCCATCGCGCAGCCGTGCGCGGGAGTTAGGGCGAAGGGCACGGCCGGGACCTATCCGGCCGTGTCCTCCGCGCGTTGATCGTAACTACAGAAACAGAGGAGACACACCCGATGAACGAGCACCAGGCAGCGAATATGGCGCGCCGCAAGCGTATGAACCGGAACACCTTGATCGTGATCGGCGTACTGTTCGCAAGCTTCCTGCTCTGCGCCGGACTCGGCGCTCTGGTGGGACCGACCGAATCCGCCGACGAATCCGCCGCGCGGACCACTCAGTTCGCCGCGCCGCCCACCACCGAGCCCGTAGCGCCCGAACCGGCGCCCGAGCCCGAGCCTGTAGCGCCGCCCGCCACCGAGCCCGAGCCCACCACCGAGCCCGTAGCGCCGCCCGCCACCGAGCCCGAGCCCACCACCGAGCCCGTAGCGCCGCCGGTTCGGGAGGCTGCGGGCGGGACCTACTCCGATCATCGGTGCGCGGCGGCGAGTGACACTCTCGTGGCCCTGGTCTCGGCCGGGCTCACCAAGAGCGGACACACCCTGGCCAATGGGACCGTGGTCGACGGCAGCTCGGGTACCACCTACTTCGGCGCAACCACGCTGAAGCCGGACGGCCGGATGGACAACCGGTCGGATGTCTGGATCATCCGTGACGGACTTGTGTACGCCTCCACCGGCGGAGCGCGGCACGGCTCGATCTTCCCGAAGGCTTCCGACGTACTGGACATCTCGCCGGGCGACGAGCTGGTACAGCTCGCGGACCGGTGCGTGATCGACTTGACCATGCCCTGACGCCCACCTCACACACCACCGCCCCCGGCTGCCATGGTCGGGGGCGGTGGTGTGTCCGGGGTCGATATGCCGCCCGCCGGACGGCATAAAGCACGGATTTCTAACCGCCGATAAGTGACCCTTACCGGCGGTTAGAAAGGTACAAACCCAGATACAAAGCCGTCAGGTGTTCGCCCAGCCGTCGTCTGTGTCGCTGAGCGGTACGTCGTTACGCGGGTGGTAACCCAGCGCGCGGATGTCTTCGTCCACGGTGGTCTCGAACTCCTCATACGACAGGCCGATGTTCTGAACCTCCACACGTTGCGGCGCGGCGAGGCCGTGCAACTTCACCCGCCGATCATGGAGCTTCGCGGCTACCTCGATGGCCTTCAGGTCTCCGGCCATGACGCCGGGGAACGCCTTCAGCCACAGCAGATCGAGCCGCGCATCCTCGAGCTTGCGCAGCTCATCTGCCGCATGGGATTCCTGCCGGTCGAGCACGGCTTGCACCGCTCGGAACGCGCCGGACTTATCGGAGTAGCCCAGCTGCTCCGCAATGCGCGCATACGCCACCCCGGCCAGGCGGAGCTTCAATGCCTCATGCTGGCGCAGCCTCTCGTCCGGCTGGGCGATATCCGGCCCGCTCATGCCGCTGCCGGCCGGATCGTGCCAGGGGCGACCCGTTGCCGGTGTAGATGCCGGATCATGTCGAGATCGACGCCGGGCCGGACCCCGAGAGCCAGGGAGATATCCGGAGTCCGGGCCGATCCCTTCCGGTACAGCGTCGCGGCCAGCCTCCGGATCGCGGGCATGGCGAACTCGACGTCCCGCTCGATATGCCGGGCCATCCGGCCGTCCAACAGTGCCTTGTCCTCATCGGAGGCGTTGGCGAAGGCTTCCCGCCGCGCATCTGGCGGAGGGGTGCCTCCGTGAACGAACAGCAGCTCGGCATACGGCCCGGCCCACCCGATACCGGCGTGGTGCTGCGGTGCGGCATCGGTGAACGCGACGCGGCCACCGGTGGCCGATGCCCAGCACTCGGTGATCTGCGCACCGGCCAGCACAGCCGCTACCGCGTGCCCTGCCTCGTGAATGCAGTTCGCCGCCCGTGCGTATTGCTCATCGGTCAGTTTCATCCGGCTACCTCCTTCTTTCCGTCGATCTTCCGGCCGCGCCGTGCAGCGCCGAACGCTGCGGTCTCCGCGCGGTGGCGGTCGCGGAGTTCGCGGACCTCGGCGGCGTGGCGTCGTTTCAGCGCGGCCCATGCGTTTCCCTCCGCGCTGCGCGGTGCCGGGGTGTCGGTGGTAGCCGCAGCCCGGAGGCCAATGCGCACCGCCCGTACCTCACGGTCGATATCCCGGAGCCGCTCCGTAATCCACAGCCCGATGGGTTCACCGGCTACCACCCGGCCCGGACGCCGTAATTCGCCGCTCAGCGCCTCATCCAGGGTCCCGGCAGCATTCACCAGGGCCACCGCCCATGCGCCGCTCAGCGTGGCGTCCAGGTCCGGTTCCGGTACAGCCGGGGCGGGCCGATGCACCGCCGCTGCGATATCGGCCAGAGTCTCCGTGATCGCCACCGAGGTTTCACGGACGCGACCGGTCCAGCGGCGGGGGATGGTGTCGGCATTGATCTGTGCGTGGATACCGGAGAGCGTGTCGGCCAGCTCGGTGGACAGGCTGAGCCGTTCGTCGTAGTGGACGCTCAGCCCCGTGCGCCGCCGCTCCCGCTGGGTCTCCACGGAATCCGCGGAATGGTCGTGCGGCCGGATATCCACCGCCCGGCGCGGGATGAAGTGTCCGGAGCGGTCGGTGATCGGTACGCCGAGTTCGTTGGTGTTCGTGAACATGGTGATCTCTCCTCAAATCTGTTGTGTAGGCACGGAATCCGTGCGAATGATGTCCCGGTTGCCAAATGTGACCGGATCGTCAAAATTGGCTGTTTGCGCAGCTCACGGGATTTCGTCGAGGCCGAACAGCCAGACCAGCGGCCAGCGGTCGGTCCATGCGCAGCCGCACTCGGTGCAGAGATACCGGCACCGCACCGACGCGGAACCACCGGGCCAGTGCAGTTCCGCCGGGTCCTCGTAGTGATCGCACAAGGGGCCGTAGCCGGACGCTGGACACGCGGGGCAGCGGGAGGGCATGAAGTACCCGCCGAGCGCGTCCTCGATCTCTGTGGGGGACGGTGGGGTGTAGGTGAGGGCTGACATGATGGTGGGGTTCCTTTCTCTGGTGTTGATCCCCGGCCCCTGGACGGTTCGCAGACCGCCCAGGGGCCGCTCTGGGCTCAGGGGGTAGGCCGGGGGTCCTCCGGCTCGGGTTTCGGCGTCAGCGGTCCGATGAGGCCCCGCTCTTTCCCGATTGCCTCCGCCCTCTCCTCCGGAGTGCTGCCGGGAATCCGGGTACGGCGCGGCCCCGGTGACGGGCGGCTCACCATGTCGGGTCACCGGCGACGACCCAGCCGTCCGTACGCAGCCGCTCCGCCAACCGGCCGGAGAGGTAGCAGGCGACCCGCCAGCACCCTTCGCGGGGCGACCACCGCGCCTCCATGGGATCGGCGGTGAGTTCGCGGAGGGTCCGGCCGAGAGATTGCGTCGCGGAGGTCCGGACGGCGTACTCCGCAGCCACGGAATCCCGGACGAACACGGCGACCCGGGGGTCCCGCGCGAAGGGGTTCCCGGCTATGGGCTCAGGGCTGGATACGGGTGCGGCGGGGACGAAGGGCATGCGCAGCTCTCCTATCGGTCGGGTTTGAACGGTCTGTTTGCGACATGGGTTGAGGTGCCTGGTTGACCGCACGGCGGCCGTTGCGCGGGCTGTGCTGAGGCACCGGTAACCCGATAACCCGGATTTCCGCGAGAACTTTGTTCCCTATGGCTCTTAGGGCATGTGGCATGGATTTCGGAGATAGACAGTTTTGATGGGTTACCTGGGTTACCTGGGTTACCAAGGGAGCGAAAACACTGCACAGCCTGCACAAATGCGCCGCCGCACCGTTCCCCCGGCGACCGCGTTACCTGCCGGGTTACCCAGCCGGTAACCCACTTCCGGCAGCCGCCGACGAGCACGGCGCGGCAGCGCAGCGCAGCCGCCCGCCGGTAACCCACCCCCAGTAACCCACTTTGGGCCATTTGTAACCCACCCCTCACCGGTCGTAAGGGTCGCGGGCGGGCTGTTCGCCGGTGCCCACGGTGCGCACCCGGTCATCGCCGAAGCTGTCCCGTTCGGCAAAGGTGAACTTCGCCTCGGAGATGCCCCACACCACCAGCCATTTACCGGCCTTGCCGTCCGGTGCTTTCTTCTGGCCCGGCCGGATCGGTTCGAGATACAGCGAGCGGAGCGCGGCCCGGAACTTGTTCTGGCTCATGCCCCGGCCGGTGTTGTTCACCTCGGCCCACCTGCCCCAGACCCGGAACAGCTCCCGGAGGTCCACGAAATCGTCGGCCGTGCCGATGACGCAGCACTCCTCGATGAACGTGCGGAGCGGCGAGGACAGCGAATCCATGTCCGCTGCCAGCTCGGCGGCGCGGGCGGACACGGTGAACGTGCCCCCGGCCGCGTTGAGCAGCGCCAGGCCCTCCACAGCCCACCGGAGCACGGAGCCGAGTTCGTTGTCGAGGATGCGTTGCTTCAGGCCGTGGTCCTCGTCCTCCGCACCCCGGAACCCCCTGGTGGTCTCCAGGATCAGCGCCCGGCGCTGGAGCGCGGCGCTGTTGTCACTCCAGCGCGGCATCTCGTTCGCGGAGCCGTGGAACCGGACTCCGAGCTTCGCGGAAACGGCCGTCTTGTGCTTCCGCTCGACGACCATCTCGTCTTCACCGGTCACGCCCAGAAGGGTGCCGACCGCCGTGGACGAATCTCGGGAGCCGAACCGGATGTCGGACATCAGCGCGAGCTGCGCGCCGGTCTCGTAGAGCGACTGGAGCCCGAACTGTGAGTTGAGCGTGTCCAGCCGGGTAGCGACGACGGTACCGGTGAGCGCGCCGAGCACTTCCGCGATGATCGACTTCCCCGACCCGGACGGGCCGATGATGAGCATCCACTTCTGGAGGTCCGTCCGGCCGCTCACGACGTACCCGGCCCACTGCTGCAAGCACATGACCGCGCCGGGGTCGTCCGGCCACTGGGTACGGAGCATCCGCAGCCACTCGGTACCCGCGTACGGGTCGAGGCCGTGGTGGTAATCGACCGGAATCATCGTCAGGGAGAACCACAGCGGCGTGTTCAGGGACAGTGCCCCCGTGGCGGGGTCGAGTACACCGTTGCGGCACAGCACGTTCGTGCTCCGGTAGGCGTTGTGCACGGTGCCCCATGCGTCCGGAATCTCACGCGTGGCGGTACCCGCCTCGTCGGCGACGGCCTCGACCCGCAGCAGGCCGGACAGGGCCGCCTCCACCTCGGCCAGGTTCTTGATGTTCGGACTCCAGTTCCGGAGTTCGTAGTCGTTCCCGTTCTTCGAGTGGAACGTGTGGACGTACGCATGCCCGCGCAGCGCCTCCCGGAGCATTCCGGGCATCCATTCCGGGTCCGTGCGTGCGATCCAGCGCGGCGGCTCCCCGGCGGCGGGCCGGTCGTAGTGGTACCACGTCTGATCTATCCGGATGAGCATGCGCATCCATGCACGGCGACGGCCTTGTCCCGGCAACGGGAGCCGCTTCGTGAGCCGATGCCTGGTCAGCCACCGGGCCACGGAGTCCGGGGAGTTCGGGGAGGGGATGACCTTGCCGTCGCTGATCCTCTTCTGATCCTGGGGGCGCGCCTTGTCGGGATCGCCGCCAGGAGCGCCGAAGTAGTCGTAGACGGACTGCGGCACGCCGCAGATCCACCCCTCCGGCTTTCCGTTCTTGTCTTCGGCGAACGGGAGATCGAGATCCACCCCGGACTCTGCCCACTGTCGCTCGGACAACGGGTCGAGTCCGTCTCCGCCCTCCTCACGGTCCGCCTCACAGAGCGCGACGACTTCCGGGCGCGTGGGCGGCGCGATGCCGTGCTCCGCCAGTACCGCGACCACGGCCGGGCTCATCAGGATCACGGGCACGTCTCCCGCCTCCGGGTTCGTGATCGCCCCGCCGGTCGGTCCGGGGAACGGACGCCCGTGCCGGATGTGCGTCCGGTTCCACTCGACTTGCCTCTCCGCCTCTTCGAACCCGAGGAGTTCTCCCAGCCGCGTGGTGCAGGGCTTGCCCAGGAGGCGCGCGAGGTTGGCACCGGATACCTCCCCGGCAGGGGAATCGGCACGCTCGTCGGCAGCGCCTTCGGTAAACTTGTCTCCAGAATTCATGGAGAGTTCCTTTCCCGGCCCGGTGCGAGTGATGGCGCACCGGGCCATTTCAGTTGTGAATGAGTGAATGGCGTTGCAACGCAACGGATTACGTGCGTTGTAATGGCTCAGGCGGCAGCGGAATCCAGCGTGGCCAGCACAGCCCGCCCGGCGGCGGTGATAACCGACGCACGGTTCGGGCGGCGCGTGACCGAATTGAGGAGCGTGACAACGGCCCCGGTGTCGTGCCGCGACCATTCGATGAGCCCGAGCTTGCGCAGCTCGTTCCCGCGAGCGGACCAGCTGTAGAACAGCCGCTCGCCGTAGACGAGGCCACCGGCAACGGCGGCGTCGAAATCGGTCGTCGGCTCGTCGCTGTAGTGCCGCAGCATGGCGTACCGGTCGGATGCCGCGCTCACGCGGGAGCCTTCGGCCCCGTCCTTGGCCGTCTCCGCCGCGTCCCTACCGGCGGTGAACCTCGGGTCGTCGGCGTCGTAATCGGGCTGGTGTTCGCGGCCGTGCACGGTGGTCGTGGTCGCCATCTACGCCACCGCCTTGCCGCTGTTGAGAATCGTGGTGATCCGCGCGATCTGGTCCGGGCTGAGCGGCGGCGCGGCCTCCACTACGCGCGCGATGTAGTCCGCGTAATCGGTGCGGGCGGAGACATGGGCCGGGGGCTCCGGCGCGGGCTTGCGCCAGTTATCCAGGTCGTCGGGGTTGACGTAGTAGCACTTGCCGATGCGCTGCGCGGGCAGCTCGCCGCACGCGGCCCACCGGCGGGCGGTGTTGACGTGCACTCCGTACTTGGCCGCGACTTCGCGCAGGGTGAGGGTCCGGGTGGACATGAGATGAACGCTCCCGTGGTTCGAAACCGGTCCCCAATGGCGTTGCGGAGCGTTGCGTTGCGGCGGCGCGCTGATAGCGCGGGATGCCAGGGTGCAGGACCGGAGCCCGGAGAACCGGGGGAACTGCGGCGCGGAGCGTTGCGTGTCGGCCGGGGAATCTTGGAGCCGATGCACACACATTAGCAATCGTGAACACGCCTGCACAACAGTGCAATTCGGTTGTCAAGCTATCGACTGGCTATCACCGGTTACCTTGCAGCTAAGTGTGTCTTTTTGCATATGCCGTATTGCCCGCGCCAGTGCCGCCGACCACCAGGAACGCCAGCCGCGCGGCGACTATGTGTTCCAGCAGCACCTCCGCCACGCCGGGAACCGCGCCCAGCGCGACCAGCGCGTCCAGTCCTTGTGTCGCAGGCCGCAGCACTCGAAGCGACAGGCAGGTCCCGCCGTGCGCCACCGGCGCGAGCACCGCGTGCAGCCGCACCCCGAACGATTCGCCCAGCACCGCGTCGCGGCCGGGCAGGGTGGCATCCACCCAGGGCTGGGCATCGTCGAGCCGGCGCCCGGCGGCCGAGGCCAGCCGCTGGGCCAGCCGGCGGACCGAGGCCTCGTCGGCGAAGGCGATCGAGGTCTTCTCCAGGCCGCGCCCGCGGTCGATCCAGACCTCGTCGGGCGCGGTGACCAGTACATCGGCCACCTTGGTGTCGTGCAGCAGCGGTTCCAGCACGCCCGCGCCGGTCAGCTCGGTCTGTAGCAGTCGCAGCGCACGCAGCAGATCGGTGTCGCCGAGCACCCCACCGGCTTCGGCCCGGATCGCGGCAGCGACCTCGGCAGGGTCGGGATCTCCCGCCGCGCCTGCCAGCCGCTCCCGCACCCGGTCCAGCAGCTCCGCCGTCACCAGCGCACCCATCGTTCCCCCTTCTGGCCTACGTACTCGTCACGCTGCGAAGAGACCGTGTGCGATCTCACGTGACCGCCTGTCCCCCAGCTCATCTCGCGACCTCCGCAGGAGCGCCGAGCACCATGAGCACGGCATCGGCGGCTTCGCGCAAGGGCCCACGACCGACCGAGAGCCCACGGCGTTCCAGGCGCGCCGGCAGACCAGGTTGGGCGCGCACGGCCGCTAGCAGCGGCAGGTCGAGCACCTCGGCGATCTCCGGTCCGCGCAGCCCACCGGGAGCCGGGCCGCGAACAATGATCCCGCGGTTCGGATTTCGCCGTCCGATATGCGCCGACACCGCTTCCGCCGCGGCAACCGCCCGTAAGCCCGCGGTGACGACGAGGACCACCAGGTCTGCCGCGTCTAGTACCTGATCGGCGTGCGGCGAGCGATCGGCGGACAGATCGCAGACGACGAGATCGCCTGCGGCGCGGCCGGCTTCGATCACCGCGTGCATGGCGCCGCTGCTGATGCCCGGCCGGGCACTGGCGCCACGGCCACAGGACAGCACCGCGAGCCCGGGCGCTGCCGAGGGCAGCGCGCCATGCAGCGCGGCCGCCGATATCCGGCCGTCTTCGACGATGAGATCGGGCCAGCGCAGACCTGGAGTCTTCTCGATGCCGAGCAGTAGGTCGAGCCCGCCGCCGAGTGGTGCGCCGTCGACCAGCAAGGTGTGGCGGCGGAACCCGGCACCGGCCGAGCGCAGGGCCACGGCGGCGGACAGGACCGAGGCGCCGGCGCCGCCGCATGCTCCGGTGACGGCGACCACCGCGCCGCCGCTCGCCCGGTGTTCACCGCGTTCGGCGAAGGTCTCGATGAGCCCGACCGCGGCGCCGGGTAGCGCGATGACACGTTCGGCGCCGATCGCGGCGGCGGCCTGCCAGTCGAGTAGTTCCGGTTCTCCGTCGGTGACGGTGACCACGCCGCCACGCCGTAGGTACCCGGCTTCCGCGCATGCCACCGCGGCGGGAGTGTCGAGGATCACCAGTGGCGCACCGGCCCAGGCGTGCCTGCCGACGGGCATCGTGCGTTCGTCGATCTGCCGTTCGGCCGCGGCGGCGACGCGTTTGACTTCCTCGCGCAGGCCCGCTGTGCCGATGATGGCGAGGGCGGGTGCGGCGGGTGGCCGGTCGGCGGCTTCGAGGTCCATGCAGGTCAGCGTCGCGGAGTGCGGCTTCCGGCAACAGCGCCGATTCCCGGAATGTGGATAACTCGCCTGCTGTGGACAACTCAGGAAAACGCCTGGTCAGCAACGGACCCGGCTGAGCAACAACCAACTGGTCCCGAAATAGAGGACGGCCCCAGCCGGGGGGGGAGGAGGCTGGGGCCGTCGGGTTCAGCCCCGGGGGGTCGGGCTGAACGCGCCTGGAACATGTCCAGGTGCCAGCAATACTACACCCAAGGTCCGGCGAAAGCGCAAGTCCAATGTTGAAGAAGTTTCGCCGTCACGTTCCGGCCCCCGGCGGCCGCACCGGACCGGTCGCGGCACGGCCTATTCTTGAGCCCGTGACGGCGAACGGCGAGCAGACCGGACACCCGCACCACGGCGCTGAGCGGGCCGGACGGGTGGCGGCATTCTTCGATCTCGACAAGACCGTGATCGCGAAGTCGAGTACCTACGTGTTCAGCAAACCGTTCTTCGCGCAGGGCCTGCTGAACCGGCGCGCGGTGCTGGAGAGCAGCTACGCGCATTTCATGTTCCTGCTCTCGGGCGCGGACCACGATCAGATGGAGCGCATGCGCGCGCATCTGACCAGCATGTGCGCCGGCTGGGACGTGGAACAGGTGAAATCCATTGTGGCCGAGACCTTGCACGAGCTGGTCGACCCGCTGGTGTACGCCGAGGCGGCCGATCTGATCGCCGATCACAAGATCCGCGGCCACGATGTGGTGATCGTGTCGGCCTCCGGCGAGGAGATCGTCGCGCCGATCGCCGAAGCACTGGGCGCCGATCACACCGCCGCCACCCGGATGGTGGTGCAGGACGGCAAGTACACCGGTGAGGTCGAGTTCTACTGCTACGGCGAGGGCAAGGTCACCGCGATCGAAAAGCTCGCCGCCGCCGAGGGATACGACCTGTCGCGCTGCTACGCCTATTCGGATTCGATCACCGATCTGCCGCTGCTGTCCGCGGTCGGGCATCCGACGGCGGTGAACCCCGATCGCGGGCTGCGCCGGGAGGCGGTGGCCCGGAGCTGGCCGATCCTGACCTTCTCCAACCCGGTGTCGCTGTGGTCGCGGTTCCAGGCACCGTCGTCGACCACGGTGGCGGCCACGGCGGCGGTGGGTGTGAGTGCCGTGCTTGCTGGTGCGATCAGCTATCGGCTGCTGCGCCGGCGCCGCTGACGGGGGCTCCGCAGCGGGGCTGCGCGAGGGTTCCACAGGCCCCGAGCCGGTACGCCCGTACAAGATCGCGAAGTGCGCCGCGACCTGGCA
The DNA here is from genome assembly GCF_000284035.1 of Nocardia cyriacigeorgica GUH-2. Classification (NCBI taxonomy): domain Bacteria; kingdom Bacillati; phylum Actinomycetota; class Actinomycetes; order Mycobacteriales; family Nocardiaceae; genus Nocardia; species Nocardia cyriacigeorgica. The sequence continues at coordinate 383,970 of NC_016887.1, read as the reverse complement.
TTCAAACACGAAACGCCGGGAGACACGCCGATAATTCGATGTTTTCCGACCCCTTGATGTGAGTGCGATCACAGTGTACAAATGAAGGCACGGAAGGACGGAAGGCCAGGACGGAGTCGGAAGAGAAGGCTCAGCCCCCCATCCCACCCTTCCCAGCACGGACGCCAGGCACCCACGCGGAGCGCGCCGCGACAAGGGCAAAAGCGTTGTGGGCCTGCGACATTCGAGCTGCCGACGGCGAGCGCCTCGCACATTTGCGGGGATGAGCCGCGGTGGATTCGGATCAATCGCCGAGGCCGAAGAACACAACCCACTCAGCACGCTTGGTAACCGGGTTGTCCGTGCTAGCGGGCGGTGAGGTCGGTGACGGCAACGCCGCCCGCTTCGATATGTCCACCCCGATCCCTACAGACCCAACAAAGCTCCCCTAACCAGAGGCGGCGTCGGCGATCGACGTCGCCTCTCGTGCGCCGTCCTCCAGCGCACCGCAGCACAGGATCACCCAGCCGCCGACCCCCTCCGGGGTTCCGGTCCCGAACTCCGCTGCGGCATCCAGGTAGGCCTGCCGCCTGCGCAGCCAGAACACCTCGGGTACGCCGAGGCTGTGCGGGTCCAGTCCGCTCGACACCGCGACCAGCCGCGAGGCCGCCCTGGCCACGATCCCGTCGGCCGTGCCGAACGGCTTCAACGTCAGCAGCTCGCCGTGCACCACCGCCGCGATCACCGGGGCCGGCGCCGAGGAACCGAGCACGGTCTGTGCGAGCAGGTCCAGTCGCTGCGCGACCCCGCCGTCACTGCGTGGGCGGCCGAGTTCGGCCTCGTCGGAGACCAGATCGGCCGCGGCCAGCAGATGCAGCCGGGCCAGGGCTTGCAGTGGGGCGCGCTGCCAGGTGCTGACCAGGTTGCGCAGGGCGTCGCCGTCGAGGGCCTGCCCGACGCGCAGCGATCCGGCCAGGATCGGATCGCTGACGTTGCCGTCGGCCGGCAGCTCGACACTGCCGCCGTCGATGGCGGCCGACGAGCGCGCGGCCCGCACCGCCGCCTCGGCCGCGGTGGTCGGCCAGCCGCGGCGGTTGCTCTTGTGCCGGTGCACCGCGGCGAGTGCGTCGCGGGCCTTGTCGGCGGCGGCGCGCACTCCGGGCAGATCGACGAGGGGCTGGAGCGGATCGGTCACGGCTTACGAGGCTACTGCCGCGGCCTCGGTCAGCTCACCAGCAGGCCCCGGCCGGGAATGGCGTCGAGCAGGCGGCGGGTGTAGTCCTCGCGCGGATTGTCGAACACCGCGTCGGTGGGTGCGGCCTCGACGACCCGGCCCGCGCACATCACCAGGACCTCGTCGGCGATCTGCCGGACGACGGCCAGATCGTGGGTGATGAACAGATACGACAGCCCGAGTTCGGCTTGCAGGTCGTTGAGCAGATCCAGGATCTGCGCCTGGACCAGCACGTCCAGCGCCGAGACCGCCTCGTCGCAGACCACCAGCTCCGGCTCGAGGGTGAGCGCGCGGGCGATGGCCACCCGTTGACGTTGACCGCCGGACAGCTCGTTCGGATACCGCGTCAGCACATCGGCCGGCAACGCCACCTTGTCCAGCAGGTCGCGCACTCGGGCGTCGCGTTCGGCGCGGTTGCCGATGCCATGGGTGCGCAGCGGTTCGGTGAGGGTGCGATGGATCGAGTACATGGGGTCGAGCGAGCCGTACGGGTTCTGGAAGATCGGCTGCACCCGCCGACGGAACGTCAAGGGCGACTTGCGGCTCAGCTCGGCGACATCGGCGCCGTCGAAGGTCACCGTCCCCGACGTCGGCTCGAGCAGCCCGAGCACCATCTGGGCGACGGTGGACTTGCCGGAGCCGGATTCACCGACGATGGCCGTGGTGGTCCCGCGCCGCATCCGGAAGCCGACCTCGTCGGCGGCGAGCAGTTCGGTCGATTTCCACGGCACCGAGCCACGGATCCGGTACCGCTTGGTGAGCTTGTCGACCACCAGGATCTCCTCGCCCACAACGTCATCCGGCTGCTCGGCAACTTCAACGGCCTGCTCCCGTACCCGGGCCCGCGCCACCCGCACCGACCGCCGCCCGACCGCCAGCGACGGCGCCGACTCCACCAGCCTGCGCGTGTATTCGTGCCGTGGATCGCGCAGGATCTCCAGCGCCGGACCGGATTCCACCACCCGGCCGCGATACATCACCACCAGATGCTCGGCCCGTTCGGCGGCCAGGCCGAGGTCGTGGGTGATCAACAACATCGCGGTGCCCAGCTCCGCGGTGAGCTCGTCGATGTGGTCGAGGATCTGCCGCTGCACGGTGACGTCGAGCGCGGAGGTCGGCTCGTCGGCGATGAGCAGATCGGGCCGGCCGGACAATCCGATGGCGATCAGCGCCCGCTGCCGCAGCCCACCGGACAGCTCGTGCGGATACTGGTTCATCCGGTGCTCCGGATCCGGAATTCCGGCCTCCCGCAATAGTTCGGCGGCCCGTTCGCGCGCCTGCGTACCTCGCGCGATCCCGTTGGCGGTCAGGGTTTCGGTGATCTGGAAGCCGATCTTCCAGACCGGGTTCAGATTCGACATCGGATCCTGTGGCACGAAGCCGATGCCGTTGCCGCGCACGCCGACCAGCTCCGATTCCGGCGCCGCCGCCAGGTCTCGGCCGTCGAACCGGATCTCCCCCGACACCACCCGGCCGCCGCTGGGCAGCAGCCCGATCACCGCATGCGCGGTGGTCGATTTGCCGGATCCGGACTCCCCGACGATAGCCACGGTCTGGCCGGGATAGACCGTCAGATCGACACCGCGCACGGCGTCGACGCGGTCGTCGCCGGAGCCGAAAGCCACGTGCAGATCACGGATCTCGAGCAGAGGCGGTTCGCCGGTGTCGACTGCGGCACTCATGCTCGCCTCCTGCGGGATTTCGGATCGAGGGCATCGCTGAGCGCGTCGCCGAGCATGATGAAGCCGAGCACCGTCAGTGCCAGCGCCGTGGCGGGATAGAACAGGATCAGCGAACCGCCGCGCAACTGCTGCTGGCCGGTCGCGATATCGGCGCCCCAGGACACCTCCGTGGGCGGCAACCCGACCCCGAGGAACGACAGGGTCGCCTCGGTGACGATGAAAACACCCAGCCAGATGGTGGTCACCACGATGATCGGACCCAGCGAGTTCGGCAGCACGTGCCGCAGCAGCGTCCGGAATCGCGACACTCCCAGCGCGCGCGCCGCCAGCACGTATTCGCTGTTCTTGGCCGCGATGACGGCACCGCGCGCGATCCGCGCCACCTGCGGCCAGGTGAATCCGGCCAGGATGACGATCACCAGCGCGATGGTCCGGCGCTGCGACAGTTGCATGACGACGATCGCGGCCAGCATCAGCGGCACTGCGTACACGATTTCCGAGATCCGGGAGATGATCGAGTCCAGCAGCCCGCCGTAGAAACCGGCCAGCGCGCCGAGCGTGGCTCCGATCGCGACGAACAGCAGCGACGCGCCGACGCCGGTCAGCACCGACGCCCGCGCGCCGTAGACGGTGCGCGCGTAGATATCGCAGCCCTGCAGATCGAACCCGAACCAGTGCTCGGAGCTGGGCGGCAGCAGACTGTTGTCGACCACGCAGTAGCGCGGGTCCTGGTCGGTGAACAGCCCGGGGAACAGCGCCAGCAGCACCACCAGCACGATGATCGCCACCGACACCAGGAACAGCGGATTGCGCCGCAGCCCGCGCCAGGCCTCACCCCAGAACCCGCGCGGCGTGCCGGCCACGCGCACCCGGTCGACCGCATCGACGGAGACCTCGTCGGCGGGCGCGACCCAGCGCTGCTGCCCCGGACGGGCTCGCGCACCCTCGTCGGCCATGCTCACACTCCCTTCTCACGCATAGCGGATCCGTGGATCGAGCGCCGCGTACAGCAGGTCGACGATCAGGTTGGCCAGCAGGAACACCACGATCAGCACCGTCACGAAGGAGACCACCGTCGGCGCCTCGCCGCGCACCACCGCCTGGTAGAGCGTGCCGCCGACGCCGGGGATATTGAAGATGCCCTCGGTGACGATGGCCCCGCCCATCAGCGCGCCGAGGTCGGCACCGATGAAGGTGACCACCGGGATCAGCGAATTGCGCAGAATGTGCACCACCACGACGCGCCGGCGCGACAACCCTTTCGCGGTGGCGGTTCGCACATAGTCGGCGTCCCGGTTCTCCACCACCGAACTGCGGGTCAAGCGCAGGACGTAGGCGAACGACAGTGCGCCGAGCACCATCGCCGGCACGATCAGCCGGGTGAAACTGGCATCGGCGCCGACGGTCACCGGCGCGATCCCCCATTCGATGCCGAACAGATACTGGGCGAGGAAGGCGAGCACGAACACCGGCACCGCGATCACGATCAGGCTGGCCACCAGCATCGTCGAATCGAACAGCTTGCCCTTGCGCAATCCGGCGATAACGCCGAAGAACACCCCGAACACCGCCTCGAACAGCACCGCGAGCAGGGCCAGCCGGAAGGTGATCGGGAAGGCGCGCGCGAGTTCTTCGCTGACCGGACGGCCGGAGAACGAGGTGCCGAGATCGAAGGTGAAAATGCCCTTCAGGTAGTATAGGTACTGCACGATGAAGGGCCGGTCCAGGTGGTAGCGGGCCTGCAACTGGGCTTCCAGCGCCGGCGTCAGCGTGCGCTCACCGGCCAGGGCGGCGACCGAGCCGCCGGAGACCTTGAAGATCAGGAAGTAGATGAGCAGGGTCGCGCCGAAGAACACCGGGATCATCTGCAACAGCCGCCGCACGACGTACCAGGCCATGGACTCTCCTCATTCTCCGGCGGCTGGGCGCAGTTCGATGTTCTCGAAGTCGGCCAGGCCGTTCCAGGCGAAGGCGACATTGCGCACCCGCTCGGAGTACCCGGCGGAGTTCACGTAGTCGAAGACCGGGATGGTCGGCAGGTCGTGCAGCAGCACCGTCTGCGCCTGCCCGACCAGCTCCCAGGACCGCTCCTCGGACGGCGCGGCCTCCGCGGCGGCGATCAGCGCGTCGAATTCCGGGTTGTGATAGTCGAAATCGTTGGTGGCGGAGTTGCTGAGGAAGCCCGGTTCGAGGAACTGCAACATGGTCGGATAATCGCCCTGCCAGCCGGACCGGAACGCCTTGCCGATGGTCCGCTCGGTGACGTGGTCGCGCAGCTGCTTGAAGGTCGGCAGGGCGGCGCCGACCGCTTCGATGCCCAGGGTGTTCTTGATGCTGTTGGCCACCGCGTCGATCCAGGCCTGATGGCCGCCGTCGGCGTTGTAGGCGATCTCGAATCGTCCGCTCCAGGGCGAGATCTCATCGGCCTGCGCCCACAACTCACGCGCTCGCTCGGGGTTGTATTCGAGGACCTCGGAGCCGGGCAGATTCGGGTTGTAGCCGGGCAGCACCCGCGAGGTGTAGTCGCGCGCGGGTTTGCGGGTACCGCGAAAGATCTTGTCGCCGATGCGTTCCCGCTGAATGGCCATGGAGATGGCGTGGCGGCGCAACCTGCCCTCCTCACCGTCGAAATGCGGTAGGCCGGGCTGGGTGCCGATCCACTGGCTCTGCGCGGTGGGCGCGGAGACGGCGCGCTCGCCGAGATCGTCGTCGACGACGGTGAGCGCACTGGGCGGGACGGTATCGAGCACATCGAGGTTGCCGGCCAGCAGATCCGAATAGGCGGCGTCGAAGTTGGAGTAGAACACGAAGGTCAGGCCCTTGTTCTTGGCCGGGCGCCCGCCCCGGTAGCTCTCGTTGGGCACCAGGTCCAGCTTCACATCGTGCTGCCAGGCGTCGCCGTCGGCGAAGCGGTACGGGCCATTGCCGATCGGGCGCTGTCCGAAGGCCTCGATGTCGTCGAACGCCACCTCGGGCAGCGGATAGAACGGCGCGTAGGCCAGCCGGGTGCGGAAGTCGATGGTCGGCGCCTTCAGATCGACGGTGAAGGTGAGGTCGTCGAGCACCCGCAGCCCCGACATCGTCTGCGCGCGTGGTGGATCGGCCTGTACGTCGTCGAAGCCGACGATCGGCTCGTAGGTGTAGCTCTGCAACTGCGCGTTGGTGATCAGTGCGCCGAAATTCCACGCGTCGACGAACGAGTGCGCGGTGACCGGGGAACCATCGCTGAAGGTCCAGCCGGGCTTCAGCCTGATCAGGTAGTGCTGCTGGTCGGTGGTCTCGATGGATTGGGCGACCTCGTCGTGCAGCCGACCCGCGGCGTCGATGCGGCGCAACCCGGCGAAGAGCCGGTCGACGATGCGGCCGCCGCCGTTCTCATTGGTATTCGACGGCACCAGCGGGTTCTGCGGTTCGCTGCCGTTGACCGCGATGGAATCGCCGAGGGCCGGGGTGATGGTGCAGGCGGGCAGGGTCGCGACGCACAGCAGGGCCAGCACCACAGTCGCGAGCCAGGCCGGAATCCGCATACGCACCCCCGGAATCATCGTCGTCTCGCGGCTCGAAGGCAGCGGTTTCGGCCGCCGTGTTTCGAACCGGCCCTGCGGACTTCCCCCGCCCGCCGATCAGCAGCCTGACGATAGCGACCGCGGCACCGGTTTGTCAGGCGTTCGCGGCGAGTCGTCTCGGTGCCCACCCGATGGACCGGACGGCAGCGGCGAGGGTCACAGTTGACTACTGTCGGAACCGGCCGCATGCGCAGGTGATGTGAAGGAAGTGACGAGATGACCGAAACCACCGCCGATCACCAGGACTCGTACCCGCCCAGCGCGGAGTTCGCCGCCGCCGCGAACGCCGATGCCGAGATCTATCGCCGCGCCGAGGCCGACCGCGAAGGCTTCTGGGCCGAGCAGGCCGGCCGTCTGCATTGGCATCAGCCGTGGAGCCAGGTGCTGGACTGGTCGGACGCTCCGGTCGCCAAATGGTTCGCCGACGGCAAGCTCAATGTGGCCTTCAACTGCCTCGACCGGCATGTGCTCGACGGCCACGGCGATCAGGTCGCCATCCACTGGGAGGGCGAACCGGGCGATTCCCGCGCCATCACCTATAACGAGCTGCTGGCCGAGGTCGGCCGGGCGGCCAACTACCTCACCGAACTCGGTCTCGAGGCCGGTGACCGGGTCGCCATCTACATGCCGATGATCCCCGAGGCCATCGTGTCGATGCTGGCCTGCGCGCGACTCGGGCTCACCCATTCGGTGGTCTTCGCCGGCTTCTCCCCCTCGGCGCTGCGCCAGCGCGTCGACGACGCCAGGGCCCGGCTGATCATCACCACCGACGGCCAGTGGCGGCGCGGTAAGCCCGCACCGCTGAAGGAGGCCGTCGACGAGGCGCTCTACGCCAAGGGCGATGTACCACACAGCGTCGAGCACGTGCTGGTGGTGCGCCGCACCAACGTCGAGGTGCCGTGGACCGAGGGCCGGGACCTGTGGTGGCACGAGACCGTCGCGCAGGCCTCCCCCGAACACGAAGCCCAGGCATTCGACGCCGAACACCCGCTGTTCATCCTCTACACCTCCGGCACCACCGGAAAACCCAAAGGCATCCTGCACACCAGCGGCGGCTACCTCACCCAGACCGCCTACACCCACCACTACGTCTTCGACCACAAACCCGGCGCCGACGTCTACTGGTGCACCGCCGACATCGGCTGGGTCACCGGCCACAGCTACATCGTCTACGGCCCCCTCGCCAACCGCGCCACCCAGGTCGTCTACGAGGGCACGCCGAACTTCCCCGATGAGCACCGGCACTGGCAGATCATCGAAAAGTACGGCGTCACCATCTATTACACGGCGCCCACGCTGATCCGCACGTTCATGAAGTGGGGTCGCGAGATCCCCGACGCGCACGATCTGTCCTCGATCCGGGTGCTGGGTTCGGTCGGTGAGCCGATCAATCCGGAGGCCTGGCGGTGGTACCGCGAGGTCATCGGCTCCGGTAGCGCGCCGATCGTGGACACCTGGTGGCAGACCGAGACCGGGTCGATCATGATCTCGCCGCTGCCCGGCGTCACCGCGGCCAAGCCGGGTGCTGCCATGACCCCGCTGCCCGGGATCTCGGCGAAGGTCGTCGACGAAGAGGGCGCCATCGTGCGCCCCGCCGGTGATTCGGCCGTGGTCGGCTATCTCGTGCTCGACCAGCCGTGGCCGTCCATGCTGCGCGGCATCTGGGGCGATATGGAGCGGTACAAGGCCACCTACTGGGAGCGCTACGCCGAACAGGGCTGGTACTTCGCCGGTGACGGCGCCAAGCTCGACGCCGACGGCGACCTGTGGGTGCTCGGCCGCGTCGACGACGTCATGAACGTCTCCGGGCACCGCATCTCCACCGCCGAGGTCGAATCCGCCCTGGTCGGGCATGCCGGTGTGGCCGAGGCCGCGGTGGTCGGGGCCAGCGATGAGACCACCGGGCAGGGCATCGTCGCGTTCGTCATCCTCACCGCCGAAGCCAAGGACACCGGCGATGAACTGGTGAGCGAGCTCAAGGCCGAGGTGGCCAGGGAGATCAGCCCGATCGCGCGGCCGCGAGAGATCCATGTGGTACCCGAACTGCCCAAGACCCGCAGCGGCAAGATCATGCGCCGGCTGCTGCGCGATGTGGCCGAAGGCCGCGAACTGGGCGACACCTCGACGCTGGTGGATCCGAACGTCTTCGAGGCGATCCGGGCCTCGCGCACCTGAGCAATCCAGACGAAGTCCGGCAGGTTACGCCCGGTGGGTTCGATTGTCACCGGGTGTAACCGTTAGAATTGCGTAAGGTGTGCCGGGAAGTCTGGTCGGCGCGCGGTCGTGACCTTCGGATCCCTCGCGGTTCGCAGCGCGTCTGCGGTCCCTGACCGACCCGTCGAGAGGTTTCCCGTGATCACAGCGGCGCGCTCGGAGCTGTCCCGCTATCTACGCACCGAAACCGTCGGTGGCTCACTGCTTCTCATCGCGGCCGCGGTGGCGTTGCTGTGGGTGAACTCGCCGTGGGGCCACGCCTACGAGACGATGACCGACACGGTGCTGGCGATTCCGCCGCTGCACCTGGAACTCACCCTGGCCGACTGGACCAAGGACGGGCTGCTCGCGGTCTTCTTCTTCGTGGCCGGCCTCGAGCTCAAACGCGAACTCGTGGTTGGCGAGCTGGCCGACCGCAAACGCGCCGCCCTGCCGATCATCGCCGCCATCGGCGGTGTGGTCACCCCCGCGATCATCGCCTACGCCATCGGCTACGGCGTGCCGGGCATGGACCGCGGCTGGGCCATCCCGGTCGCCACCGATATCGCGTTCGCGCTGGCGGTACTGGCCATGACCGGCTCCCGAGTGCCGGCCAGCGCCAGGGTCTTCCTGCTGAGCCTGGCCGTGGTCGACGACCTGCTGGCCATCATCCTGATCGCGGTGCTGTTCACCGCCGGGCTGTCGCTGCTGTGGCTGCTGGCCGCGCTGGCCTGCTTCGGCGGCTGGTGGCTGGCCCAGCACCGGCGCATCCGCACCCCGCTGGTGTACCTGCCGCTGGCCCTGGTGGCCTGGTACGCGCTACACGAGGCGGGCGTGCATCCGACGCTGGCCGGGGTGGGTATGGGCCTGCTGACGCGAGTCCGCAAGGATCCCGGCGAATCCGAAGCGCCCGCCACCCGATGGGAACATCTGGTGCAGCCGATCTCGGCGGGGCTGTGCGTGCCGCTGTTCGCGCTGTTCGCCTCCGGAGTCCCGTTGAACTCCAGCGTCTTCGGCGACCTGTTCACCGAGCGGCTGCCGCTGGCCATCATCGCCGGACTGCTGCTGGGCAAGACCATCGGCATCATGGGCTCGAGCTGGCTGGCGATCCGGCTCGGCATCGCCAAACGCCCCGCGCACCTCGGATATCGCGATATGTTCGCCCTGTCGGTGCTCGGCGCGATCGGCTTCACCGTTAGCCTGCTGGTGGCGGAACTCGCGCTGGAGGACGAAGCCGCCGTGGAATTGGCCAAGGCCGCGATCTTGGTGACCTCTATGGCGGCATCCCTGGCCGGTTCGGCGCTACTGTTGCGGCGTGGGCGTGTCCACCAGGCGCGGCGAGACGCGCGTGCGCTAGAACGAGAACAATGAAGCCTGGACAGGGAGAAGGGTCGACCAAGTGAGTGTCACACAGGGCGGTAACGGACGCGACGCGCATCGAGACGGCTCTCCGCACGATCCCGGACGTACCGTGACCGCGATCCCCCTGTCCGAGGTCGACCCGACCGCGACGGCGAGTTTCGGCACCCTGGTGCGCGATGCCACCGAACAGGTCTCGACGCTGGTGCGCGCCGAGGTGGAGCTGGCCAAGGCCGAGGTCACCGGCGAGATCAAGAAGGGCCTGCAGGGCAGCGTCTTCTTCATCGTCGCGCTGACCATCCTGCTGTTCAGCAGCTTCTTCTTCTTTTTCGCGGTCGCCGAAACCCTCGATATCTGGCTGTACCGGTGGGCGGCGTTCTGGATCGTGTTCGCGCTGATGGTGATCGCCACCGCCACCTTCGCCTTCCTCGGCTACCGCAAGGTCAAGAAGCTGCGCGCACCGGAGAAGACCATCGACTCGCTCAAGCAGACCCGCTCGGTGCTGCCCAGCGGGCTCGGCGCGCACGGCAAGCACGAGCTGACCGCCGACAAGATCGCCATGGACAAGCCCGCCCGCTGAGACACGCCGGGCCCCGGCCTACTACGCTCGGTCGGCGTGGCGTCGAACTTCCTGCCGGACCCGTCCAGCGTCCGTTATGAGGGTCCATGGACCCACCGCGACGTTCACGCCAACGGCATCCGCTTCCACGTCGTGGAGGCCGCGGCCGAACGCACGGACGCGCCGCTGGTGGTGCTGCTGCACGGGTTCGCCGACTTCTGGTGGTCCTGGCGGCATCAGCTGACCGGGCTGTCCGCCCTCGGTTACCGCGCCGTCGCAGTGGATCTGCGCGGTTACGGTGACAGCGACAAACCACCGCGCGGCTACGACGGCTGGACCCTGGCCGGCGATATCGCCGGGCTCATCCGCGCGCTCGGCCATACCGAAGCCACCCTGGTCGGACACGCTGACGGTGGTCTGGTGTGCTGGGCGACGGCGGTCATGCATCCGCGCCTGGTGCGGGCGATCGCGGTGATCGGATCACCGCATCCGGCCGCGCTCAAGAGCGCGATCCTGCGCGACCGCAACCAGCGCGGGACCTGGCTGCCGAATTTCTTGCGCTACCAGCTGCCCCGCTACCCCGAACACCTGCTGACCCGCGGTGACGGCGCCGAGGTGGAGCGGCTGCTGCGCGAGCGGGTGGGTGCGTCCTGGTCCGGGACCAGCGAATTCACCGACACCGCACGCCGGATGCGTTCGGCCATCCAGATTCCCGGCGCGGCCCATTGCTCGCTGGAATATCAGCGCTGGGCGTTCCGTAGCCAGTGGCGGCCGGACGGTCGCAGATTCATGGCCATCATGCGCAAGCCCATCGACATTCCGGTGCTGTCCATGCGCGGCGAACAGGACCGCTACGTGCTCACCACGACCATCCATCGCGGCCATCGGCTCTCCCCGCGCCGCAGCGTGGTCACCATCGCCGGCGCCGGGCATTTCGCGCATCAGGAGAACCCGGAAGCGGTGACGACCGAGTTGGCCAAACTGCTGAGCTGAGCGCCGCACTCCCCGAGCCGCGGTGCTCCCGTAAGCCGCCGAGGGACCGGCCCTGCCGCGACAGCCGACGTCCCGCATCGCTATCGGCTCGTCCAACCGGCGGCGCCATTGCCGCCGGGTGCGTCTCCGATCAGCTCAGCATGCACGGCCCTGTCGCGACCGGCGCGTTCGATCCCGCCGCCGAGTCCAGCTGACGCCGGACCTCCTGCAGGGTGAGCACATAGCCGGTGTCGTCGTCGGTGACGGCGGCGCCGAACACCACGCCGAGCACGTTGCCTTCGGTATCCACCAGCGGCCCACCGGAGTTGCCCGCCCGGACCTGTCCGCGCACGGTGTAGACCTCGCGTTCGATGGTGCCGTCGCGGTAGATGGTCGGGCCGGTCAGATCCAGCGTCTCGCGCACGCGGGCCGCGCTCGCGGTGTAGCGACCGCCGCCCGGGTAGCCGAGCACGATCGCGCTGTCACCGGACCGGGCCGGCGCCGCGGCTTCCGGGATCTCCGGCGCCGTGAGACCCGGCACCGACAGCACCGCGACGTCGGTGGACGGATCGAACAGCACCACCTCGGCCTCCAGCGGACCGGTGGCGGTGTCCACCGTGACGCTGGTCGTGCCCGCGACGACGTGCGCGTTGGTCATCACCCGCTCGGGCGAGATGACGAAGCCCGAACCCTCCAGCGCCCGCTGGCAACTCGGCGCCACCCCGCGAATGCGCAGCACGCTCTGCTGCAACCGGGCCGCGACGGGGCTGGAGAGCACGCTCGGATCCGGCGGCTCGACGGCGGCGATCGGCGCCCGGCCGAACGGCCCGATGACGTCCGGCAGCCCGGAAGTGTTGAGCAGCTTGGAGAACTCGTTGGGCAGCTTGCGCAGCCAGTTCGGCGCCACATCGTTGACGTCGGCCAGCACCCGCGAGCCATTGATCGCGGTCGCGATGGCCGGCTGCGAGGAGGTGGCCAGCGGCAGGGCCAGCAGCCACGCCGTCACCAGCACGGCCACCGCTTGCAGCACCGCACCGACGACGCTGTCCACAGTCCGGGTGAAGGTGTGGCGCATTCCGCCGCGCGCGGCCCGCCCGAGCACCATGCCCGCGACCTCGCCGACGATCACCAGCACCACGATCAGCAGCACACCGGCCAGCACCCGGCTGCGCCCCTCACCGATGTGGATGAGGATATGCGGGGCGATCAGGATGCCGGCGACGGCGCCGAGCACCACACCGAGGAAGGCCAGCGCCGAGGCGACCGCACCCTGCCGCCAGCCCGAGGAGGCGGCCAGCAGGGCCAGGATGACGACCGCGATATCGAGCCAGGTCGATGCGCTCACAGCGTCATCCCCACCGCGGCCAGCGAGCTCTCCAGATCACGGACGTCGGTGCGGTCCCAGTCGCGCTCCCAGCCGAGCGTGGTGATCAGCCCGGCGAGGATGCCGCCGGTCAGGCCCCACACCAGCATCCCGTCCACCTGGAAGGCCGGGCTCTGATAGCCCAGGCTGCCACGGACGAGGAACCGGTTCGCCGGATCGAGCAGATCGGACAACGACACGCGCACCACCCGTTCGGTTTCACTCTGGTCGACCACGCGCACCTCGCTCGGCGTGCGCCAATACGCCACCACCGGTGTCACATCGAACCGGGACGGCGGCACGAACAATTTCGGCAGCACCGCGATCGGCTGCACGCCGTCGCGGTCCAGTCCGGTTTCCTCCCACGCCTCCCGCAGCGCGGTATCGATCGGACCGGTGTCACCGGGATCGACCGCGCCGCCGGGGAAAGCGACCTGGCCGCGATGCTGGCGCATGGTGGAGGCGCGCTGGGTCAGCAGCACCTCGGCGTCGGCGGGCAGCCCGCCCGGTGCGGTGGGGTCCGGCTCCTCGGAACCGCCGAACAGCACCAGCACCGCGGCCTGGCGCGGCTCGGAGGTCAGCGTCATGACCCGGCGCAGCGCGCGCGCCTTCGAGAGCGTGTCGGAGAAGTCGGCGTGAGTGTGGGTGGCAGCGGCCAGCCAGGGCGGAATATCGGTCATGAGGTCACTCCCAGCGCCCCGGCAACGGTATCGGCGATGTCGTCGACATCGTGGAACGGGCGCGCGACGTACTCGGCGATCGACCCGTCCGGCCGGATCAGCACGGTGATCGGCAGCGCGGTCGGCGCGCCCGCGGCCGCCCGCACCGCGGCGTCCGGATCCTGCACGCCCGGCATGGTCAGCGGCGCCTTTCCGGCGGCGCGCTGCTCGTCGTTCAGCGCGGCGAGCATGGCGAGGGCCTTGTTCTCGGCGGGATCGCTGTGCACGGTCAGCACCGTCACCGCCGGACCGGCCCGGTTCGCGTACTCCTGGAGGATGGGCAGCTCGGTGCGGCACGGCTCGCACCAGTAGGCCCACAGATTCAAGACCGCCGGCTTACCGGCCAGGGCCGCGGCCAGGTCGACGGGCGCACCGTCGGCCAGGCAGGTCAGCGATAAGCCGGCCAGCGGGCCCGCACCCACCGCGCCCTCGGCCGGACGCGGGCACGCCGCGAGACCGGCCGCAGCGCGCGCCTGCGGATCGACACGCGCGGCGGTGGTGACACGGTCGTCGACCCGGGTGGTCTCGTCCGCACCGCGCGGCCACAGCGCGACGGCCAGCGCGACGGCGACGATCAGGATCGACAGCACCCAGCGCCACCGGACGGGAACTCGGCTCACCGGCCCACCAGCTCGAGCAGATGCTCCGCTTCCGGCCCCTTCACCAGCTCGGCGGCGGCATCCGGATCGGTGGGCCCGATCCCGAACGAGGGACAGTCCTTGGCCAGCAGGCACACCCCGCACGCCGGTTTGCGCGAATGGCAGACCCGGCGCCCGTGGAAGATCACCCGATGGGACAGCAGTGTCCACTCCTTGCGCTCGATCAGCTCGCCGACGGCCTGTTCGACCTTGACCGGATCTTCTTCGGTCGTCCATCCCCAGCGGCGCACCAGCCGGCCGAAGTGGGTGTCGACGGTGATACCCGGCACCCCGAACGCGTTGCCGAGGATGACGTTGGCAGTCTTGCGCCCGATGCCCGGCAAGCGGACGAGTTCGTCCATGGTGTGAGGCAACTCACCATCGAAATTTTCCAGCAGGGCTTGCCCGAGGCCGATGAGGGCGTTCGCCTTGTTCCGGTAGAAGCCGGTGGGGCGGATGTATTCCTCGAGTTCGGCGCGGTTGGCCTCGGCATATGCGCGCGCGTCAGGGTACTTGGCAAAAAGCGCGGGCGTGGTGAGGTTCACTCGCACGTCGGTGCACTGGGCCGACAGGATCGTCGCGACCGCCAACTCCAGTGGCGTGGTGAAATCCAACTCGCAGTGCGCATCCGGGAATGCCAGGGCCAGTTGCCGGTTCATCCGGCGCGCCCGGCGCACCAGTCCCAGGCGGGTTTCCGCCGGTCGAGCGCGGGTTTTACGCTGCGGTGCGCCATCGGCCGCCGGCGCAGGATCAGCCGCCGCGGCGGTGGCCGAAGGTCCGATCCCGGCCGCGGAAGAGGGGGAGACACGCACCTGTCCACCATACGGAACGCACCGACATCGTTGCCTGCCCAGATCTGGTGCCGTGTTCCATCTGAGACCTCGACAGTGTTTACTGCTCGGCATGCAAGGACTCGCTGTGGTGCTCTTCCCAGTGGCGTTGATGCTTTTCGCCCTGGGCATGGAGCGGGTCGAGAACCGGCTCCGCAAACTTCTCGAACCCGACGAAGAAGTTCAGCTGTACTTGGACAAGGCCAGCAACGCCGAGGTGAAAGAGCTGACCAAGCTCGGACTGCCCGCGGCGGTGGCCCGCATGCGCAAGCGCCGCTCCCGCGCTGAGGAAATGGACATCGCCCGGGCCAGCTGAGCCCGCGCGACGCGAAGTTCACACCGCACAATCCGGCCGTTACGTGGTGTCTGTCACTACGCGCAATGAATGCCGCGTAGACTGCACTGTCGGCCGACCCACTTCGGTCCAGGACTTACAGCCATTTCCCATAAGGAGCACATTCGTGGACGAGGCCCTCGCCAGAGCAGGCATCTTCCAAGGCGTAGAGCCCACCGCGGTGGCCGCGCTCGCCAAACAACTGCAGCCCGTGGATTTCCCGCGCGGCCATGTCATCTTCAACGAAGGTGAGCCCGGCGATCGGCTGTACATCATCACGTCCGGCAAGGTGAAGATCGGTCGCCGTTCCCCGGACGGCCGGGAGAACCTGCTGACCATCATGGGCCCGTCGGACATGTTCGGCGAGCTGTCGATCTTCGACCCCGGCCCGCGTACCTCCACCGCCACTACGGTCACCGAGGTTCGCGCGGTCACCATGGACCGTGAGGCGCTCAAGTCCTGGATCGACCAGCGTCCCGAGATCGCCGAGCAGTTGCTGCGCGTGCTGGCCCGTCGTCTGCGCCGCACCAACAACAACCTCGCCGACCTCATCTTCACCGACGTCCCGGGCCGGGTCGCGAAGGCGCTGTTGCAGCTCGCCCAGCGCTTCGGCACCCAGGAGGCCGGCGCGCTGCGGGTCACCCACGACCTCACCCAGGAAGAGATCGCCCAGCTGGTCGGCGCCTCCCGCGAGACCGTGAACAAGGCCCTGGCCGACTTCGCGCACCGCGGCTGGCTGCGGCTCGAGGGCAAGAGCGTGCTGATCTCCGATTCCGAGCGCCTCGCCCGGCGCGCGCGCTGATCCCGGGTACCTACCGCTGATCGTTCGAGGCCCGGCCGCATCGCGCGGACCGGGCCTCGAACGTGCGCTCAGGCCTCGTCAGGGTTGCGAGCGCAGATACTCCAGCTGAGCCTGGACCGAACTCCGGGCCGCCAGCCACAGCTTCTTGTCCACATCGGCATATACCTTGCGCACCACCGCCATCGGCCCGGCGTCGGGTCCGAGTTCGGCCAGCGCCGCGCGCACCTGCTCCAGCCGCTCCTGCCGGTGCTCGATGTAGTAGCGCGCCACCGGCTCGAGATCCGGATGATCAGGACCGTGCGCGGGCAGCAGGGCCTTCCCCGCGCCCACCTCCACCAGCCGATCCAGCGACCGCAGGTAGTTGCCGAGCGCGCCCTCGGCCGACTCGAGGACGGTGGTGCCGCGACCGAGGATGGTGTCACCGGTCAGCACGGCGTCATCCAGCACGAAACTCACCGAATCCCCGGTATGGCCCGGCGTGTGCAGCACGGTGATGCGCAGCCCGCCCGCGACGATGACCTCGCC
Source organism: Nocardia cyriacigeorgica GUH-2 (assembly GCF_000284035.1). Taxonomy (NCBI): domain Bacteria; kingdom Bacillati; phylum Actinomycetota; class Actinomycetes; order Mycobacteriales; family Nocardiaceae; genus Nocardia; species Nocardia cyriacigeorgica. The sequence goes on along the minus strand of NC_016887.1, from coordinate 367,215 downwards.
GTCGGTCAGCACCGCATCGCTGCCGCGCAGGAACTCGCGGTCCATCGCCCGCACCGGCGTCCCGGTCAGCTTCACCAGCCGGTCGATGCCGCCGGTGTGATCGGAATGCCGGTGCGTGATCAGGGTGAGCGCGATATCGCCACCGGTCGCCGCGGCAATCGCCTCGATATGCGCGCGCTGCTTGGGACCCGGGTCGACCACCACGTAACCGGCGCCGTCCGGGGCCCGCAGGATCCAGGTATTGGTCCCGTCCAGCGTCATCTGGCCCGGATTGTCCGCCAGCAGCACCGCCGCGGTCGGCGTGACCTGCCGCAGCTGCCCATAGGCGGGATGGGTCAGGGTCATGGGCCTACCTCCTGATCAACGCACCTCGGCGATGAGTTCCACCTCGACCGGGGTGTTCTTCGGCAATTCCGACACCCCGACCGCCGAGCGGGCGTGCGTGCCTGCGGCGCCGAAGACCTCACCGAGGAATTCCGAGGCGCCATTGATGACCAGCGGCTGGTCGGTGAAGCCGGGCGCCGACGCGACGAAGCCGACCACCTTGACGATCCGCACGACCTCGTCCAGGCCGACCAGATCGTGCACCGCGGCCAGCGCGTTCAGCGCACACAGCCGCGCGGCCTCGGCGGCCTGCTCCAGCGTCACCTCGGCACCGACCTTGCCGGTGGCCGACAACGCGCCGGAGACGAACGGCAACTGGCCGGAGGTGTAGACCAGCGATCCGGTGCGGACCGCGGGCAGGTAGGCGGCGACCGGTGCGGCGACCTCGGGCAGGCTCAGGCCGAGCCGGTCCAGATTGCGTTGCCAGGAGGTTGCTGGCTCGGCAGCGGGCGTTTCGAGTGCCATGGCCGCCCGCCCTACTGCTTCGGCCGCTTCAGGTAGGCCACGTGCTGTTCACCGGTCGGGCCGGGCAGCACGGTCACCAGCTCCCAGCCGTCGGCGCCCCACTGGTCGAGGATCTGCTTGGTCGCATGGGTGAGCAGCGGAACGGTCGCGTACTCCCACAGGGTCACATCGCTCATGGCTGGAGCCTAATGGGTGCGGTCCGGCCGCTCCGACCGCAGCCGGGCCGGTCACCGGTGATGCGAGGCGCACGTCACTGTCTGATACACCACACCGCGGGTATCCGGATCCCTAGGGCGCGATCCCAGAACGGGTTATAGGCTCGCGAACGTGGGAGCACCAACAACAGTGCCGGTTTCGGCCGATCCGGGGCTGACGACCGGCTGGCCGGAACGCGCGGCGAAGGCCCGCCTGCACTACGTGTCGGGTAAGGGCGGGACCGGGAAGTCGACCGTCGCCGCGGCCCTGGCCTTGGCGCTGGCCGCGGGTGGACGCCGGGTTCTGCTGGTCGAGGTGGAAAGCAGACAGTCCATCGCCCAGCTGTTCGACCTGCCGCCGCTGCCACCCACCGAGACCAGGATCGCCACCGCCGACGGTGGTGGCGAGGTGGTCGCGCTCGCGCTCGATATCGAGCACGCCTTCCTCGAATACCTGGAGATGTTCTACAACCTGGGCTTCGCCGGCCGCGCCATGCGCCGGATGGGTGCCATCGAGTTCGTCACCACCATCGCGCCCGGCCTGCGTGACGTCATCCTGACCGGCAAGATCAAGGAGTGCGCGGTCCGCGTCGACAAGGCCGGTAAACAGGTCTACGACGAGATCGTGGTGGACTCCCCGCCGACCGGCCGGATCGCGAGCTTCCTCGACGTCACCCAGGCGATGGCCGAGGTCGCCAAGGGTGGCCCGATCGCCTCGCAGGCCGAGGGCGTGTCGAAACTGCTGCATTCGGACCAGACGATGATCCATCTGGTTACCCTGCTCGAGGCGCTGCCGGTGCAGGAAACCGCCGACGCCATCGCCGAACTGACCGAGGCCGACCTGCGGATCGGCACGGTGATCGTCAACCGTGCCAGCCAGGACCAGCTACCCGCCGAACAGCGCAATCGCGCCGCCACCGGCGATCTCGATCTCGACACCATCCGGGCCGGGCTCGACAGCGCCGGAATCTCCCTGCCCGAGGACGACTTCCAGGGCCTGATCACCGAGACCGTCGAGCATTCGGCCACCTTGCGCGCCCAGGACGACAGCGCCACCGAACTCGCCAAGGTCGACGTCTCCCGGATCTCGTTGCCCGCGCTCACCGACGGCATGGATCTGGGCGGGCTCTACGAGCTGGCCGAACACCTCACCGCACAGGGAGTCCGATGAGCACGCCGCAGGCAGGCGCCCCCGAGCTGGACATCTCGACGATCATCGGCGACCCGAGCGCACGCATCGTGGTGTGCTGCGGGTCCGGCGGTGTCGGTAAGACCACCACCGCCGCCGCCATCGCCCTGCGCGCGGCCGAGTCCGGCCGCAAGGTCGTGGTGCTGACCATCGACCCGGCCCGAAGGCTGGCCCAGTCGCTGGGCGTCGCCGATCTGGGCAACACCCCGCAGCGGGTGGAGCTGGGCCCCGAGGTCAAGGGCGAACTGCACGCGATGATGCTGAATATGCGCCGGACCTTCGACGAGATGGTGCTCGAGCACACCAGCCCGGACAAGGCCGAGCAGATCTTCGCCAATCCCTTCTATCAGACCGTCGCCTCGTCCTTCGGTGGGACGCAGGAGTACATGGCGATGGAAAAGCTCGGCCAGCTGGCGAATCGGCGCGAGTGGGATCTGATCGTGGTCGACACTCCCCCCTCGCGTAACGCGCTGGACTTCCTCGACGCGCCCAAGCGGCTCGGCAATTTCCTCAACGGCCGGATGATCCGGGTGATCATGGCGCCCGGACGCGGTGTCGGCCGGTTCGTCACCGGGGCCATGAGCCTGGCGGTGCGCGGGGTGTCGACGATCGTCGGCGGCCAGATGCTCAAGGACGCCTCGCTGTTTCTGCAATCGCTGGAATCGCTGTTCGGCGGATTCCAGGACCGGGCCAACCGGACCTACGCGATGCTGTCCAAGCCGGGCACCCACTTCCTGGTGGTCGCCGCGCCCGAACCGGATGCCCTGCGAGAGGCCTCGTTCTTCGTCGACCGGCTCTCCACCGAGAAGATGCCGCTGGCCGGGCTGGTGCTGAACCGGACCCACCCGGTCCGCAGTGCGCTACCGGCCGATCACGCGCTGACCGCCGCCGACCAGTTGACCGAATCCAACCCGCTGACGGCGGCGGTGCTGCGCATCCACGCCCACCGGGTGGCCACGGCGAAACGGGAAAAGCATCTGCTGCTGCGCTTCACCGGAGCCCACCCCCGGGTGCCGATCGTGCCGGTGACCGCGCTGCCCTTCGAGGTCTCCGATCTCGAAGCGCTGCGCGCGGTCGGCGATCAACTCACCCGGACCCCGGCCGGCTCGGCCGTGCCGGTTACATAGCCACCTGATGCTGGCGCTGGGCCTGGAAGAAATCGGCCCATGACGTCACTTCGGGGTGCTGCTTGAGCAGCGCACGCCGCTGCCGCTCGGTCATCCCGCCCCACACACCGAACTCCACTCGGTTGTCGAGTGCGTCGGCTCCGCACTGCATCAGTACCGGGCAGTGCCTGCAGATCGTTGCCGCTTTGCGCTGCGCCGCGCCACGAACGAACAGCTGATCGGGGTCTACTTCCTTGCATCGGGCCTGGGATACCCAGGCGATCCTCGCTTCGGCCTGCTCTACGTCCAATCGAGCGATGGGGGTTGTCATGTGCATTTGGTGTGCCCCTTTGCAGTCCGAACACCGGGTCAACGGCGCTCCGGAATCGCGTGTCAGCCCCGCAGCAACCCAAACCCCGCTGCGAAGTGCACCACATTCCACTTTGAGTGTTAGCTCTATCACACTGGGTTCTCAATCTAGGTAAAGGTATGCCGGGAGCGCAAGACCGAGCTGTGATTTTTTGGTACGTCCGTGCCGCGACCACGCGACACGCCAGTGACCCAATCGCGACACACCATCGAATCGACCGTTATCCGGCGTTCGATCGAACGCCGCGCTCACCGGCCCGCCGTCAGCGCCGGATTTCCGCTCCGGAACCCGGCCCGACCTGCAATCGAGCAATTCGGAACAAACACACCCGCGAGAGCGTCCGACCCACCCCTTAGTCTGGTCCCGTGCCGATCAGACATACGCTCGCGAAGCTGGCCGTTAGCTGCATGCTGGCCGCCGTGCTCGTCGCCGGGCTGTTGTTCCCGCTCGCAGGCGGTTTCGGATTCGTGTCCAACCGCGCCGCCGACGCCGTCGACAACGTCTCCGCCGAGTTGGTCGAGGGCACGGTGCCCGCGGTGTCGACGATGGTCGACGCGGCAGGCAATCCGATCGCCTGGCTCTACGAACAACGCCGCTTCGAGGTGCCCAGCGACCGGATCTCCAACGACATGAAGCTGGCGATCGTCTCCATCGAGGACCGCCGCTTCGCCGACCACGACGGCGTCGACTGGCAGGGCACGCTACGCGCGTTCCTCACCAACACCACCAGCGGTGAGGTGCAGCAGGGCGCGTCCACCATCGACCAGCAATATGTGAAGAACTTCCAGCTGCTGGTGGTGGCCAAGACCGACGCCGAACGCCGCGCCGCCATCGAGACCACCCCGGCCCGCAAGATCCGCGAGATCCGGATGGCGCTGACGCTGGACAAGGAACTGACCAAGGACGAGATCCTCACCCGGTACCTGAATCTGGTGCCGTTCGGTAACTCCTCCTACGGCATCCAGGACGCCGCGCAGACCTATTTCGGCATCGACGCCGCCGACCTGAACGTGCCGCAGTCGGCGATGCTGGCCGGCATGGTGCAGAGCAGCTCGAAGCTCAACCCCTACACCAACCCCGAGGGCGTGCTGGCCCGGCGCAACACCGTGCTGGACACCATGATCCAGAACATCCCCAGCCGCGCCGACGAATTCCGCAAGGCCAAGACCGAGCCGCTGGGCGTGCTGCCCGAGCCCAAGGGTCTGCCGCGCGGCTGCATCGCCGCCGGTGACCGTGGTTTCTTCTGCGATTACGCCCTGCAGTATCTGGCCAACGCCGGCATCAGCCGCGAGCAGATCGACAAGGGCGGCTACCTGATCCGCACCACCCTCGACCCGGCCGTGCAGGATTCGGTCAAGCGCGCGGTCTCCGAGGCCGCGCCGCCGGATCTGGAGAACATCGCCGAGGTCATGTCGGTGGTCGGGCCCGGCCAGGATTCGCATCCGGTCCTCGCCATGGCCAGCAGCCGCACCTACGGCCTCAACCGGGAGGCGCACGAAACGCTGCTGGCCCAGCCGTACTCGATGGTCGGTGACGGTGCCGGCTCGGTGTTCAAGCTGTTCACCACCGCCGCGGCCATGGAGAAGGGCATGGGCATCAATGCCCAGCTCGATGTGCCCGGCCGGTTCAACGCCCAGGGCATGGGTAACGGTGGCGCGCCCGGCTGCCCGCCGGCCACCTACTGCGTCGAGAACGCCGGCCGCTACAAGTCGCCGATGTCGGTGACCGAGGCGCTGGCCACCTCGCCCAACACCGCGTTCGTCAAGCTGATCCAGGCCGTCGGCGTCACCCCGACCGTGGATATGGCGGTGCGCCTTGGCATGCGCTCCTACACCGAGCCCGGCAGCTCGGGGCTGGAGAACAACCAGAGCCTGGCCGACATGATCAAAAGCCAGAACCTGGGCTCGTTCACCCTCGGCCCGGTGCCGATCAATCCGCTCGAGCTGTCCAACGTGGCCGCCACCCTCGCCTCCGGCGGCAAGTGGTGCCCGCCCTCGCCGATCAAGGAAGTGATCGACCGCAACGGCAAGCAGGTCCCGCTCACCCAGCAGGCCTGCGAGCAGGTGGTCGAGCCCGGCCTGGCCAACACCTTGGCCAACGCCATGAGCAAGGACGATCAGCCCGGCGGTACCGCCTTCGCCGCGGCCGCCAACGCGGGCTGGACGCTGCCGATGTCGGGTAAGACCGGAACCACCGAAAGCCACCGCTCCTCGGCGTTCGTCGGCTTCACCAACTCGCTGGCCGCCGCGGTCTACGTCTACGGCGACAGCCCGACGCCCGGCGAGATCTGCTCGTTCCCACTGCGCAACTGCGGCGCCAGCGACGCCAACGGCCTGTTCGGCGGTAACGAACCCGCCCGCACCTGGTTCAACGCGATCAAACCCGTGGTCGGGAACTTCCCGCCGCCGGTGTTGCCGCCACTGGACGACAAATACGTGCGCGGCGCCAACAACGCCCAGGTGCCCGACGTGGTCGGGATGAAGCAGGGTGAGGCGACCGCCGCGCTGATCGCGGCCGGGTTCAAAGTCACGCCGGTGGAGTCGTCCGGCTCGGCGCCGAAGGGCACCGTCACCGGGTCCTCGCCGAACGGTTCGGCCATTCCGGGCTCGCTGGTGACGATCTACGTCAGCGACGGCACCGTGCGTACCCCGCCACCGCCGGGCCCGCAGGGACCGCCGCCAGGCGTGCCGGGGCTTCCGCCGCCGCCGCGGCTGCCACCGATCCCGATCCCCATCCCGCTACCGTTCCCCCGGTAACGACAACGCCGACCCGGTCTGACCGGGTCGGCGTTTCGGTTGTCTACGGGTCGAACGACTACAGCCGGGCCTTGACCGCGGCCGAGATCCGGGCGCCGTCGGCCTTGCCCTCGGCCAGCGCGGTGGCGATCTTCATGACCTGCCCCATCTGGCGCATCCCGGGCCGCTGGCCGGTCTGCTCGGCGATCTGCGCGATGGCGGTATCGGCGATGTCGGCGACCTCGGCGTCGGTCAACTGGGTGGGCAGGTATTCGTCGATGATCCTGGCCTCGGCGTGCTCGTTGGCCGCCAGCTCACCGCGGCCGGCTTGGGCGTACACCTCGGCGGCCTCGTTGCGCTTCTTGGATTCCTTGGCCAGCACGGCGACGACCTCGGCGTCGGAGAGCTCACGTGCCTCGGGGCCCGCCACCTCGGCGGACTGGATGGCGGCGAGCAGCATCCGCAACGTGGCCAGACGCAGCGTGTCCTTGGATTTCATGGCGGCGGTCATATCCGTCCGCAGCTGCGATTTGAGTTCCGACATGAGCCACACGGTAGCCGCTGCGCCGGAGCGGGCCCACCACATTTACCCGGCCGGTCCGATCTGTGCCTGAACACACGCCGCGTTCGCGACCACCGTCACCTATGCTGGGCAAATGCCCGTGATCTCGACCTCCGCTGTCCGTCGAACCGCGCTCGGCGCCGCCGGAGCCGCGGTGGCCGGAGTCGGCTACGCCTCGCTCATCGAACGCAATGCGTTCGTGCTGCGTGAGGCGACGATGCCGGTGCTGCGGCCGGGCTCGGCGACGCTTCGGGTGCTGCACATCAGCGATCTGCACATGATGCCCGGCCAGAAACTCAAGCAGCAGTGGCTGCGCGAGCTCGACCGGCTTGAACCGGACCTGGTGGTCAACACCGGCGACAACCTCTCACATCAGAAGTCGGTGCCCGCCGTGGTGCAGGCGCTGGGCGGATTGCTTTCGCGCCCAGGACTTTTCATCTTCGGCAGCAACGACTACTTCGCGCCGGTGCCGAAGAACCCGCTCAAGTACTTCAAGACCGATCACCGTCGCGTCCACGGTGCGCCGCTGCCGTGGAAGGATCTGCGCGCGGCCTTCACCGAACGCGGCTGGCTGGATCTGACCCATGTGCGCCGCGACCTCGAGGTGGCGGGCATCCGCATCGCCAGCGCGGGCGTCGACGATCCGCACCTGCACCGCGACCGCTACGACACCATCGCCGGCGCGCCCAACCCGCTGGCCGACCTGCGCATCGGGCTCACCCATTCGCCCGAACCGCGGGTGCTCGACCGGTTCGCCGAAGACGGCTACGACCTGGTGATGGCCGGGCACACGCACGGCGGTCAGCTGTGCCTGCCCGGTTACGGCGCGCTGGTCACCAACTGCGATATCGACCGCTCGCGGGTCAAGGGCCCGTCGAAGTGGGGTGAGCACACCCGACTGCACGTCTCGGCCGGCCTGGGCACCTCACCGTGGGCGCCCTACCGCTTCTGCTGCCGTCCGGAGGCCACCCTGCTCACGCTGGTCGCCGCCCCGCCGAAGCGCCCCAACTCCGATACCGCGCAGGGCGTTTCGACCTCGGAGACCGTCGCCCGCTAGGGTCGCTTGCCGAGACTTCTGTCAGGCAAGAGGACGACCGTGAACACATTCGACCCCAGCAACGGGGCGTATCCGGCCGCCCCGCAGTGGGGGCCCGACACTGGACCGAGAGGCGCTGTACCGGGAGCACAGGGGCCCGCATCCGCGCCGACGCAGGTCGGCCAGTGGGCACCGGCGCCCGGACAGCCGGCCTATGGGCTGCCGAGCGCACCGCAGCCCGGGATGCCCATCGCGCCCGAAGCAGCCCCGACCCAGATCGGACAGGCTGCACCGAGCCCCACTCCAGCTGCGGCGCAACCGGGCGTTCCCGTCGCTCCCGAAGCAGCGCCGACGCAGGGCGGTCACTGGGCGCAGCTCGGTGCGCCGACACCGAGCTACACCATGTCGGGAGCCCCGCAGCCGGGGCCGACTGTTGCGCCCGAGGCGGCTCCCACGCAGGGCGGACAGTGGCCGGGTAGCTCGGCGGGCTGGACCGCTCCCGCTGATGCTGGGCAGGGTTGGACGAGCCCGGACGCAGCGTTCGCACCCCAGGAGCCACTCGATGCGAGGGCGGCCGGGAACCTGACGGCAGGCGCACAGTACGCCGGGATGGCGCCGGCTCAGCCGCATCCCGGTGCATCGAACTTCGGGCCGGGCGCTCAACCGTTCGGGTCGCCGCCGGGCAACAGCTCCCCCGGCGGCGGGCCCGGGAAGCTCCTCGCCTTCGGTGCGGCGGCGATGGCGGTGGTTGCCGTGGGTGTCGGGGTGGTTGCGGTGACCGTCAGTGGATCCGATGAAGCCTCGGCCTCCGACGGGTCCACGCCGTCCATGGTCAGCGCGCTGACGACCGGCGAATCACCCTCCAAGGCACCGCGGTCCACGTCTGCTCGCCCGCGGTCGAGCGAACCCACGCGCGCCGCCGAAATCGGGCCGATCGTGCCCGGGTACCAGCCGGTCGCCGTCCCCAATCGCAGTGCGGCCTACGACGTACCTGCCGGGTGGCGGGTGGCGCCGGAGGGCAACGTCGGCGGGTTCGGCCAGCCGCCGGAGGCCGTTGTCGGCACCGGCCTGGCCACCGACGGGGTGGACTACTGCCCGGGCTCGACGCGCACCGTCGCCTTCCTCACCGGCTCCGACACCACCGACCCGGCGAAGGCCGCCACCGACACCGGCACCAAGGCCGCCACCATCGCCTACACCGGCAGCCGCGACGTGAAGCCGGGCGCCGCGCAGCCGCTCACCTCCGCGGACGGATCCCAGCAGGGCATGCTCGTCGAAACGACGGGCCGGCTCGACTCCGCCAAACCCGGCTGCGCCGCCCAGTTCTCCGTCTACACCTACGCCGTCCCCGCCCGCACCGGAACCATCGTGCTGGTGCTGGCCGCCGACACCGGCGTCCCCGACGCCGTCGACCCCGCCACCGCCAAGCGCATCCTGAGCAGCATCCGCCCCCTGAAAAGGTGACTGACCTGCCGGTTTAACGTCCGGCCCCGACCTGTTGTAAGCTACCTCAGGTCCGCTTCACGGGGTGTGGCGCAGCTTGGTAGCGCGCTTCGTTCGGGACGAAGAGGTCGTGGGTTCAAATCCCGCCACCCCGACTCGTGTGGTTGAGACACGATGGGAACCCTGATCAGCTCGGCTGGTCAGGGTTTCCTTCTTTTCCGGGCCGGTTCAGGTGATCTCGATGTGGTTGTCGAGCAGGAACGGCAGCAGGAAGTTGCGCAGGAGCGCGCGTTCGGCGTCTTCGCCGGGGCCGGGCAGGGTCAGCAGCGACACCATTGTGCGTACGGTCCACTGGCCGAGTCGCCCGGCCGCGTCCGGGTCGAGATCGGGGCGGAAGTTGTGTACGAACGCGGCGGTGAGGGTGTCGATGACGCCCGGCGACTGCGACAACTGCGCGACGATGCCCGCGTTCTCCGGCTCGAACCAGACCGCCAGATGCGGCGTTTTACGGACCTCGGCCAGCAGCGCGGTGAGCACATCGAGCAGCTGTCCCTCGAGATCGGGACCGTCGAAGCGGTGGGCCCGCCACACCCGCTCCACCAGCAGTCGCGCCTCCCGGCCCGCGAACGCGACATACAGCGACTGCCGGTTGTCGAAATAGCGGTACAGCGTCGCCCGCGAACAACCGGCGGCCTCGGCGACCTCGGCCATCCCGACGCCGGTCACACCCTTGTCCATCGACAGGGCACGTACCGCGTCCAGGATCCGCTCGGCCGCCAGTTCGGCCCGGCCACCCGCCAGCCAGTCACTCATCGGCTGATCTTCTCAGCCCGCGCACCGGAACGGCACGGTGGTGGGCCGGCGCACGTACGGGCCGGTCGCGTACGCCACCGCATCGATGTCCACGCGATAGTTCGGGAACCGTTCCAGCAGTTCCTCCAGCGCCACCCGCGCCTGCATGCGGGCGGCGGCCGCACCGAGACAGTGGTGCGGGCCGTGTCCGAAGGTCATGATGCGCTGCGGGTTCCGCTCGATATCGAGTTCGGCGGCGTCGGCGCCGAAGACCTGCTCGTCCCGATTCGCCGACCCGTACACCAGCAGCACCTTGCGTCCGGCGGGTATGGTGACGCCGGCCAGCTCCACCTCACGAGTGGTGGTGCGGGCCAGGCCTTGTACGGGCGAGGTCAGCCGCGCGAACTCTTCCACCGCGAGTTTGATCCGAGCGGGATCGGCGGCCAGTGCGGCGCGCTGCTCGGGATGCTGCTGCAACAACTGCACCGCGCCGCCGAGCAGGCCGGTGGTGGTGTCGTTGCCGCCGGCGACCATGGTCCAGGTGTAGGCCAGGATCTGCACCAGGCCGTCGACATCGCTGTCATCGGCGGCCATGCCTGCCTGGACCAGCAGCGAGACCGTGTCGTCGCCGGGATCGGTGCGCCGGCGTTTGATCAGCTCGGCGAAGTAGCCGAGCATCTCCATCGAGGCCTGCTGGGCGTCGGCGGTGCGTTCGGTGCTGGCGGCGACCACGGCGTCGGTCCAGCCATCGAATCGGTCCCGATCCTGCTCGGGCACCCCCAGGTAATAGGCCACCACCATGCTCGGCAGCGGTTTGAACAGGTCTTTGACGATATCGCCGCCGCCCTGCTCGGCCAGCCGGTCCAGCCGTTCGCGGACGAAGGCGCGCACCACCGGCTCGACGTCGGCGACCTGGCGCGGGGTGAATCCGCGCGCGACCAGCTTGCGGAACTCGGTGTGCTGCGGCGGATCCTGCATGACCATCGGCGGATTGGCGGTCAATCCGATCTGCTCGAGCTCGCCGTATTCGACGGTGAGCCCGTCGCGGGAGGAGAAGGTGTCGGTGTCGCGGGCGGCGGCGTAGACGTGCTCGTGCCGGGTCAGCACCCAGTAGTCGTGGTCGGGTTGCCCGGCGGGCACCACCCGGTGCACCGGATCATGTTCGCGCAGTGCGGCATACATCGCCCACGGCGCCCGCCAGGTGGGTCCGGAGCGCAGTTCGAACACCGGAGCCGCGCGATACTCTTCAGCCAACATGTTCCGACGGTAAGACAGAATCGCATATTTGTCTACAGTCGAGTGCGATGGCGATGACGTGCGGAAATCCGGGAACGCTCCGCCGGACAAACGCCGCGGTGAGCACACGCTTACCTACCGGTTACGCACGGTGATTCGACGGAAACGCGAGGTCCATAGCGTATACAGGTATGTCGACACGGGTGGCCACACCGGCCGATACCTCGGGAAAACCGCTGCGGGACGTGGTGTACGAAACCCTGCGCGCGGAGCTGATGAACGGCGACATCAAGTTCGGCGAACGCCTCACCGAACCGAAGGTCTCCGCACGCTTCGGCATCTCGCGCACACCGGTCCGTGAGGCACTCACCGTGCTCTGCTCGGACGGACTGCTGCAACGCGAGGAGTACGGGTTCTCGCCGGTCCGCCCGAGCATTCCGCTGGTGCGTGATCTCTACGAGCTGCGAATCACCCTGGAGCTGGGCGGTTTACAGCGCGCCATGCAGAACCCGGACGTGGTGCACGACAAGGCGCTGCTGACCGCCGAGCGTAAGGCCTGGCTGGAGCTACAGGCCGACCCGCCCGAACAGGAACCGGGTTTCGTGGTCCGTGACGAGGAATTCCACGTCACCCTGCTGACCGCGTCCGGCAATGCCGAGATGGTCCGGGCGCTGCGCTCGGTGAACTCCCGCATCCGGCATGTGCGGATGTACGACTTCATGGTCAACAACCGCATCGAGACCACCATCTCCGAGCACCTGGCCATTCTCGATGCCGTTCTCGCCGACGATCTTTCGCTGGCCTACCGGCTGCTGCACACCCATATCGGCGAATCCCTCGATGTCGTGCTCGACCGGGTCACCCGCGCGATCGCCGCCATGTCACTGGCCACCGATTAATCCCAACTGAACACAGGAGCCCGACGTGAGCCTGGATTTCGATACCGTCCTCGTCGCCAATCGGGGCGAGATCGCCTGCCGCATCATGCGCAGCGCCCGCACTCTCGGCCTCAAAACCGTCGCGGTCTATTCCGACGCCGACGCCGGCGCCGCACACGTCGAAATGGCGGACGCGGCAGCATATCTCGGTCCGAGTGCGGCAGCGGAATCCTATCTGCGCACCGATCGGGTGATCGAGGCGGCACTGGCCACCGGGGCCGGGGCGATCCATCCCGGCTACGGGTTCCTGTCCGAGAAGGCCGAATTCGCCGAGGAGGTGACCAAGGCCGGTATCGCCTTCGTCGGCCCCACCCCGGACCAGCTGCGGATCTTCGGCGACAAACACACCGCCAGGGAGGCAGCCCGCGCCGTCGGGGTGCCGCTGGTGCCCGGCTCGGGACTGCTGGAATCGGCCGATCACGCGGTCGCCGAGGCCGAGCGGATCGGATTCCCGGTCATGCTCAAGGCCGTGGGCGGGGGCGGCGGTATCGGCATGCAGGCCTGCCACGACGCCGACCAAGTACGAGCCGCTTTCCAGCGGGTGCAGCGGCTGGCCGCCACCAACTTCGCCACCTCCGGTGTGTTCCTGGAACGGTTCGTGGCGCGGGCCCGGCACGTCGAGGTGCAGGTGTTCGGCGACGGCCTCGGCCGGGTGGTCAGCCTCGGTACCCGGGACTGTTCGCTGCAGCGGCGCAATCAGAAGGTGATCGAGGAGGCGCCGGCGCCCGGACTCACGACCGAGTTGTCGCAGCAGTTGCTGTCGGTCTCGCGCGAGCTGGCCCGATCGGTCGGCTACCGCTCGGCGGGCACCGTCGAATTCGTCTACGACGCCGACCGCGACGCGGCGTCGTTCCTGGAGATGAATACCCGGCTCCAGGTGGAACATCCGGTGACCGAGGCGGTGACCGGCGTGGATCTCGTCGAGTGGATGTTGCGGCTGGCGGGCGGCGATTCCGCGATGCTGGACGAACTGCCCGAGACGGGTCCACCGATCGAAGGCTGGGCGGTGGAAGCCCGCGTCTATGCCGAAGATCCTGGCCAGGACTACCGGCCCAGCGCGGGTTTGATCACCGAGACGACCTTCCCTGACCAGGCTCGCGTGGATACCTGGGTCGGCACCGGGACCGAGGTCAGCCCCTACTACGACCCGCTGCTGGCCAAGGTCATCACCCAAGGCGCCGATCGCGACGAGGCGTTCACCGCCCTGACCGATGCGCTCACCCAGACCCACGTCCACGGCGTGCAGACCAACCTGCCGCAACTTCTCGCCGCCGCGAGCGACCCCACGGTCCGCCGCGCCGCCCACATCACCGCCACCCTCGCCGATATCCGGCCCACCGCCGCGCGGATCGACGTGGAACGCCCGGGCACCATGACCACCATCCAGGACCATCCCGGCCGAATCGGCCTGTGGGAGGTCGGTATTCCGCCGTCCGGCCCGATGGACGATCTGTCGTTCACCCTCGCCAATACCGCCGTGGGCAATCCGGCCGGCGCGCCCGCGCTGGAGTGCACGCTGCACGGTCCGCGGCTGCGGTTCTCCGATACCGCCGTGGTGTGTGTGAGCGGCGCCGGCGCACCGGTCGAGGTGGACGGCGAACCGGTGCCGATGTGGGAGCCGATCACGGTCGCCGCGGGCAGCGTGCTGGATGTGGGCGCCCCTGCCGACACCGGCCTGCGCACCTATATCGCGGTGCGCGGCGGCATCGACGCACCGTCGTATCACAGCAGCGCGTCGACCTTCACCCTCGGCGGCTTCGGCGGCGTGACCGGTAAAGCGCTGGTCACCGGCGATGTACTGCACCTGGCCGACGCCGCAACGGAAGAACCGCACCCGATCCCACCGGCCGAGCGCCCCGATTTCGGTCATGTCTGGGAGCTGGCCGTCGGCGAGGGCCCGCAAACCGCGCCCGCCTACTTCACCGACGCCGATATGGCGCAGTTCTACACCCACGAGTGGCGGGTCGGCAGCCACGCCAACCGCACCGGCATCCGGCTGGAAGGTCCCAAACCCACCTGGTCGCGCACCGACGGCGGTGAGGCGGGTCTGCATCCGTCGAACCTGCACGACAATCCGTACAGCGTCGGCGCGCTCAACGTCTCCGGTGATACGCCGATCCTGCTCGGTCCCGACGGCCCGAGCCTGGGCGGTTTCGCCTGCCCGCTGACGGTGGTGTCGGCGCACCGCTGGAAACTGGGCCAGCTGCGACCGGGCGACAGCGTGCGCTTCGTCCCGGTGGACGACGCCACCGCAGGCGAGCTGCGCGCCTCGAACGCCGCGCGGGCCCGCACGACGGTACCGAAACCGCTGGCCGGACTGAGCGATCGCGGCATCCTCGGCGGCGTCGACGGCACCGGCGACCGTCCACCGGTCCGCTATCTGCGCGGCGGCGACGACAATGTGCTGGTCGAGTACGGCGAGATGGTGCTCGATCTCGGTCTGCGGATGCGGGTGCACGCCCTGTCCACGGCCCTGGCCGGAGCCGGGCTGCCCGGCATCATCGACGTGACGCCCGGCGTGCGCTCACTGCATATCCACTTCGATCCCGACGTCCTGGCCCAGCATCGGCTGCTCGGCGTGCTGGCCGAGCTGGAGGCCGAACTGCCCGCCACCCAGGACCTGGTGGTGCCCAGCCGCACCATCCGGTTGCCGCTGTCGTTCGACGATCCGTCGATCACGGAGGCCATCGACCGCTATCGCAGCGGTGTGCGCGACAGCGCGCCCTGGCTGCCGTCCAATACCGAATTCATCCGCCGCATCAACGGCCTCGACAGCGTCGACGACGTGCGCGCCACCGTCTTCGCCGCCGAATACCTGGTGCTCGGCCTCGGCGATGTGTATCTCGGTGCGCCGCTGGCGGTTCCGCTCGACCCGCGGCACCGGCTGGTCACCACCAAGTACAACCCGGCGCGCACGTGGACGCCGTCGGACGCGGTCGGCATCGGCGGCAAGTACCTGTGCGTTTACGGCATGGCCTCCCCTGGCGGCTACCAGCTCATCGGGCGGACGGTGCCGATCTGGTCGAGCTACCGTCAGCGCGCCCCGTTCGAATCCGGGACGCCATGGCTGTTCCGGTTCTTCGACCGCATCGTCTGGGAGCCGGTCAGCGCCGACCAGCTCCTCGACTACCGCGCCGCCGCGACCGCCGGACGATTCGACGCCGAGGTCAGCGAGGGCAGCTTCGCCCTGGCCGACCACCTGCGGCTGCTGCGCGAGGAGGCCGATTCGATCGCCGAATTCGAGACCAAGCAGGCGGCCGCGTTCGAGGCAGAGAAGCAGGCCTGGCAGGCCGCCGGCGAATTCGATCGCGGTACGGGAGCCGAGATCGTCAGCGAGACCGTCGACGATCCGCTCGCGGGCATGCCGGACAATGCCACCGTGGTGACGGCGCCGATGATCGGCAATGTCTGGCGGGTGGAAGTCGAGGCAGGACAACGGCTTTCCGCCGGTGCGACGGTCGCCGTCCTGGAAGCGATGAAACTCGAACTGCCAGTACAGTGCCCGGACGCGGGCACGGTGCTGAAGGTCCTGGCCACCCCGGGTGCCAAAGTGGAACCCGGAACCCCTCTCGCAGTGATCGGAGTCGACTAGATGAGCGCCGGCCCACTCGGCAACGCCCTCCCCGGTTCGCCCACCGCGCGCGTCGCCGCCGCCTACCGCCGGATCGCGGAGGTGGACCGGCCGGAGGTGTGGATCACCCTGCGTCCGGAGAGCGAGGTCGCCGCCGACGCCACCGCGATCGAGCAGCGACTCTCCGCAGGTGAGATGCTGCCGCTGGCGGGGTTGCTGGTCGCGGTCAAGGACAACGTCGACGTCGCGGGGCTGCCGACCACGGCGGCCTGCCCGGCCTTCGCCTACACCCCGGAGGTCACCGCGGCCGCGGTGGAGCGGCTGATCGCGGCGGGCGCGATCGTGCTCGGCAAGACGAACCTCGATCAGTTCGCCACCGGCCTGGTCGGCACCCGCAGCCCGTACGGGCCGGTGCGTAATGCTTTCGATCCCGCGTTGGTCTCGGGCGGGTCCAGCTCGGGTTCGGCGGTGGCAGTGGCGTTGGGCATCGCCGATATCGGAATCGGCACCGACACCGCCGGTTCCGGCCGGGTGCCCGCGGCTTTGCAGGGCATCGTCGGGATCAAGGCCACCCTGGGTGTGGTGCCTGTGCACGGTGTGGTGCCGGCCTGCGCGGACTTCGACGCCGTCACGGTGTTCGCCGCCGACCTCGAACGGGCGGTGGCGGCGGCCGCGATCATGGCCGGTCCGGATTCCCGCGACCCGCGCAGCCGGAAACGGCCCGCCGATGTGCTGCTCGCCGCGCCGCAGCGGCCGACGGTCGCGGTCCCGCGTGCCGAGGACCTGACCGCGCTGAGCGCGCCGTATCGCGAAGCGTTCACCAGAACCATTGCCGGACTGGCAGATTCCGGCGTGACCATCACCGAGATCGACATCTCGGCCCTGCTCGAGGCTGCCCTGCTGCTCTACGACGGCGCAATCGTCGCCGAGCGCTACGCCTCGGTCGGCGCCTTCCTCGCCACCGCGCCGCCGGAGACGCTCGATCCCACCGTCGCGAGCATCATCGGGGCCGCCGAGCACACCACCGGACCCGGTTTCGCCGCCGATCTCGACGCCCTCGTCACCGCCCGCGCGGCCGCGGCCCGGCTGCTCGACGGCTACGACGGACTGCTGCTCCCGACCACCACCGAACATCCGAGCATTGCCGCCGTGCAGGCCGATCCGGTCACCATCAACCGCCGGATGGGCACCTTCACCAACTTCTGCAACCTGCTCGATATGGCGGCGGTCGCCGTTCCCGGACAGCCCACCGCGGACGGTCAGCCCTTCGGTGTCATGGTCGTTGTGCCCGCCTTCGCCGATCAAGTCGCCATCGACCTCGCGGCCCGGCTGGTCGGCACCGACTCCACCCCGGCCCTGTTCGGCCATGACGCCGAACTCGCCGTCTTCGGCGCGCACCTGCGCGGACAGCCACTGCACTGGCAGTTGGAACAGATTGGCGCCCGCTTCGCCGGCGAAATCCGCACCACCGACGCCTACCGCCTCACCGCCCTGGACACCATCCCACCCAAACCCGGCCTGGTGCGACACGGCCCCGGCCAGGGCGCGCCCATCGTCGGCGAACTGTTCGGCTTGTCGGCCGCCGGCCTCGGCTCCTTCCTCGCCGCCCTCCCGGCCCCGATGGCGCTGGCCAATATCGAACTCGAAGACGGCCGCACCGTCGTCGGCTTCGCCTGCACCTACGACGCGGCGGTCGCGGCCACCGACATCACCGAGTTCGGTGGGTGGAAGAAGTACCTCGAGCAGCTGAACTGAGTTGATCCGCGCGCCGCTGATCACGTCGCGGCGCGCGGATCGCCGGCCGACTCCTGACCAGCACTCCGATAACCGCTGGTCAATTCCGCGGCGCGAGCGCGGCTATCGCCACCGCCAGCTCATCCCCGCTGGGCAACTCCCCCTCGGGCTCGGTAATCCATTGCAGCGCCAGCCCGTTCAGCAATGCGAAGTACAACCGCGCGACCGCCCGCGCCTGCTCCTCGCTCAGCTCCGGGTGCGACTGCGCCACCAGTTCTGCCATTTCCGCGACGGCCTCGGCGAGCAGCCCGGACATATGTGCCGCCTCGCTCGGCGTGCGGTGGATCCGGATGATGTTCTCCACACTCGCCACCAGCATCTGCCGGTTGCGCGCGAAGACCTCGGCGATGTCGTTCCAGACCAGTGGAAAGGCCTGCGCCGGTGACCGGCCGTCCTTGCTCGCTGCCTTGATCCGCTCGTCGAGCGCGTCGCCGATCTCGCGGCCGGATTCCGCGGTGAGCGCCTCGGTCAGCAGCCGCTCCTTCGACCCGAAGTGGTAGCCGATCGCGGCCAGGCTCACCCCCGCCGCATTGGCGATATCGCGCGCCGTGGTCGCGGCGAATCCGCGCTCGTACACGCAGGCCCGGGCGGCGGCGAGCAGGTCCTCCTTGTTTCCCATGTCCCCACTGTACGCACGTCTTGAACATTTGTACTAGACAGATGTGCAAGGCTCTGTTAGACATTTGTCTAAGACGTTCGAGCAAACGAAGGACGAAACGATGAGCACCCAGCCCGCCACCCCCACCTCGCAGCCGACCACCCGCCCCCGCGTTCTCGTCTCCGGCGGCGGCATCGGCGGCAATGCCGTTGCGCTGCAACTACTCCGGTACGGCATCCCGGTCACGGTGGTGGAGCGCGCCGCCGCTCCCCGCCCCGGCGGCCAGGCCGTCGACCTGCGCGGTCCCAGCCGCGAAGTAGCGGAGCGGATGAGCCTGATGCCCGGTATCAACGCCCGCCGGCTCGACGAGCGCGGCATGGTGCACGTCGACGCCGACGGCAAGCAACTGCTGCGCATGCCCGCCGAGATGTTCGACGGCAAGGGCGGCGTGGCCGAGATCGAGATCAGCCGCGGCGACCTGAACCAGGTGTTGCTCGACGCCATCGAGGCGGCCGGCGGCGTCGACTACCGCTACGGCGAATGGATCGAGGCGCTCACCCAGGACGACGACGGCGTGGTGGTCACCTTCGCCTCGGGCGGCACCGAACGCTTCGACCTGGTCATCGGCGCCGACGGCCTGCACTCGGCGACCCGACGGCTGGTGTTCGGCCCGGAAGAGCAGTTCAGCACCTACCTCGGCGGCTACATGTCCTTCTTCACCATGCCGACCCCCGCCGGCATCGAACCGCACTGGTTCACCATGCATTCGCTACCCGGCGCCACCGGGCTCGGCATGCGGCCCGACGCCGATCCGGCGACGTCCAAGGCCCTGGTCGTCATCCGTGCCGAGGCCGATCCGGCGTTGCGCCGCAACGTCGCGGCCCAGCAGCAGCTGATCCGCGAGCGGCTCGCCGGCGGCGGCTGGACCGCACCCGCCATCACCGCTGCCATGCCCGAGGCCGACGATTTCTACTTCGACGAGCTGGCCCGCATCGATATGCCGAGCTGGATTCAGGGCCGGGTCGCGCTGCTCGGCGATGCCGGCTACTGCGGGTCCCCGCTCACCGGTCAGGGCACCGCGATGGCGCTGGTCGGCGCGTATGTGCTGGCCGGTGAAATCGCCACGCACCGCGACGATCCGCGGGCCGCCCTGGAGAACTACCAGCGGGTGTTGCGTCCGTTCGTCGCGCTCGCCCAGGAATTGCAGCCCGGCGGCCTGCGCGCGATGACGCCGAAGACCCGGTTCGGGATCCGGGCCGGACTGCTGGTCAGCAAGCTGATGACGGCGCGCATCATGAAGCCGCTGATGATGAAGATGCTGTCCAAGACCGAAACCTATGACCTGCCCGAATATCCGGCCACCGCTGCCACGCGCTGATCTCCCGTCGCCGGTCACCGAGGTGGCCGGCGTCGGCATGTCGTGGGTCGCGGTTGCGGTCGAAGCGGTTGCCGCCGTGCCACACTGACCCAGGTGACGGCCATGGTCGAAGTGCGCACGAGCCCCGTCGAGAATCTCAAGCCCGCCTGGTTCGCCTCGGTGATGGCGACCGGCATCGTCTCCCGGGCCGTCGGCTCGGCCGGCTTGGACACCCTGTCGTCGATCATGCTGTACCTGGCGCTGGCGGGATTCGCGGTGCTGATCGCGGCCACCCTGGTCCGCCTGGTGAAATACCGGGCCGCGGCGGTCGCCGACGCGATGAGCCCCGCCACCGGCTTCACCTATCTGACCTTCGTCGCCGCGGCCGCGGTCATGTCGACCGGGCTGTCTCGCCGAGAACACCTGGCCGCGGCCTTGATTCTGCTCGCGGTGGCCGTGCTGGCCTGGCTGCTGCTCGGCTACGGCATCCCCGCCCTGCTGATGGTGCACCATCGCGGTCCGGCCGGCCTGAGCGCCGATGGCACCTGGTTCATCTGGGTGGTCGCGACCCAATCGCTGGCGGTCGCGGCCACCGCGCTCCCGCAACCTTGGGCGGGGCGCTTCGCGGTACCGGCGCTACTGTGCTGGTCGGTGGGCACCATGCTGTATCTGCTGGTCGCGACGCTGGTGCTGGCCACATTGTTCACCGACAACCTCACCGCCGCGCGCTTGGTGCCCGCCTACTGGGTGTTCATGGGCGCCACCGCGATCAGCGTGCTGGCCGCGGCCCAGCTGCTGCACCTGGACGGCATACATTTGCTGACGTCGGTGCGGCCCGTGCTGATCGGGGTGGCGGTCCTGCTGTGGGCCTTCGGCAGCTGGCTGATCCCGCTGCTGCTGGTGGCGGGCGTGTGGCGACATTTCGTCCAGCACATCCGCCTGGCCTACGAACCGGGCCTGTGGAGCATCGTGTTCCCCGTCGGCATGTACGGCGTTGGCACCCGGGAATTGGGCTCGGCCATCGGCGAGCAGTGGATGGTTACCTTCGGCGGCGGCGAAGCCTGGGTCGCGCTCACCGTATGGATCGTGACCGCAGTCGCTCTGCTGCTCAGCTTCCGGAAGAGCCGTTCCTTCTCGCGTTGACCCGTATCGACCGGACCGATCACCCCGCGAGACCGGTCCGGCCGATACACAGTCATCCCCCTCGGTCCCTCCTGACCGCCCACCCCCGTGGCGGTCAGGAGGACACCGATTCCCCCACCGGTCCCGTACACCGAGTCCCCGCACTCGATGTCACCCCTCCCGGCGTTCCCCCGATCCCCCGATCGAGGCCCCACCCCGGTATCCGTCCCCGTCAGGTCCTCCCCGGCCTGCTCCGCTCGGATACCCTCGGGCCCTCCTCGGCCCGGCCTCGGGTGGCACCGGATCTCCCCGGTCCGGTGCCGGCAGCGTCCGCCCCTCCCCGGTGGCATCGGCTGCTCGTCCGGTGGATCGGGCCCTCCCCGGCCCGATCACCGTCCCCCGTTTCGGACCTCGCGACTACTGGCAGTAGTCGAAGGTGCCGAGCTCGGTGCGACCGTCCTTGATCAGGTAGCTGGTCGCGTGCAGGTCGGTCTTGGCGACCGGGTTCTCGCCGTCCGGCGCGAGCCACTCGACCTCCTGGATCACCAGGTAGGCGTTGGGATCGTTGCGCAGGACGTCCATCTTGGTGTCGTCCATGTCGGCGGCCTTGGTATCGGTGGCCTTGCCGGTCTCCCACTCGCCGGCCCCGGCGAGGGTGCCCTGGGCGGCGTCGATGATGACCGTGCGGTAGCGGATCTGCTGGTTCTCACCGGGCAGGTAGCCGGGCTGGGCGTAGACGACCGGCGAGTCGATCTCGATCCGGATCTTGTCGCCCTTGTGGGTGCAGGTGGCCTGGCCGGTGACGGCGGCGCCCGGAACGCCTTCGGTGACGGCCGCGGCGGTACCCGCGCCGAAGACGAGGGCGGTGGTCGTGGTGGCGAGAGCGAGGGCGGTGGTCAGCTTGCCGATCATCGTCATTACGTCCTGTTCGGGGTTTCGGTCTGTTCTTTCCGGTGTGTTCCGGTGTTGACACAAACAATGCCGCCCCCGGCTTGGCGCGCCCTTAAGAAGAACTTGCAGCCGTGTAATCCCTGCTCGAGCGGCCGCGATCGGCGAAACTGGAGCAGTTTGCGGCGCGGGTGCTCGTTTCGCGCCATGATGGAAGTACGGCAAGGAGATTGGGAGAGCGTCGATGGAAACCGTGGTCGTCTGGATGCTGGCCTGCGTGATCTACTGGTTCGGTCTGCTGTAAGACCCTGCGGTACCCGCTGGACAGAAAAATCCGCCCCTGACCGGAATGGTCAGGGGCGGAATGTTTTCCGGCGATATCAGCCGTTGCCGTTGAGGCCGGCGCGCACGCCTTCCTCGACGCGCTTGCCGAGCTCGCTGTCGACGTTCTTCCAGTACTCGAAGACCCGGCTCAGCACCGGCTCCTGCACACCGCCGAGCACATGGCCGACGATATTGCTCACCAGGCGGTCGCGCTGTTCGTCATTGAGCACCTCGCGCACCAGGATGCCGGGCTGGACGAAATCGCCGTCCTCGGCGTGCTGGATGTAGCCGGCGCGCACCGCCTTGCCGTCGAATTCCCAGGCGCCGCCGTCACCGGCCAGTTCCGGATCGGCGTGCGGGCCACCGTAGGAGTTCGGCGCGTAGACCGGCACCTCCGGCTCGTTGAAGTGGTACCGCATCGCGCCTTCCTTGGAGTAGGTGTTGACCTCCGCGGCGCGCGGCGCGTTGGGCGGCAGCTGCGCGTAGTTGGTGCCGATGCGGTAGCGGTGGGCGTCGGCGTAGGCGAAGACGCGGCCGAGCAGCATCTTGTCCGGGGAGAAGCCGATGCCGGGCACGATATTGGACGGCTCGAACGCGGCCTGCTCGATCTCGACGAAGAAGTTGCGCGGATTGCGGTTCAGCGTCCACTTGCCGACCTCGATCAGCGGGTAGTCCTTCTTGGACCAGACCTTGGTGAGGTCGAACGGGTTGAACCGGTAGCTCTCGGCCTCGGCAACCGGCATGATCTGCACGTAAACCGTCCAGCTGGGGAAATCCCCGCGCTCGATGGCGTCCCACAGATCCTTGCGATGCAGATCGGGATCGGTGCCGGCGAGGCGATCGGCCTCGGCCTGGGTCAGGAAGTCCTGGCCCTGGTCGGTGCGGAAGTGGTACTTCACCCACACCCGCTCGCCCTCGGCGTTGATCCACTGATAGGTGTGCGAGCCGTAGCCGTTCATGTGGCGGTAGCTCTTCGGGATGCCGCGATCGCCCATCAGCCAGGTGACCTGGTGCGCCGACTCCGGGCGCAGGGTCCAGAAGTCCCACTGCATGTTGTGGTCGCGCAGGCCCGAGCCCGGCAGCCGCTTCTGCGAGCGGATGAAGTCGGGGAACTTGATCGAGTCCTTGATGAAGAAGACCGGGGTGTTGTTGCCGACCAGGTCGTAATTGCCGTCCTCGGTGTAGAACTTGATCGCGAAACCGCGCGGATCACGCCAGGTATCCGGGCTGCCCTGCTCACCAGCGACGGTGGAGAAGCGCACCAGCGATTCGGTGCGCGCGCCGGGCTGGAACAGCTTGGCCTTGGTGTACTTCGCGATCTCCGGGTTGGTCACCACCAGTTCGCCGTACGCGCCCGAGCCCTTGGCGTGCACGATGCGCTCCGGCACCCGCTCCCGATTGAACTGCGCGAGCTTCTCGATCAGGTAGTGGTCGTGCAGCAGGACGGGGCCTTGGGTTCCCGCGGTCAGCGATTCGTTGTCGCTTTCGACGGGAATGCCGGTGTTGGTGGTTGTCGGCTTGGTCATAGAAGCCTCCTCGGCTGGTCAACGGACCCGGGGTGGGCTGACCCGGGACTGTCAGGGTGTCGGCCGTCGATCCGGACGGCAGTTCGGGCACAGGCCCCAGAACACGACCTCCGCCTCATCGATGGCGAAACCGTGCTCGTCATCGGGTTGCAGGCAGGGGGCGCTGCCCACGACACAGTCCACGTCCACGACCGTGCCGCAGTTCCTGCACACCAGGTGGTGATGGTTGTCGCCGGTTCTGGCCTCGTAGAGCGCCGCCGACCCGGCCGGCTCGATGCGCCGCAGGATGCCCGCGCGGACGCAGGCGTGCAGCACGTCGTAGACGGCCTGGGTGGAGACCGAGCCCAGCTGTTGCCGGACGGTGACAGCGACGGTGTCGGCGTCGGAATGCGGGCGAGCCGCGACCGCGTCGAGCACCGCTACCCGCGGGGCGGTGACCCGCAGACCGGCCGCGCGCAACTGCTCGCGGGGATCGGTGCTGTCGGTGTGCATACTTCGAGTCTCCACCTTTTCTGGAATTAGTCAAGAAAATAACTGGCGGGTTGCCGAACTGCGGTGTGCGGCCAAGTGTAGTGCCGCAGGTCACAACTTCGGCCCGGAATAGTCCGCCCGCGCGACGGGTTGAACCCCGCTGTCGGCATCCGAGCAGCCCCGGGCCTCACCCCATCTGTCGCTACGAGCGACCACTCGCCGAGAGGCGCTTGCCGGGTGTCGACGCGAGAGTCGTGACGTCGGGCGTGGCGTCGGCCGACTCGGCGCCGCCAGGTTCCCCCCGACCTGGCGGCGTTTCGCATATACCGGCCGGGACCGGCGCCGGGCGCTAACCTGATCCGCATGAGGCGTTTGGGTGGACTCCTCGTAGGGGTCACAGCGGTTGCACTGGTAGCGGGGCACGTCTTCGCCGCGTCCGCGGCCGCGGCACCGCCCGACACCACCGAAGCGCAGTGTTCGGTAACTTCCGGACGGCAACTCGAACGAGCCGAACCCGAAGCGGCGGGGCTTGATTCGCAGCGCCTGGCCGAAGCGTTGAATTTCGCCGCCGGCCGGAATCGGTTGAATGTGCAGGTGTTCCGGCACAACTGCCTCATCGGCGAAGGCCCCACCAACGACCAGACCGGCAACGTGGCCTGGAACGTCTGGAGCGTCACCAAGAGCGTTGTCTCATTGCTTGCCGGGATCGCCTCGGACCAAGGCAAACTCGACATCTCCGCGCCGATCGGCCGCTATCTGCCCGCCGGCCTGGGCGACGAGTCCCGCCGGGCGATCACGGTGGAGAATCTGCTCACCGAGACCTCGGGCATGCGGGTCGGCGTGGTGACCGAGGGCATCACCGGGGTGATCCCGCTGGACCCGAACAGTGCGGTGCAGGCACTCGGCGTGCCACTCGACCATGAACCGGGCACCGTATTCACCTACAGCCAGCGCAATGTGGACCTGCTGGCGTACGTGCTCGAACTGGCCGTCGGCGAACCACTCCAGCAGTTCGCCCAGCGGGAACTGTTCGACCCGCTCGGGATCGCGCGCAGCGACTACTACTGGGCCCGCGACCGCGCCGGGCACACCTACGGGTACGCGCACCTGATGATCCCGCCCAACGACCTGGCCAAGCTCGGACTGCTGGTCGCCAACGACGGACGCTGGGGCGCAACACAACTCGTCTCGCGCGGCTACCTCGACGCCGCGCGGTCACCGTCACCGGCAAACCACTGCTACGGCTACCTGTTCTGGCTCGGCCCCTCCTGCGCGGAGAACGCGAGCTTCCTACCGCCGGACATGTACTCGATGGCGGGGATGGGCATGCAGAACGTCTTCGTCTTCCCCAGCCTGGACCTGATGGTGGTGTGGACCGGGATGTTCGGCAATGTGAGTACGCACGGGCCGTCGGGCGTCATCCAGAATCAGGCCGAACTGCCGCACGAGTTCTTCCGCCGGTTGTTCGCCGCGTTCCACGAACCGCCGGTGCCCGATCCCGGACCGTACATCGAACCGCCGTTGACGCTGGACCCGAACGCCTTCATCGACACCGACATCCTGCTCGCCATCGTCGGCATCGGCACGTCGGCCTACCCGGGCTGCAATGTCTTCGCCTGCTTGAACCAGCCGCTGCGCCCGCTGTTCAGCGACGCGCCGCCGGGCTGCGCCATCCTGGCCTGTCTCGGACCCGACCCGCGCACGCCCGGCATCCACTGAGACGAGACGAGCCCGGCCGTCGCTGCTTCGGTCAGCAGCGTCGGCCGGGCTCGGTTGTCCGCTCCGAACCGCTCAGCGGTCGGCGAGCAGGACCTCGGCGATCTGAATGGTGTTGAGCGCGGCGCCCTTACGCAGATTGTCACCGGAGATGAACAGCGCGAGGCCACGGCCGTCGGGCACACCGGGATCCTGGCGGATCCGGCCGACCAGCGACTCGTCGTGCCCGGCCGCCTGCAACGGCGTCGGCACATCGACCAGCTTGACGCCGGGCGCCTTGGCCAGGATCTCGGTGGCCTGCGCCACCGACAGCGGCTGATCGAACTCCGCGTTCACCGACAGCGAGTGCCCGGTGAACACCGGCACGCGCACGCAGGTGCCGCTCACCAGCAGCTCGGGCAGGCCGAGGATCTTGCGGCTCTCGTTGCGCAGCTTCTGATCTTCGTCGGTCTCGCCGGAGCCGTCGTCGACCAGCGAACCGGCCAGCGGCAGCACATTGAACGCGATCGGCGCGACGTACTTGTTCGGCGCCGGGAAATCGACCGCGCCGCCGTCGTGGGTGAGCTTTTCGGCGTCGCCGATCACCGCGCGGGCCTGCGAGACCAGCTCTTCCACACCGGCCAGGCCGCTACCGGACACTGCCTGGTAGCTGGAGACGATGAGCCGGCGCAGCCCGGCGATATCGTGCAGCGGCTTGAGCACCGGCATCGCGGCCATGGTGGTGCAGTTGGGGTTGGCGATGATGCCCTTGACCAGATTGCGGGTCTGCTCCGGGTTCACCTCGCTGACCACCAGCGGCACGTCGGGGTCCTTGCGCCAGGCCGAGGAATTGTCGATGACGGTGACCCCGGCGGCGGCGAAGCGCGGCGCCTGCACCCGCGACATGGTGGCGCCGGCGGAGAACAGCGCGATAT
Source organism: Nocardia cyriacigeorgica GUH-2 (assembly GCF_000284035.1). Lineage (NCBI taxonomy): Bacteria > Bacillati > Actinomycetota > Actinomycetes > Mycobacteriales > Nocardiaceae > Nocardia > Nocardia cyriacigeorgica. Next base: position 340,484 of record NC_016887.1, on the reverse strand, counting down.
CGAGCCCGGACGGATCGGCGGTCTCGGTGTCTTCCACCACGATCTCGCCGCCGCGCCACGGCAGCTTCTTACCGGCCGACCGGGCCGAGGCGAAGAACCGCACCTCATCGGCCGGGAAGTCGCGCTCTTCGAGCAGCTTGCGCATGACGGCGCCGACCTGACCGGTCGCGCCGACCACTCCTACCCGTACACCCATGTTCATCGCCCCGTTCCGGCGTGGACGACGGCGACCTCGTCACCGCCGAGATCGAAAGCCCGGTGCAGCACCTTGACCGCCTCGTCGAGCTGGGATTCGGCGACCAGCACCGAGATGCGGATCTCCGAGGTCGAGATCAGGTCGATGTTGACGCCCGCCTCGGCCAGCGACTCGCAGAACGTCGCGGTGACGCCCGGATGCGACTTCATACCCGCGCCGACCAGCGAGACCTTGCCGATGTTCTCATCGGAGCGGACCTCGGAGAAGCCGATCTCGGCCTTGCGCTCGGTGAGGATCTGCACCGCGCGGACCAGTTCGGTCTTGGGCAGGGTGAAGGTGATGTCGGTCTTGCCGGTCTCCACCTCGGAGACGTTCTGCAACACCATGTCGATGTTGATTTCCGCGTCGGCGACCGCCCGGAACACCTTGGCGGCGTAGCCCGGTTCGTCCGGCAGGCCGACGACAGTCACCTTGGCCTCGCTGCGATCGTGCGCAACGCCGGTCAGGATTGCCTGCTCCATCGGGATGTCCTCCATCGATCCGTAAACGGTGGTGCCCACCTTGTCGGTGTACGACGAGCGCACATGCACGGGCACGTTGTAGCGCCGCGCGTACTCCACACAACGCAGCATCAAGACTTTCGAGCCGCACGCGGCCATTTCGAGCATTTCCTCATAGGAGACCTGCTCGAGCTTCTGCGCGTCGGACACGATGCGCGGGTCGGCGGTGAAGATGCCGTCGACGTCGGTGTAGATCTCGCAGACATCGGCCTTCAGCGCCGCGGCGAGGGCGACGGCGGTGGTGTCGGAGCCGCCGCGACCGAGGGTGGTGACGTCCTTGCTGTCCTGGCTGACGCCCTGGAAGCCCGCGACCAGCACGATCAGGCCGTCGTCGAGCGCCTCCCGGAGCCGGCTCGGGGTGACGTCGATGATCTTGGCCTTGCCGTGCGCGCCGGTGGTGATCACGCCGGCCTGCGAGCCGGTGAACGAGCGCGCCTCCTCGCCCAAGGCGTGGATGGCCATCGCGACCAGCGCGTTGGAGATGCGCTCACCCGAGGTGAGCAGCATGTCCATCTCACGCGCCGGGGGTTCCGGGGAGACCTGCTGGGCGAGATCGAGCAGCTCGTCGGTGGTATCGCCCATAGCCGAGCAGACCACGACCACCTCGTGGCCCTGCTTCTTCGTTTCGACGATCCGTTCAGCGACGCGCCGGATCCGTTCGGCCGAGGCGACCGACGATCCTCCGTACTTCTGAACAACAAGAGCCACGGCAGGCTCCTCCCAGATCGACAAACAAGCTGATTTCAGTGCTTCAGCGTACCGGCCCGGATCCAGGCATTTAGGCCCTCCCTCCGAGCCTGTGGAAAAGGACACAACCGCGCCGGATCCCGTTTGATATCGATGCCGACGGGCTATTGCCGCCGGTGATCGGCCTGGTCGGGGCCGGATGTCAGGCCCGGGTGAGCCAGGTGACCTGGGTGCCGTTGCCGAACGCGCGCCGCCGCGCCGGGGTGAACCGGGTGGGCCGGAACGGCCCGTCGAAGGCGCGCACGCCCGCGCCGGCCGATACCGGATAGCTCTTGATGACGAGCTCGTCGATCTCGTCGATGAGCTCCCCGGCGAGCTTGCCGCCGCCGGCCAGCCAGATGTCGAGACCGTCCTCCTGCTTCAACCGGCGCACCAGGCCCACCGGGTCCGATGCCACCAGTTCGACGCCCGGGTCGTCGATGGTGCCGAGCGTGCTGGACACGACGTACTGACGCAGGTGCGGGTACGGGCTGGCGATGCCGACGGCCAGGCCGGGCTCATAGGTGCCGCGCCCCATCACGACGGTGTCGAAGTTCTTGCCGGTGGTGCCCTCGGCGACTCCGAAATGCGGCCAGGCGTGGGCCGGGAGGGTTTCGGGGTAGTCGGTGGCGATCCATTCGGTGAACTCCGGCGGGAGCGGGAAGAAGTCGATGCTGCCGTCGGGGCCGGCGATGTAGCCGTCGAGGGTCATGCCGACGTAGTAGACGAGCTTTCGCATGGGGATCCTGCTTTCTGTGGATTGAGACCGGTCAGGCGCGCGCGTACCAGGTGACCTGGTTTCCGCTGTCGAATTCCTTGCGCCGGATCGGGGTGAACTGCGTGGGGCCGAAGGCGCCGGTGAAAGCGGGGATGCCCGCGCCGGCGACGACCGGATAGCTCTTGATGATCAGCTCGTCGATCTCGCCGGCCAGCGTGGCCGCGAGCTTGCCGCCACCGCAGAGCCAGATATCGAGGCCCTCGGCCCGCTTCAACTGCCGCACGAACTCGACCGGATCGCCGGGCACCACCTCGATGGCCGGGTCGACCTGCGGACCGAGCGTCGACGAGAAGACGTATTGCTTCAAGTGCGCGAACGGGCTGGCCTCGCCGACGGCGTAGGTTCCGCGACCCATCAGCACGGTGTCCCACTCCTGGTTCGGTGCGTCCACCGCCATCCCGATGTGCGGGCGGGCCGCGGTCGGAATCGAATCGGGGAACTGCGCGCACATCCATGCGGTGTAGGCGTCGGAGCCCGGATAGAAGTCGAACTGGTCGTCGGGGCCCGCGATGTACCCGTCCAGCGAGACGGCGACGTAGTAGACGAGCTTTCGCATATGAACCACCTGAGATGTTGTACTCTGTCTGTAGTGGTTTCAACGTAGTACTACAAACGGAGTGGTGTCAAGGTGAGGACGAATCCAGAGCGCAGGCAGGCTTTGCTCGACGCAGCCATCGAAGTACTGGCCCGCGAGGGCGCGCGGGGGCTGACCTTCCGCGCGGTCGACAAGGAGGCCGGGGTCCCCGCCGGTACGGCCTCGAACTACTTCGCCAACCGCGACGATCTGATGACCCAGACCGGTAGCCGCTTCTACGAGCGCCTCGAACCCAGCGCGGCCATGATGGCCAAGCTCGGCGGGCCGAAGACCAGGGAAACGATCACCGAACTGATGACCGACGTGGTCGACCGGCTGGAAACCTTCCGCACCGGCTACCTCGCACTACTGGAACTACGCCTGGAGGCGACCCGCAGGCCGGAACTACGCGAAGTGCTCACCGAACGGGTCCGCGCCGATATCGAATTCAACGTCCGCAACCACATCGACTCCGGCATGCCGGGCGACGAGGACACCGTATTGCTGCTGTATCTGGCGCTGAACTGGCTGATCGTGGACCGGCTCACGCTGCCGGGCATCTTCACCGAGGAGCGGAGCAGGCAGCTGATCGAAACCGCTGTCGCCCGGGCCATAGCCGAGCGCGACGGGTTGTGATGTGCACCACGGTCCCCGATAATGGGAGCCATGATGGCGAACGTCGGAGATCGGCTCCATGTGCACGGTCACATCGTGGGCGACCATGATCATCTCGGCGAGATCGTCGAGGTGCGCGGACCCAACGGGTCGCCCCCGTATATCGTGCGTTTCGAGGACGGACACGAGTCGCTGGTGTACCCGGGACCCGATGCGACAGTAGAGCCTCCGGGCTCGAACTGAACGTCACAATTCGGTCACCGCACGCCCGCTGATCGGCCGCCGGCCAACCATGTAGCTACCTACGCCACCGTAGGAGCAGTGTTGACGATCACTGTGCCGCTGGGCACAATCGGCGCGTTGGTAATGCGGGGGTGCGGAGGTAAGACATGCGTACGAAGACCGATATCCGATTCGTCGTCGACACCGACCCCGCCCAGGTCATGGACGCATTGGCAGCGGTGGAAATGCTCCCGGATTGGTCGTCGGCCTACACCGATGCCCGTGTCGCCACCCGCGACGAGGAAGGCAGGCCGCGCCGGGTCTTCGTCAAGGCGGAAATGCTCGGCAGCTCCGATCTGCAGGTCCTCGAATACGACTGGGACGCCAACCGTTCGGCCTGGGAGGTCGTCGACAGCACCCGCGGGGTGAAGGGCGGCGGCTTCTTCGAAGTGACCGAGACCGACGAGGGCACCCACGTCTGGTACCACAACGAGCTGTACCTGCCCATTCCCGTTCCCGGCTTCCTGCTCAAGCGCTCCGTGCGCCGCGCGAACGAGGCGATGGTGGAGACGTTCATCGAATTCGCCGAACGATTTCCCGAAACGGAAACGTTTCAAACCGCTTGATGACTGAGCCCGCTCGTCGGCGGGCACAGCGGGCCCCGGCCTGCCACGATGTCATCCATGATCGGATCCAAACGAGCCCGGCTGCAGCCGATGGCCGAGGGCTCCTCGGTGACCCAGCTCGAACTGTTCTTCGACCTGGTCCTGGTCTTCGCGTTCACGATGGTCACCGACCTCGCCGCGGACGAGACCACGGCGCAGAATCTGCTGCGCGCGCTGCTGTGCCTGGCCCTGATGTGGTGGCTGTGGATCGCGTATTCCTGGCTGGGCAATATCGTCCGCGCTGACGAGGGCATCGCCCGGATCGCGATCTTCGTGGCGATGGGCGGTGCGTTCATCGCCGCGCTCACGATTCCCGAGGCCTTCGACGATCTGGAAGGCGGCTGGTTCGGGCCGCTGGTATTCGCCATCGCCTATCTGGTCGTGCGGCTGGTGCATCTGGTGATGATGTGGCTGGCCGCCGAGGGCGATACGAAGTTGCGCGCCCAGATCGTGCGCTGGGCGCTGGGTTCCATCACCCTCGGCACCACGCTGCTGGTGGTCGCGGCACTCACCGACGGCCGGGTGCAGCTCGCGCTGTGGCTCGCGGCGATCGCCGGGGACTGGGTATGGACCCGGTTCGCCGGCACCGAATGGCGGCTCGCCTCGGCCAGTCACTACTCCGAGCGATACGGGCTGATCATCATCGTGGCGCTGGGCGAATCGATCGTCTCGATCGGCATCGGCGTCGCCGGACTGCCGATCTCCTGGCCGATCACCCTCGCCTCGATGCTCGGCCTGGCCATTTCCGGCTTGCTGTGGTGGGCCTACTTCGACGTCGCCGCGCTGTCGGTCGAGCACGCGTTGGCGCATGCCAGGGGCGCCCGGCGGATCAAGATCGCCCAAATGTGCTACATGTACTGGCATTTCCCGATGATCGCCGGGGTTATAGGCCTGTCGCTGGGCCTGAAGAAGGTGCTGTACTACGTGGGCGACGAATCCACCCACACCCTCAGCGACGCCCTCTACGGCATCCCGCTGGGCGCGCTGTACGGCGGTGTGGCGCTGTTCCTGGCCGGCCTGGTCGGCTTCAAGCACTACGCGACCGGCAATCTGTCGGCCGCTCGAATCGTCACGGTGGCAATCCTGATCGCGCTGACGCCGCTGGCCGCCGCGCTGCCCGCCCTGGCCTCGCTGACCATGCTGTTCGTCGTGCTCGCCGCGCTGATCGGCTGGGAGACCATCCGCCACGCCGACGCCCGCGATCAGATCCGGCACGCCGTGCCCGAATGATCCGACCGCTGGTCAGGGCGGAAAGTGATGGCGCACAGTGCGTTCCAACGGCGTCGGGCCGTACGCCGAGGGCGGCACCTTCACCCCGTTGCTCAACGCGTCGCGGATCTGGTCGATGTTCTCCCGCAACAGATCCGAGACGAGTTCGTCGGTGCGCGGATCGTCGAGGAACTGGAACAGGATCCGGAAGACGGTATCGGCGACCAGCCGGATGATGTCGTCGTGGAACGGCAGATAACGCACCCGGCCGGCCTGCGGGTCGTTCTTGATCAACTCCACGATCATCTCGTCGAGTTCCTTGCGGTTCTCCTCCAGCGCCGCGGCGATGTTCTGGGTGTAGTGGCCGGCCCGTAGCGCGTGCGCGACCTCGTCGAGCACGGCCATGGTCACCGGCTTCTTGATGGTCTCGACGATGGTGCCGACCGACCGGTTGATCACCGCGGCGGTGACCCGGTCGCCGTACACCCGGTCGGCCACCCGCGCCAGCCGCACCAGGATGACCACGATCCGCAGCAGCCGGAACCCGCGCAGCCACGGGCTGGTCACCGGGATCATGCCGAGCACTTCGTACCAGTAGACGAACGGGAACGTCCACGGCCAGCCCGCGCGACGCCAGCGCCAGAGGAACTCGACGGCGAAGATCGCGCAGATGGTGTAGTCGGCGATGACGATGGTGCGGTAGGTCTGATCGGAGACCTCGAAGAAGGTGATCCAGCCGATCAGCACCACCGACGCGATGGCCAGCCCGAGCATCAGGAAATCGGTCCACAGCGTGGGCGGTTTGCGCGGGTACTCGCCGGGTTCGGGCACCTCGTCCAGTTCATAGCCGGTGGGCGGCGCTACTGCCACGTGTGGATCCCTTCGATGCCGAACAACCCAGCCGACGGTAATACCGCGCGGGGCCGCCCATGCTGATTTCGCGGTTCGTGGCGGCGCGTCACCGTCCGGCGCGGATGATCGCCTCGATATTGCGTTCGGCCAGGGCGGTAATCGTGAGCGAGGGATTCACCGTCGCGGTGCTGCCGGGGATCGCCGCGCCGTCCATGACGTAGAGCCCGGGATGACCGTGCACGCGGCCGTGTCCATCGGTGGCTCGGCCCAGTACCGCACCACCGAGCGGATGCGCGGTGAACAGGGCGTTCGCGTCGTAGCCGAGTGCGCTGTATTCGACCAGCGCGCCCGCCCGTTCGGCGATCCGCCGGTCGACGGCGCGCGCGGCGGCCACCGTCTCGTCGCGATTGCGGGTCGACCAGCTCAGCCCCACCGAATCCGTGCCGCGGTCGTAGCCCATCCGGGTGCGGGTCGGATCGAGCACCATGCCGAGCGAGGCCAGCGCGCCGGTTTCGAACGGAATGCCCGGGATGTACCAGTTCTCCAGGGTCACCGGGACCGCGGAATTGTCGAAGATCCGGCTGGCACTGGGCACACCCTGACCGAAGCCGGCCACCGAGCTGGCGCCGCGGGCCAGCACCACATCGCCGTTGGTGCCCCAGCCGTCGCCGATGTGTTCGTTGAGGTTGGGCAGCGCGCCGGTGGCCTGGGCGCGGACCAGCAGTTCGGTGCTGCCGATGGAGCCGGCGCCGAGGAACAGCTGATCGCAGGTCAGGGTGCGGGTGCGCAGCACATCGCCGGTCGGGGCCAGTTTCGTCACGGTGACCGAATACCGTCCGCCGCTCTCCTGGCCGATGGCGTCGACCCGGTGGCCTGGGAAGATCCCGCAGCGGCCGGTCTGCTCGGCGTAGCGCAGATAGTTCTGATTGAGATCGAACTTGGCGCCGTTGGAGTTGCCGAGATTGCTGCGCGCGACCGTCGCCGACGGCCTGCTGCGCCCGGCCAGCTCATCGCGCAGGATGTTCCAGCTGAAGATCGAATCATTGGGCACGGGCTGATATCCGGCCTTGCGGACCTGATCGTCCCAGGCGCGCGAATGGGTGAACGGCGCCGACTGGTAGATGTCGGCCGGCATGGCGTCCAGCCGCAGCATCTGCCGCACCCGCGGGTAGTAGACGCTCTCGAGCTCGCCGTAATCCACCACCCCGCCGAAGACGTGGTCGAACAGGCTGCGCTCGGGCGCGATCATCACACCGCTGAACACGATCGAGCCGCCGCCCACCGCGGCCGCCCGCCACACGTCGATCCCCGGATATTCGGTGACATCGAGTACCCCGCCGAAACTGGCGAACTGCATCGGCACCTTGGTCACCCCGGTGAAGGAGGTGCGGTGCCAGAAACCGCGGCCGTCGGGCAGATCGTCGCCGGTGAAGATCTCCCGCCACGGATCGTTGGGCCAGCGCGAACCGCGTTCCAGGACGGTGGTGGAGATCCCGGCCTGCGCCAATCGCAATGCGGTGGCCGAGGCCCCGAAGCCGGAGCCGACAACGATCGCGGGCGAATGATCGGCCGGATCGGGTAGCGGCGCGAAGATCTCCGGTACCCATTCACGGAACAGTGCATCCCAGATCGGATCGGCATTCGCCGTGACCGCACCGGCCGTCGATCCGAGGACCCCCAGCAATGTCGCCGCACCCACCGCCTCGAGGAAGGCACGCCTATCCACTTCTGCCACCTCCAAATTCACGCGCGCGGCCCGGGGAAGATTACCGGCAATCGGCAATGTTGAACAGCCGCTGTTCACCCGGCCACGCGGTGACGGAACGATCTTCCTTATCAATAGATCCGCAGAAGTGGCTCTGCCATTACCGATCGTTCACGACGTGAGCAATCGGACCACCGCGATCGTGCCGACGACGACGATCACCGCGCGCAGAACCGTCGGCGACAGCTTGCGCCCGACGCGGGCGCCGAGCTGCCCGCCGATGATGGATCCGGCCGCGATCAGCGCGACCGCCTCCCAGGCGATATCGGCGACGACGATGAAGATGGCCGCCGACACCGCGTTCACCAGCAGCGCGAGGGTGTTCTTCACCGCGTTCAGCCGTTGCAGGTCGTCGTGCACGAACACACCGAGCAGCCCGATCAGCAGCACACCCTGGGCCGCGCCGAAATAGCCACCGTAGATCCCGGTGGCATAGATCGAGCCGAACAGCACCGGGCCGCCGTGCTCGGGGGTGTTGTCGGCATCGCGGCGGCTCTTCACCCACGCCGCCAGCCGCGGCTGCACGATCACCAGCACCAGCGCGGCGATGATCAGCACCGGAACGATGGCCTTGAACGCCTGCTCCGGCATCGTCAGCAGGGCCACCGCGCCGGTGATCGCGCCGAGCAGCGACGCCACGCCCAGCCGCAGCAGCCGGGCCCGCTGACCGGACAGCTCACGCCGGTACCCGATCACCCCGCTCACCGAGCCGGGCACCAGCCCGACGGTATTCGATACGTTCGCCGTCACCGGCGGATAGCCGATCGCCAGCAGCACCGGAAAGGTGATGAGGGTGCCGGAGCCGACAATCGTGTTGATTCCGCCCGCGGCCACACCGGCGGCGAAGACGGCCAGCATTTCGAGCCAAGTCATCGATGATCCTCACGTCCCGTCGGACCGCGGTGGCCCGTACAAGCGCATTCGGTCGCCGACGCTATCGGTACCGCCCTATCGACACCGAATCCGGGCACGGTAAACTGGCCCGCATCATGCAGCGGGCACTTCTTCTCGGCCGCCGCGACGGGGTCTGATCGGACCGGCCTCCCGTCGCGGGGTTCTGCCGCGCCGGTCGACCCGCCTTTTCGGGACACCACCCACACCCACGGAGAATCGCATGTCACCCGCTGACGCCTTCGTATCCGGCACGCGCACCATCACCGCGCCCACCAAGCCCGCGCCCGCCGATCAGCCGGCCTGGAACAAGCAGAAGAACTCCTCGATGCCGACCTTCCGGTACCGGCCCTTCGCCGAGGAGGTCGAGCCGATCACGCTGCCCGACCGCACCTGGCCCGACAAGGTCATCGATCGCGCCCCGGCCTGGTGCGCAGTGGACCTGCGCGACGGCAACCAGGCGCTGATCGACCCGATGAGCCCGGCCCGCAAGCGCCGCATGTTCGACCTGCTGGTGCGGATGGGTTACAAGGAGATCGAGGTCGGCTTCCCGTCGGCCAGCCAGACCGACTTCGATTTCGTCCGCGAGATCATCACCGACGGCGCCATCCCCGACGACGTCACCATCCAGGTGCTCACCCAGTGCCGTCCGGAACTGATCGAGCGCACCTTCGAGGCCTGCTCGGGCGCGCCGAACGTGATCGTGCACTTCTACAACTCCACCTCCATCCTGCAGCGCCGAGTGGTGTTCCGCGCCGACCGCGAGGCCGTGAAGAAGATCGCCACCGATGCTGCGCGGCTGTGCCTGGAGACCGAGCGCAAGCACTCCGACACCAACTGGCGCTACGAGTACAGCCCGGAGTCCTACACCGGCACCGAGCTGGAATACGCCAAGGAGGTGTGCGACGCGGTCTCGGAGATCATCGCGCCCACCCCCGACAAGCCGCTGATCATCAACCTGCCCGCGACCGTCGAGATGGCCACGCCGAACGTCTACGCCGATTCCATCGAGTGGATGCACCGCAACCTGGCCCGCCGCGAGGCGATCGTGCTGTCGCTGCACCCGCACAACGACCGCGGCACCGCCGTGGCGGCCGCCGAGCTGGGCTACCAGGCCGGCGCCGACCGCATCGAAGGCTGCCTGTTCGGCAACGGTGAGCGCACCGGCAACGTCTGCCTGGTGACGCTGGGGATGAATATGTTCTCCCGCGGCATCGACCCGCAGATCAACTTCTCCGATATCGACGAGATCCGCCGCACCGTCGAGTACTGCAACCAGCTGCCCGTGCACGAGCGCCACCCCTACGGCGGCGATCTGGTCTACACCGCGTTCTCCGGCTCGCATCAGGACGCCATCAACAAGGGCCTGGACGCGATGAAGGTGACCGCGGACTCGGCCGGCGCCGACGTCGACGACATCACCTGGGAGGTGCCGTACCTGCCGATCGACCCCAAGGACGTCGGCCGCACCTACGAGGCCGTCATCCGGGTCAACTCGCAGTCCGGCAAGGGCGGCGTCGCCTACATCATGAAGACCGATCACGGGCTGGCGCTGCCGCGTCGGCTGCAGATCGAGTTCTCGCAGGCGATCCAGAAGATCACCGACGGTGAGGGCGGGGAGGTGACGCCCAAGGAGATGTGGGACGTCTTCGCCACCGAATACCTGAACCCGGTGCGGCCGCTGGAGCGGATCAAGCAGAAGGTCACCGCGTCGGAGACCGACGGCGGCACCGACACCATCACCGCGACGGTGAAGGTCGACGGCGTCGAGCAGGAGGTCACCGGTACAGGCAACGGCCCGCTGGCGGCGTTCGTCGACGCGATCGCGACCGTCGGGTACGACGTGCGGGTCCTCGACTACTCCGAACACGCCATGTCGGCCGGTGACGACGCCCAGGCCGCGGCCTACGTCGAATGTGCGATCGGCGACAAGGTGGTGTGGGGCGTCGGCATCGCGACCTCGATCACCACCGCCTCGCTGCGCGCCGTGGTTTCCGCGGTCAACCGGGCGAGCTGAGCATTCACCGGCGCGGTCCGGACGGCCGGGTGCCGGTCCGGACCGCGCCGCTGCCCCTCCCGGCCCGGTAAGCCACGGCATGCACGGGCCCGAACTCACCTGCTAGCGTTGACCCGCAACTGCGCCACCGAGCTCTCTGCTCGACTTCCCGAGCAGATGGGGGAACTGTGACAGACAACGACAACCCGACTTCTCCGCCCTGGTTGCAGAGTCATCCGGCGGACGCCGGAATCGCCACCGACTCCGACGCAACGCAGCAGCCGCAGCCCGATGCCGGTGAAGCCGAGCCGTCGGCGGCTGCCGAATCGAGCCCCGCGGGCGAGGCACCGGAGTCCGACTCGGGCAACGGTGCCGGTCCCGCCGACGCGACGTCGGTGTATTCGGTGAACGAATCCTCCTTCGGCGCCGATCAGTTCGCCGGCTCCGCACCGCACACCAGTGGCGAGTTCGCGCAGCCCGGACAGTTCTCTTCGCATACCAGCGGTCAATTCGCCCAGCCGGGGGAGTTCCCCGAGTCGGGCCCGGGACAGTCCGCGCCGCACACCAGCGGGCAGTTCGCCCAACCGGGGCAGTTCCCCGAGCCGGGCGCCGGGCAGTTCCAGGAGCAGGGATCGTTCGCTCCCCCTGGTCAATTCCCGGAACAGGGCTCTTTCGCGCCTCCGGGGCAATTCCCCGAACAGGGCTCGTTCGCGCCTCCCGGTCAATTCCCTGAGCAGGGCTCCTTTGCCCCTCCGGGCCAGTTCCCCGAGCAGAATTCCTTCGCTCCCCCGGGCCAGTTCCCGGAACAGGGTTCGTTCGCGCCTCCGGGACAGTTCGCGCCCTCCGGTTCTTTCGATCCTTCGGGGCCGGGCCAGTTCGCGCAGGGCGGGCCGGGGCAGTTCCCAGAGCAGCCGAACCAGGGACAGTTCGAACAGCCGGGCCAGTTCGCGCCGCACAGCAGCGGTCAGTTCGAGCAGCAGCCCGCCCCTGGGCAATTCGAGCAGCAGCCGCCGAATCAGTTCTCGCAGCCGCCGGGCCAGCAGTTCCCCGATCAGGGGCAGTTCGCGCAGGGCGGTTTCGCGCCGCAGGGCGAGCAGTTCCAGGCTCCGCCGCCCGGACCCGAGCAGGGCAACCACCATCCGCCGATGTCCGAGGGCGCCGGCGATCCGAACGCGATCAACAGCTGGGCCCCGCCGCCGGCACCGCCGCAGCAGACCTACCAGCCGCCGATGCAGCAGTCCGCGCCCACCGGCATGAGCGGGCCCGCGACCGGCCAGTACCAGACACCGGACTGGCAGGGCGGGCCGCCGCAGCAGGCCCAGCAGCCGGGGCAGCCGAACCAGCAGCCGTTCGTGCCGCAGCACATGCCACAGCCCGGGCAGCCCGGCCATTCGGTCAACGACCTGAACCTGCTGAAACGGGCCCGCAAGGCGCCGCGCAGCGGGTGGCGGCGCGCCGTCCACAAGGCCTCGCGCGGTCTCATCAACCCCGGTGAATCCGCCGCGGATGTGGTGCACGCCGATCTGGTCGAGCGGGTGAATCAGCCGGTGCGCGGCGACTACCGGATCGCGATCCTGTCGCTGAAGGGCGGTGTCGGTAAGACCACCACCACCGTCGGTATCGGTTCGACCTTCGCCTCGCTGCGCGGTGACCGCGTCATCGCCATCGACGCCAACCCCGACCTCGGCACCCTCGCGCATCGGGTGCCGCGGCAGACCCGCTCGACGGTCCGCAACCTGCTCGAAGACCAGCACATCACCCGGTACTCGGACGTGCGCGCGCACACCTCGCAGGCGCCGAGCCGGCTGGAAGTGCTGGCCAGTGAACAGGATCCGGCCGTCTCGGAGGCGTTCAGCGAGGCCGACTACCGCAAGGCCATCGGCATCCTGCAGTCGTTCTACAACATCATCCTGACCGACTGCGGTACCGGCCTGATGCACTCGGCCATGTCCGGTGTACTCGATATGGCCAGCTCGCTGGTCCTGGTCACCTCCCCGGCCATCGACGGCGCCCGCAGCGCCTCGGCCACCCTCGACTGGCTCGACCACCACGGTTACAGCAAGCTGGTGGAGCGCACGGTCGTGGTGGTCAACGCCTCGCGCCGCGGCGCCTCCTCGGTCGATATCGACCAGCTGCGCAAGCTGTTCCTGGACCGCACCCGCGCGGTACAGGTGGTGCCGTTCGACGACCACCTCGCCGAAGGCGCGGAAATCGATCTGGAGCTGGTGAGCAAGCCGACCCGTCGCGCGCTGCTGGAGTTGGCGGCGATGGTGGCCGACGACTTCGGGTACGCGGCGAGTCAGCAGCAGCCGTACGGACGGTAAAAGTCGGGCGTCAGGGTCGCAAAGAGCTCGCGCGAGCGGCCCGACACCTGCCTCCGACGCGGCCCATGGTCTCGGTCGTGCCCACGGCTCAGTCACAAAGCACCCCGACTCGAGGTGCCCCACGGCTCGTCGCCAGATGCCGACGGCCGGGTGCCGTTGCACCCCGCCACAGTGCCAGATGCCCACGGCTGGGCACCGATTGCACCCGCCACGGTGCGGGATGCCACACGGCTCAGTCCGGTATGGCGGCGGCGGCCGCGATGAAGGCGTCCAGCACGGTGGCGATCGCCGGGCGGGCGTCGACGCGGGGGCGGGTGGCGAGCTCGTACAGGCGCGCGGCGCGAACGCCGGACAGTCGCAGGACCGACAACTCCGGGTGCGTGACGGCGTGGCGCGGCATCAGCGCGACGCCGTAGCCGGTTGCCACCAGTACTTCGATCATGCGGAACTCGTTGAGGCGCTGCGTTATTCGCGGTTCGACACCGGTGACGGTGGCGATCGAGCGCAGCACATCGTCGACCGGGAAGCCGCCGCGCACGCTCAGCCAGCTCTCATCCGCCAGCTCGGCCGGGGTGACCGACTCGCGGCCGGCCAGCCGATGCGTCGGCGCGACGACCACGTCGATGGGTTCGCGCATCAGCACTCGCGAGGCGATGCGCGGGCCGGCCAGCGGCGCGGCGCGTTCGTCGCGATGGGTGAGGACGATGTCGTAGTCGGCCAGCAGACGATGGGTTTCCGACGGCGGCACGTCTTCGTCACGCGCGACGACCTCGACCCCGCTGTCGGCGAGCGCGGGCAGCACCCGAGGCAGCAGCAGCGCCCCGCCGGACGGGAACACCGCGACCCGCACTCGCCCGCGCGGCGAACCGCGGTAGTGCGCCATCTCGGCCACCGCGCGATCCATGGCGGCGAGCACTTCGTCGGCGCGCACCACCAGCGCGTGCCCGGCATCGGTGAGCCGCACCCGGCGCCCGTCCGGCTCGAGCAGCGCGACGCCGGCCTCGCGGGCGAGCACCTTCAATTGCTGCGATACCGCCGACGGCGTCATCGACAGTGCCGTCGCCGTCGCCGCGACGGTGCCCCGGTCGGCGAACTCCCGCAACACCCGCAGCCGCTCCAGCGACATCGGCGAACCCACGGAATCCATTAAGCAATGCTACACAGATAGTGCAGATCAATTCGATTGTTCTGAGCATTCACCGCCGCCATCCTGGAGTGCGTGACCACCCGCGACCGCCTACTCGGACTGACCGTCGTCCTGCTCTGGGGCCTGAACTTCCTTGCCATCCGCATCGGGCTCGACCATCTGCCGCCGTTCTTCTTCGCCTCGCTGCGCTTCGCCGTCATCGCGGTCCCGGTCCTGCTGTTCATCCCGCGCCCGGATGTGCGCTGGCGGTGGATCCTGTTGTACGGCCTCGGTTTCGGCATGTTGCAGTTCGCCTTCCTGTTCACCGCCATGCGCGTGGGCATGCCGACGGGATTGGCCTCGCTGGTGCTGCAATCCTCGGCGCCGTTCACCGTTGCCCTCGGTGCGCTCCTACTGTCCGAACGCATCCGCCCGATCCAGGTGGCCGGGCTGATGACGGCGGTCGCCGGCATGGCGATCATCGGCTGGGACCGCTTCGCCCACGCCAGCCTGATCCCCGTGCTGCTGACGCTGGCCGGCGGCTTCGGCTGGGCGCTGGGCAATATCGGCGCCCGCCGCGCCGGACAGGAATCGCCCGGCGTCAACCCGCTGCACCTCACCCTGTGGATCGCGGTCGTCCCCGTCCTCCCCCTCTACGCCCTCTCCGCTGCTTTCGAAGGCCCCACCACCGGTTTCCACGACCTGGCCGCCACCTTCTCCCCCACCGGCTGGCCCGCCCTGGCCGCCCTCGCCTACATCGCCCTGCTCGCCACCGTCGTCGGCTCCGGCCTGTGGACCTACCTGATGAGCCGCCACCCCGCCGGCGCCGTCGCCCCGTTCTCGCTGCTGGTTCCGGTGGTCGGCATCGCCGCCAGCTGGGCCTTCCTCGACGAAACCCCCACAGCCGCAAGCCTCATCGGTGGTGTGGTCGTCATCGCGGGGGCGTTCGCCGCCACGTCGGCGCGGACGCGGCGCGAGCCCGAGGCTACGGCCGCCTCGCTCGATCTCGAAAGACCTGAACCCGCGCCTTCCCGGGCCTGATCGGCTACAGCCCCAAGGTCATCAGGAGATGTGTTCGACCATCCCGACGAGGAGCCCGCCCCACAGGAGCGACGCGTGGACCGTCGTGGCCGCGGTTCACTACACGGCCGCCTTCGCCTCATCTCGAACTGGGACTCCGAGGAAACGAATGCCGAGATCGCTCGTGAGTTCGGCATGGGGACATAGGCGTTCCATCCGACCGGGCTATGGCGATGGTCGAACCACGTGAGCGCATAGGCACCGGTCGCAGCGCTGCCGACCGTCGTCAGGCGCGCAGGCGTTCGCGCCGCAGCTGCTCGACCTCGGGCAGGTCCAGCGGTTCCAGCGAATCGACGCCCAGTGCGCGGGCGAGGATGAGGTCGGCGAGTTCGGGGTTGCGGGCGAGGGCGGGGCCGTGCATGTAGGTGCCGATGACCGAGCCCTGGACGACGCCCTCGAGGCCGTCGCCGACACCGTTACCGACGCCGCGGGTCACCCGGGCGAGGCCGGTGGCGCCGGGGCCGAGGGAGGTTCCGCCGCGGTGGTTTTCGAAGCCGGTGAGCGGTGCGGACAGGCCCGGGATGAGCGGGGTGGTGGTCACTTCGCCGATGGCGCGGGTGTCCTGTGGGGAGGTGGTGGCGTCGAGTAGGGCGACGCCCTCGACCCGCTCACCGGATGACGTCTCGTACCACTGGCCGAGCACTTGGATCGCCGCGCAGATCGCCAGCACCGGTGCGCCTTTCGCGGCGGCCTGCTGCAAGCCGGGGTAGCGCTGGAGGTGGCGGGTGGCCAGCCGCTGGGCCGAATCCTCCGCACCGCCGAGGGTGTAGATGTCCAGGGAGTCGGGCACCGGGTCGGACAGGGTGATCTCCACGATCTCGGCGTCGTGGCCGCGCATCCGCAGCCGCTGGCGCAGCACCAGCGCGTTGCCGCCGTCGCCGTAGGTGCCCATCACATCGGGCAGGACCAGCCCGATCCGCACGGTCGATTCACTCATCGGGTTGCCTTTCAGCGGGCGTCGAGATCGCGGTTCAGGTCGCGGAACGCGGTGTAGTTGGCCAGCACTTCGACCCGGCCCGCGGGGCAGGAGGCGATGGCGCGCAACGGGTCCGCGATCGTGGTGTGCTCGACACCGGCGTAGGTGAGCCGGACCGCCAAGTCGGTGGCGCGCTCGCCGGCGGCCACCACCTGCACGCCTTCGAAATGCTCGAACCGCACATCCCACAGCCAGGACAGATCCTCACCGTCGGGCACCTGCCCGTTGACGGCGATCACCAGCCCGGCGGCGTCGTGATCGATCATCGACAGCGCTTCCTGCCAACCGGCCGGATTCTTGGCCAGCAGCAGTCGCGCCGAATGCTCACCGACCTGCACGGTCCGGTAGCGGCCTGCGATCTCGCGCACCGTACCGGCCGCCGCGGTCGCCTGCGCCGGATCCGCGCCGAGCGCGACGGCGGCGGCCACCGCCTGCGCGGCATTGCCGCGATTGGCCCGGCCGGGCAGCGCCAGCCGCAGCTCGGCGGTGAATTCGTCCGGGCCGCGCAGCTTTTCCCCGTCCAGCCACCAATCCGGTTGCGGGCGCTGGAAATCGGCGCCGGTGCTGCGCCAGTGCTCGCCCTCCCAGACGATCGGCTCGCCGCTGCGCGGGCAACTGGTGGCATCCATCGCCCAGCCGCTGCCCGCGGCCACCCACACCACGTTCGGGTGGTCGTAGGCGATGGAGGTGATCAGCACGTCGTCGCAGTTGGCGATCACCACTGCGCCGGGGTAGCGGGCCAGGCCCGCGCGCAGCTTGCGCTCGATCATATTGATCTCGCCGACCCGGTCGAGCTGGTCGCGGCTGAGGTTGAGCAGCACCACGGCGGCCGGGTTCAGCGAATCGGTGACGTGCGGCAGGTGCAGCTCGTCGACCTCGATCGCGGCCAGCCCGGCGGTCCGGTTGACGCTGAGCGCCGCGACGATGCCCGCGTCCATATTGGCGCCGTCGGCCTGGGTGGCGACGTCACCGAGGGTGCTCAGCGCCGCCGTCGTCATCCGGGTGGTGGTCGATTTGCCGTTCGTGCCGGTGACCAGCACCGTTCGCCGTCCGCGACCCAGTTGATCCATGATCGTCGGATCGATTTTCAGGGCGATCAGTCCGCCGATCATCGACCCTTTGCCGCGACCGGCCTTCTGCGAGGCCCACGACGCCGCAGCCGCCGCTCGCAGCGCGATCCGCCCGCGCACCGATATGTCTGCCACGCCGCGAGTCTATGTTCGCCGCGCCCGGTGGGCCGGATCAGGTCGGGGAGTCGTTGTAGAGCTTGCGCTCGTAGTTGGCGGCCGAGTAGTAGGCCTCCAGGTCGTCGACGCTTTCGGTGACGTTGGTCTGCACCTCTTTGACCAGCCGCGCCGGGCTCGGCAGGGTGTCGACCGGCCAGTTCTCCGGCTCCCAGAGATGGCTGCGCATGAACGCCTTGGCGCAGTGGAAGAAGATCTGCTCGATGTCGACCTCGACCGCCAGGATCGGCCGGTGCCCGCGCACCACCATGTCCTCGAAGTACGGCGCGTCGCGCACGAGCCGGGCCCGGCCGTTGATGCGCAGCGTCTCGCGCCGGCCCGGGATCAGGAAGATCAGCCCGACGTGCGGGTTGCTCAGGATGTTGAGGTAGCCGTCGGCGCGCCGGTTGCCCGGGCGTTCCGGGATGGCGATGGTGGTGTCGTCGAGCACCTTGACGAAGCCGGCCGGATCGCCCTTGGGTGAGGCGTCGCAGTTGCCGTCGGCGTCGCTGGTGCACATCACCAGGAACGGGGTGAGCGCGATCCACTCCCGGTCGCGCGGATGCAGGGCGACGCGCTCCTTGCTGACCGCGCGGGGCATGACCGCGCCGAGCAGCTCCCTGAGTTCGGCGGGATCGGTGATCTCAGGGGCGTTGTCGCTCATGGCAACGATTCAAACATTCGCGGTGGTGCGCGACGAACCCATTTTGTCCGGGTTACGGAGTCGGATATCTCACCGTCAGATATCGAGATCGAACAGGTTCGGCTCGCCCCTGGCGTAACGGTCGGCGTCGACCTGGCGCAGCGGCTCCAGTTCCGGCGAACGGTACAGCGTGAAGGTGCGGCAGCGCGGGGCATTCGATTCGGTCACGTCGAGGAGGGCATTGACGGCCCCGCGAGCCGACTCGCTGGCGCCCTCCATCGTGGCCAAGTCGATATTGGTGCGCACGTAATCACCGGCGAGGAACAGGTTTTCCAGCGCGCCATGGGAATTCGGGCGCGCATCCCAGGAGCCCGCGGTATTGATGAGCAGCGGGTCGGCATTGACGTTGCGGCGCTGCTCGGGCTGCCAGGTGATGCCGGGATCGAGGAACCAGGAGTGCAGATCGGCTTCACGCAGTACCGGACCCCGGTCGTTGAGATGAGCGGTGATCTGCGCCCACGTCTCGCGGGCGATCTCCTCGTGGGTGCAGTCCTTGGCCGGTTTGCCGTACAGGATGCCGGGGGTGTTCCAGTTGGAGATGTCCACCGACAGGCAGTCGGCCACGGTGCCGTCACCGAATTCGGGGAGCTTGCGGGTCCAGAGTTCGTTCTGGCTGATCGAGGTGAGCGCCCACGGCGAATCGATGAAGGCCGCGTGCCCGGAGACGATGTCGGGCGAGGTGCGCAGATAGAACTGGATGCCGTTCATCCAGTCGGTGTAGAGGCTGTCCATGGCGGCCAGCTCGGGGCGGATCGCACGGATATCCGGCGACCAGAGCGTGCGGGCGCGTTCGGCGGGCAGCGCCACCACGTAGTGGTCGGCCTCGACGGTGCGCGCGGATCCGGTGCCGTCGACGATGCGGGCCCCGCTGATCCGCCGGTCGCGCACGTCGAGCCCGCGCACCTCCGCGCCCAGTTCGAAACGCACGCCGAGGCCGCGCAACAACGCCACCCACGGATCGATCCACGCGTCGTTGGTCGGCCCGTTCAGCACCCGGTCCAGATCGCCGTCGTTACCGATCTTCAGCGGATTGCCGAGGAACTGCTCGCCCATGTTGCCGATGGTGCGCGCACTGGCCTTGTCCTCCTTGGCCGCCACCAGCAGGCTGGTGAGCGTGCGCGAGAGCAGGGCGCGGAATTCGTGGGATCGCTTGTGCCCGTGCACGAAATCGTGCCACGACATGTGCTCCCATTGGCCGAAGCGACGGGCGTCGCAACTGCTGAAGAAGACCAGCAGCCGGTTGGCGAAGAACGCGCCCTCGGCCGGCGGCATCTTCAGGGCGGTCGCGATAGCGGCGCCCATCGTTTCCCGGAAACCCTGCGGGGTCGCCGTCGTCAGATGCGCGGCGCCGAGCGGGAGCCGGAAGTCGTCACCGTCGCGGCGCGCGAACCGCGCTTCGGACGCGGTGACCAGGTTGTTCCACACGCCATTCGGATTGGCGCCGAACGGGATTCGCCGCATGGTGTCGGGAACATGGTGGTAGAAGCCGGGGAAGAAGCGGAAGCCGTGCTCGCCGGGCAGATCCGGGCGGCCACCGGTCCCCGAGCCCGGAACCCCCATGCTGCGAGCCTTACCGCCCAGTGCCCTGCGTTCGTAGACGGTGACCTGGAAGCCGCGTTCGGCCAGCTCGTGCGCCGCCGTCAGCCCCGCGACCCCACCGCCGAACACCGCGACCCGGGCCCCCGGCCGAGCGGCCGCCGACCCCGCCCCGAGCGCCCCCGCCGATGCCACACCGACCCCCGCCGCGACCGCCCCGCGAAGCACCGCCCTCCGCGATACGGTCCACTGTTGTTTCGCCATGCGCCGCTCTGCTGCCTAGCCTTAGGGACCTCACTGATTGCCGACCACTTTAAGCGCACGTCGATGGGGCGGATGTCCGGGTTGCCCAAAGTCGCGGTGTGCCGCCAGGCGGGTGTCGGCTCACGACACGCGCCGGGGTAACGTCCCACTGCCCGGTGCAGCCCGGTGCTATGCACGAGGTACGGACTCAGACGGTTGGAGGCGATATGCGCGCGACGAACTGTCCGTCCTGTGTGGCGGCGCTGGATCACTGCCATGGCACGTTGGTGCTGCATGCGGGCCGTATTGCGGAATGCACCGACGCCGACTGCTTCGATTTCGACCATGCCCGGCACACGTTCATCGTCGAATGCACCGATCTGGCGGGCGGGTGCCGCTGTGCTGCGCCCGCACTGCCTGCTTTCGTGCGGGCCGGGTAACTCACCGGGCACGGGCTGACGCGGACGAGCACCCGTACGCTGGCTTAGGTGAGCTACGACCACATTCTGCTGCCCTCCGGCGCGGCCACGACACCGGCTGAGGTCGACGCCTATCTGACCGCCCAGCAGGGGCAACCGGAAAGTGCCATCGTCGCGGCCATCGCGGCCGAGGTGAACCGGCGCAATGACGAGTTGCCGGACGAGGACACGTTTCTCAGTTCGGCGCCGGTCGGTGGGGCGGCCACCGGGACGGTGCTGCAGATCTCCAGCCCGTACGACGCGATCGGGTTCGTGCGTGAGCTGCTGTTCCAGCTCGCGACGCCGCAGAATTACGCCGTCTACGATCCGCAGCTCACCTGGCTGATCGATCCGTCGGGGCATGTGCCGGTGGAGGTGTCGCACGGCGGGGCGGGCGAATTCCCGTATCTGACCAAGGCGCTGGCCGAGCGCTGGGTGGCCGAGCTGGCGGCGCCGAATCCGTATCTGGTGGTGTCGCGGGGCGAGCAGGACTACATCCAGACCTATCACCAGGAGCCGGAATACATTCTGGAATTCCGCGACGGGTCGCCGAAGAAGCATTTCGCCGCCACGCTGGATGACGCGTCGCGGGTGTCGGCGCTGATCTGGGCCTGGGCCACGGGCGACCGTTCCGCGCTCGATGACGTTGCCTGGACCAAGCTGAAGCTCTGAGGCACCCCGGCCGCTTACAGCGCGCGCCGCCCCGACAACGCCCGGCCCAGCGTCAGCTCGTCGGCGAACTCCAGGTCGCCGCCCATCGGCAGGCCGGAGGCCAGCCGGGTGACGCTGAGCCCGGGGAAATCGCGCAGCATCCGCACCAGGTAGGTGGCGGTGGCTTCGCCTTCGGTGTTGGGGTCGGTCGCGATGATCACCTCGGTGACGTCGACGCCGTCTTCCTGATTGCCGATGCGGGCCAGCAGTTCCCGAATCCGCAGCTGGTCCGGGCCGACGCCGCTGAGCGGGTCGAGCGCGCCGCCGAGTACGTGGTAGCGGCCGCGGAATTCGCGGGTGCGCTCGATGGCCTGGACGTCTTTGGGCTCTTCGACCACGCAGATCATGGTGCGGTCGCGGCGCGGGTCGGCGCAGATCCGGCACAGTTCGCCGTCGGCGACGGTGCCGCACATGGCGCAGAAACGCACGCCGTCACGTACCTTCTGCAGCACGGCTTGCAGCCGGTCGATTTCCGGCGGCTCCACCTGCAACAGGTGGAAGGCGATGCGTTGCGCGCTCTTGGGACCGACGCCTGGCAGCTTGCCCAGCTCGTCGATCAGATCCTGGACCGGGCCCTCGTACACCTGCGCTGACTCCGGTCGGTCACATGCCGGGCAGGCCGGGCAGCCCGCCCGCGCCGCCGGCCAGCGGGCCGAGCTTCTCCGAGGCCAGCTCCTGGGCGTTGGCCATGGCGTCGTTGATCGCGCCGATGACGAGGTCCTGCAGGGTTTCGACGTCCTCGGGGTCGACGGCCCTGGGGTCGATGGTCAGCGACTGCACCTCACCGGTGGCTTTGATCGTGACCTTGACCAGGCCGTTGCCCGCCTGGCCCTCGACCTCGGCGGCGGCGATCTCGGCCTGCGCCGCGACCATCATCTCCTGCATCTGCTGGGCCTGGGCGAGTATCTGCTGCATATCGAACTGACCACCGGGCTGCACGCCTGTTACCTCTTCTCCAGCCGATCTGCGGAAAGTGTCATGGCCAGCCTAGTGGACTCGGCGGCGGGCGGCGGCCGCACGCCCGGCATCACCGCAGCGAACGCACGGGCAGGCGATAAGCCATCGTCGCGCCGAGATATCAGCTGAGCTGGATTCCACGGAAATCATCGTGCTGACCTCCATCGATTCCCTCACCAGACACCCACGTGCGGGCATAGGATCGGCGACAGGCCCGCCGCCACCCGGCGGGCCTCGCCGAGACACCGCGTGGTCACGCAATCACGCAGCGATCATCGACGCCGACCCGGGGGGACAACCCACACCGAGGAGGCTCGGATGGCACGCGAGACCCCGATGAACCCGGTCCGCCGGATCAGCACGCGCAGGCTCGCGACAGTGCTGTCGGTGGCAGCGGCGGCCCTGCTGATGGTTTCGGCGCCGGCAAGCGCTGATCCGGCGCCGGTTGCCACCGACTACGGCGGCGGTTGCGTGATCGACCCGGCCAACCGCGCGGCCACCGTCGACGCCCTGCGGTTCCGCTGCAGCCCCGAACAGCAGGACGCCGTCTTCAAGGCCTCGCCGCGCGGTGCGGTACCCAGCGGCGTCAAGAACGGCTGGGTGACGCGGCCGCCGGTGATGCAGGCGCTGGCACCGGCCCTGTGGATCGGCAAGACCTTCTACACCGGCCCGGACGGCGGCTGGCTGATGAACCGGGTCACCGCGGCAGGTATCGAAGCCTGGCGCGCCGATGTCTACACCGCGCCGGCTCTGATCGACGGTGCGCCCACCTGGGCGCTGAACTACGCACCCTCGCCCACCCCGCAGGTCTACGACGAGATCCGCGAGGTCAGCCCCGGCGTGTGGTTCGGCTACTCCTGGTGGCGCGGCGGCTTGCAGACCACGTTGCTGCTCGCATTCGTGCTGGCTTGACCCTCCGGTAGCCGGAGGGTGTTTGCTCGGGTCATGACAGCGATCGTCCCGATCGGCGAGTTCGCCCGACTCAGCCATCTGAGCGTGAAGGCTCTGCACCACTATCACGACATCGAGCTGCTGGTGCCCGCGCAGGTCGACGCGGGCACCGGGTATCGGCGGTATTCGACCGAGCAGGTGGCCGACGCGCAGCTGATCCGGCGGCTACGCGAGCTGGATATGCCGCTGCCGCAGATCCGCGAGGTGCTCGCCGCCGAGGAGGTGGCCGAACGCGACGCGGCGCTGCGCGCGCATCTGCTGCGAATGGAGCGACAGCTGCAGCGCACCCAGGAGGTGGTCGCCTCGCTGCGCGGGTTGCTGACCGCCGCACTTCCGCTGACGGTGGCCTATCGACGGATTCCGGCGTTCACCGCGCTCACCCGCACGGCGGTCGTCGCGCGGGAGCAGATCGATCAGTGGTGTGCGGAGACGTTCCCGCTGCTGGATCAGGCGCTCGCGGCGGCGGAGCTGACGCCGGCGGGTGTCGCCGGGGCCGGGTACGCGCCGGAATTCTTCACCGCCGAGGAAGGCGAGGTGGTCGCGTTCGTCCCGGTCGTCGCGGGGACCACCGGCGACTTCCCGGACGGGCTCACCGTGACAACGCTGCCGGCCTGCGACTATGCCGTCGCCCTGCACGAGGGCCCCTACAGCGAGATCGACCGCGTCTACGGCGCGCTGGGCACCCACGTCGCCGAACACGACCGCGCCCTCGCCGAGCCGATCCGCGAGCTCTACCTGATCGGACCGGACCGCACCCCCGATCCGGCCGGCTACCGCACCGAATTGTGCTGGCCGATCGCCGGATGAACCGAACGAGCCGCATCCGCCGAGTGAGCCGCAGCGAGCCGGTTACTCGGCATTCGAGACCCCGCACCTCAAAAGGAGATCACCGATGACCCTGTCCATCGCCAACGTGACCATCGACTGCCGCGATCCGGGCGAGCTGGCCGGCTTCTATTCGCAGCTGCTCGGCCATCCCGTGGATCCGGACGCGAGCGACTTCTACGCCACGGTGGGGCGCAGCTCCGGGATGACGACGCCGTTGATGTTCATCCGGGTTCCGGACAAAACGCCCGGAAAGAATGTGGTGCACCTGGATCTGGCCACCAGGCAGTGGCGCGAGGAGATCGAACGCGCCGTCTCGCTCGGCGCCCGGCACATCGCCGATTACGACGAGTACGGGATCAAATGGGCCACCCTCGCCGATCCGGAGGGCAACCTGTTCGATATCGGCGATCACGACTGAGCGGCGCACCGGCCGGGCGGGCACCCGGCCGGTGGCCCGGCTCAGCCCAGTTCGTTCTTCAGGTTGGCCAGCACCTCGGCCTGGATCTTCTTCAGCCCCAACGGCGCGAAGATGCCCTCGAAGATCCCCTTGATGCCGCCCGCGCCCTGCCAGGTGGTCGACAGGGTGACCTGGGAACCGGCGGCGTCGGGGGTCACCGTCCAGGTGTTGACCATCGACGAATTGGCGTCGCGCTCGACGACCTCGGATTCCGAGACCGACACCGTGGCACGCACATTGCGCTGGCGGCTCTCGGTCGCCTGCAAGGTCCACTGCGCCACCGTCCCGGCGCCCTGGCCGCCCTCGATCACCTGGTAATCGCGGTAGTGCGAGGTGAGGATGCGCGGGCGCACCTCGGCGTAGTCCGCGATCGCCGTCAGTGTGCGCTGCGGATCCGCTCCCACCACGATCGAACTGCTGGCACTGACCTGTCCCACGATGAACTCCTTGTCCGGATGCGGTATCTCGACCCCATCCTGCCCTGCCGCGTTCCCGGCTCGCCCGGCGCCCGGCCGGCGCCGGCTTTACCGAATTCCGCTCGCCGCCGGTTCGAACACGGTGCAACATATGCGTGACATTTCATCGGAGTCGGGGACCTCACAGTGGCCGACCATGATCGCGAGTATTAGCGTCGAGGAGTGGCAGTGAGTCTGTTGGGGAAGGCCGGCCACGCTCCGGCCGCATTTGAATCCGGGTTCGCAGCGCATCGAGAAGGCGTGCAACGCCTCCTCGCGAGCTATCGCGCCATCCCCCGCGACGCCGACGTGCGCCTGGCCAAGAAGACCTCCAACCTGTTCCGGGCCAGAGCGAAGAACACCGCTCCCGGCCTGGACGTCTCCGGGTTGACCAAGGTCATCGCGGTCGATCCGGATGCCAAAACCGCCGACGTCGCGGGCATGACCACCTATGAGGACCTGGTCGCGGCGACGCTGCCGTACGGGCTGGCGCCGCTGGTGGTGCCGCAGCTGAAGACCATCACCCTCGGTGGCGCCGTCACCGGTCTAGGCATCGAGTCGACCTCGTTCCGCAACGGCCTGCCGCACGAATCGGTGCTGGAGATGGACGTGCTGACCGGGGCGGGCGAGATCGTCACCGCCACCCCCGACGGCCCGAACGCCGACCTGTTCCGCGGCTTCCCCAACTCCTACGGCACGCTCGGCTACTGCACTCGCCTGAAGATCGAATTGGAAACCGTGCAGCCGTATGTGGCGCTGCGGCACCTGCGCTTCCACGATGTGCGCGAACTCGAGGCGACGCTGACCCGCATCGTCGAGGAACGCGCCTACGACGGCGAGCGGGTCGACTACCTCGACGGCGTGGTGTTCACCGCCGAGGAGAGCTACCTGACCCTTGGCCGGCAGACCGACGAGCCCGGCCCGGTCAGCGATTACACCGGGATGGACATCTACTACCGGTCCATCCAGCACGATTCCGGCGCACCGAAACGGGACCGGCTCACCATCCACGACTACCTGTGGCGCTGGGACACCGACTGGTTCTGGTGCTCGCGCGCCTTCGGCACCCAGAACCCGAAGATCCGCCGGTTCTGGCCGAAGAAGTACCGGCGCAGCAGCTTCTACTGGAAGCTGGTCGCGCTCGACCGCCGCTATCACATCGGCGACAAGCTCGAGGCCCGTAAAGGCAACCCGCCGCAGGAGCGGGTGGTGCAGGACATCGAGGTGCCGGTGGAGCGCACCGCCGACTTCGTCGACTGGTTCCTGCGCGAGATCCCGATCGAACCGATCTGGCTGTGCCCGCTGCGATTGCGCGAGCCGAGGGTGCCGGGAACAACCGAGCGCCCCTGGCCGCTGTATCCGCTGGAGCCGGACCGCACCTACGTCAATGTCGGGTTCTGGTCGGCGGTGCCGACCGTGCCCGGCCAGATCGAAGGGGCGGCCAACCGCGCGATCGAGCGCACCGTCACCGAGTTCGACGGGCACAAATCGCTGTACTCGGATTCTTTCTACGACAAGGATGAGTTCGCGGCACTCTACGGCGGCGACGGCTACACCGAACTGAAGAAACGCTACGACCCGGACCAGCGCCTGCTGGATTTGTATTCGAAGGCGGTGCAACGTAAATGACGACGTTCAAGGATCGATCCGACGTTTTCGCCGATCTCGGCACCAAACTCACGATCGCGGAAATCTTCGAGACGCTGGTCGAGGGCGAGGTCCCCATCCGGTTCACCGCCTACGACGGCAGCGCCACCGGACCGCAGGATTCGCCGTACGCGCTCAATATCGAGACCCCGCGCGGCATCAACTATCTGGCCACCGCGCCCGGCGATCTCGGGATGGCCCGCGCCTACATCTCCGGCGATATGACCGTCACCGGGGTGCATCCGGGCGATCCATACGAGATCCTGCGGGCGATGGACAGCCTGAAGTTCCGCCGTCCGTCGGCGCTGGCGCTGCTGACCATCGCGCGGTCGCTGGGCTGGGAGCGGCTGCGGCCGGTGCCGCCGCCCCCGCAGGAGACGGTGCCGCGCTGGCGCCGAATCGCGATGGAGGGCCTGCGCCACTCCAAGACCCGCGATGCCGAGGCCATCCACCACCACTACGACGTCTCCAATGCCTTCTACGAGCATGTGCTCGGCCCGTCCATGACCTACACCTGCGCCTGTTACGGCGAGGAGGACTGGACGCTGGAGCAGGCGCAGGAGAACAAGTACCGGCTGGTCTTCGAGAAGCTGCGGCTGAAAGAGGGCGATCGGCTGCTCGATATCGGCTGCGGCTGGGGCGGAATGGTGCGCTATGCCGCCAAGCGCGGGGTCAAGGTGATCGGCGCGACGTTGTCGGGTGAGCAGGCCGAATGGGCGCAGAAGAAGATCGCCGAAGAGGGCCTGTCCGAGCTGGCCGAGGTGCGCCATTCCGATTACCGCGATATCCCGGAAACCGGGTTCGACGCGCTGTCCTCGATCGGGCTGACCGAGCACATCGGCGTGCACAACTACCCGTACTACTTCGGTTTCATCAAGAGCAAGCTGCGCGACGGCGGGCTGTTCCTCAACCACTGCATCACCCGCCCCGACAACACCCGCACCACCAAGGCCGGCGATTTCATCGACCGCTACGTCTTTCCGGACGGTGAGCTGATCGGTTCCGGCCGGATCATATCCGAGATCCAGAACATCGGGCTCGAGGTCATGCACGAGGAGAACCTGCGTGAGCATTACGCGCTCACGCTGGCCGAATGGTGCAAGAACCTGGTGCAGAACTGGGACGCCTGCGTGGCCGAGGCCGGTGAGGGCACCGCGAAGGTGTGGGGCCTGTACATGGCGGGCAGCCGGTTGGGTTTCCAGCGCAATGTGGTGCAGCTGCATCAGGTGCTCGGGGTGAAGCTCGGCCCGGACGGCCGCAATACGCTGCCGCTGCGTCCGTGGTGGCAGCCCTGAAGCCCTGACCGATCAGGTGAGCAGCTCGTCGACGAACCGCACGGGCAGCTCGTCGGGCAGGTCGTTGCGCAGCACCCGCAGGATCGCCACCACGCCCGGCCCCGCGTCCAGCAGGGGCCGGGACCAGTCGAGGTCGGCACAGGTGTTCACCGCGGGCACCAGCTGCGCCGCGGCCTCGCCCACCCAGCCGGCCGCGGCCAGGCATTCGGCCAGCAGCAGTGAGGTGTCGAGCTGGGCGCGCGGGCGGTGCTGTTCATGGGTGCGCCCGTACAGTGCCCTGGCCCGGCGCACCGCACGGTCCTGATCCTCGATTCCGCCACCGGCCAGCAGCTCGCGGATGGCGGCGATCTCCTGCGCCTCGAGCGTCAGTGCCGCGGTGCCGGTGAAGCGGTGCCCGGCGCGGGCAGTGTCGTCGATGACGTCGCCGTGCCGGCGGGCGGTCGCCGCCTGCGGGCCCGACGGCTCCGCGGCCGGGCCCAGCCGCACCCGTTCGGCGCGCACCTGCGCGGCCAGTCGCGGCAGATTCTGGTCGACGGCGATGCGTTCGCCTTCGGCGAGCCGGTTGGCGGCGGTGCCCATATCGCCGCGCACCGCCTTCACCCGCGCCCCGATGACGAAGGTGGAGATCAGGAAATCGATCGGGCCGACCCGGGCCACCAGTTGATGGCTTTCGTCCAGCAGCCGGTCGGCGGCATCGAGTTCGCCGCGACGATAGTGCAACTCGCCGAGCAGCGCCGCCGCCACCCGCACCGCGTGCGAGCGCGGACCCGAGCGCGCCCGCGCGATATCGAAGGCCTGCTGGAAACATTGTGCGGCGGTGGCGATGTCGAGCTGTTCGTAGGCGACCGCGCCACGGCTGCACAACCCGAACACGCTGCCCAGCGGGTCCTTGGACCGTTCGTGATAGTCGGCGGCCCAGTCCTGGATCGCGCGGGCGCCGTCGAAGTCGAACTCGCACAACCGCACGAACGAGATCAGGTTGGCCGCGGTCGAGACCGTCCAGGCCGGAAGTTCGTCGGGGTGTTCCAGGCAGTCGGCGATCTGCTCGGCCACGCCCTCGGTGTGGTCACGGGCGACCTGGTCGGCGGCGGCGAGCACCGCGGCCTGGCACCGCTGCCGGATGACGTCGGCGTCACCGGACGGCCC
The DNA here is from genome assembly GCF_000284035.1 of Nocardia cyriacigeorgica GUH-2. NCBI lineage: Bacteria > Bacillati > Actinomycetota > Actinomycetes > Mycobacteriales > Nocardiaceae > Nocardia > Nocardia cyriacigeorgica. The sequence continues at coordinate 311,319 of NC_016887.1, read as the reverse complement.
TCGCGACAACACATTCGACAACCGGCCCAGCGCACTGCGCGCCGCACCGGACTGTTGCAGGTTCACATTGGCCCGCGCCACCGCCATCAACAGCTTCGACCGCGAAGCCACCTGCTGCACCGGCAGCTTCGAGACCGTGCCGAGCAGCGTGGCCAGCCGCGATCCGTCGATCAGATCCATGCCGCCGCTCTCCAGCAGATCCAGCGCCATCTTCAGATCGGTCGCCGCCACCGCGTGATCGACAGACTTGCGCAGCAGCTGATGTTCGGCGTACCAGCGGGCTGCCTTGCGGTGCAGCGCCTTGACCTGCGCCGGATCGCTGCGTTCGAGCCGGGCGCGCAGATGTTCGGCGAACAGCGGCTGCACCCGGAACCACTCCGGATCGTATTCGACTCGCCGCACGAACAATTCGCGCTGTTCGGCCTGTTCGAGCAGGTGCTCGGCGCCCGGATCGTCCGAGAGCGCCGCGGCCAGCGAACCGGATACCTTCTCCGCGATCGAGATGGCGGTGAGGAAATCCACCATGCGCGGTTCGAGCCCGTCGATGACGTTCTCGGCCAGGTATTCGCGAATGCCGTGCCCGCCCTCGGCCAGATGCTCGATCAACGGCGCCGGATCCGGGTTGCCGCGCAGTGCCAGGCTGATCAGCTGCACGGCGGCGGGCCAGCCGTCGGTGGCGCGGTACAGATCGTCGATCTGGTCGTCGGTGAGGCTGAATCGGTTGCGCTCCACCAGGATCTGCCGGGTTTCCTCACGGGTCAGCCGCAGTTGCGCCGAACCGATCTCGACCAGCTCGTCGCGCACCCGCATCCGGCTGATCGGCAGCCCGGACTGGTCGCGGCTGGTCACCACGAAACGCAGGTGATGGCAGCCGTTGTCCAGCAGCGAATCCATCACCCGGCGGGTACCCGGATCGGTGATGCGATGCCAGTCGTCGACCACGACCACGACCGTGGCGCCGCCGGCGTGCACGTCGTCGATGAGGGTGGTGATGGCGTAGGCGACGGCGTCGGCGGGCTGTTCTTCGAGCACCTGATCCAGGCCGGTGCCAATATCGGGGCGGACCCGGCGGATCGCTTCGATCAGGTGGGCCAGGAACCAGATCTCGTTGTCGTCGTCGCTGTCGATACCGATCCAGGCGACCGCGACACCGTCGGCGGTGAGCTCGGCGCGCCACTGCGCGGCCAGGGTGCTCTTGCCGAAACCGGCGGGCGCGTGGATCACCGCGAGCCTGCGGCGACCGCCCGTGCGCAGGATGTCGAGCAGCCGGGTGCGTGGAATCGGTTCCCGGGCCGGGGTGGGCGGGCGGAACTTGGTGGCCGCGGTCGGTGGCAGCGTGGCGGTCGGTGACGGGTCGTAGCCGGGGCGCGGGGTGGGCGGGCTCAGGTTCAGCGGCCAGCTGCGGCGGGCGGTGACGGCGGTCCGGCCGGCCTGCGAGGGCACCGCATCGGCTTCGTCGGTGGTGTCGAGCAAGGCCATCTCGTCGGCCATCTGCCCGTGCGCGCGCTGGATGGCGCGCAGCATCTCGCCGAACTCGTAGGCCGAGGCGGGCCGGTCGTCCGGATGCTGCGCCATGGCGTGCTCGATGGCGGCGGCGACGTCGGCGGGGATGTCCTGCTCGCGCAGGTCCGGTACCGGCTGGGTGGTGATCCGCAGAAACTGGGCCACCACCTTCTCCCCCGCCTGACGTTCGAAGGCGGCATGGCCGGTGAGCAGCGCGAACAAGGTCGCGCCGAGCCCGTAGACATCCGAGCGGACCGTCGGCTCGTCACCCTTGAGCACCTCTGGCGCGGTGAACGCCGGTGAGCCGGTGATCATGCTGCTCGAGGTGCGGAACCCGCCGGGCACCCGGGCTATACCGAAATCGGTGAGCTGCGGCTCGCCATAGGAACTGAGCAGCACATTGGCCGGTTTGACGTCGCGGTGCAGGATGCCCGCCCGGTGCGCGCTCTCGATCGCACCGGCCAGCTTCACCCCGGCGCGCAAGGTGTCCGACCAGGTGAGCGGGCCGTTGTCGCGCACGACCACCTCGAGCGAACCGCGGGTGGCGTACGGCATGACAATGAACGGCCTGCCGGTGGCGGTGACATCGACCTGGAGGATGTCGACGATATTGGGGTGCCCGGACAGCCGGCCCATCGCGTGTTCCTCGCGCAGGAACCGCTCGCGGCTCTCGTCGTCGATATCGGAGGAGAGCACCTTCACCGCGACGACCCGGTCGAGTGCGCGCTGTACACACCGGTAGACGACGCCGAAGCCGCCGTGCCCGATCTCGCGCGCTCCCGACAGGCCCATGGCCTCGAGTTCGTCCTCGATGGCGATGGGGTTGTTTTCCTGGGTGTCGCGGTCCTCGGGCCGGGTGCCCGTGTCGCCGTTACCGGAGACGGCGGGTCGTGCGGCGGCGCCGGGACCTGCGGCGGCGTCGGCTACCGAGTCGGCGGCGTCGGGCTCGGCCGGTTCGGCGTCGGCGTCCGGCTCGCGGCCCGGGGTCCGCGTGCCGAGGTCGGGCTGCCAGCGTGCCGTGTCGGAGACGACGCTGCCCGGCTCACGGCCCGCGCGGTCCGAACGCGCCCGTGGATCCATCTCACCACCTCGCACTCCCGACGAATCGGCGGCCGACGAGCACATCCTGTTCTCGGGCGGTCGAGCGGATCGCCCGACGGCCGTCGTGCGCTCGGCCTCCGGACCCGGTGTAGCCCCGGTATCCGAATCCTCTGCGCATACTCCAACGTAGCTCGGTGCGCCGCGGCGTGGGTGGGTTTCCCGGCCCGCGTGGCGGGCGATCGGATCAGGGTGGGGTGAGGGCGGCGGTCAGGCCCAGATCGCCACGGCGGACGGCGCGGCTGGGGCGCTGCCAGATCGCCCGGTACACCTGGTCGGCGGAGCCGCTGATGGAGGCGTCGGCGGGTGTCGGCGGGCCGCCTGCCTGCACGCGCACCGGTTCGCCGTCGGTCGAGAGTCGCACGGTCCAGGCGAGATCGGTGTCCACGGCGTGCACGAGAATGCTGCCCGTGCGATGCGGTGGGTTGCGGCGCAGTTGACGCGGGATGGTCACGCGCAGCGCCTCATCGATGCCGTCGGCGGCGAATCGGGTGTCGAAGAGTTCGGCGACCGCGCCGGGATCCACCGAGCCGATCCGGGCATGTGCGGCGTCGAGCCGGTGGATGGCGGTCTCGTGGGCCTGTCTGCGGGCCCAGAAGCTCGCCGTCGCGGTCGCGCCGCCGGGTAACACCCAGGTGGGTGCATCGGGGCCGAGTTCTGTCAGAGCGCTGAGCAAGTCCTTCAGCCGGGCATCCCAGTAGGCGATCAACTCCGGCCACTCGGCCGGTGGCTCGTCGGCCTGGATCGGGTCGAGTCCGCCCGGTGCACCCCGCATGGCCCTCTCCACCCACTGGTACACCCGGGCGAGGTGCCGAATCAGTTGCCGCACAGTCCATTCCGGACAGGTCGGCACCGCCGCGCCCGGTCCGCAGGCCAGCGCGTCGGCCCGCAAGGCCGCCGCATGCGCCGTGAGCTGCTCGAGATGCTCGCCGAATTCCACGCCTCCGACGTTAGCCGGGACCTCACCGCTCCCCTGCGGCACGGGTGAGCCCGGCTCCGCACGCGCTCGGACCGGCGGCGACCGCACTGGAAACGGCGAAGGCCCGCCACCGCGAAACACGGTGACGGGCCTTGCCTTTCGCGATTCAGTGACCGCGCCCAGGGACTACTTGCGCAGCGAAGCCGGAACCTCGAAACGCGCGCCGTAGGTCTTGGCCAGCTCGTCGGCGCGAGCCACGAAGGCCTCCTGGCCACCCGGGTAACCGACGATGAACTGGTGCACACCACCGGTCCAGGCCGGGTAACCGATACCGAAGATCGAGCCGATGTTGGCGTCGGCGGTGGTCTCCAGCACACCCTCGTCGAAGCACTTCTGGGTCTCGATGGCCTCGATGAACAGCATGCGGTCGATCAGATCCTGGATCGGCACGCCGAAGCCGATGTTCGACTTGTAGTGCTCGGCCAGGCCGGACCACAGACCGATGCGCTTGCCGTTCTCGTCGTAGTCGTAGAAGCCGGCCTTCTCCAGGCGGCCCGGGCGACCCGAGTTCACCATGAACTCGATGACGTCGATGGCCGGGTGACGCTCCTTGCCCATGGTGACCTCACCACGCGCGATGGCCTCTTCGGTCTCCTTGGCGATCTTCAGCATGAGCTTCATGTTCAGCTCATCCGACAGCTGCAGCGGCGCGGCCGGGTAGCCGGCCTGCAGGCCCGCCTGCTCGATGGTCGCGGGCGCGATGCCCTCGCCCAGCATGGCGATCGCCTCGTTGACGAAGGTGCCGATCACGCGCGAGGTGAAGAAGCCGCGGCTGTCGTTGACGACAATCGGGGTCTTCTTGATCGCGAGGGTGTAGTCGAACACCCGCGCCAGCGCCTCGGGCGAGGTCTTCTCACCCTTGATGATCTCCACCAGCGGCATCTTGTCGACCGGCGAGAAGAAGTGGATGCCGATGAAGTCCTCCTGGCGCTTCACGCCGGTCGCCAGACCGGTGATCGGCAGGGTGGAGGTGTTGGAGCCCAGCAGGGCGTCCGCGTCGACGATGTCCTCGATCTCCTGGAACACCTTGTGCTTGAGCTCGGTGTTCTCGAAGACGGCCTCGATGACGAAGTCGACACCGGCGAAGTCGGCCGCGTCCGCGGTCGGCTTGATCCGGTCCAGCAGCGCCTTGGACTTCTCCTCGGTGGTCTTGCCACGGGAGAGGGCCTTGGCCTCGATCTTCTCCGAGTAGCCCTTGCCACGCTCGGCGGCCTCGAGGGTGACGTCCTTGAGCACGACCTCGTAGCCGGCCTTGGCGGAGACGTAGGCGATACCGGCGCCCATCATGCCCGCGCCCAGCACGCCGACCTTCTTGATCTCACGCTTGGGCACGTCGGCCGGACGCGAACCACCGTTGTTGATCGACTGCAGGTCGAAGAAGAACGCCTGGATCATGTTCTTGGCGACCGGGCCGGTCAGCAGGTTCACGAAGTAACGCGACTCGATCAGCGAGGCGTTGTCGAAGTCGACCTGCGAACCCTCGACCGCGGCGGCCATGATCGCCCGCGGGGCAGGCATGTTCGCGCCCTTGATCTGCTTGCGCAGGTTGGCCGGGAAGGCAGGCAGGTTCGCGGCGAAGGCCGGCGAGGACGGGGTGCCGCCGGGGATCTTGAAGCCCTTCTTGTCCCACGGCTGCACGCCACCCTCGGGGTTGGCCTTGATCCACGCCTTGGCGGCCGGGATCAGCTCCTCGACGGTGCCGACCAGCTCGTTGACCAGGCCGATCTCCTTGGCCTTGGCCGGCTTGTTGCGCTGGCCCTGCAGCAGCACACCCATCAGGGCGCCCTGCAGGCCGAGCATGCGCACGGTGCGGATGATGCCGCCACCGGCGGGCAGCAGGCCGAGGGTGGCCTCGGGCAGACCGATCTGCGAACCCTTGACGTCGGCCGCGATGCGGTAGTGACAGGCCAGCGCGATCTCCAGGCCACCGCCGAGGGCGGCGCCGTTGATGGCGGCCACGACCGGCTTGCCCAGCAGCTCGAGGCGACGCAGCGCACCCTTGATCTCGCCCAGCTCGTCCATCAGCTGCTGGGCGTCGTCCTTGGTGACCTTCATCATGTTCTTCAGGTCGCCACCGGCGAAGAAGGTCTTCTTGGCCGAGGTCAGCACCACACCGGTGATGTTGTCCTTTTCGGCCTCGAGCCGCTCGACCGTCGCGGTCATCGACTTCTTGTACAGGTCGTTCATCGTGTTGGCGCCCTGGTTCGGGTCGTCCATCGTCAAAACGACGATGCCGTCCGAATCCTGCTCCCAACCGATCATGTTGGTCTCGCTCACAGTGTTCGTTCTCCTTGTGAAATGTCGGTCGGGGGGATCAGACGCGCTCGATGATGGTGGCCACGCCCATGCCGCCGCCGATGCACAGGGTGATCAGCGCGTAGCGGCCGTTGCGGCGCTCCAGCTCGTCGACCATGGTGCCGGTGATCATCGCGCCGGTGGCACCCAGCGGGTGACCCATGGCGATCGCGCCACCGTTGACGTTCAGCTTCTCGTCCGGAACCTTCAGGTCCTTCTGGAACTTCAGCACCACCGAGGCGAAGGCCTCGTTGATCTCGACCAGGTCCATGTCGTCGATGGTCAGGCCGGCCTTGGCCAGGGCCTTCTTCGCGGCCGGGGTCGGGCCGGTCAGCATGATGGTGGCGTCGGCACCGCTGGTGGCGGTGGCCACGACGCGGGCGCGCGGGGTCAGGCCGGAGGCCTTGCCCGCCTCTTCGGTACCGATCAGCAGCAGCGCGGCGCCGTCGACGATGCCGGAGCTGTTACCACCGTGGTGGACGTGGTTGATCTTCTCGACGAAGTGGAACTTCTGCAGCGCCACCGCGTCGAAGCCGCCCATCTCGCCCAGACCGGCGAAGGAGGGGTTGAGCTTGGCGAGGTCCTCGGCGGTGGTGCCGGGACGCATGTGCTCGTCGTTGTCGAGCACGACCAGGCCGTTCTGATCCTTGACCGGAACGATCGACTTGGCGAAGTAGCCGCCGGAGGTGGCCTTGGCGGCCAGTTCCTGCGAGCGCACCGCGTAGGCGTCGACGTCATCGCGGGAGAAGCCCTCGATGGTGGCGATCAGGTCGGCGGACACACCCTGCGGGACGAAGTAGGTGTCGTAGGCGGTGGCCGGGTCCATGGCCCAGGCGCCACCGTCGGAGCCCATCGGCACACGCGACATGGACTCGACGCCACCGGCGATGACCAGGTCGTCGAAGCCGGAGCGGACCTTCTGCGCGGCCAGGTTCACGGCCTCGAGGCCGGAGGCGCAGAAGCGGTTGAGCTGGAAGCCGCCGACGGTGTCGGGCAGGCCCGCGGTGAGCACGGTGGTGCGGGCGATATCGGCACCCTGGTCACCGACCGGGGAAACGACACCGAGGATCAGATCCGAGATCCGGTCTTCGTCGAGGTTCGGGAAGCGATTGCGCAGCTCCTGAACCAGACCCGTGGTGAGGTCGATCGGCTTGACCGAGTGCAGCGACCCCTTCTTGTTGCGGCCGCGCGGGGTGCGGATGGCCTCGAAAATGTAGGCCTCTGTGGTCATATCGGAGTGTTTCCTTCCTAGGGTTGCGCCCGGACCGCGCTAGGCGGCACCGGCGCGGGTAACCTCGCCGACCGGCCATGAGACCGACCGTGTGTATTCAATTCGCGGTACTCCCGGTGTCAGTCGTGCCACCACGCTCACACCGCCCATGTTCAATTCGCGCTGCTCACGCAACCGCGGTGGTTACTCGAGCTGCCGCCTGCCCAGTCCTCGTCGCTACCGCCTAACGCTGTACAAACGATGGCATGGGCCTGCCGACGCAAGACGAGGTCGCCCGTACGCCTGGGCATACGATAGAACCTCGGCTTCCGTGAGCTCGCGGCCACCCGCACATACTACCGCCGGATGCGAACTCCGGTTAACTTAACGTTGGGTGGGCACTGGTTGTCAACCCTCTGGCCGGGTGCGATGCGCCTCACTCCAAACGCACGGCGCCCAGCTCAGAGGCGAGCAATTGCAGGGCGACCTCGTCCGGGTCCTGCCGGTCACCCGGCGCCACCGGACGCGCGGATTCGGCCAGCATCTCCTGCTCTTCCTCCGGTGTGGGCGGCGGGATCGGGGCACTGCTGTAGTCGTCCGGGCCCGGATCGTCGGGTAGATCGGGGTAATCCGGCGGCGGAATGTCGTCGTCGGCTACCGGGGCGGCCTTGGCCTGGCTGGGGCGGGAGAAGCGGGGTGGAGCGCTCGCCGGGCGGGCGTTCGGCCTGGATGCGGCCTCGCCTCCGGCGGGCTCAGGAGCGGACGGCGCCTCACCGGCCGCGGTGGACGCGGCCGCGCTCGGCCGGGAGAAGCTGCGCGGGGCGGACGGTTCGGCTGCTCCGGGCGCCGGTGCGGGGTCGTCGGCGTCCGTTCCCCGGCGCGACCCGCCCGATTCCCGGCCACCCCGGCCGCGCGTCCCGGCGCCACCGCGCGGGGCGGTCTGCCCGGCTCCCGCTTCGAACCGCACCTCGAACTCACGACCGAGCACCGTCTGCAACGCCGACCGCAGCGCGTCCACACTGCGCTGCTCCGACAGCCGCTTGACCAGCGCGTCGTGCGGATGGACGAACACCGCGGTGTTCCCGTCGACGCGCGCCGGCGCGGCAGCGGTGAGCATGGCGTGCACCGCGATGGCGATCTTGCGGACCTCGGCCTTGATATCGGTCCATGCGGCTTCGAGTTCGGCCAAGGGGTCGCCGGTCGGGGGCGCCTGGGGTTCCGGCGAATCGGCCGGCGGCGCTGCCTGCTGGGCGTGGTCGTCGGGGTGGACCGTCGGGCCGGGTTCGGCGGTGGTGGCCGCGTGAGCGGGTGCGGCCGCCTGATTCCGTTCGGCATCCGCACCGGCCGGGCCGCCCGCATGGGGTGCCTCCGAGCGCGGACTCGCCGCCGGCTCCGGGCGGGCGCCGACAGCGCTGGACTCGCCGCCCGCATCGTCGGCTCGAGCCGCATGGTCGCCCTCGCCGCCGGTTCCGCTCGTCGCCGCCGACTCAGGCGATACACCCCCGGCTCCGATCCCCGCGTCCCGGTCCGGTACCGGTGCTTGCTCGTCACGCGGTCCTGCGTCCGGCACAGATGCGCCGACGCTCGGCTGCCCTGCGCTCGACGCGGCCACCTGCTCATCGCCCGAGGCCCTATCACGCGAATCAGCCTGGTGACCTGCTTCTGGCCGCCCGCCGGGTGCGGATTCGTGCCTAACGGTCGGCGAACCGGCCATCGGCTGGGGCTGTTCAGCGCTCGGCTGCGCGGCAACCGGCGCGGCGTGCTGCACCTGGCCTGCGGTGGGCTCCACCGGCTCGCCAGCAGGCTCTCCGTGCGCGGCCGCAGGCTGTACCTGCTGGACATCCGGCCGGTCCGCCGCCGGTGCGCTCGGCCCGGCCGAGGACTCGCGGGCTGGGCGCCCGGGAGCGGTGCTCGTTGCGGCCGCCTGCGACTCGTCGGACTCACGCTTCGGCGCGCGCGATTCGCGCAGGGCGGCAAGGGCTTCGGCGCCGCGGCGGCGGTTGGGGTCGGCGGGGGCCGGGGCGGGCGGAGCTGCCGCGGGGCCGGCGGCGGGAGCGCCGGCCGGGGCGGAAGGGACCGCGCCGGAGGCGAATTGGCGTTCGAGGTGTTCCAGGCGTTGCAGGGCGGCCGCGTCGGAGTCGGTGGCGGCGGGCAGCAGCATGCGGGCGCAGATGACTTCGAGCAGCAGGCGGGGGGCGGTGGCGCCGCGCATTTCGCCGAGGCCGGCGTGCAGGAGTTCGGCGTAGCGGGTGAGGGCGGCAGGGCCGAGGCTGTCGGCTTGGGCCTGCATGCGTTCGAGCTGATCGCCCGGGGCGGCGACCAGGCCGCGGTCGGCGGCGTCGGGGACCGCGCGCAACAGGATCAGATCGCGCAGGCGCTCGAGCAGGTCGACGGAGAAGCGGCGCGGATCGTGCCCGGCCTCCATCACCCGGTCGATGGTGCCGAACAGCGCGGCACCGTCGGAGGCGGCCAGCGCCTCGACGGCGTCGTCGATCAAGGCCACATCGGTGACGCCGAGCAGCGATACCGCGCGGGCATAGGTGACGCCCTCGGGCCCGGCACCGGCCAGCAACTGGTCGAGCACGCTGAGGCTGTCGCGCGGGGAACCACCGCCGGCCCGGATCACCAGCGGGTACACCGCCTCCTCGACCGGCACGTTCTCCTGTTCGCAGATGCGGCCGAGCAATCCGCGCATGGTGGCGGGCGGCAGCAGCCGGAACGGGTAGTGGTGGGTGCGCGAGCGGATGGTCGGCAGCACCTTGTCCGGTTCGGTGGTGGCGAAGATGAAGATCAGATGGGCCGGCGGCTCCTCGACGATCTTGAGCAGCGCGTTGAATCCGGCCGTGGTGACCATATGCGCCTCGTCGACGATGAACACCCGGTAGCGCGATTCGGCGGGCGCGTAGAAGGCGCGGTCGCGCAGCTCACGGGTGTCGTCGACACCGCCGTGGCTGGCGGCGTCGAGCTCGATGACGTCGAGGTTGCCGGGACCGCCGGGCGCCAGCGCCACACACGACGGGCACACCCCGCACGGCCGCGAGGTGGGGCCTTCCGCGCAGTTCAGCGAACGCGCCAGGATCCGCGCCGAGGAGGTCTTACCGCACCCGCGTGGCCCGGAGAACAGGTAGGCATGACTGATCCGCCCGGTGTCGAGCGCGGTGCCCAGCGGGTCGGTGACGTGCTCCTGACCCACTACCTCAGCCAACGACGCCGGTCGGTACTTCCGGTACAGAGCCACGGCCAGAGGTTACCGGCGAGCACCGACAGGTGAACACCCGCGCTGGTGGGCCCGCCACCGGGCGGCCGGCAGCGACACCACGAGTAACGAATCCGTCACCGCGCGCATGCGATCGCAACCTTCTGGCTAACCTGTCTTCGGCAACTTCGGTAGCCAATCTTCATCAGGTTGGTGACCCCGGTCGGATCGATCCCGGCCGGGGCACAACCGAGCTCGACGAATCCACGCCCCCGCACCCGGAGGAACCCGCCGTGTCGTCGTGTGAAGACATCGCCGCCGCCTGGCTGTCCGGCACCGAATTCGCCGGTAACCGCACCGCCGTGCAGCTGCTCAGCCGCGCGATCAGTCCGGGCGATTTCGCGGTCGAACGCGAATCGCTGCCGGTCAGCGCCGCTGCCGATCCCGTCACCTCGGCCACCATCCTGGAACTGCTCGAACGCGGCCAGGTGCCGACCATGGCCGCCATCCGCACCCTGACCGCGCAGAACGAGATGCGCCGCGAAGCCGAACGGGTGACCCGGCTGGGCAAACGGGCGCAACGCTGGATCGATGATTTCGGGCGGTTGCTCGCCACCGTCGCCGAGGCGCATTGGCTGGCCAACGACGTCGGCCCGACCCGCCGTGACGCGCTGGCTTCCGAGCCGGTCGCGCTGCTGATCCAGAGCCGGGTCGGCGAGATCGCGCCGAGCGCCGTCAAGCATCTGTGGTTGATCGAGCGCGCGCAGCGGGCGGGCTGGATCGCCTATGACGACGAGCCCGGTTCGCTGTGCGCGGCCCGCCGTTACCACTCCGAGCAGTACGGCGACCGGGTCTCGGGGCAGCCGGTCCAGGTGATCGGTGCGACGGTGGCCCGGCACGTCGACCGGGCGAACGGGCAGACCTGGCGCGAGCTCGCGACCCACATCCGCGACCGCGCGGGAGTGCCAATTTTCCACGACGGTGCCGACGCGCTCGCGCAGCAGCGCTGGCTGACGATCGCGGGCTGGATCATCGTCGAAGAGGATCGGCCCACGCTCGGACCACGCGGCCGCCGCGCCCTGGCCCGCAGGCCGCGCTGAGAATCCGCCCTTCCCCTGCAAGGTTAACCGCGTTACGCTAACGCCACTAACTTATTGGAGGGGGCTCCTGTGCTGATCCGAATAGCGCGCCTGACCACACGCTTCCCGCGCATCGTGCTCGCGGTGGCGTTCGCACTCGCCGTGCTCTTCGGCATCGTCGGGGCCACCGCGTCGGCGCATATGAAATCCGGCGGCTTCACCACCGACGACGCCGAATCCACCCGCGCGGCCGAACTGCTCGCGGAGAACTTCCCGGGCGCCTCGCCGAACTTCGTGCTGCTGGTCAGCTCCGAGGCCGGGCTGCGCGATCCGGCCACCCAGGCCCGCGCGACCGAACTGGTCGACGCCCTGCACGCGCGCGGCGACGTCAGCGGCATCCAATCGTTTTGGACCAGCCCGCCCGCCATGGCGGCCGCGCTGGGCAGCACCGACGGCAAGAGCGGGCTGATCATCGCCGAGATCGAGGGCGACGAAACCCAGATCCAGCAGGTCGCCGGCGAGCTCACCGAGCAACTCACCGGCACCAGCGACGGCGTCACCGTCCGCCAGGGCGGTATCGCGGCGGTGTATCACGACGTCACCGAGCAGATCACCCACGATCTGGCGGTGGCCGAGGCGGTGGCGGTGCCGTTGTCGCTGATCGTGCTGATCCTGGTGTTCGGCAGCGTGATCGCCGCGTCACTGCCGGTGATGGTCGGGCTGTTCGCGATCGCCGCGACGCTGGCCATCCTGCGGATGGTCACCATGTTCACCGATGTGTCGATCTACGCGCTGAACATGACCACGGCCATGGGTCTGGCGCTGGCCATCGACTACAGCCTGTTTATCGTCAGCCGGTATCGCGAGGAGCTGGCGGCCGGGCTGGAGCCGGTCGCGGCCACGACTCGCGCCGTGCAGACGGCCGGGCGCACCGTGTTGTATTCCGCGCTGACGGTGGCGTTGTCGCTGGCGGTGCTGAGCGTGTTCGACCTGTACTTCCTGAAATCGTTCGCCTACGCCGGTGTGGCGGTGGTGATCGCCGCCGCGGCGGCCGCGCTGTTCGTGCTGCCCGCCGCGCTGGTGCTGATCGGGCATCGGGTCAACGCCTGGGACCTGCGGGCTCCGCTGCGGCGCATGGTCGGCCGCGACCCGCATCCGAGCGGCCCGATGATCCCCGAGCACACCCTCTGGTACCGCTCGACCAAGCAGGTCATGCGGTTCGCGGTGCCGGTCGCGGTGGTGATCATCGCGCTGCTGCTGGCGCTCGGCTCGCCGTTCCTCGGCGTGAAATTCGGCTATCCGGACGATCGGGTGATGCCGGCCAGTGCCAACAGCCGTCAGGTGGGCGACGCCCTGCGCGAGGAGTTCCCGCGCGCCGATTCCGGGGCCAGCGGCACCATCGTGCTCGACGGCTTCCACGACCAGAATGCCGTCGCCGACTACGCGGCCCGGCTGTCCGAGGTCGACGACGTGCCCGCGGTGCTGTCCAGTGCCGGCGTCTACGTCTCGGGCCGGCGGATGGCGCCCGGCCAACCGGAGATGGCCAATGAAACCGGCACGTACCTGACCGTCGCGACCGACCTGGACCCGTTCTCCCCCGAGGGCTCCGAACAGCTCGAACAGCTGCGCGCGGTGCCCGCACCGGCGCCTGCACTGTTCACCGGCGCGGCCGCGGTCAACGCCGATTCGCTCGACGCGCTCGGCTCCAAACTGCTGCTGGCCGGACTGCTCATCGCGCTGGCGACCTTCGTGGTGCTGTTCCTGTTCACCGGCAGTGTGGTGCTGCCGTTGAAGGCGATCGTGCTGAACACACTGTCGCTGACGGCGGCGTTCGGCGCGATGGTGTGGATCTTCCAGGAAGGACACTTCTCCGACCTGATCGGCTTCACACCCGTCGGCTATCTGGTGCCGACCATGCCGATCCTGATGTTCTGCGTGGCCTTCGGGCTGTCGATGGACTACGAGGTGTTCCTGCTCTCGCGGATCCGTGAGGAATGGCTGGCCCGCCGGGCCCGGCGCAGCGGCGGCGAACTCGCCGTCGAGGACAACACCGAGGCCGTCGCCATCGGCGTCGCCCGCACCGGCCGGATCTTCACCGCCGCCGCGGTCTTGATGGCCATCGTGATCGGCGCGATGGTCACCTCGAAGGTGTCGTTCATCCAGCTGATGGGCCTTGGCCTGACGCTGACCGTGCTCGCCGACGCCACCATCATCCGCGCGCTGCTCGCCCCCGCGCTGATGCGACTGCTCGGCCCGGCCAACTGGTGGGCGCCGAAACCGCTGGCCCGGCTGCACGCCAAGATCGGGCTCAGCGAGGAACCCGAACCCGTCGCCCGCGTCCCCGAACCGGCAGGACATCGATGATCGCTGCCCGCAGACCCCGTTCGCCGCGCGGCACCGGCTCCCAGCTGCGCAGCGAAATCCTCGCCGCCACCGCCGATCTGCTCGAGCGCACCGGCAATGCCGACGCCGTCTCCATCCGCGCGGTCGGCAAGCTGGTCGGGGTCAGCGCGCCGTCGATCTACCGGCACTTCGCCGATAAGGACGAGCTGATCGACGCGGTGGTGGCGCAGGTCTTCGAGGATCTGGACGAGGCCATGCGGGCTGCCATCGACGATCCGGACGCGCACCCCATCGTCCGGCTGCACCACCTCGGCATGGCCTACGTCCGCTTCGCGCTCGACCATCCCGAGCAGTACCGGCTGGCCACCGCCCCCGCCGAAACCCGCGGCGCCGTCGACCAGGTCCTGACCAGCAGCGCCTTCCAATACATGGCCGACGCCGTGCAGGACGCGATGACCGAGGGCCTGATCGACGCCGACGACCCCACCCCCATCGTGCTCGAACTCTGGTCGGCCGCCCACGGCATCGCCTCCCTGCTGCTGGCGAAACCCTATCTGCCCTGGGGCGATCCGATGGTCGTCGCCGAACGCGTCCTCGCCGCGGCCTGCGCGGGGCATGTCGTCATGAACCTCATCGGCGAGCAGGCGACGCCGGAGGAGGCGGCGGACTGGTTCGCGCGGTTGCGGGACGCGCAGCGCAGCGCGTGAGTCAGGACACCGAATCCGAGGGTGCCAGCCAGGTGTTGCATTCGAAGTTGCGGTTGGTGGTGTAGCCGTGCTCGTACCACCAGCCGTTGTTGTCGGGCGAACCGTGATCTCGAGGCCGACCGGGGTAATCGCCACGGTTGTAGTGATCGCGGATAGCCGTCCACGCTTCGTCGGTCGAATACGATCCGGCAGCCTGCGCCGAACCCAGGTACATCCCACCGAAACAGCTGGCCTGCAACTCCATTCGCCGGGAGGTCTCCAACCCCAACGGCGTCGACGCGCCGTGGTCGTACCGCTGATCATGTGACGCGCGCAGCAATCCGGTCAGCGCCTGCACATGATGGCCGTACTCGTGGGCGAAGATGGCCAACGCTTCCATGGCAGGGAAGTTGGTGCGGCCTTTGCCGTACTCCGAGGTCGACATGTAGATGGTCTTGGAACTCGAGCAATAGAACGCCGCACTCCCGGAGGAGCCGCACGGGGAACTCAGCTGCTCAGGCGAGTAGGCGACCTGCAGGCCCGGGCTGCTGAACGGCAAGTTCGTCACACCGAGGTCGCGCTGCCACATCTGATCCAGGCAAGTGGACGCGCTCTCGAAGAACGCCCGGGCGACTGCCGGATCCAGCGCGAACGCGGGCAGATTGCATCGAACGTTGTTCAGCCCGATCGAGGTATCGCTGAACATCGGATGGTTGCCCAGCGCGATCACCGGTTGCGGGCCAGCGGGTTTCGTCGACGTCGTCGTCCGGTAGCCGGTGGTGCGGCTGGTCGAGGCCGAGCGCGAAGTGGTCGGACTGGACGAGTAGGTCGACGGTGTCGTCGACGGGCTATAGGTGAAGCTCGGCGTATACGTCGGGGTATAGGCAGTGGTCGAGCGCTCCGACGAGCTCGCAGCGAACCCGGCCGCCACGAGCAAGCCGACGACGAGGAACACACCGAGGACCGTGAACAGGGCCGCGATACCCCCACCACCGGACCGCGGCGGAGGCATCGGTCGGCCGTAGGGCATCGGCGGACCGTACGGGCGCATGATCGGGGGCGGACCGTAGGGCATCGGCGGCGGCAGTGGCGCCCCGTATGGGGCAGGCGGTGGGATCGGCGCGCCGTGCGGCGGCGGAGCGCCGTACGGGGTGGGGGCGTGTGGTGGGGCGCCGTACGTGGGTGGGGCGCCGTACGTGGGTGGGGCGCCGTACGTGGGTGGGGCGCCATGCTGGGGCGGAGCGCCATGTGGCGGCGGCGCCCCATACGGCGGCGGCGCGCCGTGCGAGGGTGGCGCGCCGTGGGGCGCCGGGGCGCCGTGCGGCGGTGGAGCGCCGTGCGGCGGCTGTGGGTTCTGTCCCGGTTGGCCGTAACCGGGAGGCGGACCGTAGGGCGGCCGGGTCATACCGCGACCACCTTGTTCACGACTGCGCCAGCGCTCGAGGGCGATAGGGGCATGGCACTCCGGTAGGACTCAGGAAACGTCGGCCGAGGAGGCGGCCCAGGTGTTGCATTTCTGGGTGCGATTATTGCGGTAGCCGGTTTCGTACCATCCGCCGTAGTGCTGCGGCGAACCGTGGTCGCGCATATCACCGGGGTGGTCACCGCGCCGATAGTTGTCGCGCACCGTCTCCAAGGCATCGTCGGCGGTGATTGTGCCGACAAAGGTGGACGAACCGATGAACATGCCGCCGAAGCATTGCGCAGCCAACTCCAGTCGCCGCGAATGCTCGAGGCCGAGCGGTGAGGTCGGGCCCGCATCGTATTCCTCCTGATGCGATTGCTTCATGATCCCGCTCAGGTTTTCGACGTGGTGGCCGTATTCGTGCGCGAAGACCGCCATGAAGATCACCGTGTCGTAAGGGTCTTCGTTGCGCATGAAACTGTCCAGAGGCATGTAGATGGTCTTGTTCATCGAGCAGTAGAACGCCGCGAAGTTGCTGCTGCCGCCGGTGCATGGCGAGGTTGCTTCCGCCGCAGTGGCGGTCACACTCAACCCCGGTGGCGAGAACGGCAGGTTCTCGTATCCGAGCATGGCGCTCCACATCTGACCGAGGCAAGCCGACTGCGCCTCGAAGAACGCGCGTGCAGCAGAAACCGTTGGCGCCCATGCCGGATACGCGCAGTTGATGTTGTTCAGCCCGGTGTCCGAATGCGCAAAAAGCGGGTTCGTAGCCAGCGCCGCAACAGGTTTCGGGCCGGCCGGCGTGGTGCTGGTGCTCGTGGTGGTGCGCCGTGTCGTGGTGTAACTGGACCGCGTGGTCGTGGGGCTGGCGGAATACGTCGTCGTCGGTGACGCCGACGAGCTCGACGAACTGTAGGTGTAGCTGGGTGTGTATGTCGGCGTGTACGCCGTGGTCGAACTGTCCGACGAACTCGCCGCGAACCCCGTCGCGACCAGTAACCCGACGACGATGAACACACCGACGATCGTGAATGCCGCGGCCAGCCCACCCCCTCCGGAACGCGGGGGTGGCATCGGGCGGCCGTACGGCATGGGCGGGCCGTACGGGCGCATGCCGGGTGGCGGGCCGTAGGGCAGCGGGGGTGGTAGCGGGGCGCCGTAGGGCGGTGGTCCACCGTAGGGCGGGGGCGGTGGGAGCGGGGCGCCGTAAGCAGGAGGCGCTCCGTACGGAGGCGGTGCCCCGTACGGAGGCGGTGCCCCGTACGGGGGCGGGGCGCCGTGCGGCTGGCGAGGTGCATGGGGCGGCGGCACGCTGCCCGGTGGCCGGCCGTGCGGTGGCGGGCCGTAGCCGGGCGGCGGGCCGTACGGCGGTTGCGTCATGTTCTTCCCTCCCCGATCACTTCGACCGTACAGACCCGGACAAACGGTACGTCGGCCGCAGGTGCACGGCGAGCCGAAGCGGCTGTGCGGCTATGCGACTGGTACACCTCGCCGCGTCCTCCCCGTACCCGGCCGAGCGAGCCGGGCGATCACCGAAACCGTCATCAACTCACCGCGGACGCCGGGGCGGCGAAGGTATTGCATTGTGACGTGCGGTTTTCGTCGACGCCGGTGTTGAACCAGCGGCTGCCGTTGGCGGTGCTGCCGTGGTCGCGCATGTCGCCGGGCTGGTCGCCGCGGTGTTCGGCGTCTTCGCGGGCCATGCTCATCTGCGAGGCGGTGAGGGAGCCGCCCTGCGAAGACGACGACAGGTACATCCCGTCGAAGCAGTTGGCCTGCAATTCGACTCGCCGGGACAGTTCCAGGCCGCGGGTGCTGCGCACACCGGAGTCGACGCGTTCGCTGTTGGCGGCCTTCAGGATGCCGGACATGTTCTGGATGTGGTGGCCGTATTCGTGCGCGAACACCGACAGGTACACCACCCAGTTGTCGCCGAACAGGTCGGTCTGCAACTGGCTGATCGGCATGTAGATGGATTTGTTGGCCGGGCAGTAGAAGGCGGCGAAGTTGCTGGTGGTGCCGGTGCACGGGGTGGTGATGCCGTCGGTGGTCGCGGAGACGTTCACCGTCGGCGCCTGGAACGGCAGTCCGGCCTTCTCCAGCACCGGCTTCCACGCGGCCTCGAGGCAGTTCTCGGCGCTGTCGAAGAACGCGCGCGCGGTCTCCACACCGGTGCCCCAGGGCGCGTAATCGCAGCTCGCGGGGATCAGGGTGGCGCTGGTGTCGATAACCAGCGGGTTGTCGGCGGTCTTCGCGGGACCGGTTTCGCCGTTGTCGTAGGTCATTCCGGGGCGCGGGCCGGAGGCATCGTCGCGGATACCGGTCTTGACCCCGGCGCGCACCAGGCCGCCGACGACGACCAGCACCAGCACGACCAGCACCGCCACCACTTTGCCGCCACCACCGGAGCGGCGCGGCGGCGGACCCGGCGGGCGGCCGTAGGGAACCGGCGGCGGCATCGGCGGACGGTAACCGGGGCCGGGCGGAGGCGGCGGAAACGGCGGACGCTGACCGTATCCCGGCGGCGGCCCGTAACCAGGGGGCGGGCCGTACCCGGGTGGACCGTAGCCGGGCGGCGGACCCGGCGGCGGCCGGTAACCGGGTGGCGGGCCGTAAGGGGGCGGGCGATGTCCAGGCGGAATCGGATGCCCACCGGGCGGGACGGGCCCATAGCCGTACGGTGGTTGAGTCACTCCCCCGTACCCCCTCGTCTTCATGTTCTCCGACAGCCGCTGACGCAGAATAGCAAGCTGTTTAGAGTAGGCACTCATGCTGACTCTTCGGGGGGGCGCCGTCGGCGCGCTGCTTATCACCATCGTCGGATTGCTCACGATGGGAACGCCTGCGACCGCACCGGTAGCCCATGCGCAGGAAGCTGTCGCCGACGGCATCACCATCGTCGCCGACCTCAAACTCAGTCGCGAAGGCGTGCTGGAGGTCAAAGAGCAGATCACCGTGCCCGAGGGCGACAAGTTCACCATGACGGTGCCGCTGCGGGTGCCCGCGGGCGAGGGCGCCGAACGCGTCTTCGAGGTCACCGACATCACCGCCGAGGGCGCGGGCACGGCGAAGGTCGAGGGCGACCTGTTCACCGTGCGCGCCGATCCCGGCCAGTCCAGCTTCAGCTACTCGGTGAACAACACCGTCAGCGAGCAGGAGGGCACCCAGCTGTTCCACTGGGTGGGGGTGATGAACGCCGATATCGCCTCCATCACGGCGTCGCTGATCAGCCCGAGCTTCGAAATGGGCATCGTGGACTGCAAACTCGGCCCGCCCAATGCGACCAAGCCGTGCGCGAACGTGCACATCGAGGCCGACGGCGTGCTCTACCTGGAGCAGACCGACCTCAACAAGGGCGACGCCATCGACCTGACGTTGCAGATCCCGCCGGGCACGGTGCCCGCCAACGCCGAGATCCGCGAAACCGGTTCGACCGCCTTCGATATCACCGCCCCGGTGCTGGCCGCTTTCGGTGTGCTGCTGCTGGCCCTCGCGGCGCTGGCGGCGTATGTGTGGCGCGCGCGACGTCAGCAGGCCGATGCCGGCACCGGCACCATCGACCCGGTGCTGCGTGAGGACGGCAAGGCGCAGTTCACCTCCCCTGATGGCATCCTGCCCGGTGAGGCCGGCGTGCTGCTCGACGAGAGCGCCGACCCCACCGATATCGCCGCCACCGTCATCGATCTCGCGGTGCGCCGGTACCTGTGGATCGCGCCGATCAGCGATTCGGATTGGCGCATCACCCGGGTGAATCCGGCCGACGACCAGCTGCGGCCGTACGAGCGGGCGGTCTACGAGGCGCTGCTGCCCGGCGGCGCCGAGGCCGTCACCGTCGGCGAATTGCGGGCCCCGGGCCGGGTGCAGGCCGGGCCGGTGCGCGAGGCCATGCTGGCCGACGCGGTCGAGCGCGGCGCGTTGATCGACCAGACCCGGCGCCGCCTGCCGATCTGGCTGGGCATCGGCCTGCTCGTCGTCGGCGTCGGCGCGACCATCGGACTCGCCGTCACCTCCGGGCACGCGCTCGTCGGCGTCGCCATCGCACTGGCCGGTGTGGCCGCACTGCTGCTGCCGCGTTTCCTGCCCACCCGCACCGCCCACGGCCGCACCCTCACCGGCCAGGTCCGCGCCCTGCAACGCGGTCTCGACGCGCTGCGCCGCGATTCGATCCCGCCCGCCGACCAGGAGCTGGTGTTTTCCCGCGCGCTCCCGTTCACCGTCATCACCGGCCGCGCCGACAACTGGATCCGCACCTTCCGCGACCTCAACCCCAGCGCCGACCGCCAACCCGGCCTCTACTGGTTCGGCGGCTTCGAACGCGACCGCAACCTCCACCGCTTCGCCGGCCACTTCCCGTACTTCATCACGGCAGTGGAAGGGTTGTTCCCCGCGGGCAACTGAGGATCCCTCGACCGAAGCCCGGCAGCGAGTGAGCTGCCGGGCTTCGGCGCGTTTCGAGCCCGGAACACCGGTAGACGGCCGAAACGAAACCACCACGCACACAACGCAATCCCAGCACCACCACCTTGCCTCACCCGCTTGACCTGCATCATTCCGACTAGCTATGGTGCCCAAGGGGTTTCACAGTATTTCGGGGTTCTCGGGGACCACACACCGCCCAGGGCGCGAACAGCCAACAGCACCGGCCGGGTCGAGTGCATGAGCCGCCGGAATTCGCTCGATTCCAGGCAAAAGCCCAGCACCTGACCCGTTTCTGGTTCCGAAAAGTCCCGCGAACGGGACATGAGAGCTCAGGGGATTCAACGCATGAAGGAGAGCAACAGCACCCTGCCCCTCCGTGAACTCGGGCGTCAGCTGAGGGACGCAAGGGAAGGGCTGGGAATGAGTATCGAGCGCGCGGCAGGGTTGATGGAGATGAGTGCGAGTGCGTTGCAGCGACTGGAGACGGGTGAATCCCCCCGGCATGTCCGGAGACTTACTGATGTGACAGCCCGGCCAGGTGCTGGGCTGGGTGTTGAGCGTAGTAGGCGGCCTCCATCTCTGCCGGTGGCACGTCGCCGCAGTACTGGTAGAGGCGCCGGTGGTTGAACCAATCGACCCATTCGGCGGTGGCGAACTCGACCTGATCTGCGTTGCGCCACGGGCCGCGGGGTTTGATCACCTCGGTCTTGTAGAGGCCGTTGATCGTCTCGGCGAGGGCGTTGTCGTAGCTCGATCCCACCGCACCGACGCTGGGCTGGATCCCGGCCTCTGCGAGCCGCTCAGAGAAGGCGATCGAGGTGTATTGAGCGCCCCTATCTGTGTGGTGGACAACATCTTTCACGTCCCAGCCCGCTCGTTCCCGGGTCCATATCGCGTGCTCGATCGCGTCGAGCACCAGCTCTGTCGTCATCGTGGTGCCGGTGCGCCAGCCGATGATCCTGCGCGCGTAGGCGTCGATCACGAACGCCACGTAGACCCAGCCCGACCAGGTCGACACATAGGTCATGTCGGCTACCCACAGCCGGTTCGGTGCTGCCGGCGCGAACTTGCGTCGCACCAGATCCTGCGGCCGCTCCGCGGCCGGATCGGCGATCGTGGTGCGTTTGACCCGGCCGCGGACCGCGCCTCGTAGCCCGTGCCGGCGCATCAGCCGCTCGACGGTGCATCGAGCCACCTCGATGCCCTCACGGTTGAGTTGCAGCCATACTTTCCGGGCGCCGTAGACGCCGTAGTTCTCGCGGTGCACCCGCGTGATCTCCACCGTCAGCTCCTCGTCGCGCTGTCGGAGTTTGCTCGGAAGTCCCCGGCGGTGTTCGTAGTAGGTTGATGGGGCGATCTTGACGCCGAGCTCGGTGAGCGCGGCGCAGATCGACTCGACACCCCATCGCAGGCCACCGTCGACGCGGTGACCCTGGTGGTCGCTGATGTATTCGACGATCAGCGCTGGGGCCGGTCCAGTTCGGCCGCGAAGAAAACCGACGCCGATTTCAGAATTGCGTTGGCGCGCTTGAGTTCCGCGTTCTCCCGGCGCAACCGTTTCAGCTCCGCGGACTCCTCAGTGGTGACCCCGGCCCGCGCGCCGGCATCGACCTGACCTTGGCGCACCCATTTGCGGACCGTCTCCGCGGTCCCGACTCCCAGCAACTCGGCGACCGCCCCGATCGCCACCCACTCCGACTCGTGCTGGTCGCGGACCTCCGCGACCATCCGCACCGCCCGCTCACGCAACTCCTGCGGGTACTTCTTCGAACTCACAGACTTCATCCTTCCTCAAGAGATGAAGCCTCCGGAATCGCCGGGGGGATTCAGTCTGGCCGAAGACCGTCGTGCAAACCTGCATCATTCACCTGCTGCGCAATAGTTTCCGCTACGCCAGCCGTCAGGACTGGGACAAGATCGCCAAAGCGTTGAAACCGGTCTACACCGCAGCGACCGAGGACGCGGCCAGCGAGCGGTTCCTCGAGTTCTCCGAGGCTTGGGGCGGCAAGTATCCCGCGATCGTGAAGCTCTGGTCCGATGCGTGGGCCGAATTCGTGCCGTTCCTGGCCTTCGACGTCGAGATCCGCAAGGTCATCTGCTCGACGAACGCGATCGAGTCGGTCAACGCCCGCATCCGCAAAGCCGTCCGCGCCCGAGGACATTTCCCGAACGAGACCGCCGCGCTGAAGTGCGTCTACATGGCATTGATGAGTCTCGATCCGACCGGCAAGGGCCGAAAACGATGGACCATGCGCTGGAAGGCCCCGCTGAACGCCTTCCAGATCGCCTTCGAAGGCCGCATGACCCCCACCAGCTGAAGTCATCGACAACCAAGATCAGCCGTTAACTGGACACACCCGCTAGGTGAGGGTTGCGCGGCGGAGGGCGGAGAGGGGGTCGGTGTAGAGGGGGGTTAGGGAGGTTACTACGGCGGCGTGTTCTTGGACTTTGGGGGCGAAGCCGGTGATGCGGATGTCGGTGGGAGGGAGGACCGAGGCTTGGGTGAAGGCTCTCGAGACGTGGGCTAGGGCGGGGCGGTAGGCGGTGAAGGCTTGGCCGCCTAGGACTACGCGGTCGGGGTTGAGGAGGTCGCGGATGAGGGCGACGGTCTGGCCCAGCATGGTGGCGCGTTCGGCCAGGAGATCGCGCGCGGGTTGGGAACCGTCTGCGGCGGCGCGGTAGAGGTCGGCGATGGTGGTGCCACCGGTGCCGTTGTGTGCGGGGATGATTCCGCGGCCGACGGCGCGGGCGTGCAGTGCACGATCGCCGACGGTCACCTCGAAGCAGCCCTTGCGGCCGCAGGTGCAATCGACATCCGAACCGGTGGGCAGGTGGGCGATGGATCCTGGGCCGCTGCTGGGTGTATGAACGCGACCATCCAAAGTGACGGCGACACCGGCGGTTTCGCGGACATAAAAGTAGAGGCTGCTGCCCTTGGCGAGGCCGGCGACGTCGCGTTCGCCGGTGGGCAGCAACAATTCCGAGGCGGCCATCGCCTCCACGTGCGGCGCTACCGAAACCGGAAGCTCGAGCACCTCGGCGAGGACCGCGCCCAAAGGAGCGCCGCGCCAGCCGAGCTTGGGGTGGTCGACCACACCGGTCTGCGAGTCGACCCGGCCGCCGATGGCGACCCCGGCCCACAACGCTTTACGCCGATGCCAGCGCTGCAAGAACGCGCGGGCGCTGCGGGCGACGGTGGTGACGGCGAATTCCTGACCCGTCTGTGGGGTGGCGATGGCGAGACCGCCGAGGATGCGCCCACGCAGGTCGGCGGCGACGATCTTGGTGGCGGCGGCGCCGATGTGCACACTGATCGTCAGGTACGAGTCGTGGTCGATCTCGAACGGGACGCGCGGCCTGCCGACGGCTCCGGAAGCGGTGAGGTCGGGGCGTTCGCGCAACAGCCCGGCGTTCAACAGCGCCGAGACCTGGCGGTTGACCGTCGCGATGCTCAAACCGGTTGCGCGCGCGGCCTTGTCACGGGAGACGGGACCGCCGGTGGCGGCACGCAGAACGGCGGCCGCGGGGTTGTCCGAGATCCGCAACTCCGGCGCGACGACGACCGCGCGGGTGCTACGAGCACGGGCAGTGGACCGAGAAACAGTACGTTCCAGGGTAGGAAGGGACATCTGTGGATTCCTTGCTGAAGTCCCGACGACGGGACGTGCCTACACGTGTGGCGTGGCGGCGACGCGCGAGCGGGAGAACTCGCTCAGCCGCGGCAGCAGGGACAACACAGTTCCCGCGTGAGCGGGAGCCGCAGACCGAGACCAGCGGTCACATAGGTGACGCGCTGAGCGGTGATGCGGCCGGAGAACATGCGATCGAAGGTAACACCGATTCAGGCGACGCACCAAGCCCCGGCACGCCGATGTGCGCCCGGACACAAGCGTTTCCGCAGGTAAACGCGTTGCCTGACATCTCATGAAGCTCGGGGGCCAGCCGCCCGGTCCGGCCGAGCACTGGGCCGCGCCGCCGAAAACCCCGCCGAGCACTGCTCGACGGGGTCGGCCACGCAACACTGCCTGCCCGATCACGCGGCCGGACAGGCCGCCCGATCGCCCGAACACACGGCCCATTCGATCACCGACCGGACCGCCCGGCCGGTCACTGTGGATCGGACGGGCACGGTGAATGGTTCGCCCGGCCCTACTTCGCGGGCCCCGGGAACGGCGAATTGATCGTGGCGAAATACTGAATTGCCGCACCGATCGCCACCGGCGCCGTCACCAGCAATTGGCCCGCCACCGTGCCCAGGGCGCCGACGGCCAGCACTCCGCCGATGCAGCCCACCGCGGCCGCGGGGATGAACGGCCCGAACAGGCCGATGATGGTGGCCGAGGCGACCGTGGCACCGGCGATTCCGCCGAGCACGCAGCCCGCGGCCGCGCCACCGAGACCGCCGATCAGGGTGCCGATCGTGGCGCCCATCGCGATGGTGCTCGTCAGGCGAGTCCAGGCGTCCTTTTCCCGGTCGTATTCGGATTTGAACGGCGCCTTGTCTTCGAACGGCAGCGCGACGGGTTTGTACACCGCGTGCGCGAGATCGAATTGCGGTGTCAACCTTGCGGTGCGACCGGATATCTCTGCGGCGATCGGGAATTCGAACTCGTCGACCCGGAAACGCAGCGGTGTTCCGGCGAGCACCGTGCCATCCGGCGCCTTCACCTTGAAGGTATCGTCCTCGACCACCAGCGATCCGGCATCGGTGGTGATGATCGACTGCGCATCCCTGGCCTGCGCGACGAAACCAACGGCGTCGGTTCTCTTTTCCGGCGCCGCACCCGATGTTCCGGCAGCCACGCCGGTCGCGACGGTCACCAATGCCGCGATAACGGCCAGCTTCCTGATCCTCATGAAAACGCAATCCCTCATCTCACCGACAACTTCCGAGGAACAGCATCGGCGCAAATGAGTGCATCGCCGAGGTTAAAATCCGGCGAGATTTCAAAGCCGCGAGCCGCCCACGCCTGGGTGGCTCGATGGATTGCTCGCGCGGTCAGGCCGGCGCGTACGTCGACAAGGCCACGCCGTTACGAAAACTCTTGGACTCCAGCAATTTCAGTTTCGGAATCTGATATCCATCGGGAAAGAGCCTGCGGCCGCCGCCCTGCACGCTCGGGTAGCAGAACAACCGGTACTCATCCACCAGACCGGCGCCGATCAAGGTATGGCAGAGGGTGATGCTGCCGGTCACGACGATCTCGTCTCCCGGCTGCTCCTTGAGCGCCCGCGCCTCCGTCGCCGCATCGCCGGACAGGATCGTGGAGTTCTGCCACTGCGGATCGGTCATCGTGGACGACACCACGTACTTCTGGATCGCGTTCAGCGAGTCCGTGATGCCGGTGGTGTCGTCGGTCTGCTCCGGCCAGTAGCCACGGAAATCCTCGAACGTCCGCCTGCCGAGCAGCAGTGCCCCCGACCGACTGTTCTGTCGGTGCATCTCGTCCAGCAGGTCGGCGCTGTCGGCCTCCCCCGCCCCCTGCGCATCGAACCAATCCCCCAGCATTTCGATGGAACCGTCCACCGTGATGTTCTGCGTGATCACCAGCGACCGCACGGCACAACCTCCTCGGGTTCGTCCTCTTCTTGTGCAGACGAACCCACGCCCGCCGATTCATCGCTGACGGTTCCGGCGGTTCAGCTCTTCTTGGCGGCGGCCTTCATCTGCTTTTTGAAGGCGCGGACCTCCAGCAACGACTCCGCGTCGACGATGTCGGCGGCCGACCGGCGCGAGCCCGGCTCCGCGTAGGCGCCTGCGGCGTCCTCCCAGCCCTTCGGGCGGACGCCGAGCTGCTTGCCGAGCAGGGCGAGGAAGATGCGGGCCTTCTGGTCGCCGTAACCGGGCAGGTCCTTGAGGCGGCGCAGTACTTCCTTGCCGTCCGGATCGCCCTGGGTCCAGATGGCCTCGACGTCGCCGTTGTAGTGCTCGATGATGTAGCGCGCGAGGTCCTGGGTGCGGCGGGCCATCGAGCGGCCGTAGCGGTGGATGGCGGGCGGGGTCGCGCACAGTTCCTCGAACTCGGCGGTGTCGGCCTCGGCGATGCGGTGGATATCGAGCCCGCCCATCCGGTCGGCGATCTTCTTCGGGCCGCGGAAGGCGTGTTCGAGCGGGTACTGCTGGTCCAGCAACATGCCGATCACCAGGGCCAGCGAGCTCTCCGACAGCAGCTCGTCCGCCTCCGGTTCCTGCGCGAGAGTCAACTTGGCCATGCTGCGCTCCTCCTAGCGGTCCGGACGTTCCCCGATCATCCCACTTCGGCGACGTCGTCCGCACCGGCGGGACGAAGCCGCGCATGCTACTCGCCGGTAGTGACTCCGATCACACGGGGTCGTATCTTCCCACGTAGGCTCGGCGCATGCCACAAACGGCGATACCCACATCCGCAACACCCACGATGGATGCACCAATGAACAGCTTCGGGTTACGTCCCGACCGCTTCGACTCGGCGGGCCAGGAACAATTGATCGACGTGCGCGACCTGCAGGCCGCGCTGCCCGGATTGTCGAGATTGCGCGACTGGGCGCATCAGGCGCTCGCACTGCGTCCCGGGGAGACCGCCGTCGACATCGGCTCCGGCACCGGTTCGGAGGTCATCACCTTCGCCGAGGCCGTCGGACCCACCGGCACCGCGCTCGGCGTCGAGCCCGACCCGCACCTGCTGGCCGCGGCCGAACGCAATGCCGCCCAGCTCGGCTCGCGGGCGAAATTCCACTCTGGCGACGCCTACGGCATTCCCTTCGGCGCCGACACCTTCGACGCGGTGCTGTGCGAACGCGTCTTCCAGCACCTCACCGCCCCCGACCGCGCCGCTCGCGAGATCGCGCGGGTGGTCAAACCTGGTGGCCGGGTCGTGGTCGTGGACGCCGATTGGGGCACCGCCCTCGTGCATCCGGGCGATCACCGGGTGGTGCGCGGCGTCATCGACACCCTCATCTCCGCGACCACCAACCCGTTCTCCGGCCGCCGCCTACCCGGCCAGCTGACCAAGGCCGGGCTGCTGGTCGACGATATCGGCTCGCACGCCCTGGTTCAGGAACGTTCGGCCGGCGCGGGCGCGCTGGTCTCGCGGATCTCGGCGATGGCGGTGGCGCGCGGTTCGATCACCGAGGCCGAGCGCGAGCAGCTGCTGGCCGACCTCGCCGCGGGTGCGGCCAGTGGCGATATCCACCTGTCGGTGACGATGTTCGCGGTGCTCGCCCACAAGCCCGCCTGATCCGATCGAGACGACGAACCCGCGGCGCGAAATTGCGCCGCGGGTTCATTACGTCGAAGACACCCCAACCGGTATCGCTCTCGCGCGGCCCAGCCTGGTTTCCAGGCTTGATCGGTTGCCGAGTCGCCCACGCCGTGCGGCCGAGCCAAGATCGCCGGGCCCGGCCCCGAGCTGCGGACGGCGATGCGGCAGTGGCCGTTTGCGGCCGGCCGAGATCGGGCAGCCCGTCCCGTCGCCGAACCGGGACCGGCCGACGATCCGGCCTACTTACCCAGCAGCTTCTCGGTGGCCGCCAGCAGCACGCAGGTGGCCAGCCCGTCCATCGCCTTGCCCAGCTCGTCCAGCGACGGGAAGCTGGGCGCGATCCGAATGTTCTTGTCCTCCGGGTCTTTCCGGTACGGGAAGGCCGAACCGGCGGCGGTCAGCGCGATGCCGGCGTCCTTGGCCAGGCTGATCACCCGGGCCGCGGTGCCCTCCATGACATCGAGGCTGATGAAGTACCCGCCCTTGGGCTCGGTCCAGGACGCCACCTTCGACGGGCCCAGCCGGTCTTCGAGGATCTTCAGCACCAGCGCGAACTTCGGTTCGAGCAGCGCCCGATGCTTCTGCATGTGTGCGCGCACGCCGGCGGCGTCGGTGAAGAAACGCAGGTGACGCAGCTGGTTGATCTTGTCCGGGCCGATGCTCTTCTTGCCCGCGTGGCTGAGGTACCAGTCCAGGTTGGCGGTGGAGGCGCCGATGAAGCTCACGCCCGCGCCGGCGAAGGTGATCTTGGAGGTGGAGGCGAACACCAAGGGGCGGTTCGGGTTTCCGGCCTCGGCCGCCATGCCCAGCACATCGAGCACCGGCGCGGCGGTGTCGGTGAGCGGGTGCACCGCGTAGGCGTTGTCCCAGAACAGGCGGTAGTCGGGGGCGGCGGCGGGCATCGAAACCAGTTCGCGCACCACGTCTTCGGAGAAGACCACGCCGGTGGGGTTGGAGTAGTTCGGCACCGCCCACAGGCCCTTGATCTGCGGGTCCTCGGCCAGCAGCGCGGCGATGGCCTGGGTGTCGGGGCCGTTGTGGCGCATCGGGATCGGGATCATCTCGAAACCGAGACCCTCGGTGATCGCGAAATGCCGGTCGTAGCCGGGGCTGGGGCACAGGAACTTCACCGTCGGCTCGTCGGCCCAGCGGCGCGGCGAATCCGGGGTGCCGTACAGGGTGGCGAAGGTGATGACGTCGTGCATCAGCTCGAGGCTGGCGTTGTTGCCCGCGAGCAGATTCGAGACCGGGATGCCGAGCAGCTCACCGAAGATGGCGCGCAGCTCGGGCAGGCCGTGCAGGCCGCCGTAGTTGCGGCAGTCGGTGCCGGTGCCGTCGCGGAAATCGCCATCGCCGGGCAGCGCGAGCAGCGCGGCGGACAGATCGAGTTGTTCCGGCGAGGGTTTACCCCTGGTCAGGTCCAGCGTGAGCTTCTCGGTCTTGAGCGTCGCGTAATTCGCGGTCTGGGTCTCGTGTTCGGACACGAGCTCCTCGTGGCTCATCAAACCGATCTGCGTTTGCCGGGGCATCCTGGGCAGCCTTTCCAAGCAGCGTGGGGGTAGTGGGAACGGGGGCCGATCACTCGGCACACCCCGGTCAACGTTACCCGGCGATTGCTGCGAATTGGGGGCAATAAAAAAGGGGACCCCGCGCACCCGGCAGAGCCCGTTGACCCTTGCTGCCTTCCGGCCCTGGGGGAGTTCACAGGATGCGCGCCGCGCGGGATCCGTCGGCCAGTGTAGCGGTCCCGGGCGGGCCGTGCAGACAGGGGGCGGCGCGCGACAAGATCGCTGGCTACGATCCTTGGGAATACCGGAGGGGCTTTGCCCTCACGCACGAGGGGATCGACAGATGACCAACCAGAATCCGCCCGACGGCGGCGGCCCGGAACCGCAGTGGTGGGAGACCCCGAACACCGGTCCGGCGGCCGATCCGTCCAGGTCGGATCCGACGATCCTGCGCTCGGACCTGAATCAGCCGGTGGCCGATCCGACCATCCTGCGTTCGGATCTGAACCCGCCCGGTGATCCGTACGGCAGCGGCGCCAACCCTTACGCAGGCACCCCCTACCCCGGCGCGAATCCGTATCCGAGCGCCGCCAACCCCTATCCGTCCGGCCAGCAGCAGTGGGCGCCCGGCCAGCCGGTGCCGCCGGCCGGCTTCATGCCACCGCCGCCGCGGTCGAGCAACAAGACTCCGTGGATCATCGGCGGATCGATCGCCGCGGTGGTGCTGCTGGTGGTCATCGGCGGTGTGATCGCCATCGCCTCGAGCGTGTCCGACTCCGGCGACAAGCCCTGGGAAGGCGCCTACGCCTTCAAGGAGGGCAACGCCTGCGAACTGGTCGACCTGAGCGTGCTCGAGCAGTGGGCGGTCAACCGCGAGGAGACCACGCACAAAGAGGACGGCCCGATGGACAGCATCGGCGGCGGCGACCTCAGCTGCCGGGCCAAGAACACCAACCCCGGCGAGGACGGCGGCGACGCGTCGCTGTCGCTCGAGGTCGCCTTCGACACCAAGTACCAGGACGAACCCCGCTTCGACATGTGGAAGCAGTTCGACACCGGAACCACCGGCACCGGCTACGACCACGGCACGGTGAGCGGGATCGGCGAGCGCGGCTACTACGCCACCCAGGAGCACACCTACAACTACATTCCCAGCACCCTCGATCACATCGTCGCCGTCAACGACAGCAATATCTCGGTCAAGGTCGAGATCAGCGTCTCGTCGATGGGCAGTTTCGACCGCGACGGCATCGACGCCGCTGCCCGCGCACAGGTCAAGAAGGTGCTCGACGCCCTGCGTAAATAGCCGCCGCCACGCCGCGCACCAGCGCGGATGAGCGCCGCGACCGGCCCGTTTGGCATCGGCCGGGGTCCAGCCGGTATGCTGCACCACGGAGGATTCGCCTAGTGGCCTATGGCGCTCGCCTGGAACGCGGGTTGGGTTAACGCCCTCAGGGGTTCAAATCCCCTATCCTCCGCCGCAGATAACCGGCCCGGATGCGATCAGCAACCGGGCCGGTTTTCGTTTGCGGTGGGCCCGGCCGGGCTCCGTCGATTACCCTCGGACGGACACAGCCGAGATCGGGGGGTTCCGATGAGCAACACGTGGGTGCGGTCCGGACGGATTCGGGCCGCGGTAACGCTGATCTGCGGCGTGGCCCTGATCACCGGATGCGATACCGCCGGTCAGGCCATACCCGAGCCGACCACGACGCCCGCCTCGACGACCCAAGCGCCGCCGGGCATCCCCGTGGTCCTCACCGCACGTACCGCAGACGGCACACCGCCCACACCGGAAACCATGAGCGCGGCCAAGCAGATCATTCAATGGCGTGCCGACGGTATGGGGTTGAGCGGCACGACGGTCACGATCAAGGACGACACGCTGGTGATCACCGTCCCCGACGACGACGGCGCGGCCGCTCGCAGACTCGCGCAGACCGGCGAGCTCACCGTCCGCCCGGTGCTCACCGCGGCACCCCCGACCGGCAAGGGTCCGGCCGCCCCCGACGCGACCGCGGCCAGAATCTCCAGGCAGAGCAGCGATCCCGCGGTACAGCAACAGGCCATCGCCGAACTCGACTGCGCCGCAACCGATCCGCTGCGCGGCGCCGACGATCCGGCGCTACCGCTGGTCACCTGCGCCGCCGACGGCTCCGAAGTGCTGCTGCTCGGCCCCTCGGTGCTCGACAATCGCGCGATCTCCGATGCGCGCGCCCATCTCGATCCCCAGTCGACCCGCCATGTGGTCGACGTGACGTTCACCGCCGAAGCCGCCGACCGGTTCGAGGCCCTCACCACCGAGAACGTGAACCGACGCATCGCTTTCGTGGTCGACACCGTGGTGGTCAGCGCGCCGATGGTCGTCTCACCGACGTCGGCCGGACAGACCCAGATCGCCGGGAACTTCACCGCCGAATCGGCCGGGGAGCTGGCCAACTCGCTGCGCTTCGGCAAGCTTCCGGTGCCGTTCGCCGAACGCTAGGTGACGTCGCGGGACGCGGCCCGCGTGCGTGCCTGCACACCGGCGCGGATGCGGGCGATCAGGTCATCGAGCCGACGCTGATGAGCGCCCGCCCAGTAGACGCGCCCACAGCCGCGACACTGCCGGAAGGTGTCGTAATAGCGCAGGGTCAGCGGTTGCAGCCGATCAGCCACTTCGCTCTTGTCGACCTCGGCCAGCAGGCCGCCGCAACGCACGCAGCGGGTGAGCGGGGCCAGCCGGTCGGCGAGGTCGAGCCGGGTGATGACCTCGACGATCTGGTCCTCCGGGCGATCCGCGCGCACGAAAACCCCGTGGGTGACGATGCGGCGCGCAAGCAGGCCGCGGTCGCGGGTGAGCAGGATGCGGTGTTCGGCAGCCGAGATGCGCGCCAGCTCGGCGTCGTCGGCGGCGAACTCGCAGCGGATGTCCAGGCCCATCAACCGCATCAGCCGGGCCAGGCCGCCGAGGTTGACGTCGACCAGGAAACGCGGGTCACGCAACGGCCGCGGTCGCACCCGGGTGAGCGCGCCGATATCGAGGGTCTCGAACACCGGATACACCGCGAGCCGGTCACCCGGACGCGGACGATGCCCGAAATCCACCGATTCGCCGTTGACCAGCAGCAGGTCGATCTCGGTATGCGGTACCCCCGCCGCCTCCACCACGTCCTTGACCGTCTGATGCGGGCGCACCGGCCGCCACAGCATCCGATACCGCGACTGCGGCGGCAGGAAATCGTTCAGCTCGGCGTAGACGCGCAGTTCGACACCGCCGGTCATGGCCGCACTGTCAGGCGGCCAGCCGCTGCTCGTAGTCCTCGGCCAGGGCACGCAGCGCCGTCGCGCCGTCGCCGACGAAGCTCGAACCGTGCATGATCGCCAACGTGGTCGGCTGGAGTTCGGCGAGCCGGTACAGCGCGGCGGGGACGGCTGGTCCGAGCGAGGTCGCGTGGAAGACGTCCTCAGCGACTGCGGCGGGTTCGACCAGATCGGCGGCCGTCACGGCCGGACCCTTGCCGAGCTGACTCATCAGATCACCGCAGAACAGCACCCCGGTGGTCTGCTCGTAGAGCACCCGCGCCTCCCAGTTGTGCGGGGCGTGCGGGGTGTCGAAATGCTGAATGCGGCGGCCGCCGATATCGAGCACCTCGCCGTCGGCCATCCGGCGCGGCGGCCGGTCGGCCAGATCGTCGAGGGAGACCAGGCAGCCCAGCTCACCGTGCGCGACCTGGGCGTGCGGTGCGGCCGCGAGGAACAGATTCATCGCGCCGCACTCGTCGGCCTCGACGTGACCGAAGGTGATCCAGCGCAGCTGCTCGACCGGCCTGATCCGCTCGATCTGCGCGGAGACCAGCGGGAACAGCGCCCGCATGCCGCAGTGGAACAGCAATGGTTCCTCGGCGTCGACGAAGAACTGATTGAAGGTGAACCCGGCGGGTCCGACCTCGGGAATGAATGTCGAGATGCGGTAGATGCCGTCAGCGATCTCGTCGGTGTGGGTATCCATGTCGAATCCCCTGGTAGTACCGGTCCCCCACTACAAAACGCGCGCGTCGAACACCGGTTCCGGAGTCTACTCGCGAACATCCGGCACCGGAATGGCCGCGCGCGGCGGCCCCCTTCCTGAAGACGCGTTCAGCTTGCTTCAGGCTGGCTTCAGCCGCGGCTGCGAGGGTTACCGCCAGCTTCGAATCAGCAGCCGCACTGGAGGTTTCGCCCGATGTTCTTGCGCAAGATCGCTGCCGTGTCCACCCTGGCCGTCGCAGCCACCGTTCTCACGGTCGGACCGGCCGGTGCGGACCCGCACACCCCGGCAGCGGTGAACTACACCGCCACCACCACGCCGTCCAACACCGTCATCAGCATCGATTCGGGTTCGCTGAGCGCCGACGGCGGGCTCTTCGCGATCAAGGCGCCCGACGGCACCGTGCTCGCCGGCACGCCGCTCGAGTTCCGGGTCGACGATTTCCTCTTCCCGATCGCCGCCGAGATCAACGGCCGCACCGCCACCCTGACGCCCCGCTTCGATCTCGAGCACGCCGTCTACCAGCCGGTGGCGCTGCCGTTCGAGGACCAGGCGCGGTGGGCGACACCGTATGACCGCGAGGTGGCGGCGTTCACCCGGTTGAAGGACACCATCGCCACGGGCGCCTCGATCGGCACCATGGTAGGCGGGATCGGCGGCGGCATCGTCGGCTGTGTGCTCGGCGGTATCGCGGGAGCCACGGTGGCGGCGGCGTCGATCGTCGGCATGTTCGGGCCGTTCATCCCGGCCGCGGCCGTCGGCTGCCTCGGCGGCATCCTCGCCATCGGCGCACTGGGCACTCTCGCCGGTCAGATCCTGGTGACCGCGCCGGTGGCCATCGCAGCGCTGGTCCAGTACTTCACCACGATCAATCAGCCGTTCACCCCGCGCACGAAGTAGACGGTTCAGCCCTCGCGCACGCCGTCGGTGGTCGATTCCGGTTCGACCGCCGGCGGCGTGCGTGGTTCATCCGGAGGTGGCGGCCTGCGCCGCTCCCAGGCCCGCGCGAGCAGGATCGTCACCCCGACGTAGGCCCAGCCGAGCAGCACATCGATGGTGTAGTGCTCACCGCCGTAGATCAGCGTGAATGCCATCGCCGGCGGATACAACGCCAGGATCACCCGGAACCACTTGGGCGCGAACGGCCACAGCGCCACCGTCACCATCAGCGAGAACGCGGCATGCAGCGAGGGCAGCGCGGCGACCAGATTGCCTTGTGCTTCCAGCCAATCGGCACTGGTGTCGAAGGAGACCATGCCGAAGCCGAAACCGCTGACCCGGCCGACATCCTCGGGAATCACCCCCTCCCGCGAGGCGTACCAGGGCGGCGCCGCGGGCACCAGGATGTAGGTGAGCAGGCCCAGATACGACAGCAGCACGATGCGGCGCATGTATTTCGACCAGCGGCCGCGCGACTGCACATAGAAGATGGCGGCCACCAGCCACGGGACGATGAAATGGCTGGTGTAGACGATGCCGGTGAGGATCGACCACCACGGCCGTTCATCGCCGGTCATCAGGTGCTGCTGCAGCCACACCGTGGGGATGGTGCCGCCGAACAGCCAGCTCTCCGCCGAGACGAGCTCCTCCACGCGCACCGGCATCCCGAGTTTGTCGGCGATGCCGCGGGTGTGGTCGTAGACCACCAGTGCCGCGATCAACGGCACCCAGTCGATCAGGATTCGCAGGTGCTCACGCCACGGCCGATAGGGGTTGAAGGCCGCGATGCCGACCATGATCCAGGCGGCCTGATAGATGCGATCGGTGGGTATGCCGAACACGACACTGACGACGGCCAGGGCCGCCAGGTACCCCGCCCAGACCCCGCTACGAAACAGTCGCCGCGCCGGTCGCTGCTGCTGCGTGACCGGAGCGTCCGCCGTTGGCACGCCCATCTACCCAGTTTCCATGCACGACGCGGTTACTCGGTCCACATCCGGCAGAAGTCTGTTTCGTGACACGCGAGTAAACTCGTTTGCTGATGTGTTGCTGATTTCGGCATTAGCGATTACGGTCGTGCCCGACGGGAGCAGCACGACTCCCAGGCCGTTCGCATGGGACCGGGAGATTTCGATGGGGAACACGACCAGTAGCTGCCACCTCACCCCCGCCGGACGCGGTCGCATGATCGCGCCCGACACCGCCGCCGGCGATTTGCTGGCCACCAAACAGTTCACCGTCGACGGCGCCGCGGTCCGCGTGATGATCGGGCGACCGGAGCCGTACGCCACCGGCCACGGCTGGCGCTGCCGGATCCGCGTCGAGCGCGGCACCTCCCGACTGGAACAGTCGCAGGTGGTGGCGCCCGATGAGACGTCGGTGGTGCGGCTGGCGCTGGAACTGGTCACCTCCCGGCTCGGGGTGAGCGAAACCCAGTTCTTCGAAGGGGCCACCGTCGGCCCGGGCGCCGCCGAGGCCACCGCCCGCTGAGCGAGCCGGCTCACCTGGCGCGCTCGGCGAGGCCGGTGCGCGCGGCGAGGAATTCGGCCCAGGTGCGGGTGCCGACATCGCAGCCGGAGACGAGGTTGTCGCCGGCCCGGTAGGCGCGGCCCATCGCCCCGGGCACCCGAATCGGCACCAGCAGACGTCGTTTACCGGTGGCACGCAGGTATTGGCGGGTGAGATCGGAGAGCTCGAGCACCTCGGGCCCGACCAGATCGCGCACCAGCCCGGCGGGTTCGGCAAGGGTGAGCTCGACCAAGCGTCGCGCGACCTCGGCGGTCTCCACCGGCTGGGCCCGCAGACCGCCGGGCGCGGGAATCACCGGCGATTTCGCCAGCGCGCGCACGACGCCGAACAGCAGATCGTGGAATTGGGCCGCCCGCAACGTCGTCCACGGGACGCCGGACCCGGTCACGAACTGCTCGGCGGCCGCTTTCTGCCGGTAATAGCGGACCGGCAGCGATTCCGGTGCGGTGACCGAGATGTAGACGACGTGCCGTACACCGGCGCGGGCGGCGGCAGCCATCAGGGTGCGGGTGGTTTCGGCGTCGGTCTTGGCGTCGCCGGCCAGGTGCAGGATGGTGTCGACGCCGTCGACCGCGGCGTCGATGCCCCGGTTCTTCAGCAGGTCGCCGCTGACGTAGTCGATGCCGTCGCGGGTGCCGGGTTCGCGGCGGCTCAGAATCCGGAACGGCACATTCGCCTGGCGCAGCAGCGGCGTCACCTGACGTCCAAGGGTGCCGGTACCACCGGTGAGCAAGATATTCGAGGGCATCGCCGTCTCCGTTCCCGTCCCGTCACCGAGCGGACATCCCCGGTGATCAGCAGTTTTTCGCTCTCACCCTGGAGACGAGCGCGGACCGTGGAATGTGACGGCCTGGACGAATAGTGACCATCGTCACACCCCAGGTGCGAAGATCTCCCTAGGAAGTTCGCACCCATCGCGAGGGAAGTGGCGGCCATGCGCACCACATTCGAGTTCGATCTACCGACCGCGGCGACTCCCGACCAGGTGGTCGAGCTACTGACCGATTTCTCGCCGCGGCGGCCGGACCGCTGGCCCGCGTTGTCGGCCAAGACCTATGCGGTCTACAGCGTCGGCGAGACCAGTGCCGAGGTCCGCGAGGGTCAGGACTTCCCGCCGATCGACGCCACCTGGCACTACGACTGGTCCGAGCCCGGCACGGTGACGATGACGGTGGTCCGCAGCGACGACCTCGCCGTCGGCAGCTATCACACGGTGATCGTCCGGCCGGGCGCCGACGGCGGTAGCACCGTGCACGGCATCTGGGACAACACCTCGATCAGCGCTTCGGCGTGGTTCGGCGTGCTGGTCATGCGGGCGATGGGCCGCCGGTTCTTCACCACCTACTACCGGCGGGTCTTCGATCAGCTGGCGGCGGGCAAGATCTGATCACCCGGCGGCCGGGCCGGAATCCGGTTCGCGGACGCGCGTACTCACCTCGTCCAAGGCCGCGCGGAGCAGATCGGCATAGCAGTCCAGGTCGGGGATCGTCGCGGGGTCGGCGTGTACCGAGATGGTGACGGTGTCGCCGAGTCCGTGCACGCCGTGGGTGAGGTGCATGACGGCGCCGAGCGCGGGGAATCCCGCGGTGAACAGGACGGGAGCGTCGCCGAAGGTCAGGTCGGCCGGGCCGCGGTAGACGCTGGAGACGACGGTGTGGCCGGCGAGTGCGTCCGGGATCGTATCGATCGGATAGCGGTCGACGTCACGACGCAGGATCGGCGCCGGCAGCGAGGCGGTGACGCGATCCTGCACCGACAGCAACGGATGAACCGCACGGGTGCGGCGCGCGGCCAGCTCGGCGGCGATCCGCTCGGCCCGGCGGCGCGGATCCGGCTCGTCCGCGAACAAGTCGACGCCGAGGCTGCGGTAGTTGTTGCGCGGCTGCGCCAGCGCGCCTACTGCGGTGACCGCCCGGCGCACGAGGCCCACATCGCGCAGAAGGGCGGGGTGCGGCAGCGCCATCGGCACTTGCGCACCCAGCCGGTCCAGCAGCGCTGCGTGGCGTTCCAGATACCGCTCCAGCGCGATCGACACGGCGGTCAGCGCCAGCACGGTCACACTGAAACCCGGCGCGCGCAACTGTTCCGCCTGGCACACGATCATCCGCAGGCGATGACCGCCGACCTCGCCCGGACCGTTCAGCAGGCTCGGTGCGAAACCACCGCCTGCCTCGGGCAGCTCACCGGCTTCGGTCAACTTCGCCAGCTCACGTTGGGCGCGAAACGCGCTGATACCGCCGGCCACGGTGCGCGCCATGCGGACCGGGATAGCGGCGACCGCAGAACCGAGACGGACTGCCTCGGCGGCGGTGCGGAACAGTTCGGTCGCGGTCGATACGGCCCGCGGTCTCCGCGCCGAGCCCGCAGCGCCTACTGGGGCGCC
The DNA here is from genome assembly GCF_000284035.1 of Nocardia cyriacigeorgica GUH-2. Taxonomy (NCBI): domain Bacteria; kingdom Bacillati; phylum Actinomycetota; class Actinomycetes; order Mycobacteriales; family Nocardiaceae; genus Nocardia; species Nocardia cyriacigeorgica. The sequence continues at coordinate 273,496 of NC_016887.1, read as the reverse complement.
ACTGCTGTTGCCGCATGCTCCGGCCACGGACTTCGCGACACCCACAGACGGCCGTGTTCGGGCCGTTTCAGGGGAATCACCAGCCGTCCGACTCGCACCCGCGAGTTCATCCGGTCCGGCGGCGACCGTTGTGTCCGGTACGGCCGGCCACGGGCTGAACAGAGCGCGCGCCAGGTCGGCCGCGCGCTTCCCGTCGGCCAGCGCGTGCGACATCTGCAACACGGCGACGGTGACACGGTCCGGCGCCGCGGATAGAGCGCCCTCCCCCGCCGACGACAGCGGCGCACCGGCGATGCCACGAAACACATGCAGCCGCCACGGCCGCTCGGCGGCGTCGACGCCCGTCGCGAGCACTTCGCCCAGCGCGTGCTCCAGATGCGTCCAATCGGCTTGCGGGAGGCGATGTTCGACGAACTGGCTCGGGTCGAAGGCGCATGGCACCCAGGTCGGATAACTCAGGTCGCGCGGGGCCGGGCGCAGGCGCAGGCAGAGGTCGGGGATGGTGGCGCTGCGGTGGGCGATGGTCGCGCGTAGCTGATCGGTGCTCAGCTCGGTTTCGGCGAAGCAGTACAGCAGGAACAGGTCGTTGCGGGTGCGGCGGGACAGCCAGTACATCGTCGCGTCCTGCGGCTCGACCTTGCTCATGCGGCGACGATAACGACCTGGCGGCGAGACGGCGGAGCTGGGCGGAAAACCATCGACTCGGCACCGGAAGCGGTGCTACCGTCTGTAGTAGAACCCATTCCACTCTCCTCAGGGTCGGGTGTCGATGATGGCTGCACTAGAACGCACATTGAGTTCGCAGGCCAACGCGGTCGACGATCGATATCGCGCCGCGGCATTCGTGAAGCGCTCGATCAACAAGGTCTTCCCCACCCACTGGTCGTTCCTGCTGGGTGAGATCGCGCTCTACTCGTTCATCATCCTGCTGCTGTCGGGTGTGTACCTGACCTTGTATTTCGATCCCTCGATGAGCCACGTGATCTACGACGGCGCCTATCAACCGCTGCGCGGTGTGGGCATGTCGCGGGCCTACGAGACGGCGCTGAACATCTCCTTCGAGGTGCGCGGCGGCCTGTTCGTCCGGCAGGTGCATCACTGGGCGGCGCTGCTGTTCGCGGCCTCGATCATCGTGCATCTTCTGCGCATCTTCTTCACCGGCGCATTCCGCAAACCGCGTGAAGCGAACTGGGTGATCGGCTCACTGCTGCTGATCATGGCCATGTTCGAGGGCTTCTTCGGCTACTCGCTGCCCGACGACCTGCTCTCCGGCACCGGCCTGCGGGCCGCGTTCTCCGGCATCACCATCGGGTTGCCGGTCATCGGCACCTGGCTGCACTGGCTGATGTTCGGCGGCGACTTCCCCGGCGACATCATCATCCCGCGCCTCTACATCGCCCATGTGCTGCTGTTCCCCGGCATCATGCTGGCCTTGATCGCCGCCCATATCGCGATCGTCTGGTACCAGAAGCACACCCAGTTCCCCGGCCCGGGCCGCACCGAGAACAACGTGGTGGGCGCCCGCATCGTGCCGGTGTTCGCCGCCGACCAGGGCGCGTTCTTCGCCTTCACCCTCGGCGTCGTCGGCCTGATGGGCGGGCTGCTCCAGATCAACCCGATCTGGAATATCGGCCCCTACAACCCCTCGCAGGTGTCGGCCGGTTCGCAGCCGGACTTCTACATGATGTGGACCGACGGCCTGGCCCGGCTCATGCCGCCATGGGAGCTGTATCTGGGCCGCTACACCGTGCCCGCGGTGACCTGGGTGGCGCTGACCATGGGCCTGGTGTTCGTGCTGCTGATCGCCTATCCGTGGATCGAGAAACGACTCACCGGCGACCGGGCCGCACACCACAACCTGCTGCAACGCCCGCGCGACGTCCCGGTGCGCACCGCCATCGGCGCCATGGCCATCACGTTCTACGTGATCCTGACGCTGGCCTGCGTCAACGACATCATCGCCTACAAGTTCAACATCTCGCTCAACGCGACCACCTGGGCCGGCCGCATCGGATTGCTGCTCGGCCCGCCGATCGCCTACTTCCTGGCCTACCGGTTCTGCCTGGGCCTGCAACGCAGCGACCGCGCGGTGCTCGAGCACGGCATCGAGACCGGCGTGATCAAGCGGCTGCCGCACGGTGAGTACATCGAGGTGCACCAACCGCTCGGCCCGGTGGATCCGCACGGGCATCCGGTGCCGCTGGAGTACCAGGGCGCCCCGGTGCCCAAGAAGATGAACAAGCTTGGCCTGGCCGGCAAACCCGGCACCGGCAGTTTGCTGCGCGCCGATCCGCGCGAGGAATCCGAGCGCAATCTGGCGATCGAAGAGGAAGAGGAGCACCGGCAGCTCGCGGTGCTGCGCAAGCAGCAAGACCTCGAGTCCGGGCACTGACACTGCGAAGGCCCCGAGTCCGAATCGACCCGGGGCCCGTGATGCTGTGTGCGGCTGCTGCCCGGCGTTACTGCCTGCGCTCGAACCGGCCACCGGCCAGGCCGGTTAGGAATGCGTCCCACTCGCCGGGGGCGAAGGCCAGCACCGGTCCGTTCCCGCTGTCCTTGGTGTCCCGGACCGCCACGTTGCCGTCGACGAGATGCGCGACTTCCACGCAGTTCCCGTCCGGGCCACTGTGCCGGCTCTTACGCCACACAGCGCCCGTCAAATCAACCTCCACGGCACCGACTCCTTTGCTGCGTCACGATATTTTGTTCTGACTTCTGACTTGCTCCGATCAACCGGCATCCGACACCGAACGACGAACGCCGTGGTGCGCCTGGTGATAGCGCGCAACTTCCCCTGTACGCCTGTCTGCACTCGCATTTCCGAGAACGCACGGGCGGCGAGGCGAAAACACCCACGTGGGCGGGCCTCGCGCAGTGAACCCTAGCAGGTTCTTCCATAGTTTGCCGGTCTCTTGCCCACTACCACAACACTTTTGCCAAGCTTGCGAAGTTTTGTCGTTGCGGAAACATTGCCAGCGCGTGGCTTTCTTTCTGAGACGGTTTCGGTGGTTGAAGTATTCATCGGATGTGATTGGACTGTGATCGGTCATAAATGCGCGCCGGGATACACCGCGTGAGCACAACGCCGGATCCGCGTGGATCATGGAGGACATGGTCGAACGCGATCGCGACGCCACAGGTCGCGCCCTCAATGCCCGCCCTCGGGACCGCTTCGGGCGGCCGCTGCCGCCGGGTAGCCAGGGGGTGCCCCGAATTCCGGATGACTTGAATCTGCCACCCCAGCAAACTCTCGCCTTCGCTCAGCAACTGCTCGACGACGGCCTCGCATTCAACGCGCACGAGGTTTTGGAGGCGGCCTGGAAGAACGGCCCGTTCGCCGAACGGATGCTGTGGCAGGGCCTGGCGCAGTATGCGGTGGGGCTCACCCACATTCAGCGCGGGAACACGAAGGGCGCGTATACCCTGTTGGACCGAGCGATAAACCGGCTGACGACGTTCGAGGCCGATTTCGAGAGTGATCCTGATTACACCGAAACCGCCGGCGAAACCACGCGACCCTTTCCCTACGACGTCGACGCGGCCGGTTTGATCGCGCACGCGCGCGGCCTGCTCGCCGATCTGGAGGCCGGCCTGCCGATCCCCGAGGACCGGCTGATGCCCCGGCTGTGCGCCACCACCTCCCGGCCCGGCTGACGCCCGCGCCCTACCATGACCGGAATGCCGACCGACCTCGCTCCCGCGGGCCGCTACGCACCCAGCCCGTCCGGTGACCTGCACCTGGGCAACTTGCGTACGGCCCTGCTGGCCTGGCTCTTCGCCCGCAGCACCGGGCGCCGGTTCGTGCTGCGCATCGACGATCTGGACCGGGTGCGTCCGGGCGCCGAACCCCGCCAGCTGGCCGACCTGGCCGCGATCGGCCTGGACTGGGACCCGCCGGTGGTCCGGCAATCCGACCGGCTCGCGCACTACACCGCGGCCATCGATCGGCTCACCGCCGCCGGCCTGACCTATGAATGCTTCTGCACCAGAAGGGAAATCCAGCAGGCCGCGACCGCACCACACGGCCCGATGGGCGCCTACCCGGGTACCTGCCGCGACCTGACCGAGGCCGAACGCGCGGCCAAACGTGCCGAGGGCAGGCCCGCCGCGCTGCGCCTGCGGGCCTCGGTGACCGAATTCGAGGTGATCGATCAACTGCACGGCCGCTACCGGGGCCCGGTCGACGATGTGGTGCTGCGCCGCGGCGACGGCATTCCCGCCTACAACCTCGCGGTGGTCGTCGACGATGCCGAACAGGGCGTCGACCAGGTGGTGCGCGGCGACGACCTGCTGCCGTCCACCCCGCGCCAGGCCTATCTGGCCACCCTGCTCGAACTGCCGGTACCGCACTACGCGCATGTTCCGTTGGTGCTCAACGAATCCGGGCAGCGACTGGCCAAACGCGACGGCGCGGTGACGCTGGCCGACCGGCACGCTCTCGGCGAGAGCACCGAACAGGTGGTCGCCGCGCTGGCCCGCTCACTCGGCTACACCGCGAGCACGGCGGCGGACATGCTGGCCGGATTCGACCCGCTCGAGCTGCCGTCACAGCCCTGGACGCTCGACCCGGACGGGTTGTTGCAACACGATCGATGTCCGTAACGTACCCAGCGACCGATCTGTCGACGGACGAGGATTACTTATGACAAGCGGTGGGTACGACCCCAACCAGTATCCGCAGGGCGGGCAGCCGCAATTCGGCCAGCAGCCCCAGTACGGCGAGCAGCCGAAGTACGACCAGCAGCCGCCGCAGCAGCCGTACGGTCAGCAGCCGCAGCAGCCCTACGGCCAGCCGCAGTTCGGTCAGCAGCAGCCGTATGGGCAGCCGCAGGATCCCTACGCCCAGCAGGGTCAGTACGGGCAGCAGGCGCAGTACGGTCAGCAGGATCCGTACGCGCAGCAGCAGTACGGCCAGCAGGGCTACGGGCAGTACGGCCAGCAGCCGGGATTCGGTGGGCAGCCGGGTGATCTGCTGACTCGCTTCGGTGCGCGGTTCATCGACGGGATCATCGCCGGTATCCCGGCCAGCATCGTCTACTTCGTCATCGTGTTCGCGATCAACAGCCTGTTCGGCTCGATCCTCGCGTGGATCCTGTACTTCGCGATCGTCAGCGCGTACTTCGTGCTGTGCGAGACCAACATGGGCACAACCCTGGGCAAGAAGATCCTCGGCCTGCGCGTCATCGCGCCGGGTGGGGCGCCCAAGATCAGCCCCGAGGTCTCGATCAAGCGCAACATCTACCTGATCGTCAACATCATCCCGTGCCTGGGCCAGCTGGCCAGCCTCGGCCTCGCCATCTACATGGCCATCACCATCGAGCAGGACCCGAACAAGCAGGGTTGGCACGACAAGTTCGCCGGCGGAACGCAGGTCGTCAAGGGCTGACCGCGCTGAAACTCGACAACAAGGGGCGCGCCGAAACCGGTGCGCCCCTTCGTTGTTTCCGCGGTCAGCCGCACATCGGTTCAACGCGGCGCGAGGCGGCCGACTCGACCGTTCGGCCCCTTCGACCTACCCGGCCGTCGACCGGACTCCAGCTATTACGGCCCCGCGACGATGCCGATGATGTTGAGGATCCACATGATCACACCGAGCCCGATGCTGACCGCGCCGACCCAGATCGCCGCCTGCGCGAACCCGCGACCTTCCTGGCCGGTCTGATCGATCTGTTTCTGCGCGACGACCCCGAGAATCAACCCGACCGCCGACACCACGAACAATCCACAGCACAGCACACCGATGCACGAGGTGATCAGCGCGCCGATGGCCATCCCGTTGGTGCCCTGCGGCGGCATCCCGTAGCCCGGGTATCCGGCCTGATACGGATAGCCGTACCCCTGCTGCGGGTACGGCTGCTGCGCGTACGGATCCGGTGCGGGCTGCTGATACGCCGGGTAGGCCGGCGGCGGAGCAGCCGGATACTGGGGCTGCGAACCGGACGGATACTGCGGCGGCGCACCCGCGCCCGGCTGCGAGGGATATTGCGGCGCAGCGGGATACTGCTGCCCGGACGGGTAGCCGGGCTGCTCGGCTGCGGGGTACTGCGGGACCGAACCGGCACCACCTGACTCCGACGACACGCCTTGGCCGCCGTACTGCTTCCACCACTCGTCGGAATCGCCGGGATTGGTCATGGCTACACCATATGGCAAACCTGGTTGGATGAGTCGGGTGAGTGATTCGAACAAACCCGCCGATCACGAGGGGTCTGGACGCCCCGCGCCGGACCATGCGGCATTCGCCCAGGTCGCGCGGGGCTACTACACCCTCATCGTGGCCCTGTTCACGGCCACGCTGATCATCTCCAATGTCTGCGCGACCAAGGGCGTGCAATTCTTCACCGACCAATCGGTGAGCCTCGGCCCGATCGAGGTACTGCCCATCACCACCGACGGCGCGTTCTTCCTGTTCCCGCTGGCCTACATCCTCGGCGACGTGCTCAGCGAGGTCTACGGCTTCCGCGCCACCCGCCGCGCCATCTACTACGGCTTCGGCGCCCTGCTGCTGATGGTGGCCTGCTTCGCCCTCGCGATCCAGCTGCCGCCCGCCGGGTTCTACGAAAATCAAGAGGCCTTCCGCACCGTCCTCGGCACCACGCCGCAGCTGGTGGCCGCCGGACTGGCCGGGTACTTCGTCGGCCAGTTGCTGAACTCCGCGACGCTGGTGCTGATCAAGGAGCGGACCAGGGAAAAGCATCTGTGGGCCCGGCTGATCGGCTCCACCGTGGTCGGCGAGCTCGCCGACACCCTGATCTTCTGCTCGATCGCCGCCACCGCCATCGGCATCGACAGCTGGGAGCAGTTCATCAACTACGTGATCGTCGGCTTCCTGTGGAAGACGCTGGTCGAGATCGTCGTCATGCCCGTCACCTATCAGGTGATCGCGCTGCTGAAGAAGCACGAACCGAGTTACGCGCCAAAGGAACTCGATCCGCTGCATTCCTAGGCGTCGCGGCTGTGGTCACCGGCGGGGTGGCCACGGCCGGATGCCGCCGCGCCCGCCGTCCGCCCGGCGAAAGGCTGCGGTCTAAGGCGCGGTGATCCGCCCCTTCCAACGGCCCAGCGTCTCGGCCTGGAATTCCTCGAAGTACCCGCCGTCGATGCTCTCGCGGATCCGGTCGACCAGCCGGATGGTGAAGCGCTCGTTGTGGATCGTGCACAGCGTGGCGGCCAGCATCTCCTTGGCCTTGAACAGGTGATGCAGGTAGGCGCGGGTGTAGTTGGCGCAGGTGTAGCAGTCGCAGTTGTCGTCGATCGGGGTGAAATCGCGACGGAAACGGCTGGTGTTGATGTTGAACCGGCCGCCGTCGACGTAGATCGCCGCATTGCGGGCCACCCGTGAGGGATTGACGCAGTCGAAGGTGTCGGCGCCGTTGGCGACCGCGGTGAACATGTCCTCCGGTTCGCTGATGCCGAGCATGTGGCGCGGTTTGTGTTCGGGCAGTTCGGCGCTGCACCAGCCGACGATGGTGCCGAGATTGTGCTTCTCCAGCGCGCCGCCGATGCCGTAGCCGTCGAATTCGGTGCCGTCCTGGCCGCGAATGGCTTCCAGCTCGCGGCAGGCCTTGCGGCGCAGGTCCTCGTACTGCGCGCCCTGGATCACCGCGAACAGCGCCTGATACGGGCGATGGCTGCGGGCGTGGGTGAGCCGTTCGTGTTCGTCGATGCAGCGCTGCGCCCACTCGTGCGTGCGTTGCAGGGATTTCTCCTGGTAGGCACGGGTATTGAGCAGGGTGGTCAGCTCATCGAAGGCGAACATGATATCGGCGCCGAGCTGATGCTGGATGCCCATCGACACCTCGGGGGTGAAGCGGTGCTTGGAGCCGTCGAGGTGGGAGCGGAAGGTGACGCCGTCGTCGTCGACGGTGGCCAGGCGTTCCTTGCCCTTGGCTATGACGTCGTCGCTGCGCACGTCGACCGCCTCCATGGCCAGCACCTTCTTGAACCCGACACCCAGCGACATCACCTGGAACCCGCCGCTGTCGGTGAAAGTGGGGCCCGGCCAGTTCATGAACCGGCCCAGCCCGCCGGCCTCGTCGACGATGTCGGCGCCGGGCTGCAGGTAGAGGTGGTAGGCGTTGGCGAGCAGGGCCTGCGCGCCGATCTCGCGCATGGTCTCCGGCAGCACGGCCTTGACCGTGGCCTTGGTGCCTACCGGGATGAACGCGGGGGTGGCGATATCGCCGTGCGGGGTGCTGATCACCCCGGTGCGCCCGTACTGCCCGTCGAGGCGGGTACCCACGGTGAAGGAGAATTTATCGCGGTCGGACACGTCGCCCATCTTCGCAGCAGGGGCGGCGCGTCCTCACAGGCGGGACCGTGGGAGCGTGCGATCCGGACAACCGCCGGGTCACGCGTCGGCGGCCGCGGCGGCGAACTGGGCGCTGTAGAGCCGGTAGTAGGCGCCGCGGTTCTCCAGCAGCCGCTCATGACTGCCGAGCTCGACGATCTGGCCCTTCTCCATCACCACGATGACGTCGGCGTCGCGGATGGTGGAGAGCCGGTGCGCGATGACGAAGCTGGTGCGGTCGCGGCGCAGCGCGGCCGTGGCATGCTGCACCAGCAGCTCGGTGCGGGTGTCGACGGAGCTGGTGGCCTCGTCCAGGATCAGGATCGACGGCTTGGCCAGGAACGCCCGCGCGATGGTGATGAGCTGCTTCTCACCGGCGCTGACCCCGGTGCCCTCCTCGTCGATGACGGTGTCGTAGCCGTCGGGCAGGGCGTGCACGAACCGGTCCACGTAGGCGGCGCGGGCCGCGGCGAGGATGTCGTATTCGCTGGCATTCGGGTTGCCGTAGGCGATGTTCTCCCGGATGGTGCCCTTGAACAGCCAGGTGTCCTGCAACACCATGCCGATGCGGGAACGCAGATGGTCGCGGGTGATGTCGGTGATGTCGACGCCGTCGATGGTGATGGTGCCCGCGTCGAGTTCGTAGAACCGCATGAGCAGATTCACCAGCGTGGTCTTGCCCGCCCCGGTCGGGCCGACGATGGCGACCACATGGCCGGGCTCGGCGACCAGCGACAGCCGTTCGATCACCGGCTTGCCCGGCTCGTACCCGAACGACACCGCCTCGAATTCCACGCGCCCGCGGTCGACCGGGCGCACGTCCTCCATCACCGGATCCGGGCTCTGCTCCTCGGCGTCGAGGATCTCGAAGATCCGCTCGGCCGAGGCGACGCCGGATTGCAGCAGGTTCGCCATCGCGCCGATCTGGGTCAGCGGCTGGCTGAACTGCCGGGAGTACTGGATGAACGCCTGCACCTCACCGAGGGAGAGCTGACCGGTGGCCACCCGCAACCCGCCGACCAGCGCGACCAGCACATAGTTGACGTTCCCGAGGAACATGATCGCCGGCATGATCAGGCCGGAAATGAACTGCGCCTTGAAGCTGGACTGGTAGAGCTGGTCGTTGCGCTTGTCGAACTCCTCGCCGACCTCGCGGCTGCGGCCGAACGCGGTGACGATCTCGTGGCCGGTGTAGGCCTCCTCGACCTGGGCGTTCACCAGACCGGTGTACTTCCACTGGTCGACGAAGTGCGGCTTGGAGCGCTTGGCGATCTGGGTGGTCACCACGATGGCAGCGGGCACCGTCAGCAGGGCGATCAGCGCCAGTAGCGGCGAGATCCAGAACATCATCACCAGGATGCCGAGCACCGAGAACACCGAGTTCAGCAGCTGGCTCATGGTCTGCTGCAAGCTCTGCGAGACATTGTCGACGTCGTTGGTGACGCGGCTGAGCACATCGCCGCGCGGCGCGGAGTCGAAATAGCGCAGCGGCAGCCGGTGGATCTTGTCTTCGACATCGCTGCGCAGCCGCTTCACGGTGCGGTTGATGACATTGTTGAGCAGGAAACCCTGCAACCAGCTGAACAGCGCCGCGCCGAGGTAGAGCACCAGCACCAGCAGCAGCACCCGGCCCACCGCGTCGAAATCGACGCCGACGCCCGGCACCACATCCATACCCGCGAGCATGTCGGCCAGCGTGTCGTCGCCCTGGGCGCGCAGGCCCTCGATCGCCTGTTCCTTGCTGAGGCCGGCGGGCAGCTGCTTGCCGACGACGCCGTCGAACACCAGGTTGGTGGCCTGGCCGAGGATGTACGGGCCGAGGGTGTTGAGCACCACCGACACGATCACCAGCGTCACGATCGCGATGACGTTGATCCGCTCCGGAGCGAGCCTGCGCAGCAGTCGCTTCAGTGACGGGCCGAAGGATTTCGGCTTGCTGTCCGGTGCGCCCGGAACCGCCCCCGGCCTCATCGGGCCTCCTCCACGCTCAGCTGCGATTCGACGATTTCCTGGTACTCCGGGCAGTCCCGCAGCAGTTGCTCATGGGTGCCGATGCCGGCCATGGCGCCGTCTTCGAGGACGACGATCTGGTCGGCGTCGCGGATGGTGGCGATGCGCTGGGCCACGATGATGACCGCGGCGTCGCGGGTTTCCGGGCGTAGCGCCTCGCGCAGCCGGGCGTCGGTGGCGACGTCGAGCGCGGAGAACGAATCGTCGAACAGGTAGATGCGCGGCTTGCGGACCAGGGCGCGGGCAATGGCCAGCCGCTGACGCTGCCCGCCGGAGACCGTCGTGCCGCCCTGGGCGACCGGCGTTTCCAGGCCCTCGGGCATCTCCCGGACGAAGTCGGCGGCCTGCGCGATTTCCAGGCAGCGCCACAGTTCGTCATCGGAGGCATCGGGGTTGCCGTAGCGGAGATTGCTCGCGATGGTGCCCGAGAACAGGTACGCCTTCTGCGGCACCAGCCCGATCTGGCCGCGCAGTTGTTCCAGGTCGAGGTGGCGCACATCGGTGCCGCCGACGTAGACCGCGCCGTCGGTGACGTCGATCAGGCGCGGAATCAGGTTGATCAGGGTGGTCTTGCCCGATCCGGTGGAGCCGACGATGGCGGTGGTCTGGCCGGGGCCGACCCGGAACCGGATCGCGTGCAAGACCGGCTTCTCGGCGCCCGGATAGCTGAATTCGGCGAACTGCACGTCGACTTCGGCCGGATCCTCGCGGAACGGCTGCGGATTCGCCGGCGGGTGCACCGAGGAGCGGGTCTGCAGGACCTCGCCGATGCGGTCGGCGGAGACCGCGGCGCGCGGAGCCATCATGGCGAGGAACGAGGCCATCATGACCGCCATCAGGATCTGCATGATGTAGGCGAGCAGCGCGGTGAGCGAGCCGATCTGCATTTCGCCCGAATCCACCAGGTGCCCGCCGAACCAGATCACCGCGACGGCGGTGACGTTGCTGATCAGCATGACCGTCGGGAACATCAGCGCCATCAACCGGCCGACCCGCAGCGAGGTGTCGGTGAGTTCGGTGTTGGCCACCCCGAAACGCCAGGTCTCCTGCCGTTCCCGGACGAAGGCCCGGACCACCCGGATGCCGGTGATCTGCTCGCGCAGCACCCGGTTCACCCCGTCGATCCTGGCCTGCATCTCCCGGAAGCCGGGCACCATCCTGGCGATGATCAGCGCCATGCTCAGCCCGAGCGCGGGCACCGCGATCAGCAGTACCCAGGACAGCTTCAGGTCCTCGCGCAGCGCCATGATGATGCCGCCGATGCACATGATCGGGGCCATGACCAGGATGGTCGCGGCCATCACGATCAGCAGCTGCACCTGCTGGACATCGTTGGTATTGCGGGTGATCAGCGACGGTGCGCCGAAGCTGCCCACCTCACGTGCGGAGAACGTGCCGACCCGGTGCAGCAGCGCGCCACGCAGATCGCGTCCGCCGCCCATCGCGGCCTGTGCGGCCAGGTAGACCGAGGCGGCCGAGGCCACGATCTGCACACCGGTGACCACCAGCATCCACAGGCCGGTGCGCCAGATGAAGCCGATATCGCCCTTGGTGACGCCCTCATCGATGATGTCGGCGTTCAAGCTGGGCAGGTAGAGCATCGCGATGACCGAGATCAGCTGCAACGCGACCACTCCCGCGAGCTGCGCTCGATACGGCGCCAGATAGGTGCGAAGCAGTGAGATCAACATGATGAATGGAGGCTACCGGGATTTTCGCGGCCGTGACGAGCACATTTCGGCCGGACTGGTCGCGTGTCCGAACTGTCCGGAAACGGCGCCGTGTCAGGCGCGGCCGAGCAATTCCTGATCGTCGCGGGGCTCGCGGCGCACCCACGCGCCGGGGTCGGCGGTCAGCGTGTCGATGAATCCCGGCAGCCGGTTCTCGGCGATATCGGCGATCGAGACGTCCTCGAGGACGGCCCGGATATTGACCCGCAGCGCGATCCATACCTTCTGCAAGGGTTCGGCGGCACCGGGATAGCGCACGTCCTCGGGGCGCTCACCGCGCACCGAGGCCAGCGGGCCTTCGATGCCGCGGATGACGTCGGCGATGGAGATGGCGGCGGCCGGGCGCGCCAGCCGATAGCCGCCGTCGGGGCCGCGCCTGCTGGTCACCAGCCCGGCGCGGCGCAGCTCGGCCAGCACCCCTTCGAGCACCTTCGGGGCGATCCGCTGCGCCGAGGCGATGGTCTCGGCCTTCACCGCCGCGCCGGTGCCCGCCGCCTCGGCGATCTCGAGCAACGTTCGCACCGCGTGGTCGACCTTCGCGGTGATGTGCATCCTGCTCCTGACGTATCGACTGACGCGTCGAATCTACGCGGCCCGGTGCGCGGTCAGGACGCAGGTGGCGGCATCGAGGAGGGTCTTTTCCACCAGCTCGTCCGGCGCGTCCGGCACCACCTCGGTGGACAGCAGCGCCACGCCGAGGATTTCCAGCGCGGCACTGGCCCGCAGCAGGGCCTCGTCGGTGGGGTCGGGGCCGGCCAGCCAGCGCCGCAACTGCCTGGTGCTCTCGGCGACATCGGGGTAGCGGTCGGCCATGGCGTTGACGATCGCGACGGTGTCGCGCATGCACATGGCGCCGGCGTCGCGGTGGCGGACCATGCCGCGCACATAGGCGCGCAGCACCGCGCGGATGCCCTCGGGGTTGTACGGCACGGCGTCGATGTCCTCGACCACCGAACGCATGTGGTCGATCACCGGATCGATGATCGCCAGCAGCAGATCGAGCTTGGAAGCGTAGTGATAGTAGAGCGACGCCTTTGTGATTCCCACCGCATCTGCCACTTCGCGCAGGCTCGTCTGTTCGAAGCCCTTGTTGGTGAACAGTTCGACGGCGGCGTCTCGGATGGCCTGTTTAGTGCCTCCACCTGCGACAACGGCGTCCGTCGACTCACGGATGGTCATGGGATGATCCTCTCATCACTGTTCTGCCCGGCTCCGGGTGCCCGAGATATTGAGGTTGTGCCTCCGGTTAGTTCCTCCGGTAGTCTACCTACCGCACGGTAGGCAGAGCGCGTCAATTGGAGGCGGGGACGGCAAGCACCCGCGGCAGAGGTGCTGTCTACACGCTCCAGCAATTGAATCGACCCCAAGCAAGCCCAGCGATAGCTAGGAGAGACCCCCGTGTCCGTTTATCTATACCGATGGGGAAAGTTCGCTTTCCGCCGGAAATGGATAGTGCTGCCCGTCTGGCTGCTCCTTTTGGTGCTGCTCGGCGGGGCCGCGGCAACCCTGGCCAAGCCGTTCCAGGACAAATTCGACATGCCCGGCCTGCCGTCCGAGCGCGCCACCGAAATCCTCGAAGAGCACATGCCGCAGTACGCGGAGGGCTTCAGCATCGACGCGATCACCGCGACCTACGTGATCGCCGCCAAGGACGGCAAGCTCTCCGATCCGAACAACATGGCCGCTCTCGACGCGATGGTGCAGACGCTGAACGCGCCGAAGCTGGGTGACCAGGAGATCGTCGATCACAGCCAGCCGATCGTGAACCCGGTCACGGCGACGCAGATGATGCCCGCCAGCCCGGAGGCCGCCAAGGCACAGGCCGAGGCCATGGCCGCCCTGGAACCCGGCCAGACCCCGCCGATCCCGTCCCCCAACTGCCTCGACAACCCCGAGGCTCCCGATTTCCAGGGCATGTGCTCGGGTGCACCGCTGAACGTGCTGAACGAGCAGAAGCCGGGCACCGTCGCGGTGATCACCGTGCCGTTCACGATGGCGGAATTCTCCGACGTCAAGCCCGAGCACCGCGAGGCCGCCGAGGCCGTGGCCGAGCAGGCCGAAAAGGCCGGCCTGACCGTCGCGATGACCGGCGTGCTGGCCCAGGAACAGCCCGAGCAGGGCACCGCCGAGATGATCGGCATCGGCGTCGCGCTGATCGTCATGATCATCGCCTTCGGTGCGCTGATCGCGGCCTTCGTGCCGATCATCACCGGCATCGTCGGTGTCGGCGCGGCCGGCCTGGTGATCGTGATGGGCACCTCGCTCACCGCGGTCCCGACCTTCACCCCGATCCTGGCGTCGATGATCGGTCTGGCGTTGTCGATCGACTACGCGCTGTTCATCGTCTCCCGGTACAAGCACGAGCTCGTCGTGCAGGACTCGCCGGAAGAGGCCGCCGGTGTCGCGGTCGGCACCGCGGGTTCGGCGGTGGTGTTCGCCGGCCTGACCGTGCTCATCGCGCTGCTGGGCCTGAGCATCGTCGGCGTCAGCTTCCTGACCGCCATGGGTATCGGTGGTGCGATCGCCGCGGCGTTCGCCGTCGTCACCGCGATCACCCTGCTGCCCGCACTGATGGGTGCGTTCGGCCGGTTCCTGTTCAAGCCGAAGGTTCCGTTCGTCGCCAAGCACGACCCCGAGGACGACAGCTCGGTCACCAACGGCATGCGCTTCGCCAAGCTCATCGCCAAGGCTCCGGCCATCACCCTGGCGCTGTGCGTTGTGGTGCTCGGTGCGCTCGCCGCACCGGCGGTGAACCTGAACCTGGGTCTGCCCGGCGGCGACAGCGCGCCCAAGGACTCGTCGATGCGCAAGGCCTACGAGTTGCAGACCGAGGGCTTCGGCGAAGGCAAGAACGGCATGCTCGTGGTGGCCGTCGACCTGTCCGAAGTGCCGCAGGACCAGCGCGAGCCCGCGCTGTCCGAACTGCGTGACCGGCTCTCCGGTTACGAGGACATGGACTACCTGACCACCGCGCAGCCGAGCGAGGACGGGCAGGCGGCGCTGTTCATGGCGGTGCCGAAGTCCGGCCCGAACAGTGAGGCCACCCAGGATCTGGTCGCCGACGTCCGCGATGCCGAGGGTGAGTTCACCGCGAAGTACGGCATGGAATACGGCATCACCGGTGAGACCGCGATCTACGCCGACGTCAACCACGTGCTGCTCGCCAGCATCGTGCCCTATCTGGCGATCGTGGCCGGCGCGGCGTTCCTGCTGCTGGTGCTGGTGTTCCGGTCGATCCTGGTGCCGCTGACCGCCGCACTCGGCTTCCTGTTGTCGATGGCGGCCACCTTCGGTGTGACGGTGCTGTTCTTCCAGGAGGGCGCGCTCGGCCTGATCGAGGACACCCACCCGATCATCAGCTTCCTGCCCATCATGTTGATCGGCATCGTGTTCGGTCTCGCGATGGACTACCAGGTGTTCCTGGTGACCCGCATGCGCGAGGAATTCGTGCACGGCAAGTCGCCGAAGGACGCGATGATCGACGGCTACCACCACGGTGCGCGCGTGGTCACCTCGGCCGCGGTCATCATGATCTCGGTGTTCGCCGGGTTCATGCTCTCGCCGGACATCACCTCGAAGTCCATGGGCTTCGCGATGGCGGCGGGCGTGTTCTTCGACGCCTTCCTGGTCCGGATGGTGCTGATCCCGTCGCTGCTGGTGCTGATGGGCAAGTGGGCCTGGTGGCTGCCGGCCTGGCTGGACAAGATCCTGCCGGACATCGACGTGGAAGGCACCAAGCTGCGCGAACTGCAGCAGCGTGATGCCGAAGCGGCGAAGAAGCCGGTGGAAGCCGGGGTCTGATCGACCCGCCTCGAATACCACGCGAACCCCGTCCGGTGCTCCGGGCGGGGTTCGCTCGTTTCTCCCCCGCCGCACAGGTGCCCCCTCGCCGGCCGTTCACCGACGGGTGGGACCCGGTCACCGAGCTACTGGCTCGGTTCCGGCAGTGTGCAGTGCTCGACCTTCGGATTGAGGCCCGCGTAGTTGAGCGGGCCCGCGACCACGGTCAATGCGATGGTGGCGAAATCGCGGCATTCGGCCGGGGCTGCGGTGAAATAGTCGCGCTGGAAGGCGGCGACGAAACCGATCACCAACCACACCATCACCAACAAACTCAACAGGCTCGCGCCGAAGCCGCGCGACGATCTGGCGCGAATCGAAGGCTCGCGCATGGCAATCGCTTCCTTCCGTCTCCGAGTACCGATGGGGTACCCGGCCCGGCGTCCGGCTATCACCCAGCCGGGCTGGTGGGTTGTCACCATCACGGCCGAACCGACCGCTGATGCCCGGTCGGTGGGTATCGGCCCGACCGAGCGAAGTTCGGCTGTGTGCCCGCGCCCCTCGAGCTGTGTCGGGCGCTATGAACCAGTATTCAGCCCGGGGCCGTGAGGACCAAGCCCTCTGTGACCACTCGGGTAAGGATTCTCGCATCGGAAAGCGATCGGACCTGCGTATCGACGGTCGAGGCCCAGCATCGCTGTTTGGCCGCTACTCGTCGAAGGCGGTGTCTCGGGCGGTCTTCTCCCACTCGTCCAGTTCTGCGCGGACTCCGTCGAGGTGGCCGACGATGGCGTCGACGGCGTCGCTGCCGAGCGGCAGGCGCAGCGGGGTCTGGTCGGCGTTCAGTGCGGTGATGATGGCCGCGGCTGCCTTGGCCGGATCACCGGCCTGGCCGCCGTCGCCGCTCTGTACGAATTGCTTGGTGGCGCCGACGGTCTCGGCGTAGGCGGGGTGGTCGGCGCTGAAGTAGGCGGCGTTCTTGCCGAACAGGTTGGTGCGGAACGAGCCCGGCTCCACGACGAGCACCTTGATGCCGAAATCCTTGACCTCGTCGGCGAGGGCTTCCGACAGCCCTTCGAGCGCGAATTTCGTTGCGCTGTAGGCGCCGAAGCCGGCGAACGACAGTTGGCCGCCCATGCTGCTCAGGTTGACGATGGCACCGCTGCGACGTTCGCGCATCGACGGGAGCGCGGCGCGGATCAGGGCCGAGGGGCCGAAGAAGTGCACGTCGAACAGGTCGCGCAGTTCGGTGTCGGTGGTGGCTTCCACGGCGCCGACCTGGGTGCGGCCCGCATTGTTGACCAGCACGTCGATGCGGCCGTGGCGAGCGAGGACGTCGGCCACCACCGCCTCGGCGCGAGCGACATCGGTGACGTCGAGCTGCACCGGATCGACCTGGTCCGGATGGGCGGCGACAAGGGCGTCGAGTGCTTCCGGACGGCGCACGGCCGCGACGACCGTATCGCCTGCCGCGATGGCGGCTTCGGTGAGTGCGCGACCGAAACCGCTTGTCGCGCCGGTGATCAGCCATACCTTGGGTTCGTTCATGGTTCTATCCTGGCCCGGCGTGGGGTCGCCCGTCCAAGACCCTTTGTGATAACCATTGGTTATGGATGTGCACGGCCGGGATCTCGGCTATTTCGTCGCGGTCGCCGAGGAACTGCACTTCGGCCGGGCGGCGGAACGGCTGTTCATCTCCCAGCCCGCCTTGAGCAAGCAGATCCGCGCGCTGGAACGTCAGCTCGGCGCCCCGCTGTTCGAACGTGACCGGCGCAGCGTCGCGTTGCCCCCGGTCGGCGCCGCTCTGCTCCCGCACGCCCGCACCATTCTGGCCGAATGGACGAGCGCCCGCGCAGCCGTCGACGCCGCGAAGATCGCCCAGGCGGCGACCCTCGTCATCGGTATGAGCACCAGCCCGAGCCGCGGCCTGCTCCCGGCCATCCGCTCCCGGATGACCGAGCAATTCCCGCAGGTCAGCATTACGTTGCGGCAGATCGGATGGAGCGATCCCACGGCCGGGCTGGCCGACGGCAGCACCGATGTGGCCTTCGTCTGGTTGCCGCTGCCCGAGCAGGAGCGGTTCGAGACCGTGGTCGTGGCGCACGAACCGCGCAATATCGCGCTGCCCGCCTCACATCGGCTGGCCGAGCGGGAGGTCATCGACTTCGCCGACGTCATCGACGAGCCGTTCCTCGCCTTGCCCGCGGAAGCGGGTGCGCTCCGCGACTACTGGCTGGCCCTGGACGCTCGGAGTGGGCGGCCGCCGCTGATCGGCGCGGAGATCACCAGTGCGGAAGAGACCCACGAAGCCGTCGCCGCCGGGTTGGGCCTAGTGTTGCTCGCGGCGGGCAATGCGCCGCTGATCGCCCGCGACGAGGTGGTGGTGCGGCCGATCCACGGTGTGGCCCCGGCCGAACTGGCGGTAGCGCGCCGCCGTGACGATATTCGCCCGCTGGTGCTCGGCTACCTCGAGGCCACCCGGCGAGCCACCGCCGAGCGCTCCGGGCCGCATCGAACCGAACCCTGAGCCTGGTGCCACCCGTTCTACGGTCTGTCACCAATACCGTTCGCGCCAATACCTTTTCGGTACGCAATCCCCACCCGACAAGGACAACCATGCGCAACCATCTTCGTATCGCGACTGTCGCAGGCGCACTCCTGCTGGCACCACTGGCTGCTGCGGTGCCGGCTTCGGCCATTCCGCTCGAGCCCGCGCCCGCCGAGCAGACCGCGCCGATCTACAACCCGGGCTGCCACCCCGGCGGACCGCATATCGACTGCCTTCTGCTGTCGCTGTCGGCGGGCGGTTCCAGCAACTAGGACGGTCCGGTCAGGTAGCGCTGGATCGTCGGGCCGATCCACGCGACGACTTCCTGCCGAGTCATACCCGCCAGCGGCGGAAAGGCCAGCACGAACCGGCACAGCGCCATCCCCAGGATTTGCGAGGCAGCCAGGCCTGCCCGCATCGGCGCCTGCTGGATATCGTCGGCCGTCAGCGCTACCACCGGACCCAACTGGGCCGCGAAGATCGAGCGCATCCGCTCGGCCACGGCCTCATTCGTGACCCCGGCGCGCAGCAGGATCAGCAACCCTTCATCACGCTCCCAGCGCTCGAGGAAATGCGCGACCAGTGTTTCACCGATCTGCTCCCGTGGCACTGCGGTCAGATCGGGTAGTTCCAGATCGAACTCGGCGGCCGCGGCGAACAGCCGCTCCTTGTTGCCGAAGTAGCGCATCACCATTGCGGGGTCGATCCCGGCGTCTCCCGCGATGGCCCGGATGGTGGCCCGGTCGTATCCGTCGGCGGCGAAGCGCTCGCGGGCGGCGGCCAGGATGACCGCCTTCGTTTCTTCCGAGGACCTTCTCATGTCAACAAGTGTAGGCCAACAACTGTTGACAACGCTCATTCGCACCCCTACCTTGAATGCCAACAGTTGTTGACTTTCTGAGGGGTACCGAAATGACCAACTCCATCGCAGACGTCCTGATCGTCGGAGCCGGGCCGGTCGGCCTGACCGCAGCGGTCGTGCTCGAACAACTCGGCCACGATGTCGTCATCGTCGACAGTCAGAGCGAAGGCGCGAACACCTCACGGGCCGCCGTCGTGCATCCACACACACTCGAACTGCTCGAGCCCTACGGCGTGACACCCGCGCTCGTCGACCGGGGCCTGCACACCCCCACGTTCACCATCCGCGATCGCGACGAGCTGCTGATCGGCGTCCCGTTCAGCGACCTGCCCACCGCCTTCCCCTACACCCTGATGATCTCCCAGGCCGACACCGAAAAGTTTCTGCTGGCAAGGCTTTCCGAGCTCGGCGGAAAGGTGGTCCGACCCGCCACCGTGACCGAGGTCGTCCAGGACGCCGACGGCGTCACCGCGACCTTCGAGGACGGCAAGCAGATCCGCGCCCGCTACCTCATCGGCGCCGAC
Organism: Nocardia cyriacigeorgica GUH-2; assembly: GCF_000284035.1. Taxonomy (NCBI): domain Bacteria; kingdom Bacillati; phylum Actinomycetota; class Actinomycetes; order Mycobacteriales; family Nocardiaceae; genus Nocardia; species Nocardia cyriacigeorgica. The sequence continues at coordinate 253,752 of NC_016887.1, read as the reverse complement.
GGCATGCACAGCCTGGTGCGCGATCAGGCAGGCATCGGATTCACCGGCGGCACCTACGCCGAATCGTTCACCCTCGCCGACGTCCGGCTGTCCGGCGGCGTGCCGCAGAACGAGGTGATCCTGTACTTCTCCCCCGCAGGCCTGGTTGTAGTCGCACCGCTGCCGGACGACATGTACCGCATCGTCGCCACCGTCGACGAGGCACCACACGACCCCGATGTCTCCTTCGTGCAGCGGCTCCTGGACGAACGCGGCCCGCTTGCCCACCCGGCAGTGGTCGAAGAAGTGGTCTGGGGTTCACGGTTCCGCGTGCACCACCGCATCGCCGACAGCTTCCGCCTCGGCCGGATCCTGCTGGCAGGCGACGCGGGCCACGTGCATTCACCGGCCGGCGGTCAGGGCATGAACCTCGGCATCGAAGATGCGATCACCTCCGCGGAGGCCCTGTCGCGCGTGCTCGGCGGCGAACCGGACGCCCTCCTCGACGACCTCGCCGCAGCGCGCCGCCGCACCGCACAGAACGTGGTGTCGATGGCGGGCCGGTTGACCGATATGGCGACAGCATCGGCCCGTAAGCGGCCGATCCGCAACGCAGCCATGCGAGCCGCAGGCAAGGTGCCTGCGGTGCGGCGCCGACTGGCCTGGCGGCTGTCCGGGCTCGACCGTCGCTGACTCCGGCCCTAATCTTCCAACCGAGGACTCGATATGCAGATCGTCAACGAACACCTCGCCATCAAGGCCGACCTCATGGAGCCGACGGATAACGGTTTCCTGTTGCTCGCCGCCGAAATCGGCAGCTGGGCCGGCCCGATCGCTCTCCCCTCGCCCGCACGTAAGCGGCTGCTCTCCCGGATCGCTCCGGTAGTCGAACGATTGGCCGATCACCCCGAGGTTGCCGAAGCCACCGCCTTCCGCGCGGCCCTGCGCCCACCGGGGGAAGGAGCCGACCTGCTGCGGCGCAACGGGGTACGGCCCGCGCGTTATGACCTCGTGGTGTTGATTCGCACCACCACCGTGGCGGCGATCGAATCAGTGCGCACCGACCCGGTCTGGCGCGAACTGACCGAGATCCTGGCTGCCCGCGCTCAGCACCTGCATCAGCTCGCGGCGAGCAACCCGGCGCGTATCGCCGACGTCGACCACCATGCCGACAGCTGGTTCCTGTTCAACTACTTCCACTGCGCCGATGTGGACGTCAACTACGACGTCTGGGAGTACACCGCAGGCTGGTTCCAGCGCAACACCGACCTGCCCGATTCCGCTCTGATGCAACCGCTCCCCGGCGAGCCGGCCGACTACAGCATCATCAACCATGCCAGCTGGCCCAGCCTGCGCACTTTCCTGCCCGCTCTCCTGTTCCACCCCCACTTCCGCTCATTCGTCCTGGCCAACTTCGCTGCCAACGAGGTTGCCGCCCAGCCGATCATGTATCGCCGGGTGCGCTGAACGGCCTCGACCCGCTGCGTGCACACCCGCCGGGCCCGCAACGCCGCTGAGTACTGGCACCACGCCGAGCGATCGAGATGCTGCTCGATTCGGCTGACGTGCCGCGCCCGACTGGGACGCTGCGCAGGTACAGCGGTTGGCGTGGCGACTCGGTTTCGTTGTGGAGTGTGCGGGCAGGTTTGCGTCTCCACCGAGGGGAGACAGCAAGCTGGACGCATGGACGACGGAGCACTTTTCACGATCGGGGAAATGGCCGAGCGGACCGGGCTGACGGTCAAGGCGATTCGGTTCTATTCCGATCAGGGGATTGTTCCGGCGACCACGCACAGCCCGGGCGGGTACCGGCTTTACGACATGGCTGCGTTGGCGCGGCTGGAGCTGGTGCGCACGTTGCGGGAACTCGAGGTGGATCTCGCGACGGTGCGGCGGGTGCTTGCCAAAGAGACGTCCGTGGCCGAGGTTGCGGCGGCGCACGCGGCGGCTGTCGACGCTCAGATACGGGTGTTGCGGTTGCGGCGGGCGGTGTTGCGGGCGGTGGCCGAACGGGAATCGAATGCACAGGAGATGGATTTCATGCACAAGTTGGTCCGGTTGTCGGAGGCAGAGCGGCAGCGGTTCATCCACGATTTCATCGACGACACCTTCGGCGGTGTCGATGGAAATCCGGAGGTGGTCGAGCTGCTGCGCTCCAGCATGCCTGAGCTGCCGGAGGATCCGACGCCGCGGCAGGTCGAGGCGTGGATGGAGCTGGTGGAACTGGTCCAGGACCCCGATTTCCGAGATGCGGTGCGGCGGATGGCCGAGTACCAGGCCGCCGAACGCGCCGCCGGCGATACGACCGGCCTGCACCATGAGCTGACCGAAGCCGTCCGAGAAGAGGTCGGCCGGGCTGTCGCGGACGGTGTGGCGCCGGGTTCCGCAACGGCTGCCGAGATCGTCGACGCTCTCACCGCTCGGTACGCGCAAACCTTCGGCCGCGCCGATGACGCCGACCAACGCCGATGGATTCTCGAGCGCCTGGAGATCGCCAACGATCGCCGGGTGGAGCGCTACTGGCAGCTGGTTGCGACCATCAACGAATGGCCGCCGATGCCCGATCTGGGGCCGGTGTTCACGTGGTTCGGCGACGCGTTGCGAGCCCGGCTCGGCCGGCACTGAACGCCCGGCCCCCACGCACCTGATTTTTGGATTTCGCACCGACGGATTTCGCTGCGGGGCAGAAATTGCCGATCGAGTCGATGCGGTGCCCGGCTGCGGCCGACACTCGTCAAGCGCTCATCGACGCGCGCAGTCAGAGGCCGATCACAGCACGGAGAACCGCATGACCGAGTCCCTCATCCAGCTGCCCACCGCTGGCGAACCCGTTATCGACACCTTCGACCGGATGATCCGCACCGGGCCCATCGTCCCCTACGAACTGCCGGGCGGGGTTCGGGCTTGGATGGCGGTGAGCCATCAAGCGGTGAGCGAGGTCCTGGCCGGTGACGGAACACTGTTCAGCAAGAACACCAGGAACTGTCCCGCGATGCACGACGGGACCATCCCGGCCGACTGGCCGCTGCGCGTACTGACCGACGCCGACCACCTGCTCAACATGGACGGCAACGACCACATGCGGATGCGCCGGGCCATCGCCCGCGCCTTCACCCCCGCACGCGTCGCCCAGCTCGAACCGCGCATCCAGCAGCTCACCAACGACCTGATCGACAAGTTCGCCGACCAGCCGGAGGTCGATCTCGTCGACAGCTTCACCATGCCGCTGCCGGTCGCGGTCATCTGCGAACTCTTCGGGGTGCCCACCAGCGACCGGCCGAAGTTCCGGGGCTGGACGGCCGCGCTCATCTCGCACAACAGCACCGGGGAGCAGACCCAGGCCGCCATGCAGGAAATGGTCGGCTATCTGAGCGGCTTGGTCGCCGACAAGCACAGCGATCCCGGTGACGACCTGACCTCGGATCTGGTGCGGGCCCAGCCCGAACACGGACTCGCCGACGCCGAGCTGGTCGAAATGCTGTGGATCATCATCGTGGCCGGGCACGAGACCACCATGCATCTGCTCGGCAATGCGGTGGTGGCGCTCTACACCTATCCCGAACAGCTCGCGGCGGCCCGCGCCGGCGACCGGTGGGCCGAGGTCGTCGAGGAGACACTGCGCTACCGGAACGCAGCCTGCGCCATGTTCAACCGCTACGCCCTGCGCGATGTCCGGATCGCCGGTGTCGATATCCCCGCCGGTGCGATCGTCGGCTGGTACGCCGGCGTCGGTCGCGATCCGCAGAAGTACCCGGACGCCGATGTCTTCGACCTCGATCGCGATCATTCGGATCAGCTCGGATTCGGGCGCGGCCCGCACTTCTGCCTCGGCGCACACCTGGCCCGGCTGGAATCTCGCATCGCGCTGGCCACCTTGTTCGGCCGGTTCCCGGACCTGCGGCTGGCCTGCGACCCGACGGAGATCCCGTACGCGCCGCAGTTCATGACCAATGGGCCGCTCTGCGTGCCGGTCCAGCTTCAGCCCGCTGATTGAGCAGGTACGCCCACCGGCGGGAAGCTGGAAGAATTCGGTGCGACCACCGCTGATCGCACACGTGGAGATCGACATCAGAACGACCGAGTCATGCGGTACTCCGAGCTGACCGTAGCGAGCACAGCGGTGTGGACCGAGGTCACCGACCATTTCCTGACCGCCGAGCACCGGTACCGTGATCCGGCCAACTGGTGGTCGCGGATCACGGTGCAGGAATCCTCGGGCTACACCCTGCTGCGCGCACAGCAGCGCGGCGATCACCTGATGAACCGCATCCGCTCCCATATCCAGCGCGGACCGACCGATCACTGCTGGATCGTGTTCCCCGAGCACGGCGAATACGTCATCCAGCAGCCCGATCGGCTCACCCGGGTACCGCCGCACCACGGGTTCGTCCTCGAACTGGACCGGACGTGCCGGGTGCTGCTGCCCGGCTCGACGGCGCATGCGCTGCTGCTGCCCCGCGCACAGCTCGAGCAGCGACTGCCCGCCGGCAGCAGCTCAGAGGCGGTGCTGGACATGTCATCGGGGCTGGGCCGGGTGGTGTTGAACATGCTCGCCACCACGCTCGCCGCGCAATCGACCCTGACGACGCTGGAATTCGACGCCATCTGTGACCGGGTCACCGAGCTGCTGTGCTTGATGCTCATCGGCGACGTCGGCCCACAGCCGTCGCATGTGGCCGAAACCGTCGACGCCATCCGAGCATTCGTGCGAGCGAACCTCGGCTCCGGTGATGTCCGGCTGCCCGCGGTCGCTCGCGCGCTCGGCTGGTCGCCGAGGCAACTTCGGCTGGTGCTGCATCAGACGGGGATCACCTATCGAGATCTACGGCGGACCGAGGCTCTGCGCGCCGCCCGGGAGCTGCTTGCGCGTCCGGGGCCGCTATCCATTGCCGAGGTCGCGGCACGCTGCGGGTTCACCAGCGCCGGGTTCTCGACGGCGTTCAAATCCGAGTACGGCGAAACGCCACGGAACTTCCGGCGGCGGCGACTGTCCGAGGAGTTTGCTGTGAGCCCGCCCGGTGTGTGAGCCCGCACCCCGGCCAACGACGAGCCGCGCAGAAAAAAGCCCCTCGCCTGAGTGAACAGGCGAGGGGCTTTTTGGCGGTGGCGGAGGGATTTGAACCCTCGGAGGGGGGTTACCCCTCACACGCTTTCGAGGCGTGCTCCTTAGGCCGCTCGGACACGCCACCGCCGACTAGGCTACCGGAATCGGCGCTGATCGCTAAATCGACAGGTCAGGGTGGGGTCGGGTGGGGTTCAACGTTGGGAGTGGAAGAAGGCGTCGAGGAGGGCGGCGCATTCGGGTTCGAGGATGCCGCCGCGGACTTCGGGGCGGTGGTTGAGGCGGCGGTCGCGGACCACGTCCCAGAGGGAGCCGACGGCGCCGGTTTTGGGTTCCCAGGCGCCGAAGATCAGGCGGCCGACGCGGGCCAGCACCAGGGCGCCCGCGCACATGGTGCAGGGCTCGAGGGTGACGGCGAGGGTGGCGCCTTCCAGCCGCCAGCCGTCGCCGTGGATCTGCGCGGCCTGACGCAGGGCGAGGACCTCGGCGTGTGCAGTCGGGTCGCCGAGCGCCTCTCTGGCATTGGCGGCGCGGGCCAGTTCGCGGCCGTCGGCGTCGAAGACGACTGCGCCCACAGGGACGTCGCGCGGATCGGCGCCGCGGGCGGCTTCGATCGCGGCACGGACCATGTCGGCGTCGGACGGACGCGCTTGGATCGGGCGTGCTTGCACCCGACCTTCTCCGGCAGACACTCGACCGGGATCGGCGAGCGGGCCGCTACCGGAATCACGGTCCGGCCCTTCAGCGGGACCCGCCGACGCCCCGAACGGCACTCGCCTCACCTCAGCGCGGCAGTTTGTCCAGCACGGCCGACAGCTCGTTGGCGAAGCCGAGGCGCTGGGCGATCATGCCGAGTTGCTCGTCGGGGTACAGGTCGGTCTCGGCGAGGATGACGCTGAAGACCGGCTCGGGCAGGCCGAGGTCGGCGAGCACACCGAGATCGCCTTCCTCCCACGGATCCACTTCGTCCAATTCGTCCGGATCGATATCGGGGATCTCCACGTTCAGCGCCTCGAGCACGTCGGCGGCGATGTCGTAATCGATCGCGGCGGTCGCATCCGACACCAGCAGCCGGGTGCCGGCGGGGGCCGGACGCACCACGATGAAGAACTCGTCGTCGACGTCGAGCAGGCCGAATACCGCGCCCGAGCTGCGCAGGGCCTTGAGCTCGTCCTCGGCCGCGGCCAGGCTGGTGAGCGCGGCCGAACTCAGCGGACTACACCGCCAGGTGCCGTCTTCACGGACAACGGCTACCGCGAAACCTTCCACGTCGTCGAAATCGTCCGACGCCGCCCTGTTCCCGCCCGAGCGCTGTGCTGCCATGGCCGCAACGGTAGTCGGCTCGAGGTCAAATGTTGAAGTCGTATGCGAATCTGTTCCGGTGACTGGTGACCAGCAAGCACCCGTATGCGTTCTCGGGACCGGGTTGATCGGCGGATCGCTGCTGCGCGCGGCGGTCGGCGCCGGATTCGAAGCCTGGGGATACAACCGGTCGGAAGCGGGTGCCGAGGCCGCTCGCGCGGACGGGTTCGACGTCACCGGCGACCTGCCTGCGGTGCTGACCCGGGCCGCGCAGACCGATGCGCTGATCGTGGTCGCGGTGCCGATGCCCGCGGTGGATCAGATGCTGTCGGCGGTCGCCACATTCGCACCGGAATGCGCGTTGACCGATGTGGTGAGCGTGAAAGCGCCGGTCGCGGCGGCGGTCCAGCGGCACGGGCTGGCAGCGCGCTTCGTCGGCGGGCATCCGATGGCGGGTACCTCGCAGTCCGGCTGGGCGGCAACTGATCCCACCCTGTTCCAGGGCGCGGCCTGGGCCGTCGGCGTCGACGCCGGTACGCACCAGCAGCCGTGGACCCGGGTGGTCCGACTGGCACTGGCCTGCGGCTCGGTGGTCGTTCCGGTGGTTTCCGAGGAGCACGACCGCGCGGTAGCCCGCATCTCGCACCTGCCGCATGTGCTGGCCGAGGCGTTGGCGCTGGCCGGCGCGGGCGGTGGTGAGCTGGCCCTCGGGCTGGCCGCGGGCTCGTTCCGGGACGGCACCCGGGTCGCGGGGACAGCGCCCGACCTGGTGCGTGCGATCTGTGAACCCAACGCGTCGGCGCTGCTGGAGGTGCTCGACGAAACGCTGACGGTGTTGAGCGCGGCTCGCGAGGTGCTGGCCGAGGACGGATCGCTGGCTGATCTCACCGAGGCCGGGCACGATGCGCGTCAGCGGTATTACACGGCCGAGCGCTGGGAGATCAGCGGTATCCGGCCGGGTGATCAGGACTGGTTGGAGCAGTTGCGGGAGGCCGGGCAGCGCGGTGGGGTGATCACGCGGCTGGACTGACTCGCCTCGGCCGGCTCCGCTCCGGCGCCCCACGTGTCAGATGCGTTCGGCCAGGCCTGGGTAGTCGAGCAGGAAACCGTCCGGGTCGACGGTGACGGTCGCGCTCGACACCGGGGACAGCACGCTGATGCCGTCGCTGGCGCTGCTGTAGATGAGGCTGGCTTCCTGGACGGTCAGGTCGGGGAGGCGGACGTAGACGACCGGGACCTGCACGTCTTCCACCGCGTGCTGGAGGCCGAAGCGGCGGATGGGCAAGGTGTTGAAGAACGGGCTGAGCACCACGTCCACGTCGAGGGCGCCGCCGAAGGTGGAGCGGATGTGGGTGCCGGTGGCGTCGATCAGCCAGTAGTTCTCCTCGTCCCGGGAGATCGAGGCGTGCCGCTCCCCCGCCGCGGTGGTGCTGCGCAGCGATAGACGTCGTGTCGCGCCGTTCTCGTCGGTGACCAGGTCGTAGGAGGCGCTGAACGCCGGATGCTCGGCGCCCGCGCCGCCGATGATGCGGCCGGTGGCACGGATGCGGTCGCCGTTGACCGTCACGCGGACCGATTCCATCCGCGTCGCGTCATGCGCGCGCCAGGTGAGGACCGCGGGCCACCGGGAGGGCGACGGGCTCTCTTGGCCTGATGCTGCGTCGGTCGCGTGCGTCACGTATCTACCGTAAGCGACAACACCGTCATGACCGCATCACACCAGCGACTCGCGCCACGCCGCGTGCAACCCGGCGAAGCGGCCATTACCCGCGATCAGCTCCTGCGGCGCGCCGTCCTCCACGACCCGGCCCGCCTCCAGCACCAGCACCCGGTCCGCGATGGCCACCGTCGACAGCCGGTGCGCGATGATCACCGCGGTGCGGTCGCGCAGCACCGTCTCCAGGGCGTCCTGCACCAGCCGTTCGCTGGGGATGTCCAGGCTCGAGGTGGCCTCGTCGAGCACGATCACCGCCGGATCGGCCAGAAACACCCGCGCGAACGCCACCAGCTGCCGCTGCCCGGCCGAGAGCCTGCCGCCGCGCCTGCGCACGTCGGTGTCGAATCCCTCCGGCAGCGCCATCACGAACTCGTACAGGCCGACCGCGCGCGCCGCGTCGTGCACCTCGGCGTCGGTGGCGTCCGGCCTCCCCAGCCGGATGTTGTCGGCGACCGAGCCGGAGAACAGGTACGCCTCCTGGGTGACCATGACGACGTGACGGCGCAGCTCGGCGTCGGTGATCCGGCGCAGGTCGATGCCGTCGAGGGTGACGATGCCGCCGGACGGGTCGTAGAAGCGCGTCAGCAGCTTGGCCAGCGTGGACTTGCCCGCGCCGGTAGGGCCGACGAGTGCGACGACCTGACCTGCGGGGATATCGAGGGTCATCTCGGGAAGTACCGGACCGCGCGACGCACCTACGCAGGTCGTGTTCTCGACATGGCCCGCCATCCGCTCAGCGGGCTCCGAGTCCGATTCGCCGGGAGGTGCCGCGTAGTCGAACCAGACCCGCTCCAGCCGCATCCCGCCGGCCATGGTGCCGAGGGGGACCGGTTCCGTCGGTTCGGCGACCGCAGGCTGCTCCTCCAGCACGCCCGAGATCTTCTCCAGCGCGGCCGCAGCGGACTGGTAGGAGTTGAAGACCTGGGCCAGCTCATCGAGCGGCCCGTAGAAGTTCTTCAGGTACAGCAGGTAGGCGGCCAGTACGCCGACGGCGAGGTTTCCCTCGATGACCTGCCAGGCGCCGACGATGATCACCACGACGGTGGTGAGGTTGCCGAGCAGGCGGGTGAGGCCGGCGTATTCGCCCATCCCGCGGACCGCGGTGACGTTGGCCTCGCGGTAGGCCGCGTCCTCCATGGCGAGCACGGATTCGTTGCGTTCCTCGCGGCGGAAGGCCTGCACCGCGCGCATGCCGCCCATCGACTCCACGAACTGCACCACCACTTTGGCGATGGCGCCGCGGGTGCGGCGGTAACCGGCGCGCTGGCGGCGCTGCGCCCAGCGGGTGACCAGGAACAGCGGCACGAAGCCCGCGAACACGACCGCGGCGAGTGTCAGATCCAGGTAGACCAGCAGCACCGCGATGGTGAGCACCGACAGGATCGCGCTCAATGCCTCGTTGAGCGCGCCTTCCAGCAGCTCTTGCAGCGTCTCGATATCGCCGGTGAGCCGGGCGACGACCTTGCCGGAGGTGTACTTCTCGTGGAATCCGACATCGAGGCTCTGCACATGGGCGAAGGCCCGCACCCGCAGATCGAACAGCACGTTCTGGCTCAACCTGCCCGCGACGCGAACGAAGCAGAAGGTGGTGAGCCCGCCGAGCACCGTGGCGCCGAAGTAGCCGCCGACCGCCCACATCAGCGGAACCCAGTTGCCCACGCGCCCTTCGGCAATGCCCCGGTCCAGCCCGTAGGCGACGAACAACGGGCCCGCCACGGTCGCGGCGTTGTCGACCACGATGATGGCGAGAGCCAGCGCCGCCAGCTTGCGATAGGAACGCACCAATTCGGCCAGTAGCCGCCGCGACCGCGCCGCGAGCACCAGGTTGCCGGTCTCGGTGACTTCCTTGTCCTCACTGGCGATTCCGCGCCAATCGGCGGCTTCCTCGGTGCGCTCGGCGACGGCGACACTTGCCTGGCCGTCCTCGGCGCTGCTCATGACTCACCTCCCATCAGTTCGCGGTAGCGGCTGCTCGAACGCAGCAGTTGATCGTGGGTGCCCTCGGCGACGATCCGGCCGTCGGCCAGCAGGGCCACGCGATCGGCGAGGGCGGCGGTCGAGGGGCGGTGCGCGACCAGCAGCGTGGTGGCGCCTGCGAGGGCGGTGCGCAAGCGTTCCTGCACCTTCTCCTCGGTTTGCACGTCGAGCGCCGACAGTGGGTCGTCCAGGACGACGATGCGGGCACGGCCTTCCTGCCCGGCCCGGGTGAGCACCGCGCGGGCGAGAGCCAGCCGCTGCCTTTGCCCACCGGACAGGCTCAGGCCCTGCTCACCGATCCTGGTATCCAGTCCCCATGGCAGGTTCGCCACGAATTCCGTGGCCTGGGCGATCTCCAATGCCCGGCGCACGTCCTCGTCGGAGGCGTCGGGATCGCCGAGCGCGACGTTCTCGCGCACACTCGCCGAGAAGAGCACCGGATCCTCGAACGCCACCGCCACCAGCGACCGCAGATCCCGCACCCGCAGGGCGGCGATATCGATACCGTCGATGGTGACGACGCCGCCGGTGACGTCGTAGAGGCGGGGAATCAGGTTGAGCAGTGCGGTTTTACCGCTGCCCGTTGCGCCGACGAGCGCGACGGTCTCTCCGGGGCGGACGGTCAGTGAAATATCGCGCAGCACATCGTCTTCGGCCTCGGGGAAGCCGAAACGCACACCATCGAGGCGTAGTTCACCGATGATCCGCTCCGGCAGCGGCACCGGATCGGCCGGATCGATGATGTCGATGGGGGTGTCGATGATCTCCCAGTACCGGTCGGCGGCGGTGCCCGCGTCGTTCAGCTCGGCGAGCAGGAAACCGGTCCAGATGATCGGCCATTGCAGGAAGGTGGCGAGGGTGACCGCGCCGACGACGGCGCCGAGCGTCATCGTGCCGCTGACCACCGCGTACGCACCGAATCCGAGCGCGAACACCAGGATCGACTCCGACAGCACCACCATCGCCGACCACAGCGTGGCGTCCAGGCGCACCTTGTACATCTCGGTGCGCTGGAGTTCACGGGCCTGCGCGGTGAAATGGCTGCCGAAGTAGCTGCCGCGGCCGAAGGCCTTGAGCACTCGGATACCTTGCGCGGATTCCTCGGCGGTGGTGGCCAGATCGCCCGACTGGTCCTGTGAACGCCGCGAGGCGACGGCATAACGGCGTTCGAACCGGACGCAGATGATCGTCATCGGCACTGCGGCGACAGCGAAGATCACCCCGATCTGCCAGCTCATCGCCACCAGCACGGCCAGGCCGACCGGGATCACGACGGCATGGATCACCAGGACCGGCCCGGCGAATCCGATGAACCGGCGCAAGGTGGCCAGATCGTCGACTGCTCGTGAGAGCAGCTGCCCCGACTCCCACGAGTCGTGCCGCCCGATGGCCAGGGTTTGTAGTTCCCGAAAGATCTTGGCCCGCATGGTGATCTCGAACTGCGTGGCGGGCTTGGCCAGCAGCCATCGACGGCCCCACACACCGATCGCCTCGATCACTCCGAGCAGCAGCACCAGTAGAACCGGACCGACGATGCCCCCGAAATCGCCGCGCGCGATCGGGCCGTCGACGATCCGCGCGATCACCAGCGGCGTCAGCACCGCGGTCAGCATCGCGGCTACCGACAGCGCCGTGGCGGCGCTCAGCTGTACTCGGTACGGCCGCAAGTACGGCCAGAACCTGAGCAGCGAAGCGCGCCGCCCACCCCTTGGCGCGGGCGGCTGTGGTCTGTCGGCCTCCGCTTCAGCGGAAGGCACGTCCAACGCGACGGACAAATCTCCCCCTTCTGTTCAGCGACGTCTCCGGTGATCCGCACCCCGATACCGGCGACGCCTTCGATGATCGCAGCGGGGTATGACAACAATTGGGTCCAACAAGACTGGCACCGCGACAACGAACAGCCAACCGATTTTCTTCCCGCCCGCACGGCTGCGACCGGTCATAGACTCCGAGTGTGCTGATCGTCGCCGGATATCTTCGAGTCACCGAACGCGACCGCTATCTCGAGGCGTGCCGCGAGGTCGTCGAACAGGCGCGGGAGGCGCCCGGCTGCCTGGACTTCACGCTCGGCGCGGACCTCCTGGAACCGGACCGGGTCAATGTCTACGAGCGCTGGACCAACCGCGCCGCGGTCGAGGTGTTCCGCGGCGAGGGCACCTCCGGCGAACTCGATGTGCAGATCACCGCGGCCGACGTGCGCGAGTTCGAGTGCACGAACGAAATGCGGCTCTAGACCACGTCGGCACGACACTCAGGTGATCAGCCCCGCGGGAAACTCGAGTAACGTTCCGTCAAGGATCGGGCAAGGTGCGCGGGCAGGATTCCGCTGAGGAGAGGACGTTCGTTGACGGGCGCGCGGATGGTCGGGCTGTTCGCCGGGATCGGCGGGCTCGAGCTCGGGCTGGCCGAACACGGCTGGCAGACCGAGCTGCTGTGCGAGATCGATCCGGGCGCGCAGGGCGTGCTGTCGGCGCGGTTCCCGGAGATCCCGTTGCAGGCCGACATCACTCGTTTGCGCTCGATTCCGGCCGGCACAGAATTGGTCGCCGCCGGATTTCCCTGCCAGGACCTCTCGCAGGCCGGACGCACCGCAGGCATCACCGGCGACAGGTCCGGCCTGGTGGACGAGGTTTTCCGGCTGGTGCGCCGCAAACGCGGGCCGCGCTGGCTGTTGATCGAGAATGTTCCGTTCATGCTGCAACTCGGGCGCGGCGCCGCCATGCGGCATATCACCGCGGCGCTGGAGGAACTCGGCTACACCTGGGCCTATCGAGTGGTCGACGCCCGCGCGTTCGGGCTGCCGCAGCGGCGCAACCGTGTGCTCATGCTCGCCTCCCGCACCGAGGACCCGCGCGGCGTGCTGTTCGGTGAAGACGCGGGCGCACGCACGGTCGGCGACGCGAGCAGCGATCCGTGCGGCTTCTACTGGACCGAAGGCGTGCGTGGACTGGGCTGGGCGGTGAACGCGGTACCGACGCTCAAGGGCGGTTCCGGGCTGGGTATCGCCAGCCCGCCGGCAGTGCGGTTGCCGTCTGGGGAGATCGTCACGCCGGGCATCGTCGACGGAGAGATGCTGCAGGGTTTCGATCCTGATTGGACCGCGCCCGCCACGGAGGTGCCCGGTATCCGGCAGGGCCACCGCTGGAAACTGGTCGGCAATGCGGTGAGTGTCCGCATGGCGTCGTGGGTGGGCGCCCGGCTCGCAGCACCGCTGGAACCACTACCCGGTGATCGTCCGCTGCCGCCCGGCAAGCCGTGGCCGGTCGCGGCGTGGGGCCACAACGGCACTGCCTTCGAGGTCCCGGTCTCCACCTGGCCCGTGCACGAGCCGTATGAGGACCTGAAGAACTTCCTCACCGATTCCCGACTGCTCTCGGCCCGCGCCACCGCCGGTTTCCTGCGCCGCACCGCGATGGGCAGTCTCCGCTTTCCGCCGGGTTTTCTGGACGATGTGGAATCACACCTCGATCGCATGGGCGGCTGGGCGGCATGAATGCGCTGCCGCGCGCGCTGGACACACCGTGACCAGTCAGCGCCCGCCCACCGACCCCGCGACCAGCGCCCGGATGTCTCGGCAACGCCGCGCGGGCACCGCACCCGAACTCGCCCTACGCCGGGAACTGCACCGCCGCGGGCTGCGCTATTTCGTGGACCGCGCGCCGATCCGCGGCCAACGCCGCCGCGCCGATGTGGTTTTCCCCCGTCTGCGCGTCGCCGTCTATGTCGATGGGTGTTTCTGGCACAGCTGCCCGCAGCACGCCACCTATCCGAAGAACAATGCCGAATGGTGGGCGGAGAAGCTGGCCGGCAATGTCGCCCGCGATCGCGCCACCGACGACGCGCTCGCCGCGGCAGGCTGGCGGGTCATCCGGATCTGGGAACACGAGGATCCCGTTGCCGCAGCCGGCCGGATAGCCGCCGCGCTCGGTCGCGATTGACACGCGCGGCGAAGCGCAGCCACAGGGCCGCGTCCGCGGTCGGCCGGCCTGCTCCTCGAACGGGCGCGACTGTGTCAGCGCCGAGCCCGACGCCACCGGCCGGGTTGCCCCGTCGGCAAGCCGTATGCCGAGCAGGTCCGCGGGCCGGCCTGGGTCGCGCGCATTACGTGGTTCGCCGGGTGTGAATCCGTACGAGGCTCAGCCCTGCCCGCTTCCGAAACTCCCCTCCAACCGGCTCCGCGACCCCGGATGAATCAACCGCGCCGAGCTCACCAGCCCGCTGTGTGACCAGGTGCGGCGGCGGATCAGCAGGCAGGGCTCGGACCGCGCGACGCCCAGCAGCCGGCATTCCTCGGCGCTGGCCAGCACCGCCTCGACGACGTGTTCGCCGCGTTCGAGCGGCGCCACCTCGCTGAGATAGGTGTTCGGGGTTTGCTTGGTGAAATCCTGTTCGAGGTATTGCGGCGCCTCGGCCGGGTTGACGTAGCGGTCTTCCACCTGGATCGGCACATCGTCTTCGAAGTGCACGATCAGCGAATGAAAGACCTTCCCGCCCAGGTCGTTACCGAGCGCCGGATGCCCGGGCTCGGCTTCTTCGGCGCGGACGAAGACGACCTCGGTGCGGTGGCGGTGACCGCGCTGGGAGATCTCGTCGGCGATGTTCTTGACCTCGAACAGCGGTGACGCCGCCTTGGTCGGGGCGACGAAGGTGCCCACACCCATCACCCGGTTCAGCACGCCCTCGGCGGTGAGGTCGCGCAGGGCGCGGTTGATCGTCATCCGGGACAGGCCCAGCGCGTTGACGAGCTGGTTCTCCGAGGGGATCTGATCGCCCTCCTGCCACCGGCCGCCCTTGATCTGCGACACGATCAGCTGCTTGACGCGCTCGTATGCGGCGAACTCGGTCCCCAGTCCGCTGTAGACCGCGGCCAGCTCCGTGTCGACTACTTCGATCGCCACCACCGACATCCGTTCCCTTGCTTCCTGGGGCTTCGCACCGGCCCTCGTCATCGCGCCAGCGCCCGTAGCTGCCTGGTCGCGACCGACAGGGCCGCCAGATCCCGGTCGCCCGATTCCGAGATTGCCCCGAGGATACGTTGCGTGCGGTCGAGCCGGGCCGCGCTGCGGTGCTCCCAACCGCCGATGACGTCCTCCGCCGGCTCGCCGGGCTCGCCGTCGACCAGCACGTCCTGGCACAGCGCCCGGATCGTCGCGTACAGCTCGTCGCGCAATGCGACTCGGGCCAGGGCGTTCCATTTGGTGCCGCGTTCGAGCTGCGAGACCGCCACCAGTTGCGGCACCACGTGCAGCCGCTCGCCGAGCAGGTAATAGACCTCGGCCACCGCAGCGGGCGGGCGGCCGGAGATCTCGGCGACCTCGATGATGTCGAGCAGCGCGAACCGGTCCAGCAGCAACGACACTCGGCCGGCGAGTTCCTCGGGCACACCCCGGTCGGTCAATGCGGTGGTGCGGGCGCGCAGATTCGCTGCGTCGCTGCCGGACAACCAGCCCGCGACGTGCGGCGTCAGCTCGGCGATCTGGTCGCGGAAGCGCCGGATCTCGGCGCCGACCGCCAGCGGCTGCGGACGCTGGGTCAGCATCCACCGCGACGCCCGGTCGAGCAGTCGGCGGCTGAGCACGATCAGTTCGTCGGTGAGTTCGGCGCTGAGCCCGCTGCCGCGGATATCGCGCCACAACGCCGGCAGGTCGAATATCGCTGCGACCACCGCGAAGGCGCGCACCGCGTCGGCATTGCTGGCGCCGGATTCCTCGGACAGCCGGTAGGCGTAGGTGATGCCGCCGTTGTCGACGACATTGTTGGTCAACACTGTTGCCACGATTTCGCGGCGTAGCGGATGCTCGGCGATGGCATCACCGTATTGCTCGCGCAGTTGTCGCGGGAAATAGTCGGCGAGGTCGTCGGCGAACGCCGGGCTGTCGGGCAGGTCGCCGGCGAGCAGATCGACCTGTAATCCCAGTTTGACGTGCGCGAGCAGGGTGGCGAGCTCGGGTGAGGTGAGTGCTCGGCCGTCGCGTCGCCTGGCGGTGATCTCCTTCTTGCTCGGCAGCACTTCCAGTTCGCGGTCCAGACCGATGGTGGCCTCGAGGTGTTCGATGAGCCTGCCGTGCACCGCGATCGAGGCCGCCGCCCTGGCCCGGCTGGTGCCCATGAGCTGGTTCTGGGATGTGTTGTCGGACAGGACGAGCCGGGACACCTCCGCAGCCATCGCGGCCAGCAGCTCATTGCGTTCGGCGGTGTCGAGCCTGCCCGCGCCGACCAGGGCGTCGAGCAGGATCTTGATATTGACCTCGTGATCGGAGCAGTCGACGCCCGCCGAATTGTCCAGTGCATCGGTGTTGATCCGGCCGCCGGCCTGCGCGTATTCGATCCGGCCACGCTGGGTGAACCCGAGATTGCCGCCCTCACCGACGATCCTGGCGCGCACTTCGGCGCCGTCGACCCGGACGGCGTCGTTGTTCTTGTCGCCGACATCCAGATGGGTTTCAGTGCTCGCCTTGACGTAGGTGCCGATGCCGCCGTTCCAGAGCAGGTCCACGGGTGCCCGCAGGATCGCGCGCACCAACTCGGGCGGAGTCATGCGGGTGACGTCATGGGAAAGCCCGAGCGCTGCCCGCACTTCGCCGCTGATCGGCACGGCCTTGCTCGTGCGTTCCCAGACGCCGCCACCGGCGCTGATCAGCTCGGGCGCGTAATCGGCCCACGACGATCGCGGCTTCGCGAACAGCCGGGACCGTTCGGCGAAGGAGAGCGCGGCGTCGGGGTTCGGATCGAGGAAGATGTGCCGGTGGTCGAAGGCCGCGACCAGGCGGATATGCCGGGACGCGAGCATCCCGTTACCGAAGACGTCACCGCTCATATCGCCGATACCGGCCACGGTGAAATCCTCGGCTCGGGTGTCGACGCCGAGTTCGCGGAAGTGCCGTTTCACGCTCTCCCACGCGCCGCGCGCGGTGATGCCGAGCGCCTTGTGGTCGTAGCCGACCGAACCGCCGGAGGCGAAGGCGTCGCCGAGCCAGAACCCGTATCGCGCCGCGACGTCGTTGGCGATGTCGGAGAAGGTCGCGGTGCCCTTGTCGGCGGCGACCACCAGGTAGGTGTCGTCGCCGTCGTGGCGGCGCACGCGCGGTGGCGCGATCACCGCGCCGGATTTCAGGTCCAGGTTGTCGGTGAGGTCGAGCATTCCGGCGATGAACGAGCGGTAGCACCGAATCCCTTCGGCGCGTACCGCTTCCCGAGCGGCCGCCGGGTCGCCGGTGGGCGCGGGCGGACGTTTCACCACGAAACCACCCTTGGCGCCCGCGGGAACGATGACGGCGTTCTTCACCGCCTGCGCCTTCGCCAGGCCGAGCACCTCGGTGCGGAAGTCCTCCTTGCGATCCGACCAGCGCAGCCCGCCGCGGGCGACGGTCCCGAACCGCATGTGCACGCCCTCGACGCGCGGTGAGTAGGCGTAGATCTCGAAGCGCGGCCGCGGCGACGGCAGTTCCGGGATTCGCTGGGGATCGAACTTGAAGGACAGGCAGGTCCAGGCGTCCGGTTCGGCGTGGACGTAGTAGTTGGTGCGCAAGGTCGCCAGGATGACGCTGAGGTACCCGCGCAGAATGCGGTCGGCGTCCAGACCGGGCACCGCCGCAATGCCTTCCTCCAGCACTTCGAGCAGCGGATCGGCCGCATTCGCCGGCGCTCCGGGATCGAACCGGGCTTCGAACAGTGTGATCAAGCCTGCGGTGAGCCCCGGGTGTTCACCGAGCACGCTCGCGATATGGGCTCTGCTGTACGGGAATTCGCCCTGCCGCAGGTAGTTCGCGTATGCGCGCAGCACGGTGACCTGTCGGTGGTCCAGCCCGGCGCGGGGCACCAGTTCGTTGAAGCGGTCCGCTTCCGCGCGCCCGTGCCAGATGGCGGCGCAGGTGGCGGTGAAGCGGCGGGCGAAGCCGGCCTCGTCGAGCTGCGGCGGCAGCATCCGCTCGGGGTAGCGCAGGGAGAACCGGTAGATCCGGCAGTCGATCGCGGCGGTATTGGCGATGACGTACGGCCGCTCGTCGAGCACCTCCACGCCGAGGCTCTGCAGAATCGGCAGCACCTCGCTCAGCGAGGCCGGGCGGCCGCCGAGGTAGAGCGTCAGCCGCCATTCGGCACTCGATCCGGGGGTCCGCTCGAGCGCCAGGTCGATGACGTCGGGGCCGAGGCGTTCCAGGCGGGCGATGTCGTCCGGGGCGCTACCCGGATCGACGTCCTGCTTATAGCCTTCTGGTATGGCCGATATGTAGTGGCGGGCCAGGTCGCGTGTGATCGGGAGGGCCAGGAAGCGGTCGTCCCAATCGCTACCGGATCGTTCGTGCCGCACCCCCGCATTCGAATCTCGCACCGGAGCCATCGACGTTGCCTTCATGTCACTACCTTCCGAGCGGAAAGTCATCGCTTCCGCTGAGGACGCTTGACAGGTGGTTGTATATACAGGACTATACACCTAAATCCTGATTTTCAGTGACCCGGCACACATTCGTCATTTCGAGGAGAAAACCCATGACCGAGGCTTCCACCCCGCCAGGATCCGGCCCCCGTCCCGTCGCCGCCGCACACGGCAGCGAACTGAGCGCGCTGGGCTGGCAGCAGGAGGGCGCGCTGCGGATGCTGATGAACAACCTCGACCCCGAGGTGGCCGAACGCCCCGACGACCTCGTCGTCTACGGCGGCACCGGCCGGGCCGTGCGCAGCTGGGAGGCGTTCGACGCCATCGTGCGCACCCTGAAGACGCTGAAATCCGACGAAACCCTGCTCGTCCAGTCCGGTAAGCCGGTCGGCGTGTTCCGCACCAACGAGTGGGCGCCGCGGGTGCTGCTGGCGAACTCGAACCTGGTCGGCGACTGGGCCAACTGGGAAGAGTTCCGCAAGCTCGAGCAGCTCGGCCTGATCATGTACGGCCAGATGACCGCGGGTTCCTGGATCTACATCGGCAGCCAGGGCATCCTCCAGGGCACCTACGAAACCTTCGGCGCCGTGGCCCGCAAGCGCTTCGGCGGCACCCTGGCCGGCACCATCACCCTGACCGCGGGCATGGGCGGTATGGGTGGCGCGCAGCCGCTGGCCGTCACCATGAACGACGGCGTCGCGATCTGCGTGGACTGCGATCCGGCCCGCATCGACCGTCGCATCGACCACGGCTACCTCGACACCAAGGTCGACACCGTGCAGGATGCGCTCGACCTGGCCATCAAGATGCGCGACGAGCGCAAGCCGCTGTCCATCGGCCTGGTCGGCAATGCCGCCGAGATCTTCCCGCAGCTGCTGGAAATGGACGCGCCGATCGACATCGTCACCGACCAGACCTCGGCCCACGACCCGCTGTCCTACCTGCCCATCGGCGTCGCGCTCGAGGATTGGCACAAGCTCGCCGACAAGGATCCGGGCTGGTTCACCACCGAGGCGCAGGCCTCGATGGCCAAGCACGTCGAAGCCATGGTCGGCTTCATGGACAAGGGCGCGGAGGTCTTCGACTACGGCAACTCCATCCGCGACGAAGCCCGCAAGGGTGGCTACGCCCGCGCCTTCGAGTTCCCCGGATTCGTTCCCGCCTACATCCGCCCGCTGTTCGAGGAGGGCCTCGGCCCGTTCCGCTGGGCTGCGCTGTCGGGTGATCCGAAGGACATCGCCGCCACCGATAAGGCGATTCTCGAGCTGTTCCCGGAGAACGAGCACCTCAAGCGGTGGATCACCATGGCAGGCGAAAAGGTGAAGTTCGAGGGCCTGCCCGCGCGCATCTGCTGGCTCGGCTACGGCGAACGTCATCGCGCGGGGCTGAAGTTCAACGAAATGGTGGCGTCCGGGGAGCTTTCCGCGCCCGTCGCCATCGGCCGCGACCATCTGGACTCCGGTTCGGTCGCCTCGCCGTACCGCGAAACCGAAGCCATGGCAGATGGTTCCGACGCCATCGCCGACTGGCCGCTGCTCAACGCGCTCCTCAACACCGCCTCCGGGGCTTCGTGGGTGTCCATCCACCACGGCGGCGGCGTCGGCATGGGACGTTCCATCCACGCCGGTCAAGTGTGTATCGCCGACGGCACCGAACTCGCGGCGCAGAAGCTGGAGCGGGTGCTGACCAATGATCCCGGCATGGGTGTGATCCGGCATGTGGATGCCGGGTATGAGCATGCGGCTGATGTCGCGCGGGAGCGTGGGGTTCGGATTCCTATGCAGGAGAGCTGATTCCCCCCGCCTTGGGCTCGACGACCTCGGAGCTGCGTGAGGGGCAGCTCCGAGGTCATCGCGCGTTTGAACACAACACCACAATCGCCTAGGCCAACGCTTAGGACGATGCGCGTAGCATGTGGCGTACTCAGGCAATAGTCGTGGAGGACAGCGATGAGCGCGTTGACACAGCAACCGTTGCACGCTGTCGAGGTGACGTTGTCCCCGGAACAGGTTGAGGCGCGGCGACGCCAGGCTGAGAAGCTCCTCGGCAAGAAGTTCCCACCGCGCCAGAGCCAGCGCACGCGGCTGAGTCCGATCCTGAAACAGGAGGGAGTCGCTACATGACGAAGTATCTGATCTCGTTCCCGAGTGCCGCCATGATCGTTCCCGACGAGGAGCTACCCGCAGTGTCGGACGCGGCGCACGCGGTGGTGGAGGAAGCGAAAGCCGCCGGCGTCTGGGTGTTCGGCGGTGGCATCGACGACAACGTTCCGCCCGTGCTGGTCGGCGAGGACGGCATCGTGACCGAGGGCACCTACCCGCAGACAAAGCAGCTCGAGGGCGGCTACGCGGTCTTCGAGCTACCTTCCCCCGAGGCGGCTGGAATGGGCGGCGAAACTCGCGACTGCCTGCCGATGCGCGCAAGAGGTGCGGGCGTTCGCGTACGACCCCGCCAGTTAGACGCGGATCGAGCCGATCACCGTCAAGTACCGATCCCGGACACATATTCGGCGTACGGCGTGGCCAGCTGCCAGAGCCGCTCTTTTGCGCCCCGACAGAGCCTGACAACTGCCGGGTCAACCGTCAGTGCGGCCGCGCCTGCCGCGCTGCCCTCCTCGTTCACAAGATTGAAGACGGCCCGGACATCATCCAGCAGCCAGAAATCATCTAGTGGAATGGAACTCGCGCCCCCTGAGTGGCGAGGCAGGTAACGGATGTCCTCGCCGGCTGCAACGTTCAGCTCGGACAAGGCCAGCAACCATCGCTGGTAGTCGGCATGCGGAACAGTGACAACTCGCACGCGGGTCATCTTCACGCCGCGACCCGTCGTCTCCCGCACGAGGCGTGCCCACGGCTCGAACCACTCGCTATCGTCGGGTTCGCCGTCGAGAAACCGGCGGAATGGTTCGGACTCGTTCGCAACCGCATTCGAGTCGCGCACCTCCAGGTGGAATGCGTCACGCCGACATTGCCCGAACAGCTCAGGCCATGGGTTGCCGTTCAGCAGTTGCACCGTAGAACGTCCTCTCTAGTCGCGGGCCCGATGGCACGGTCTCGTCGGTAACTAGCGCGAGAAGGTCGGTAGGCCGATTTGTTCGATGGCCTACGGACCCTTCGGACACGACGGTGCGTGAGCCGGGAGAATCTCGCCTACGCACCCGCTGCGTCAAGTGTGAGCCGCGCACCGATCCTCCCGGCCCCAGGCTGCGAGCAGAAGACCGCGCCGATCAGGAGCTGCACGTCGGCACCTTCGAAGTAAGCAGCCGCCTCGCCAACCACGTCATAACGATTCGAACATATATTCGAAGCTCGCTCATTCTGGCCTTGCGGCGCCTTGCAAGGTGAGGCAAGCTAAGGCACGAGGCTCCCGAGCAGGTTCAAACAAGGCAAGGAGCTGACTGTGAACACGCTTTCACCACAGGGTGCCCTGCTGATGCTGTGCATCTCTCGGCTCCCCGACCGGACTATACCTCGGCAATCCTGGGCTGCCGAAGTACTGGTCGAACTGCTATGGGAATGCATGGATCAAGCGCAGCGAGACGCCTGGGGAAACGTCGTTTTGCCGCTTGTCAATGAGTATGGGGTTAATCCGCGCCGCATCCGCGCAGAGGTGTGGGGTTTAGCGCAGGCGGGAGCACTTATCCCTGCGGGAGTGGGTACTTCGGCACGGTTCGAGGCGTCGGAGGAATTCTGCAGCGATACGACCTTTAACTTCGCCACAGCTGAGCGAGATCGCGCCATAGATTTGGCTGTAAGTCAGCTGACGGCCAGACTATTCGCCCTTTCGAATACCGCCCGCGCCTGATGGTGGTGCAAGTCGGTCACTTGCACATCCTCGCCGACGCGTCGCCATGACGTCGTTTTACGTTTCTGCGTGATGAGCGTCAGGCCGCCGCCGCGTGCGCTCTCCGCAGTGATTCTGATGCGTACCCGGCCGTTGCCGAGGAATGGTGCTTCCCAGGTTTCAGACGCCGTTTGCTGCCAGTCAGCGCTCTTGACACGGGCGATCTGGTCGCTCATCTCACGGGCCGATTGAAAGCGGCGCGACGGCTCCGGATCCATGGCTTTCTGAACGATCTTGCGTAGAGACCGACACACCCAAACGGGCAAGGACAAATCCTCGGCACGCAGCGGTGATTGCCCCTTGAGCAGAGAATCTACAGTGTGCGTCTTCGAGTAGGAGTCGTAATCGAACTTGCCGCGGAGCAGTTCGAGCAGGACAACGCCCAATGAGTACAAGTCGGCCGCCCGAGTGAGGCCTCCACCTGTGAGCAGTTCGGGTGGAGCATACAGCTGCGGAGCATTTACACAAGGCGCTCTGCCAGATTCGTCCATCGCCCCGGCCAGGCCCAAGTCTCCGATCTTTACGGTCTGCGCATCGCCGGTGAGGAAAAGATTGGGACTCTTCACGTCACGGTGCAGGATGCCATAGCGCTCATGCATTTCTGCGAGCCCCTGTAGCGCCGCTCGAATGATGCGCATGGCCTGTCCAACGGTGAAGTGTTCGTCCGCATCGAGAGCATCTGTAATGCTGCCCTTTTCATAGTAGGGCATCAACACTTCGACCACCCGCATGGGCGCCGGAAAGCCTGCCACCGTCGCGACAGATCGCACCTTAACCACGTTGGGGTGATCGATCATCTCCATCACGCGTGGCTCGACAAGATCTGCACCGTCATGCACTTCCGACAGGTCGATACGTTTACCGACGAGCCAGTTCTCCAAGACGGGATCCCACCAGACGCGAACCTCCCGCAATCCACTGGGCATGCTGTGAAGGCACTCGTAATTGAGCGTGAGCTGTCTTTCGCTCTGATTCACTAGCCCGTCTCCTTCATCATCGCGACACAGACCGTCAGCCTTCAGATCCGTTTGTGATATACGCCATTGCTGCAGCGAACGCGATTGCTCGCCCCGACGCCCAATACGGCGGCTTTTGTAACATTCCAATCCTTTCGTGACGGAATGAGTCCAAAGAAGCAGGCGGGATACCGAGCGCCTTGCCGATCCGCTCAGTGGTCAACTCCTCATATCTCACATCCAATTGAGTGCAGGACAGAATGAGGGCCGAGATCAGGGAGATGCGTTCAACCGCGTCTCGGTACTTCCACTGGCTGTGCTTACGTGTTCCGACGAGGACAACAGCGTCTGGCTCCAGGACTCGGATGTCCTGAGTGATCCTCAAGAACGTGTCCGCCAACCGGTTTGCGCCTGCCAGGCCAGCTGCGGGAACCAGACGACCGGGAGCCCCGGCGGTTGCCCTGAATGCTGCGGTACCCACAGACGCATCCAGTGCCCCGTAGTAGAGAACACCGGCGGAGACCACGACACCCAAAACCTTCACGCTGCACGTCTTTCTAAAGCGGGAACACAGTGAACGGCACATCAAACGAAGCTAAGCTCAAGGGGGAGACAGCGCTTGGCGGTCAACCCGTACAGACTAGACCTTTGCCCCACCCGCGGGACCGCGACTGCGACTAGCGGGGCGGAACTCGCGTGTCCGCCGACCATGTGCACCACGTTCGGCGTGTACGAAGATGGCGTGCAGCCGGAACCCTCGTAGGAATGTGCTGGTGGCGCCGCTTGGCAAGTGAGCGGTCTATCTGTGGCGATCTGGATTCAGGCCAACATTCGATACCCCCGCGGAATCGACCGTGCGGTGTTCGGCGTGAGGCGCTAATTCTGAGTCCTTCTGCGCGAGTGGCCCCAGCCTGAAAGTATGCTCGACGGTTGCCACTGCCATGTGCCACTAGCGACTGCTGCTCCCTGTGGGCGCCAATCCACATATGAATCAGTCCCGTTCGGATCCTTCGGGCCACACGATCTCGACAGGTACACCGGCTTCCCGAGCTAGGTCGACGACGGTTCCAGTGCCGCCGCGTTCGCTGACCTTCCCGTCCCACACCGCGATCAGCTGGTCTGCGCCGATGAGCAGTTGTGCGTTGGCTGCTTCGTATGCCTCGCGGCCGGCGGCGTCGAAGTCCATGACGTGCACGGTGTCGGCTCGCGCCAAGAGACTGTCGAACAGTTCGGCGTGATCCGGTTTGACCTTGCGCTCGCGATAGTTCCGCGAGGGCAGCACTACTTCGAGCCGTCCACCGCAATCAACGATGGCCTGGGCGAAAACCGAATCCGCGCCTCGTGCGATGCAGCTGACGCCGATGAGGTCGTCGTACCCGGACAAGACTTGAACGATTCGGTCGTAGACCAACTTTCCCGTGTCCGGGGTGATGTTCATATGGCCGGTGACAGCGACGCGCAACAGCGCTCCTTCCCTACGTGGCGACCAGGGGACGCAGCCGGTCGCGGAATTCGGCGACGACGCCGACACCCTTGACTCGCTCGGTCCGGGCGAGAACTTTAGTGGCCTTCACTCTGACTCGGTCTGATCGCGTCCGCTCGACGACCGCCAGCGCATCATGGCCGACCCGGCACCCCTCTTCGAGCTCGCCCTGGATCAGCCGAGCCTCGGCAAGGCCAAGCTGATCGAGGGCGGCGCTGCGGAGCCGGTCCGGGCGGCGCAGTTCGACCGCAGTCGTGATCTGCTCGGCCGCCTCGGATGCGAAGCTCGGCGTTCTGCGGGCCAATTCGAGAAGTCGGCCGCCGACCGTTCCGAATAGTTCAGCTCGGTCGAAGTACTCGACCCAAAACGGTTCGACGTCTGGTCGGACATCTGCGTGCCGTTCGACGGCCTTCTCGCACGCTCGACGGAACGCCGACGGGCGACCCAGCTGCGCGTACGCCCACGCCTCCCGCGTGTGGAGCATGGACTCGACGGCAGGGGTGAGTCGGTTCGCGCCTCGTTCGAGGCCGAGCCGGATCAGCTCCAGTGCCTCACCGGCTCCAGTCGTGCCCTCCAGAGATAGCAGTTGGCGGCCCATCCCAGCGAGAGCATTCGCGCAGAAAGCGGGATCATCGGCGCTGCTCGCGGCGCGTGCAGCGAGCACGTAATACTGCTGGGCAGTGCTCTGTTGGCCCGAGTCCCACGACATGGTCGCGGCGGTCTCAGCCAGCTGAGCCATCACCGATCGTAGACGCCGGTCGACTTCTGGTGGCTGGCCTTCGCGGACCAAGTCGGTAACTTCGGACAGCTGTCCGACGACCGCCTTGCGGCGTAGCCCACCGCCGAACTGGTCGTCCCAATCGCGAAAGGCCCGCGCGGCTGCCTCGAGTTCTTCGACCTCTTGCAGTCCGACAGACGCGCTGGTGTGCTCGATGCCACGATGATCGGTGTATAGCCAACGGTCGAGGCTGTCGATCAAGTTCGCGCCTAGTGCCACACCGAGAAGCGTTCGCGCAGCCTGACGTCGGTCCATCGTCAAGTCCTTCAGGGTCAGTTCACCAGCCTGTGTGATGCAGTCGGCAGTCTCGCTTCCAAGCCACGCCACCGCACCGACATTGTGTCCGGGGGCTCGCCCACTCAACGTCAGGAAGGCCGCCCGTTGGGTATCCGTCGCCCGCGCCAGCATCGTGTCCATAATCGCCGCGCACTCGGGCGACAAAGTCAGCCATGCACCACGCGCAGCCCACTTCTTCACGGTGGCGACAGCCACACCCGACCGCTCCGCGAATCGTCTTTGGGAGACATCCAGCGCAAGTCGCAGTGCCGTCGCCTCCGCGCCTGTCCACCTCACCTGCATAACCAATCTCCTACCCCCTCGAGGGAGATCCGTCGCACGCGGATATACCGCAGTAGCCCACGGTATCCCGCAGTCGACTACCAGCGATAGCCCCGAAAGGCGACTGTTGAACCAGCCCCCGGCGCCGGGTGCGTGCCCCTCATTCCTCGGCGCCGGGCGGTTCCCAACAACCAACAACCGCAGGGGGTTCGATGTCGGACTACATCGCCGCATTCGCCGTGGCCGGTTCGGTCGCCGTGCTGCTGCTCGGCCTGATCTACGTGTTGCCCTACACCTTCAGCGAGGATGAACCCCCGATCACCGAGCGAGCACCTCGGATGTCGGTGCGGATGGCACATGGGGTGATGCAGTCGCATCGCAGGTGCAGTATCGAGAGTTGTCCGCATAAGCGGGATGCGTATCGGACGCTGGTTGCGGTGGGGGCGATCACGCCTGATCAGCGGGCCGAGCGGTATGTGCGGTGACCGATCCCGAGGACGAGCTGTGTGGGTGGGTTCACTGGGATGACGGCACCTGGTCGACGCTGGATCCGTATGGGATGCCTAGTGAACGGCGAACGCTCGAGGAGTTGTTGGAGGGGCTGCGCCGAGATGACGAACTTTGATGGCCTGCCGGTTCCGGGTGAGGATAGATGCGACCGGCACATCGATGAGGGGGCGACGAGAGTGGTAGCTGGGATCATCTGGCGGTGGAAGCCGCGCAACGGCACCGGCGTCGTCAAGACCGACGACGGCAGGCTCGCCTGGTTTCACCTGTCGGCGGTACACGGCGAAAGCATCAACACCATCGCCGAGGGGATGCCGGTCGACGTCGATATCGATGACGTTCCCCAGGGGGAGTACGAATTCCGAGCGAAGTCCGTGCGGAGGAGATCCCGCGGTGCGCGTGGCTTCGTTCCCGTGGCCGACCTCGCCCGCACCAGCGCTTGTCTGCCCGAGATCGACTATGCCGAATGGCGCGCCGACATGGACGCGATGGTCGATCAGGAGTTCCCTGACCGTGAGTGAATCCGACCAGAGCATCCTGCTCGACGCCCGTTCCGGTCGACTTCGTCGAAGCACAAAGTTCTGCCGGAAGTCGCTGAGGCCATTTGCGCGATGTCCCTGCCGCTCGTGAACGGCAGGGACATCGAAATCATCCGGCGCTCCGGGACGTAACTCAGTCCAGCGGACCGATCACCGACTCCGCGCCCGCGAGCAGCGCGCCGGAGGCGGCCAGCGCCACGGCCTTTTCGATCTCCGGCGACAAGTGACGGTCGGGGCCGGGTCCCTCGACGTGCTCGCGCAGCACCGCGCGCACGGCGCCCGTGGCGGGCGACGGCTCGAGTGGGGCGCGCAGGTCCAACGCGCGGGCGGCGGTCAGTGCCTCGATGGCCAGCACCCGAGTGAGCCCGTCGAGCGCACGACGCAGCTTGCGCGCCGCCGACCAGCCCATCGACACATGGTCTTCCTGCATCGCCGATGACGGGATCGAGTCGACGCTGGCGGGAGCCGCCAGGCGCTTCAGCTCCGACACGATGGCCGCCTGGGTGTACTGGGCGATCATGTGGCCGCTGTCTACGCCGGGGTCGTCGGCGAGGAAGGGGGGCAGGCCGTGGTTGCGGGCCTTGTCGAGGAAGCGGTCGGTGCGGCGTTCGCTGATGCTGGCTACGTCGGCGACGACGATGGCGAGGAAGTCGAGGACGTAGGCGACGGGGGCGCCGTGGAAATTGCCGTTGGATTCGACTCGGCCATCGAGGGTGACGACCGGGTTGTCGACGGCGCTGGCGAGTTCGCAGGCGGCGACGCGTTCGGCGTGGGCGAGGGTGTCGCGGGCGCCGCCGGCGACCTGGGGGGCGCAGCGCAGGGAGTAGGCATCCTGGACGACGGTGCAGTCGGGGGTGGCGTGGCTGGCGACGATGGGGGAATTCGCCAGCAGGCGGGTCATATTCGCGGCGGCGACGGCCTGGCCGGGCTGCGGGCGCAGGGCTTGCAGATCCGCGGCGAAGACCTTGTCGGTGCCGAGCAGGCCCTCCACGCTCATCGAGGCGGTCACGTCCGCTAGCTGGAGCAGTTTGCGCAGGTCGTGGCAGGCCAGCACCAGCATGCCGAGCATGCCGTCGGTGCCGTTGATCAGCGCGAGGCCCTCTTTCTCCTCGAGTTCGACCGGCTCGATGCCCGCGGCGGCCAGCGCCTGCGCGGCGGGCATGAGCGCACCGTCGGCATCGCGCACGGTGCCCTCGCCGATCGCCGCGAGCGCGACGTGCGACAGCGGCGCCAGGTCACCGGAGCAGCCGAGGCTGCCGAATTCGTGCACCACCGGCGTGATGCCCGCCGACAGCAGATCGGCGTAGACCTGCGCAACCTGCGGACGCACACCCGTGCGACCGGTGGCCAGCGTGGACAGGCGCAGCAGCATCAGCGCGCGCACCACCTCACGCTCCACCTCGGGACCGGAACCGGCGGCATGTGAACGGACCAGGCTGCGCTGCAACTGCTTACGCAGCTCGAGCGGGATATGACGGACCGCGAGAGCACCGAACCCGGTGGACACGCCGTAGACGGGCTTGGGGTCGGCAGCCAGCGCCTCGATCCGCTTGCGGCTTTCGGCGAGGGCGGCCAGCGCGTCCTCCGACAGCCGCACCGGGGCGCCGTGCCTGGCGACCCGCACCACGTCCTCGGCCGCGACAGGACCGACGCCGACGACGACCGCCTCGGCGATATCGCCCGCTGCCCGCTCGGTGCGTCGCAAGGTCTCCATACTCACAATTGTTCTCCGTTCCGAAATAGGTAGTAGGACGAAAATCAGGCGGGCTCGGTCACCGGTTCGGCGACCGGGACGCCTTCCTGCTCGGGCTCCGGGCGTACCCAGCGGCGATACGCGATGAACAGCAGCACCAGCCACACCACGCCGACGACCAGCGCGACCCGGCTGTCGGTGTCGAAGGCGATCACGCCGATGACGAACACCAGGAACCCGATGGTGATCAGCTGCCCGTAGGGCCAGAACGGCACCGGGAACTTCAGCTCCGCGACTTCTTCGGCGCTCATCCGGCGGCGCGAGCGGTAGTGCGAAAGCAGGATCATCAACCAGACGAAAATGGTCGCGAAGGTGGCGATCGAGGCGATGACCAGGAACACCTTGTCCGGGATCAGGTAGTTGAGCAGCACGCCGACCAGCAGCGTGACGGTCATGATGACCACCGTCATCCAGGGCACGCCATTGCGGGAGACCTGCTTCATCACCGCGGGCGCCTGACCGCGCTGGGCCATGCCGAACATCATCCGGCCCGCGCCGAAGATATCGCTGTTGATGGCCGACAGCGCCGCGGTGATCACCACGATATTGAGCACGGTGGCGGCCGGGCCGATGCCGAGGCCCTGGAAGATCTGAACGAACGGGCTGCTTTCACCGCTGATGGTCTGCCACGGGTTGATGGCCATGATGACGGCGAGCGTCAGCACATAGAACAGGATGATCCGGACCGGGACGGTATTGATCGCGCGCGGGATCGTGCGCTCCGGATTCTCGGCTTCACCTGCGGTGATTCCAATGATCTCGGTACCACCGAAGGCGAACATCACGATCGCGAAGCAGGCGACGAAACCACCGAACCCTTCGGGGAAGAACCCGCCTTCGGCCCACAGATGGGACACGCCGGTGCTGGTGTCGTGGACGCCGAAACCGAAGATCAGGATGGCGATGCCGCCGGCGATCATGGCCACGATGGCGACGATCTTGACCAGGCTGAACCAGAATTCGACCTCGCCGAACACCTTGACGTGCAGCAGGTTGATCGCGCCGATGAAGAAGATGATCGATAGCACCCAGATCCAGCGGGGCACGTCGGGGAACCACAAGCCCATGTACACGCCGAACGCGGTGACGTCGGCGAGGCAGACGATGATCATCTCGAAGGTGTAGGTCCAGCCGGTCATGAACCCGGCCAGCGGGCCGAGGTGCTTGCTGGCGTACTCGCCGAACGATCCGGAGACCGGGTTGCTCACCGCCATCTCGCCCAGTGCGCGCAACACGATGTAGATCGCGGCGCCGCCGATGAGGTAGGCCAGCAGCACGGACGGGCCCGCGCGGTGGATCGCTTCGGCCGAACCGTAGAACAGGCCGGTCCCGATGGCCGATCCGAGCGCGATGAAACGTATGTGCCGGGCATTGAGCCCACGGGTCAGCACTTCGGCGGTCTTGTTCAAACCATTCTCCCGAGATCGTTCAGGCGGAAACCGATGCGTTCGGGGCCGAGGTTGTGTGTCCCGTCACATTGGCCCTACATGTATAAACCTGTCTATACAGGAATGTCAACGCCCACATTCCGAACGGCTCGCACCTGCGGCAGCCGCCATGGCCTAACGACCACGTCAGCCGCTTGACAGCCTGTCTATACAGGCATATACATATGCGGCATGGCGTGATCCACCACACAGCGCGGCAACCACCGCGCCGCCGGGTCGCCACTCATGTCGACGCCGCAGAAAGTCAGGCTCATGAACAACGACGGCACCTCCGAGGACATCCTCAGGCTCGAACGCCGCACCATCGACGTCGTTCCGGACAACGAACGGCATGGCACACCGCGCAGCCAGTTCACCCTGTGGTTCGGGGCGAATATGCAGATCACCGCGGTGGTCGACGGTGCGCTCGCGGTCGTCTTCGGCGCCGACGCGCTCTGGGCAATTCTAGGGCTACTCATCGGCAACGTTTTCGGCGGTGCGGTGATGGCCCTGCATTCAGCGCAGGGCCCGCGGATGGGATTGCCGCAGATGATCTCGAGTCGCGCCCAGTTCGGCGTCAAGGGCGCGGTGGTTCCGCTGGTACTCGTGATCCTGATGTATCTGGGGTTCGCCGCCACCGGCACCGTGCTGGCCGGGCAAGCGGTCGACAAGATGCTCGGGATCGACAACCCGACCATCGGAATCCTGATCTTCGGCGCGCTCACCGCGTTCGTGGCCATCACCGGGTATCGGCTGATCCACGTGGTCGGCCGGATCGCGACCGTCATCGGGATCCTCGGATTCACCTATCTGGCGATCCAGTTGTTCGCCGAATACAGCGTCGGCGATTTCGTCGGCATCGTCGGATTCGACGCCGTGACCTTCCTGCTGGCCATCTCCCTCGGCGCGGGCTGGCAGCTGACCTTCGGCCCCTACGTCGCCGACTACTCGCGCTACCTGCCGCGCAGCACCAGCGAACGCACCACCTTCTGGTCCACCTTCCTCGGTAGCGTGATCGGCTCGCAGTGGTCGATGACCTTCGGCGCGCTGGTTGCGGCCGTCGCCGGTGACGCCTTCCTGGGCAACCAGGTCGGGTTCCTCGGTGAGCTCGCCGGGCCCGCCGTCATCGCCTTCTTGATCTATCTGGTGATCGTGGTCGGCAAACTGACGGTCAACGTGCTCAACGCCTACGGCGGGTTCATGTCGGTGCTCACCAGCGTCACGGCGTTCAACGGGCGCTCGCACATCTCCACCGCCGCCCGCAGCCTCTACATCCTCGGGTTCGTCGGGGTGTCGATGCTGATCGCGATCGCCGCCAGCGCAGACTTCCTGGAGAACTTCAAGAACTTCGTCCTTGTGCTGCTCATGGTGTTCACGCCGTGGAGCGCGATCAACCTGATCGACTACTACCTGATCTCCAAAGAACGCATCGACCTGCCCGCGCTCTACGACCCCGCAGGCCGCTACGGCGCATGGAATGTGCCCGCCCTGGTCTGCTACGCGCTCGGCGTGATCGCGCAGATCCCGTTCCTGGCGCAGAAGCTCTACACCGGGCCGGTCACCGAGATGCTCGGCGGCGCCGACATCTCGTGGATCGTCGGCATCGTGTTCACCGGAGCCATCTACTACCCGGTCGCCAAACGCACCAACAACCCACCCGCGCAGATGATCTACCCCTCGCACACCGAGATGGTCGACACTCGGATCTAGGAGTCATGCATGGCAACCACCGCACTGACCGATATCGGCGTCCTCGTCACCAACGATCCCGCCCTCGGCGAGGGCCCGCTCGGCCTGCGCCGTGACGCCGCCGTCGTCTTCGCGGACGGCGCCGTGGCGTGGGTGGGTGATTCGGCCGCAGCGCCTGCTGCCGATACACAGCACTCGCTCGACGGGCGCGCCGTACTGCCCGGATTCGTGGAATCCCATTCCCATCTGGTGTTCGCCGGGGACCGGGCCGAGGAGTTCGCGGCGCGCATGTCGGGGCAGAAGTACGCCGCGGGCGGGATCCGCACCACCATCGCGGCCACCAGGGCCGCTACAGATGAGCAGCTCGGGGCGAATGTGCGCAGGCTGCTCGATGAATCGCTGCGGGCGGGCAGCACGACCGTCGAATGCAAATCCGGTTACGGGCAGACCGTCGCCGACGAACTGCGCAGCGTCCAGGTGGCGGGCCGGCACACCGACGAGGTGACGCTGCTGGCCGCACATGTGCCGCCGCCCGAGTACGCGGGACGCGCCGACGACTACGTGGCGATGGTGGTCGCGGAGATGATCCCGAAGTGCGCGCCGCACGCCAAATGGATCGACGTGTTCTGCGAACAGGGCGCCTTCGACCGCGACCAGGCACACACCGTGCTCACCGCCGGGATCGCGCACGGGCTGATTCCGCGAGTGCACGGCAACCAGCTGCGACAGGGTCCTGGAGTGCAACTCGCAGTGGAACTGGGTGCGGCCTCGGTCGACCATGTAACGCATGTGAACGCCGCCGATATCGACGCCCTCGCCCAGAGCGACACCGTGGCCACGCTGCTGCCGGGCGCGGACTTCTGCACCCGCAGCAGCTATCCCGACGCACGCGCGCTGATCGACGCGGGCGTGACGGTCGCGCTCGGCGCCGACTGCAATCCGGGCACCAGCTACACGACCAGCCTGCCGTTCTGCATCGCCATCGCGGTGCGCGATATGCACATGACACCGGATGAAGCCGTCTGGGCCGCCACCGCCGGCGGCGCCCGCGCCCTGCAGCGCACCGACGTCGGTGCGCTGACCCCCGGCGCCCGCGCCGACGCACTGGCGCTCGACGCCCCATCCCACCTGCACCTGGCCTACCGGCCGGGGGTCCCGTTGATCAGCCGAGTGTGGCGCGAAGGCACGCTCGCCTACTCGAACTGAGGAGCACCCGATGCAACCCCGCTGGACCGGACGCACCGACGGCACCACACCCGAGCATCTGCGCTGGCATCAGGTCGTCGAACCGTATGGGCCGGGTGTCGAACCCGGTGCGTGCGTGTTCGTCGGATTCGCCAGCGATGAGGGCGTGCGGCGCAACAAGGGCCGGGTCGGCGCCGCGGCGGGGCCGGATGCGCTGCGACAGGCGCTGTCGCCGATGGCGCTGGCGGCACCGCATCGAGCCTTCGACGCGGGAACCGTGACCGTTTCCGGCGAGAGGCTCGAGGAGGGTCAACGCGCCCTCGGCGCCGAGGTGAGCGCACTGCTCGACGCCGGCCACTTCCCGATCGTGCTCGGTGGCGGCCACGAGATCGCCTACGGCACCTACCTCGGCGTCGCGGGATCTGCGCGCGGCCGCGCGGCGGGGCGGATCGGAATCCTCAACCTCGACGCCCATTTCGACCTGCGCGCCGATCCGGTTCCCAGCTCCGGCACCCCGTTCCGGCAGATCCTGGAGGCCGACGGCGCGGTGCGCTACGCGGTGCTCGGCATCAGCCAGCCGAGCAATACCGCCGCGCTGTTCGACACCGCGGCGAAGTTCGACGTGCGTTATCTGCTCGACGACGACTGCGATCAGCAGTCGGCGCTGGCCTTCGTCGACGACTTCCTGGCCGAGATCGACCTGCTGTACTTGACCATCGATCTCGATGTGCTGCCCGCGTCGGTCGCGCCGGGCGTCAGTGCGCCTGCCGCCTTCGGCATCCCGCTCCCGACGATTCAGGCCGTCTGCGATCGGGTGACCGCGAGCGGCAAGCTCGCCGTCGCGGATGTGGCGGAGCTCAATCCCGGGCTCGATATCGACAACCGGACCGCGCGGACGGCGGCGCGGCTCATCCACCGGATCGTCACCCGGCATGCGCGGTAACCCGTGTTCCGCTGCGCTGCGCGTGGGGTGTCAGCGGCGGTAACGCACTGACATCGGGCAGCTGGCGGTAAGCCACAGGTTACCTATTCTCCCCTCCTTCAGCGCGACAGTTACGCCATCTTGGTCATCGATCACCCGTAAGACCCGGAATGGGCGGTCCCGTTCGCGATACGTAATCCGATAGCCGTTATCGGTCCACCACGCTTCCACCCGGCTGAACACGTCGGCGTTCCCGGTGAAGGTGGGAGGGTCGACTTCGGGAAACACCAGAATGTAATTGACCTCCACACCAACTACCTTCGGCTCCCCACCGAATACGGGGTCACGAACACTGGTGCTGCGCAGCCCGGGTTTCATCATGACTTCCCGACCGAGTCTGTCGACCACCGCCGCGATATGCTCGTCGGCCCGCTGATAGGCCTCTGCTTCATCGAGTCTGGTTGGAGCTCGCGTGAAGCCGCATGCGGCAGTAGCCAACGTCAACCCGGCGATCACGAGCGATGACGCCGCTCGGAGTCTGATAGCTGTGTGTGAACGGAGGGCATGCATCGACCGATTGTCCGACCGCACAGCGCGGTCAGGGATCCGGGAAATTACTCGAGTTCGGCCGATAATCTCGAACCGTGACCAGCGATACTCCTGAGGCCGCCCTGAAGCTCCTCGATACCGTCACCGAATCGACGCGGCGTCTGCTCGCCACCATCGACACCCTGGACGATGCGGCGTTGAAAGAGCCGTCCCTGCTGCCCGGCTGGACCCGCGGCCACGTCCTCGCGCACCTGTCGCGAAATGCCGACAGCCTGGTCAATCTGCTGCTGTGGGCGCGCACCGGCGTCGAAATCCCGCAGTACGCAAGCGCTTTCCTACGGGAATCCGATATCGAGGAAGGCGCTCCGCGTCCGCTCGCCGAACAGCGGACCGATTTCGTGGAGTCGGCGCAGCGGTTCGCCGGCCTGGCCGCCACCCTCAGCCCCGAACAGTGGCAGGCCGAGGTGCGTACTCGTCAGGGCCGGCCGATCCCCGCCACCGAGGTGGTCTGGATGCGCTGGCAGGAGGTCGAGATCCACCACGTCGATCTCGCCGCCGGCTACACCCACACCGACTGGCCCGCCGATTTCGTCGGCCGACTGCTCCCCGAGGCCGCCGCGAGCCTGAGCAAGTCCGCCACCGAGCCGTTCGAGATCATCACCCCCGATTTCACCGCCACCATCGGCGACGGCACCGCCACCCACACCATCACCGCCCCCGCCGCCGACACCCTCGTCTGGCTGCTCGGCCGCACCACCCCCGATTCACTCCCCCAGCCGCTGCCGCCGGTTCCCGACTGGAAGTAGAGCGAGTGGTACCCGGCTGCGGAAACAGTTCGCGGCCGGGCACCACTCGCGGGTCGTCAGGCGGCCTTACCGGACCAGCCGTGGTGGGTGAGGCGGCTGTGCGGGGCGACAGTCGCGACGGGGGCACCGGTGCAGTTGTCGGAGGCGAACAGCAGGAAGTTGCGGTCGCTGCGGTTCTCGACCTCGATCTCGCGCGGGAACCCACTGGCCCAGCACTGGTCGAGGTTGCTCAGCTCCATGGTGCCGTCGATGATCACGACTTGCCTGCCGTCACCGCCACCCCCGAACGATCCGGTCGGAAACGCCGAGGCGGACGGCGCCACCACGGACACCGCGGCCACGGTGAGAGCACCTATGCACGAAAGCATTCCAAGTTTCACGACGGCGATGCTACGGGTGTGCTGGCGGCATTCCCCATGACTGGCGAGCCTGCGGAGGCGTTTGCCGGCCAGAACCGGTGGGATGTGTCGAACGGCACACGACGGAGGCAACAGCGCGCCCATCGGCGGTATATCGCTCGGCGAATGTATGCCCGAAGTAATCCCCGCGACGAGAAAGAAGGCCCCTCCCGAGCGGGAGGGGCCTTCTGAAGTGCGCCCGAAGGGATTCGAACCCCTAACCTTCTGATCCGTAGTCAGATGCTCTATCCGTTGAGCTACGGGCGCATGCGGTGTTCAGTTGTGGACCCGGTTTCCCGGGCTTGGCGGAGGCGAGAGGATTTGAACCTCCGGTCCCCGTGAAGGGACAACTCATTAGCAGTGAGTCCCATTCGGCCGCTCTGGCACGCCTCCTGGAGCCTTCTCTTCGAGGGCACCGGTCCTTTCGAACCGCCGAGCAGCAAGGTTACAGTAGCCGATCCACAGAGTGCAAAACGGCTGGTAGTTAGCGTAAATTGCTGTCGAACCAGTCGAAGATCCTGGTTTGCGCGTCGATGAGGTCGTCGCGCTCCTCCTCGTCGTCGCCGGGTTTGTCGGCGCGGTGCAGCAGACCCGGATAACTGATCACCAGACTCGCCACTTCGGCGCGGGCGGCGGCGTCGCGCAACTGCTCGACTTCCTCGGACGGGGTGTTCGGGTCGGTCTCGCCGAACAGGCCGAGCCACGGGGCCTGCAACCGCGGGGCGGCCTCGACAAGGGCCTCGGCTTTGTCGGTGAGGGGGCTCACGATGCCACGGGCGGCGACGCTGACGGCGGCGCCGATGGGGCGGTTGGTGGCGACGAGGCAGGCGGCGGTGCCCGCGGTATCGAAGCCGAGCGCGCCGATGCAGTCCGGGAACACTCCACGCCGGGTGAGCCAGTCGAAGCAGGCGTCGAAATCCTCGAACAGTTCGTCGCCGAACACCCCGGTCGACGGCGTATCGGTGGCGCGATGGAACAGGTTGGGCGCGACGACCGTCCAGCCCTCGGTGGCCAACGCCTGCATGAGCTCCAGCAACGGCCCGGTGAACTCACTGGACTCGTGCAGCAACACGATGCCGCCACGGGCATTGCCCTCGGGTTCGACCACGGTGATGGGCACCTGCTGGTGCGCGGCCGGGCGCCGGTCCGGCTCGGATTCACCTTCGGTTGCCATGTCGTCCCCGACGCGCAGCGGCGCTAGATCGTCATAAGTGCCCGACATGAATCCAGCGTAGGGCCGATTTCTGATCTTGGGGAGAAATTGCACGTGAGAGGCCCTCCCGCACGGAAATTCCGGGGGCGGGCATATGGTTGGGGGGTGACCGCGCAGATTCGGCCGGACCTCGATTCCATTCCGGCGTACGTCCCCGGCCGCAACCATCCCGGTGCGGTCAAGCTCGCCAGCAACGAGACCACCTTCGGTCCGCTGCCAACCGCCCTCAAGGCCATCACCGAGGCGGCCGAGCTGTCGAGCCGCTACCCGGACAATCAGGTCACCGAGCTGCGGGCGGCGCTGGCGGAGTTCCTCGGCGTCTCCCCGGCGAACGTCGCGGTGGGCTGCGGCAGCGTCGCGCTGTGCCAGGAACTGGTGCAGATCACCTGCTCCTCCCCCGACGACGAGGTGCTGTTCGCGTGGCGCTCGTTCGAGGCGTACCCGATCGTCACCCAGGTGGGCAATGCCAAGGCCGTGCCGGTGCCGCTGGACGCGGAGCTGGTGCACGATCTGGACGCGATCGCCGCCGCGGTCACCGAACGCACCAAGATGATCTTCATCTGCAACCCGAACAACCCGACCGGCACCGCGGTCGGCCAGGCGGCGCTGACCCGGTTCCTCGACACCGTCCCGGACACCGTGCTGGTGGTGCTGGACGAGGCCTACTACGAATACATGCGGCTGACCCCGCAGGACCGCCCCGACGGCGTCGAGCTCGGCCGCACCCGGCCCAATGTGGTTGTGCTGCGAACCTTCTCGAAGGCCTACGGGCTGGCCGGGCTGCGCGCGGGGTACGCGGTGGGCGCGCCCGAGGTGATCACCGCGCTGCTGAAGGTGCACATCCCGTTCAGCGTCAACCGAATCGTGCAGGCCGCCGCGATCGCCTCGCTGGAGGCGCGGCACGAGCTGCTCGATCGCACCGAGCCGCTGATCGCCGAACGGAATCGGGTGCGCGAGGCGCTGCTCGCCGCGGGCTACCGGGTGCCGCCGAGCGAGGCGAACTTCGTCTGGCTCGCACTGGGCGAGCACAGCGTGCCCTTCGCCGAGGCGAGCGCGGAGGCCGGAGTGCTGGTGCGGCCGTTCGCCGGCGACGGAGTGCGCGTCACCACCGGCGATCCGCACGAGAACGACCTGTTCCTGAGCTTCGCCACCGATCCGGCGGTCGCTGCCCGGT
Source organism: Nocardia cyriacigeorgica GUH-2 (assembly GCF_000284035.1). NCBI lineage: Bacteria > Bacillati > Actinomycetota > Actinomycetes > Mycobacteriales > Nocardiaceae > Nocardia > Nocardia cyriacigeorgica. Next base: position 215,561 of record NC_016887.1, on the reverse strand, counting down.
TCGCCGGCTGAGCGTCGGCGTCTCTGCCGATCGTCACGCGACGCGCGGCATGCCGACATCCGCTCGATCCGCAGGCCACGCCGATCTACCCGCTGATCCGGCGGCGAGCGCGCGAAACCTCACTCCACGCCGAGCCCGCGCGCGATCGTCGGCCAGGAGCTGTGTAGCTCGTCGGCCCAGTACGGCCAGGAATGCGTGCCGGTCGACCGCAGATGCGCGGTATGCGCGATGCCGAGCGCGTCGAGCCGGTCGATGAGGCGACGGGTGCAGGTGTTGGTGCCGGCTTCCAGCGGGCTGCCGAAACCGATCGCGGTGAGCAGCTCCGGGTTGCCCGGGACCTCGTACTTGCCCGGGACACCGCTGCCGGAGGACAGGTAGATGGCCTTGCCGCGCAACGCTTCCGCGTGCCGGGTGACGTCGTGGGCGAGCCAGGCCGGGTCTTCGGGTTCGCCGAACATATTGTCCGGATCGCCCTTGTAGGTGGCGATCACGGCACGCACCTGCGCCTGACCGAGATCGGATCCGCTGGTGTAGCAACCGCTGTGCGCGGCGACCGCGGAGTAGAGCCGCGGTTCGCGCACCGCGAGCATCATCGCGCCCTCGGCACCCATCGACACACCCATCAGGGCATTGCGGCCGTTGCCGTCGAACCGGGCGTCGATGAGCGGGGGCAGTTCCTTGGTCAGGAAGGTTTCCCACATATTGGTGCCGAGCACCGGATCGGGCCGCTGCCAGTCGGTGTAGTAGCTGGCGGGGCCGCCGACGGTGAACACCACATTGACGTTCTTGTCCTCGTAGAACGGCACCGCGCCGCCGCGTTCGATCCAGTTGTTGCTGTCCTCGACCGCGCTGCGGCCGTCGAGCATGTAGACGGTGGGACGGGGTGCGCTGCGGTCGCGCGGCAACAGCACCTGTACTTCGACGGTGCGGCTCATCGCGGGCGAATCGACGTAGACGCGCAGCCTGCGGTCGGTGATCTCGCTGACGCCACTGATCCTGGGGCGCGCGGGCATCGGTCTGGTCTGCTCGGCCATCCCCGGCCCGTCGGAGGATCCGGTGCCCTGTTCCTCGGGGGGCGCGGCCGTCGTCAGGGGGGCGCCGGTGGCCGCCGCACCGATCAGCAGTGCGGCGCTCACCAGCGCGCCGGACAGCCGGCGCCGCGGTCCACGCCGTGACAGCATGTGGCCATACTGCCAGAAGCGCCCGAGCGGTCGCGGCGGCGAAAATCGCACGGGGCGCGAATCCGCCCGGCTACCAGCACCGATGGCCGGGATCAGGGCTCGTAGACGCCGTAGGCGCGGTTGGCGATGCACATCGGCACCACGTGCTGATCGCGGCGCCACTCGAATCGGGCAGCGGCCTCGACGGTTTCGCGTTCCACCAGGCAGACGGTGGTGGTGCCGGGCAGGGTGATGTTGGCCAGCGGCGAAACCGCCAGCGGGATCCCGATATAGACCTTGTTGTTCATGCACACCGGCACCACGGGCACGCCGCGCAGGCCGCTGTGCCGGTCGGCGATACCCTGCGCGTGCGGCACGCCCGAACAGTCCAGCGGGTTGGCGTCGCTGGCCTGGGCCGGCGCCGCGAGGGTGAGACCGGCCGCGGTACCCACGGCCAGCAAGCTCAGGGATCTAGCGATGGTGGTCCACGTCATAGCCGCATTGAAACACTCGCGGTGCACGACACACTCGATAATCGCGGCGTGTTGCCGGGCTGGGACGTGATCGGTATCGGGCGATTCCGCCCGCCGGGGCCGGTCGCGATCCGGCCGCCGGCGCGGGCTGATGGCGGAGACGGAGGGATTTGAACCCCCGGTCGCTCTCACGACGCTCGCTTTCAAGGCGAGTGCATTCGGCCGCTCTGCCACGTCTCCAGAGCCACGATCGTAACCGATCGCGCGGGTGGGTCAGCGGCCGTCCGAGAGGGCTTCGACGTCGATGCGGCCGAAGACATCGGCGATGACGTCGAGCTGCTCGGGGGTGAGCAGGTCGATGAACCCCTTGCGCACCGCCTCGACATGACCGGGCGCGGCCTCCGAGAGCCGGTGCAGGCCGGCGTCGGTGAGTTCGGCGAGCACGCCGCGGCCGTCCTCGACACAGGTATTGCGGCGCACCAGGCCCTGCGCCTCCATCCGGCGGATCTGGTGGGTGAGGCGGCTGCGCGAGGAGAGCACGCCGTCGGCCAGCTCGCTCATCCGCAAGGCCCGGCCGGGCGCCTCCGACAGCAGCACCAGGATCCGGTATTCGGCCAGGCTCAGGTCGTTGTCGCGTTGCAGCTGCCGGTTCAACGTGGTCATCAAACGGAGGTGGCCGTCCATGAAGGCCCGCCACGCGTTCTGCTGAGCCGGGGTCAGCCACTCCGGCTCAGCGGAAACGCGACCGCTTGGTTTGGTAGACACGTCGGTATTCTATGCCGCCCGACCAGCGAAGTTACCGGCCGGTTACCCTTTCGGCGTTCAGCGCGGCGTCACCAGCAGATCGCGCGAGAGATCGCCGACCTTCGCGTGACCGGACAGGCCCATCGCCGAATCGAAGTCGGCCAGCAGCAGCCGCAGCGCATGACGCACGCCGTCGTGACCGGCGATGCCGAGCCCATAGGCCCACGGCCGCCCGTAGAACACCGCCTTGGCGCCCAGCGCCAGCGCGATGAGCATGTCCGAGCCGGTGCGGATTCCGGAGTCGAAAAGCACGTCGGCGCGATCGCCGACGCCCGCGACCACGGCGGGCAGCGCGTCCAGCGCCGCGATGGCGCCGTCGACCTGACGGCCGCCGTGGTTGCTCACCACCACCGCGTCGGCGCCGGCGTCGACCACCTGCCTGGCGTCGTCGGGATGCAGGATGCCCTTGACCGCGATCGGCAGGTCGGTCCATTCGCGCAGGTGCGCGATATCGGCGGGGCGCAGCGTGTGGTTGCCGAACAGCCCGGCCCAGGTGAGGATCGCGGTGCGCATGGCGTCCTCGCTGTCCTCCGGCGCGGCGGGCAGCTTGGCGCGGAACACCGGATCGGACAGGTAGTTCGCGATGCCCTTGCCCTGCAAGAACGGCAGATGGGCCAGCTCCAGATCGCGCGGGCGCCAGCCGAGCGAGGGCGTGTCGACGGTGACGACGATGGCCTTGGCGCCGGCCTGCTCGGCCCGCTGGACGAACGAGCGCGCGAGGTCGTTGTCAGCGGGCCAGTACAGCTGATACCACCATTCGCCGGAGACCGCGCCGACCTCCTCGATGGTCGACGACGCCGCCGTGGACAGCACCATGCCGACGCCGAGCTCCTTGGTGACCTCACCGACCACCGTCTCGCCGCGCTCCTGCAGCAGCTCCAGCACCCCGACCGGCGCGGTGAGCACCGGCGCGGACAGTTTGGTACCCAGCACCTCGACCGACAGATCGCGGGTGCCGTGCCCGGTGGTGCCCCGCAACATGCGCGGCACGATCCGGTAGCGGTCGAAGGCCGCGCGGTTGGCCTGCGCTGTGCGCTCCCCCGACGCGCTCCCTGCGACGTAGGCAAACGCCTCCGCGCCGAGCAACTCCCGGGCCCGCTCCTCGAGCCCGTCGGCCGTCATCGGCAGTTCCGGAACCTCGCCGCCCAGCCCACGGAAGTAGATCTCATTCTGAAAGTCGATGAAGCTGCTCACGTTCGAAGACGCTAGCGCCTACCCTCCGTGACCGCGCCCACACCCGGCGAATCCGCAGCGGCGGCCGGACTCTCGTGGCGGCGCGTCACCGCCGATCACTCGCCCGTAACCCCCGCCCAGCGCGCTCTCCCGGGGCGATCCCGGACCGAGAGTCACATCACCGTGGGTGCTACTCGCGCGATGCCTCGGCCATGTAGCGCTCGGCGAGCTCCGCGATGGCCGGGCGACGGGGCGGTCCGGCAGTATGGGCGGGTGCGCGCGATCACCTTGAACGGATTCGGTGGGCCGGAGGTCATGGAGTGGGCCGAGGCGCCCGAACCGGAGGCCGGGCCCGGCGAAGTGCTGATCGACGTCGCCGCGGCCGGGGTGAACCGGGCCGACATCATGCAGCGTAAAGGCCACTATCCGCCGCCGCCGGGCGCGAGCGAGATCCCCGGGTTGGAGTGTTCGGGGACGATCGCGGCGCTCGGCGAGGGAGTCCGCGACTGGTCGGTGGGTGACCGGGTGTGCGCGCTGCTGTCCGGCGGTGGTTACGCCGAGCGGGCCGTCGCACCGGCGGGACAGCTGCTGCCCATCCCGGACGAACTCGATCTGGGTGCGGCGGCCGGGTTGCCCGAGGTGGCGGCCACGGTGTGGTCGAACCTGGTGATGACCGCGGGCCTGCGCGCCGGGCAGCTGGTGCTGATCCACGGCGGCGGCAGCGGTATCGGCACGCATGCGATCCAGGTGGCCAAGCGGCTCGGTGCGCGCGTCGCGGTGACGGCGGGTTCGGCACACAAGCTGGAACAGTGCGCCGAGCTGGGCGCGGACATCCTGATCAACTACCGGGAACAGGATTTCGTCGAGATCATCCGCGACGAGCAGGGCGCGGCCGGGCCGGGCGCCGACATCATTCTCGACAATATGGGCGCCGCCTACCTGGCCCGCAATGTGGACGCGCTGGCCACCTACGGGCAGCTGGTCGTCATCGGATTGCAGGGCGGGGTGAAGGGCGAACTGAACCTCGCCACGCTGCTCGGCAAGCGCGCGGCGGTGCGCGCCACCAATCTGCGCGGACGTCCGGCGACGGGGCCGGGCAGCAAGGCCGAGATCATCGCCGAGGTCCGCAAGCACGTGTGGCCGCTGGTCGCGGAGGGTGCCGTGGTTCCGGTGATCGCGGCCGAACTGCCGATCAGCGAGGTGGGGCAGGCGCACGAGTTGCTGGATTCGCCCGACACCGTAGGCAAGGTCGTTGTGCAGATCGGCGAGTACTGAGGCCGCACGGAGCTTTTCGACCGGGCGGCACCGGGGGTTTCGGCCGCAAAGTTCACGAGCCACGCGCTGCCGCGACGGACCGGGGTGATCAATCCGCGCCCTCACTGCCTGCTCAGCGACCTACGCCCACTCCGCGACCGCATTCATGCAGGCCAGGCGGCCAGTCGACCCAGCCCGCCGATGCCTCGGCGGCGTCAGTCCAGTGCAGCCAGCATCGGGACTCAGCCGCCGTTGCCCAGCTCGCGGTCGACGGTGCGGGGTGGTGCCTTGCGCGGCGGCGCACAGGACGGGCTCGCCCGCTTTCGGCCGCATGGTTCGACCCGGCAGACCGATGTCTCGGCAGTGTCAGTCCAGTGCGGCCAGCGCGCGGCCGAGCTGATCGATCTCGAACTTCGTCGTATACGGCGCCAGACCGACGGTGACCGCACCGCCCTCGTCGTTGACGCCGAGCGCGTCCAGCAGCCGGCTGCCGCCGTGCGTGCCGCTGAGCACGCCGATGCGGTTGTCGGCCAGCTTGGCGGCGATCTTCTCCGCTTGCAGGCCGACCATGGTGAAGCTGACGGTCGGGATGCGGGTGGAGGCGCGGCCGATGACGGTGAGGTTGTCGATCTTGTCGAGGGTGTCCATCAGATGCTCGAACAGCTGGTCGTGGTAGTCCTGCAACGAGGTGATGGAGATTTCCAGGCGTTCGCGTCTGGTGCCGGTGGCGCGTTCGTCGAGCCCGGCCAGGTAGTCGATCGAGGTGGTGAGCCCGGCCAGCAGTGAGTACTGGTGCCCGCCGACCTCGAGCCGTTCGGCGCCCTTGGCATACGGGTTGAGCGACATCGACGGGATGCGGTCGAGGAAGGCCGGATCGCGGAAGACCAGCGCACCGATCTGCGGGCCGCCCCACGACGGTGCGCTCAGCGCGACCACGTCGGCATTGAGTTCTTCGATATCGATCAGCGCGTAGGGCGCGGCGCCGAACGCGTCGGCCACCAGCAGCCCGCCCACCTCATGCACCCGGTCGGCGGCCACCCGCACCGCGGGCGCCGAGCCGACGATCGGCGAGGCGGCCGTCAGCGCGACCAGCCGCGCGGTGGGTCCGATCAGCTCCTCGAACTGCCAGGCCGGCATCTCGCAGGTCTCGATCTCCACCTCGGCCCAGCGCACATGCGCGCCGTAGCGGTTGGCGATGCGCAACCAGGGCGCGACATTGGCCTCATCATCCAGGCGCGACAGCACGATCCCGGTACCGAGCCCGAGGCGCGAGCTCAGCGACTCGGCCAGCCAGGCCAGCAGTACCGCACGATCCGGCCCGAGCACGACGCCGGCGGGATCACCGCCGACCAGGTCCGCGACCGCCTCGCGCGCCGCGTCCAGGATGGCGGCGCTGCGCTTGGCCGAATGATGGCGGCCGACGTGGGAAAACGACGACGTACGGAAACCTGTTGACACGGCCCGGGATACCGAATCCGGAACCAGCATGCCCGCTTGCGGGTCGAGGTGGATCCAGCCGTCGCCCAGGGACGGTATCAGGCCCCGAACCCGCGCGACGTCGTAAGTCATGCTGGCCACTCTAAGGGCAGCGGGTGAGCCCGCGTAACCCTCCCCACAGCCACCGTCTTTAGCACGTTCGCGGCCGACGCGACATGATAGAGACCATGACGCACTCGGATGACGCATCGGATCCCGTCGTCGTTATCGGACCCGAAGGACGCCCCCTGCTGCTTCCCGGCGGCAAGGAATCGGAAGCGGCCTACACCGCGCAGGTGGTCTCCGACGACGAGAAAACCAACGACTCTGACGAGCGCGACGACTCCGGCGAATCGCTGGCCGACATGGTCGAGCAGCCCGCGAAGGTCATGCGCATCGGCACCATGATCAAGCAGCTGCTCGAGGAGGTCCGGGCGGCACCGCTGGACGACGCCAGCCGGGCCCGGCTGCGCGAGATCCACAAATCCTCGATCCGCGAGCTGGAGCAGGGCTTGGCACCGGAGCTGCGTGAGGAGCTGGAGCGGCTGACGCTGCCGTTCACCGACGAGTCGGTGCCCTCCGACGCCGAGCTGCGCATCGCCCAGGCCCAGCTGGTCGGCTGGCTGGAGGGCCTGTTCCACGGCATCCAGACCGCGCTGTTCGCCCAGCAGATGGCGGCGCGGGCCCAGCTCGAGCAGATGCGTCAGGGTGCGCTGCCGCCGGGTGTGCACGCGGGCGATCAGCGCAACGCCCAGCACGGCCACGGCATGAGCGGCACCGGCCAGTACCTGTGACCCCAGGCAGTGTTGAATTGTGCCCGGCCGGGAGGCGCTGCGTGGTGGCGCTGCGCTGCCTCCTCCGCGCCTCGACCCGGCCGGGCGGCAGTGGTGGCGGGGCCCGTCGACCGTCGGCCGAGTAGTCTCGACCACCGTGCCCGCCGCTGCCGCTCGCCCCGACTCGGTTTCCGATGTGAGTAACGAACAGACCTCAGAACCCACCGTCACCGCGCCCGTCGAGCCCGCCGAACCGCTGGTTTCGGACTCGCAGTCGTTCGCCCGCGCGTTCAAGGACATGCGCGACGGCTTCGGCCAGCGCGAGCTGTGGCTATCGCTGGGCTGGCAGGACATCAAGCAGCGTTACCGGCGCTCGGTGCTCGGCCCGTTCTGGATCACCATCGCCACCGGCGTGCAGGCCACCGCGATCGGCATTCTCTATGCGGCGCTGCTCGGCCAGCCGCTGCGCGAGTACCTGCCGTATGTGGCGGTCGGGTTGATCGTGTGGAACGTGATCCAGGCCAGCATCCTGGAGGGCTCGGATGTGTTCATCGCCAACGAGGGCCTGATCAAACAGTTGCCCTCGGCGTTGAGCGTGCACGTCTACCGGCTGGTGTGGCGGCAGTTCCTGTTCTTCGCGCACAACTTCGCCATCTATTTCGTGGTGCTGCTCGCCTTCGGGGTGTGGCAGAACCTGCATTGGACGGTCGTCTTCGCGATACCGGCGCTGCTGCTGATCTTCGCCAATTCCATGTGGGTGTCGATCCTGTTCGGCATCTTCAGCACCCGCTACCGCGATATCGCACCGATTCTCGGCAGTATGACGCTGATGCTGTTCGTGCTCACCCCGGTCATGTGGAGCACCAAGAGCCTGCAAGAACAGGGCGGCGATGTGGCCGACCGGGCCAAGCTGGCCGAAATCGTGCCGACCTTCCACTACCTGGAAATCGTGCGCGCGCCGCTACTCGGTGACGATCAGCAGCTCTATCACTGGGTGATCGTCGGCGCGATCACTGTGGTGGGCTGGATCGGGGCCGTATTCGCCCTGAAGAAATTCCGTTCGCGCGTGCCGTACTGGGTATAGGAGCCGATGCAGCGATGACAGATCATGTGAGCATCGAAACCCGCAACGCGTGGGTGGAGTTCCCCATCTTCGACGCCAAATCGCGGTCGTTGAAGAAGGCGTTCCTCGGTAAAGCCGGCGGCGCCATCGGACGCAACCAGTCCGATGTCGTGGTGGTCGAGGCATTGCGCGACATCACGCTGTCGCTCAAAGAAGGCGACCGGATCGGCCTGGTCGGGCACAACGGCGCGGGCAAATCCACACTGCTGCGGCTGCTGTCGGGCATCTACGAACCCTCGCGCGGCAGTGCCCGCATTCGCGGTCGGGTGGCGCCGGTGTTCGACCTCGGTGTCGGCATGGACCCGGAGATCTCCGGATACGAGAACATCATCATTCGCGGCCTGTTCCTCGGGCAGACCCGCAAGCAGATGATGGCCAAGATCGATGAGATCGCCGATTTCACCGAACTCGGCGAATACCTGTCGATGCCATTGCGCACCTACTCCACCGGTATGCGGGTGCGGCTGGCGATGGGCGTGGTCACCTCGATCGACCCGGAAATCCTGCTGCTGGACGAAGGCATCGGCGCCGTCGACGCGGAATTCATGAAAAAAGCCCGGCTGCGCCTCCAGAAATTGGTGGCCCGATCCGGCATCCTGGTCTTCGCCAGCCATTCCAACGAATTCCTCGCCCAGCTCTGCGATTCGGCCCTGTGGATCGATCACGGCCAGGTCCGGCTGCACGGCGGTATCGAAGAAGTGGTGCGGGCCTACGAGGGCCCGGAGGCGGGTAATCACGTCGCGACCGTCCTTGCCGAATTGGAAGCCGAGCAGGCCGCCGACGCCGAACGAGAACTGGAGCCGAACCAGACATGAGTGAGCCGACCGGGAAGAACACCCCGATCGCTGCCGGGGCGTCCCCGGTCGAGTCCGCGACCTCCGCCGAACACGCGGCAGTCGATACCGGCGCGACCGCTCGCATCGTCGCCGTCGTCGTCACCCACAAGCGGCGCGAACTGCTGGCCGAATCGTTGAAGGTGCTGGCCACGCAGTCGCGGCCGGTCGACCATCTCATCGTCGTCGACAACGGCAACGAGCCCGAGGTGGCCGAGCTGGTCCGGGATCAGCCGGTGGAGACGACCTATCTCGGCTCGGCCCACAACCTCGGCGGCGCGGGCGGATTCGCGCTCGGCATCCTGCACGCGCTCAGCCTCGGCGCCGACTGGGTGTGGCTGGCCGACGACGACGGCAGGCCCGAAGGCCCCGAAGTGCTGGCCACTCTGCTGGACTGCGCCGGCAGGCACGGTCTGGTCGAGGTCTCCCCCGTGGTCTGCGATATCGACGAGCCCGACCGGCTGGCCTTCCCGCTGCGGCGCGGCGTGGTGTGGCGGCGGCTGCGGTCGGAGCTGGGCGAGGAGGATTTCCTGCCCGGGATCGCCTCGCTGTTCAACGGCGCGCTCATCTCGGCGCGGGCGATCGACGTCATCGGGGTGCCGGATCTGCGGCTGTTCGTGCGCGGCGACGAGGTCGAGGTGCACCGGCGGTTGGTGCGCTCCGGGCTGCCCTTCGGCACCTGCCTGCAAACCGCCTACCTGCATCCCAACGGCGCGGCCGAGTTCAAGCCGATCCTCGGCGGGCGCATGCACACCCAGTACCCGGACGACCCGGTCAAGCGCTATTTCACCTACCGCAACCGCGGGTACCTGATGTCCCAGCCCGGTATGCGCAAGCTGCTGCCGCAGGAATGGATCCGCTTCTCCTGGTTCTTCCTGGTGACCCGGCGCGATCCGGCGGGGCTGCGCGAATGGTTCCATCTGCGCAGCCTGGGACGGCACGAGCAGTTCGGGAAGCCGGACCAGTAATTCGGTTGCGCGGGTCCGGCCCGCGTGTGAGAGTTGACCCGACTTCGAGGAGAAACGAGGAGGTGGAGTTCGTGGTGACCGTGCGGATTGCTGTGCCCAGGTCGGCTGTGCGGGTGCACACCGACGGCCCGGATTCCCTCTCTTACTCGACTCGCTGAGCCCCCGCCGTGGGCTCGGCGCCCCACGGAGGCTCTCATCATGGTCGAATACGACCAGTTGGTTCCCTACGGCTGGACCGAACGCGTCCGGCTCGAATACACCACCCTGCTCGACCCGGAATGCGTGCCCGCGCGGGTGATCCGAATGGATCGCGGCGAATGCGATGTCGCCACCCCCAGCGGATTGCGCCGAGCGAGCTGCCCGCGCTCGGATTCCGAGGTCAGCGGGCTGTGCACCGGCGACTGGGTGCTCATCGACGCGACGATGACGGTGCGCAGGCTGTTGCCGCGGCGGTCGGCGATCGTGCGGTCGACGGCGTCACGGGACTCGCGGGCGCAGGTGCTCGCCGCCAATGTCGACACGGTGCTGGTCTGCACCGCCGCCGACGGTGACGTCGACCTGGGCCGGATCGAGCGGATGCTCGCGCTGGCCTGGGAGTCGCAGGCGCAACCCGTCGTCGTGCTCACCAAAGCCGATGCGGCCGAATACCTTCCACTCGACGAGGTGCGGGCCGTCGCGCCCGGCGCCACCGTCGTCGCGGTCAGTGCCACCAGCGAATACGGACTCGATGTGCTGACCGCGCTGCTCGACGGGACCGTGGCCCTCATCGGCCCGTCCGGTGCGGGCAAGTCGACGCTGGCCAACGCGCTGCTCGGCGCGGAAGTGTTCGCCACCAACGAAGTTCGCGCCGTCGACAAGAAGGGCAAACACACCACCGTGCACCGGGAGCTGCGGCCACTGCCCGGTGGCGGAACGCTGATCGACACGCCCGGACTGCGGGGCGTCGGGCTCTGGGACGCGGCCGAGGGACTCGAACGCACCTTCAGCGATATCGAAACCCTCGCCGCCGACTGCCGTTTCAGCGACTGCGCGCACGACGCCGAACCCGGCTGCGCGGTGCGCGCGGCGATCGACAGCGGTGAGCTCACCGAGCGGCGGCTGGACAGCTATCGCAAACTCGCCCGCGAGAACGAGTGGATGGCGGCGCGCAGCGATAAACGGCTGCGGGCCGAGCGCGAGAAGGTGTGGCGGGACATCAGTAAGCAGCATCGGCGGATGTTCCGGGAGAAGAACTCGCGGCGCTGAATAGGGGACGGCGGGGTCATCGGGTGGCCGGTGACCCCGTTTCCCGCGGCCGAACAGGTGCACACTCCGCCACGGCGCAGGTCGTGGGGCACCTACATGTTCCAGGCATCGGCCGCCGGACCGCTGCGGCGCGAAAAGCGCCCGACCAGCGGGAACCGCCGCCCAGGCAGACAAGGGGCGGTGTGAGGCACACCACCGTCTCGCCCTATGCAACTGGTTGCATAGGGCTCGGTTTACGCTTAATGTCGAGAAGCGGATGGCCGCGGGCTCGCACCGCGGCGGAGACGACAGGAGCAGTCAATGACCGAATCGAAGCCGCTCGCGGGTAAGACGCTGATCATGTCCGGCGGCAGCCGCGGCATCGGGCTGGAGATCGCCAAACGGGCCGCGGCCGACGGCGCCAACATCACGCTGATCGCCAAGACCGACAAGCCCCATCCGAAACTGCCCGGCACCATCCACACCGCCGCCGCCGAACTCGAGGCCGCGGGCGGCAAGGTGCTGCCGTTCGTCGGCGACGTGCGCATCGACGAGTCGGTGGCCGACGCCGTGCAGCAGACCATCGACCAGTTCGGCGGCATCGACATCGTGGTCAACAACGCCTCGGCCATCGACCTCTCGCCCACCGACACGCTGTCGATGAAGAAGTACGACCTCATGCAGGACATCAACTGCCGCGGCAGTTTCCTGCTGTCGAAGCTGTGCATCCCCGCACTGCGCGAATCCGCCGCGGCAGGGCGCAATCCGCACATCCTCACCCTGTCGCCGCCGCTGAACCTCGACCCGAAGTGGGCCGGCTCATCGCTCGGCTACACCATCGCCAAGTACGGCATGTCGCTGACCACCCTCGGCCTGGCCGAAGAGCTGAAGTCCGACGGCATCGCCGTCAACTCGCTGTGGCCGCGCACCACCATCGCCACCGCTGCGGTCAAGAACCTGCTCGGCGGCGAGGAAATGGTCGCCACCTCCCGCACCCCCGACATCTACGCCGACGCCGCGTACCTGGTCCTGACCTCCCCGTCCACCGAGACCACCGGCAACTTCTTCATCGACGACGACGTCCTGGCCGCCCACGGCATCACCGACCTGGACAAGTACCGCGTCACCCCGGGCGACGGACCCTTGACCACCGACCTGTTCCTCTGATCGGTTCCGGTTAGAACGCCACGGCTCGCGCGCGGACCGTGGCGTTCGGCTGTCAGGGCACCGGATCGCGAGGGGGCATCCAAGCCGGCGGAGCGGCGCAATGGCGGCGCGTAGCCGGTTTGTGCGGCAGTATTTCGGTATGGGGAGGATCAAGCTTGCGGCGTGGGTGTCAGCTTTTGTCGCGATGATGTTCGTCGCTGCCGGGTGCACCGGATTGCCTGGGCGGCCGACGCAGGTGAAGCAGTTGGACGCCGAGATCAGCGCTATGCCGGGGGTCGAGATGTACTCGGCGTCGTACTCCAACGACATCACGCACGGGGCGGTGCTGGATCTATCGATCCGGATGCCGGCGGCGACCGAGGATCAGGTAACCGCGGTTGCCCGGCGGATCAATGAGATCAAGGGTGACTATTTCGACGGGTATGACCAGTCGGCCGATTTCACCGTAGGTAAGGGGCTCACGCTTCAGCGCGGCGAACGGCTCGACCCTGAGCAGCTGGGCACCGACACACGACTGATCAGGCAACTCGGCGGTGCGCTGCCGGGGTCCGACATCAACTGGTTTCGCAACAGTGGCACCTCGATCGTCATCCGTGAAGCGCCGCCGGTCGCGCAGTCGCTGGCCGCGGTGCGGACGGTAGTCGGGAACGAACCGACATCCGTCGAGGTGATGCCTGTCGGCGATGACCCGATGTGGCGGGTCGGCTTTCCGTTCAGCATCGAGCGCGAGCAGCAGATCAGGCAACAACTCACCGGACTGCCGGTGAGGATGGCCGCGCTGACCATCGAGGATGGGCATCTGTCGTACATGTCGGTCGGCGTAGGCGACACAACGTCCGCCTATGACGATCTCGCCGCGGTGATCGAGGCGGTGAAACCGACACCCGATCACCCGCTGTTCCTGAGGTGGGATGTTCCCGACAACTCCGGCAAGACCGCGGACGACTCCGGCAAGACCGGCGGCGGCTCCGTCCATGTCGCGGGGTGCGAGTATCCCGGCACTGCGGGTGAGCAGGAGCCGGAGAAGTACTACAGTCCGGAGGCTCTCGACCTGCAGCGCCGGGTGCGGGTGGCGTTCGACGGGTGCGGGTAGCGGCGGCGCTAGATGAACAGCAGGGGTAGGAAGGCCAGCAGGATGAGGAGGGCGGCGCAGGCCCAGGAGATGTAGACGAAGACCATGCCGGGGGTCTTCTGGGGGCCGGGGCCGAGGGCGCCGTTGAGGAAGATCAGGGCGGGGGCGCGGTAGTAGAGGCGGGCGGCCTGGCCTTCGGCGACGGGGACGGCGGTGGTGGCCGGGCCCATGTCGAACAGCCAGGGAGTGCTCACCTTGACGTGGTGCTGGCCGGGGCCGACGGGGATGTGGTTGGCGCCCCAGCGGGTGTTGGGGACCTGCTGGCCGTTGACGATGATCTTCGGCTTGGTGATGGCGAGCAGGAAGGCCATCGGGGTGTAGGAAGCGTCGACGGTGAGGCCGGGCGGATCACCGGGCAGGCCCTGACCTGCGGCGGGACCGTGGGCGCTCGGGGCGCCGTAGGGCATGGGCGGCTGACCGCCGGGCATGGGCGTGCGGCCCTGTGGCGGCATCCCCTGCGGCGGCATGCCTTGCGGTGGTTGCCCGTACGGCCCACCCTGCGGGAACGGCGGCGCACCATTCGGCGCCGGCGGCATCGGCGGACGGCCGGGCATCGGCTGCCCCGGCATCGGCTGCCCCATCGGCGGCTGACCGAACGGCGGAGCACCCGGCGGCGCGTACTGCCGCACACCCCCGAACTGCGGCTGACCTGGTCCAGGCTGGCCTTGCGGCGCCCCGGGGTAACTCATCGATTCCTCCCAAGATCGGTAACGTGCACGCGCACCCTACCGAGGATTCGCCGGTGCCTCATGTCGAGCGCGGCAGGCCGGCTACGTCTGACTGAATGCCGCAGCCGCCGTGGAGGCAGCGCGAGCTCACTAGTACCTACCCAACTCGAGGGCACCCGAATCACGCGACGGCCGAGCATCGAGCGGAACATCGCTGACACCCATCACGCCGAATCATCCCGGAGACCGGCCAGCTCCGATCAGCGCAATCGCCGCAGGTCACCACTTCGCCCCGGGCGATTCGTGCATTGCCGAAACCCCATCGGCGACAACGGTTTCCTCCCGCTGGATCGCCGACGGGCTTCCTGCTCAGCGCGACTCGGAACTCCCCTCGATCCCGTACAACCGCTCCCAGTTCGCCCGACTGGTGAGTTCCGGCATCGCGGCCCGGTACTGCTCTTGCAGGGCCGGCAGTTCGCGGCGCAGGCGGCGCAGCACGCGGATGGTGCGCAGCAGGAGTTTGCGGGCGGTGGCCTTGTCGCGGCGGCGGACTCGCACGCCGGACTGGGAGGCGTCGGTGACGACGACGTGGTCGAACAGCGACACATGCCACCAGTGCGCGTCCTCGCGGGTGACGCCGACGATGCCGTGCTGGGTGCGCCCGGTCCACTGCGTGATCGCCCGCTTGACCAGCACCGCGAGCAGCCGGCTCGGCTCACCGCCGGCGCGCCGGACCTGAATCTCCGCCGACGGCACCGGTGGGGTGGCGGCCGGATGCTTGATCGTCTCGGCGAATTCGGCGCGACTGGTGCGGGCCGCCGCCAGCGCCTCGATACCGCCGTCGCGCAACACCTTCGGGCCGCGCAGGAAGTCCTCGATGCCCTGCAAGGTGGTGTGCGCCAGGCCGTACTGCATCGCCACCAGATGTTCGGCCAGGTTGCGGAACAGCTGACGGGTGATGGCCTTGCCGTCGAGATCGGTGTGCATGGCGCAGACGATCAGCGAGTTGCGGGTGCTGAAGTAGCGGGCCCAGTCGTCGAAGTCTTTCCAGTAGAAATCGGCGTGCCAGACCGCGGCGTTGGGCAACGTCACCGTGACGAACCCGTGCTCGCGGGCGCGGATGCCGTACTCGACGTCGTCCCACTGGAAGAAGATCGGAATCGGCAGCCCTATCTTCTTGACCACCTCGGCCGGGATCAGGCAGGTCCACCAGGCGTTGTAGCCGGCGTCCACGCGCCGTTCCTGGTTCTTCTTCAGCATGCTGGTGTTGCGCAACGCCTTGGGCACCTTCTGCCCGTGCATCAGCTTGTCCAGATGCACTTCCTCGGCGCCGACATTGAGGTAGTCGGGGTTGAGCAGGAACAGCATCTGCGCGCCGACCAGCGTGGGTTCCACGGTCAGGTTGGCGAAGGCGTTGAGCCGCAATACCGTTTCCGGCTCGCACAGGATGTCGTCGTCCATCAGGATGACGTCGGCGTGCTCGTTGGCCCCGGACACCTCGTAGAGCCCGCGGGTGAAACCGCCTGCGCCGCCCAGGTTGGGCTGACGGATGTAGCGCAGCTTGTCGCCGAAGACGGGCAGCGTCTGCTGGAACAGCGGCCGGTCCTGCACCAGGTCGGTGCCCTGATCGACCACGTAGACCGCGTCGATAGCGGCGAGCACGACGGGATCGGAGGCCAGCGCGGCGACGGTGTGCGCGCAATCCTCGGCCCGGTTGAAGGTGCAGATCGCGATGGCGACCGGGCGCACCCGTTCCGGTGCGGCCGCGGTCCAGGTGAGTTCGGAGATGCCGAGTTCGGCGCCGACCGCGTCGAACTCCAGCCACAGCGCACCGCCGTCGACGTACTGGTCCAGCGGCGCGGACAGCGTCAGCGGACCGCTGGCGGCGACGTCGGCGCTGGCGATGATGCGCCGATGACCGGCGATATCGGAGGCGACCAGGCGCACCCGCGCCTTGTTCGCGACCTCGAGCGTCATCGTCGCCTCGACCGCGGTGACGGTGGTCCAGCGCTGCCAGTAGCTGGCCGCGAACCGGCCGAAGTAGGTGTTGGTGTGCGCGATCGCGCCCTTCTCCAGCCGCAACGCCTGCCGCTCCCGCGTCGAGCGGCCCTTGACCACGGCGTAGAGCTCATCGCTGACCTTCGGCGACGGGCCGGTGAAGATCCCTCGCTGCAGCACCAGTCGATCCGGCGCCGGATGGGAGGCGACACGCAACGCGTCCGGCGCGACGTCCGCGCGATCGTTCGTTTCGGTAACGGCCTGGGTAGCCGACTGGTCCATGAAGTCCTCGAAATTCCTCATTGTGCCGACGGGACAGACATGTCCCCGGATACGGTTCGCGGCGGGAGCGAGGATATCAATCGCACACGCCGTAAGCCCGCCGAGTCGATACCCCGCCCGGCCGCTCGCGAGGCCCCGCTCATTCGGCGGCGACCCGTTGCGGAGCCGGGGCGCTCTTGCCCACGAAGACGAACTTGTCGTAGGCCCAGTAGCGGAACACCACGGCCACGATCTGGCCGATCAGGGTGCCGGAGATGTTGTCCGACAGCGCGCTGGACAGGTCCAGCACATAGCGGGAAAAGCCCAGGCAGCCCAGCTGCAAGCCGATCGCGATGACGTTGAACACCGCGTACAGCAGGTATTCGCGCCCCGGGTTGTCGGTCTTCTTGTGCGCGAAGGTCCACCACTTGTTGCCGAAGTAGGTGACCACCGTCGCCACCGCGATCGCGATGATCTTGGCCGGCAGCGGCGCGTGGAACAGCACGCCCTCGCCACCCCAGAACACCAGCAGGTTGTAGGTGCCCGCGTCGACCAGGAAGCCGATCGCGCCGACCACCAGGAACGCACTGCCCTGACGCAGCGCGGTGAACACTTTGCCGGTCAACGACGCGGGTGCCGCGGGCGCTGACCGCGGTGCGGGACTCGTCGGCTCACTGGGTGACACTCGGGCGACGGTACCGCAGGCACCTCGCTGGGGCGTTTGCCCGCACGCACCTGTAATCTCCCGGTGTTCCCATTCACAGCCGACCTCGAGGATTGACCCGGGTGGATCCCACCGAGCTTCGCATTGCCGCCGTGGTCCCTTGCCACAACGAAGAGGCTTCGGTCGCCAAGGTCGTCACCGACCTGCAGGCCGCCGTGCCGGGCATCGTCGTCTACGTCTACGACAACCTGAGCACCGACGCCACCGCCGAACGGGCCCGCGAGGCCGGTGCGATCGTGCGGGCGGAGAACACCAAGGGCAAGGGCAATGTGGTGCGCCGCGCCTTCGCCGACATCGAGGCCGACGTGTACCTGATGATCGACGGCGACGACACCTACGAGGCGTCGGCCGCGCCGCTGATGATCAAGACCCTGCTCGACGGTCCCTATGACCATGTGCTCGGCGTGCGTAAGCAGGACGAGGGCACCTCGGCGTACCGGGCCGGCCACGAGACCGGCAACAAGGTGCTCAACGGTGTGGTTGGCAAGGTGTTCGGCGAGAACGTCGAGGACATGCTGAGCGGGTTCCGGGTGTTCTCCCGCCGCTTCGTCAAGAGTTTCCCGGCAGTGTCTCGCGAGTTCGAGATCGAGACCGAGCTGACGGTCCATTCGCTGCACCTGCGGGTGCCGCAGACCGCCGTTCCGGTCGGTTTCCGGGACCGCCCGGCCGGCAGTGAGAGCAAGCTGCGCACCTACCACGACGGTTTCAAGATCCTGGCGCTGATCATCGGGCTGGCCCGGCACGAGCGGCCGGTCGCCTTCTACGGCCTGTTCGGCACGCTGAGCTGGCTGGTGTCGGTGATCCTGACCATTCCGATCGTCATCGAGTTCTACGAATCGCACACCGTGCCGCGCTTCCCGACGCTGTTCCTGGCCTTCACGCTGCTGCTCTTGGGCAGCCTGGCCTGGACCGCGGGCATGATCCTCGACGGCATCCGCCGGTCCCGGCACGAAACCGCGCGACTGGTCTACCTGCGCTATTCGGCTCCCGGGGAGGACCCGCGTCCCGGCGAGGCCGGGCGTTGACGACCTCGGCCGACCGGAAATCCGCGCAGGAACCGGTCGACCCCGAGGCCGCGACCAGTGACTCCGGCGACGAAGCCACGCCCGACGCGGACTCCGCACCGGCTACCCTGGCTGACCCCGCGGGGGCCGCGACCGCCGACGACGAGCCAGCCGACGCCGCGCAAGCAACCACCGACAACGCGGCGACCGACGCGGCGCAGTCCACGACCGATGACGACTCCGAGTCCGAGGCCGCAGCGACAGACCCCGTGGACGCCGCAACGACCCCGGCGGCCACCAAGACGTCCCCGTCGACCGCAAGCCCCCTGCGCCGCACCGCCGACACACTGATCGCGAAGTTCGGTGCCGCCACCCTCGCCTTCACCGTCCTCGCGACCCTGTTCGGCGCCGTGTTCGCGGTGATCACCCCGCCGTTCTGGGGCCATGACGAGATCACCCAGTTCGGCCGCGCCTACCAGGTGGCGCACGGTGGGTTCCTGCCGCAGGAGATCGAGGACGAGCGCGGCGTCGCCTACGGCGGCCAGGCTCCGGCGGCCATCGACGCGCTGATGGGCGTGGCGATCCGCGACTACACCGAGAACCCGGAAGAACCGGCCCCGATGGTCGGCGATCCGGGCGCCTACGACCGGGTCGGCAGCGCCGAGATCACCGCGCAGCAGAACACGATCTGGTTCACCAATACCGCCGCCTACTCCCCCGTCCCGTACGTGCCCGCCGCGATCGGCATCCGGCTGGCCGAGCTGACCGGCCTCGACGCCGGCGGCATGGTGCTGCTGACCCGGCTGGCCGGGCTGCTCGCCTACCTCGTGGTGGTCGGGTTCGCGCTGTGGGCGCTGCGCCACTACCGGGTGCAGTGGCTGGCGTTCAGCGTGGCGTTGCTGCCGATCGCGGTGTTCCAAGCGGGCACCGTCACCGCCGACACGATGACCAACGCGCTGGCCATCATGGTCTCGGCGCTGCTGGTCAAGGCACTGTTCCTGGGTCGCGGCCTGGGCCGGGTGGAGACGACGGCGCTGCTGGCCGCGACGGTGCTGCTGCCGTTGAGCAAGCCCACCTACGTGCTGCTGGCCATGCTGGTGGTGCTGGTTCCGGCCAAGCGGTTCGGCTTCTCCGGCCTGCTGCGCTGGGTGCCGTGGCTGTGCGCCGCGATCGGCGCGGCCTTGTTCGCGATATGGATGAAGATCGCCGCACCGACCGGCGACGGCATGAGCCTGATGCGGCCCCGGCACCAGTGGTACACGGTGAATCCGGGCGAACAGCTCGGCGGAATCCTGCGCGATCCGATCGGTTTCCTCGGCGTATTCGGCGAGAGCATCGCCCGCCGCGATCAGGAGTGGTTCACCGAGTTCTTCGGCGAGCTGGGCTTCGGCTACGTGGATGTGCCCGCCATGTCGATCGTGACGTGCCTGCTGGCGTTCGCGGTCGGCCTCGGCATCGCCGAGCGGATGAGCACCCCGGATTTCCGGCGCACTCTGGTCGTCGCGCTGACGCTGGCCGCCAGCGTCGCGATGATCTACGTGACGCTCTACATGTCGTTCACGCCGATCGATTTCTACATCATCGACGGTGTGCAGGGCCGCTACTTCGTGCCGCTGGCCATCCTCACCTTCGCGGTGCTGCTGCGCTGGATGCCGTTGCGGCTCACCGGTGTCGGCGGCAAGGCGCCGGGACGGGCGGCGCCGATCACCATCATGGCGGCGACCACGATCGCGCTGGCCGCGGCGGCCATCAAGTACTACGTCGTCGTCTGGGGCTGAGTGCGCCCTGCCCCAGTCGTACTGCTGGGGCGAGGTGCCAGGGATGCTCGACAATCAGGCCGTCGTAGCTGTCCGAGCGCGCGGGCTCAGCTCGGGTTGATCGTCGTCTCGCCCGCTTCGGCGTAGGCGCGTTCGGTGCTCGCCTTGTGCGGGCGCCACCAGTCCTCGTTGGCGCGGTACCAGGCGATGGTGTCGGCCAGGCCGGCCCGGAAGTCGGCGTAGCGGGGGCGCCAGCCGAGTTCGTCGCGCAGCAGGCTCGCATCGATGGCGTAGCGCTGATCGTGGCCGGGCCGGTCGGTGACGTGGTCGAAATCGTCCGAGTCGCGGCCGAAGGCCTCCAGGATCAGCCGCACGACGGTCTTGTTGTCGAGTTCGCCGTCGGCGCCGATCAGGTAGGTCTGCCCGATCCGGCCGCGTTCGAGCACATCCCAGACCGCGCGGTTGTGGTCGTCGACGTGGATCCAGTCGCGGATCTGGTGGCCCGCCCCGTACAGCCGCGGCCGCACCCCGTCGATCAGGTTGGTGATCTGGCGCGGAATGAACTTCTCCACGTGCTGATACGGGCCGTAGTTGTTGGAGCAGTTGGACAGGGTGGCGCGCACCCCGAACGAGCGGGTCCAGGCCCGCACCAGCAGATCGCTGCCGGCCTTGGTGGCCGAATACGGGCTGGACGGGTTGTAGGCGGTCTGCTCGGTGAAGGCCGGATCGCCTGCGTCCAGATCGCCGTAGACCTCGTCGGTGGAGACGTGGTGGTAGCGCACGTCGTGCCGACGCACGGCCTGGAGCAGCGAATAGGTGCCGATGATGTTGGTCTGCACGAACGGCCACGGCTCGGTCAGCGAGTTGTCGTTGTGCGATTCGGCGGCGAAGTGCACCACCGCGTCGACCCCGCTGACCAGTTCGTCGACCAGATCCAGGTCGGCGATATCGCCGTGCACGAAGTCGATGCGGTCGGCGACGGGCGCGAGCGAGGCTCGGTTGCCCGCGTAGGTGAGCGCATCGAGCACGGTGAGCGTGACGTCGGGCCGCTCGGTCACGGTCTGCTGGACGAAATTCGCCCCGATGAACCCGGCACCGCCGGTTACCAGCAATCGCACCCCACGACCTTACGTCGCCGCGGCCCGGCTCCCGGACCGCGGGCATGGGCGAATTGCGAAGATAGCCCAGGTGAATGGGTGTGGCCTTGCTCGCTTTGAATTCCGATTCAGCGAAAACCGGTATCAGCGAATTCCCTGGAAACGCCGCCCAGAAGTACATATTTCCAGATCCGCACCGCCCTAAACGCGTCTGCGGTGAACGGAATTTGAACGAACGGATACAGTCGGTTCACCCATCGTTAGCTGGACTCGATTTCCATCATTTCGTCCCCTCCGAACGCTTTACATCGAGGTTCCAGAAATGCTGATGAGGAAATTCGCCGCGACTTCGGCGCTCGTGATCGCCGCCCTCGGTGTCACGGCCGGCACCGTCAACGCCGCCCCCGCCACCGAGACCGCCGTCAACTTCACCGCGCAGAGCACCGATTCGTCGACGATCATCACCACCGATGCCGGCTCGCTCGTCGTCGAGGACAACACCTTCAAGGTGAAGGCGAGCAACGGCACCGTGCTGGCCGGGACCCCGCTGACGTTCCGGGTCGACGATTTCGAGTTCCCGATCGCCGCCGACATCTCCGGCCGCACCGCCACCCTGACCCCGCAGCTGGACATGGCCAAGGCTGTCTACAAGCCGGTCGCCCTGCCGTTCGAGGACCAGGCCAGCTGGAAGACCCCCTATGACCGGGAGAAGGACGCCTTCAACCGGATGAAGGACACCATCGGCATGGGCGCCACCATCGCCACCCTGGTCGGCGGCATCGGCGGCGCGGCCGTCGGTTGCGTGCTCGGCGGCATCGCCGGCGCCACCGTCGCCTCGGCCACCATCATCGGCCTGTTCGGCCCGTTCATCCCGGCCGCCGCGGTGGGCTGCATCGGCGGCATCCTGGCCGTCGGCGCGCTGGGCACCCTGGCCGGTCAGATCCTGATCACCGCGCCCGTCGCGATCGGCGCCGCGATCCAGTACTTCACCACCATCAACCAGCCGTTCAACCCGCCGGCCAAGTAATTCCCCGACGGTTCCCTACAGCAGGTGACCCCGTCCGGTTGCGACCGGGCGGGGTTTCTGCCGTGATCGCAGAATATTTGCCCGAGAATTCCGCGGCGTATTTCAGATCACATATTCGCGGAGCCATATCGCTCCGATTCGCCAAGTGTGCGCGATTGTTTACATACGGTTTACGCGGTGCGGGCCTGATCGGCCTGTTCGATTCTGGCTCGAATGAATCGGGAGGCCCGCGCCAAGGCTGCCCGCCCCTCCGGCAGATTCGGCGCGATGCTCATGAAATCGTGCACTGTGCCCCGCCAGAGCTCGAGCGAGTTCGGCACGCCCGCCGCCGTGAGTCGCCGCGCCATGAGCTCGCTGTCGAAGCGCAACAGCTCCTGCTCCGCCGCGATCAGCAGCACCGGCGGCAAGCCAGCCAGGTTGGCGTTGACCGGGGAGAGCTGCGGGTCGAGCACGCCCGCGACCTCGCCGCCGAGCCGCACCACCGCGGTCAGCGCGGCCAGCGGGATGTAGGCGTCGCGCGCGGTCTTCTCATAGTCGGTCTTGGCGGCGTAGTCCAGGTCGAGCAATGGGCTGAGCCCGAGAATGCCGGCCGGAGTGGGCAGCCCCGCCTGTATCGCGGCCAGCACGGTCGAGAACGCCAGCAGCCCGCCCGCCGAATCGCCCGCGATGACGATGCGCGCTGGATCGACGCGATGGCGCAGCAGCCAGCGGTAGGCCTCCAGGCAGTCGGCCAGTGATTCGGTGATCCGGGTGCCGGGCAGCTGCCGATATTCGACATTCACCACCGGCAGCCCGGTCCGGCGCGCCAGACCGGCAGCGACCGGCCGATGCGTACGTAGCCCGCAGATCGCGAAGCCGCCGCCGTGGAAGTACAGCACCGCGCCGTGGCGCAGCGCCCTGGCCGCACCGGCGGGCCGCACGATCTCCATCCGGAAGCCCTTCATCGAGACCTGTTCGCGGTCGATGCCCGCAGGTTCCGGGCGCAGCATCGCCAGGCCGTCGATCAGGGCCGCGCCGACCGGCAGCGTCATCCGGTTGATCGGGAAACCGCGCAGCACCGGCCGCACCACGCCGCGGAAGGCGGCTTCGAAGATCCGTCCCGGGGCACTCGGCCCGCCGGGGTTGACCACGATGCCGGGTCCTTTTGTCGCATCCATGGCGCACCTGCCCTCCGCTGGGGCGTCGAACCCCGGCCGGACAGCTGCCCGGATGAGCGTCGACGCTGACGTTCACACCGATCGCACACGGTGACGCTTCAGAAACGAGTCCGTTTCAAACAATCGCGGCCTCAGCACACCATGTGGATGTGACCTGTGCAACATCATTGCCCGGATCCGCTGTTCCCTATACCTGGTACCCGCACTCCGTAACCGTTTCGAACAGCACTCGGAATCTCCCCGATGCCGGGACCGGCCGCTGAACCGGTCATGCCGGTCGACCGGCGGGCTGGCAGACTGTGCAGACATGCGCGGAATCATCTTGGCCGGCGGCACCGGGACCCGGTTGCACCCGATCACGCGCGGCGTCAGCAAGCAGCTGGTCCCGGTCTACGACAAGCCGATGGTCTACTACCCGCTCTCGACGCTGATGCTGGCCGGTATCCGCGACATCCTGGTGATCACCACCCCCGAGGACGCCGAATCGTTCCGCCGCCTGCTCGGCGACGGCTCCCAGTTCGGCATCGCCATCGACTACGTCGTCCAGCCCGAACCCGACGGCCTGGCCAGGGCGTTCGTCCTCGGCGCCGACCATATCGGCGCCGACTGCGCGGCACTGGTGCTCGGCGACAACATCTTCCACGGGCCCGGGCTCGGCACCAGCCTGAACCGTTTCGCCGGCCTCGACGGTGGCGCGGTGTTCGCCTACCGGGTCTCCGATCCGACGGCCTACGGCGTGGTCGAATTCGCCGACGGCCGTGCGATATCCATCGAGGAGAAGCCGAAGGTCCCCCGCTCCAACTACGCGATCCCGGGGCTGTACTTCTACGACAACGACGTGGTCGAGATCGCCCGCGGCCTGCGCCCGTCCGCGCGCGGGGAATACGAGATCACCGATATCAACCGGGCCTACCTGGAGGCGGGCAAGCTGCGCGTCGACGTGCTCGCGCGCGGCACCGCGTGGCTGGACACCGGCACCTTCGACTCGCTGCTGGACGCCGCCAATTATGTGCGCACCATCGAAGAACGCCAGGGCCTCAAGATCGGCGTGCCCGAGGAGGTCGCCTGGCGGATGGGCTTCATCGACGATGAACAGCTGTGCGCACTCGCCGATCCGCTGGTCCGGTCCGGTTACGGCAGTTATCTGCTCGATCTGCTCGAGCACGGACGAGGTTGGTGAGGATGCAGATCAGGGAGATGTCGATCCCGGGCGCGTGGGTGTTCACCCCGCGACTGCACAGCGACGAGCGCGGCACCTTCGCCGAAACGTTCAAGGCCTCCGAGTTCGAGAAGGCCACCGGCCGCCGTTTCGATCTGCTCCAGGTCAACACCTCGGTGTCGGCGGCCGGCGTGCTGCGCGGTATCCACTACACCGAAAACCCGCCCGGCCAGGCAAAATACGTGAGCTGCGTGCGCGGGGCCTTCCTCGATGTAGTGGTCGATCTGCGCGAAGGTTCACCGACCTTCGGCCGCTGGGACAGCGTGCTGCTCGATGACGTCGACCGCCGCTCGGTATTCCTGTCCGAAGGTCTCGGGCACGCGATCCTGTCGCTGGCCGACGATTCCACCGTCACCTATCTGTGCTCGCTGGAGTACTCCCCCGAATTCGACCACGATCTGGACGCTTTCGATCCAGACCTGGGCATCGACTGGCCGCGCACCGATCGCGCGGGCCGTCCGATCACCTATCTGCGTTCTCCCAAGGACGCCGCCGCGCCCCGGCTGGCCGACCGCTGATTCAGCCGACGTTCGCGCGCGCCTCGTCGATCGCGGTGCGCGCGTCCACCGCGACGGCGCGGATGCTGTCGAAGGCAGCCCGGTAGCGCTCGATATCGGGTGCTTTGTCCAGGTAGACCGGCCCGGTGAACGCCTCCACGTACACCACCGGCGGTTCCGGCGCGCCCGACTGGTCCGGCTCGGGGAATTCCAGGATCACGAACGGCCCGGACTCCAGGCCGCGGTGATAGTCGGCATCCGAGGGCACCACCTGGATCCGCACATTCGGCAGTTCGCACATCAGCCGC
This sequence comes from Nocardia cyriacigeorgica GUH-2, assembly GCF_000284035.1. Lineage (NCBI taxonomy): Bacteria > Bacillati > Actinomycetota > Actinomycetes > Mycobacteriales > Nocardiaceae > Nocardia > Nocardia cyriacigeorgica. The sequence goes on along the minus strand of NC_016887.1, from coordinate 190,284 downwards.
AGGTGGTCGAGCTGACCGGCGGTCACCGAACGCTCGCCCAGCGGACGCCACAGTGCCGCCTCACCGATCAGCACATCCAGCCGCAGCGGCGATTCTTCTCTGGTGAGCAGCGGCTGACGGGCCATCCGCAGCCGCACCCGGCGCTCGATATCGGAGTCGGAGAGTTCCGGCCGCGCGGCCCGCAGCAGCGCACGGGCATAGGCCTCGGTTTGCAGCAGGCCGGGAATCAGCTGGTCCTCATAGGCGAACAGCCGCGAAGCGGCCTCCTCCAACCCGATGTAGACCTCGAAACCCTCACCGATGACGTCGCTGTACCCAGTCCACCAGCCGCGCGCCTTGGTCTCCTTGGCCAGCGCGGTGAGCGGGCCGACGGCTTCCGGCGGCGCGCCGTACACCTTGCACATGGCTTCCACATCGAGGCCGCGCAAGGAGGTCTGGCCGGTCTCGATGCGCCAGATCTTGGCCTCCGACCACTCCAATTGCTGTGCCGCGGCCCGCGTCGTCATCCTGGCCCGGTTGCGCAGATCGCGCAGCTGCCTGCCGAGCCGACGCCTGGGCATGGTCGATCCGGTGGTCCCCTGTGCTGCCACTGTTTCCCCCTCGTTAGACGAACGGCATTGTTCCACAACGAAACCGGACGGCAATACCAGGGATGTCACAGAGAGGCCGTTGACGCTGCTGCGCCACTCATTTGCGCGAGCCGCCGCGGCGGAACCGCCAGAACTGCACCGCGCGAACGTCTTCGGAGAGCTGGTTGACCGGTTCGGCCACATCGGACAGCGCCTGAAACAGGTCGTCGGCCAGATCGCTGATGTGCTCGACGCGGGTGGCCAGCCGGGAGGCGTTCACCAGGAACTCCAGCATCAATCGCACCGAGGCGGCGATACTCAACCCCAGCGGCACCGCGATCAACGCCGCGAAGATGCCGAGCAGAGCCGAGACCTGCCACATCAGCACGGTCAGCGCGATCGGGATGCCGAAGGCGAACAGCAGCCCGAGGAGATAGGCCAGCGGCAGCAGGGTGCGGGTGGCGGGCCTGCGGAACTGCACATCGAGCAGGCCGCGCACCGCGTCGGCGCACCACTGCCGGAACGCGCGCCTGCTGACGAACGGCTCGGGCGAGGTCTCCTCCTCGGCGGCCGCGCCCGGGAGGCGGCGGGCCGCGGTCGAGCGCCAGGTGATCCAGCGCGACTCGGCCTCCAGGTCGTCCGGTTGCGGCGACTCGGTGCGGTCGGACTCATCACTCATGCCCGGAATCCTTCCCGCTCCCGGCCCCGGAAACCAGCCCCGACCTCGTCACATCTGCCCCGGTCGCGGCCCGGAAACCGGACGTACCGGGCACTAGCACCGATCGCTATTACTCGCCGGTAAATGAGACGAATCCGACAGTTGTGAAAAATTCGCGGAATCTCGTAACGCTTCGGGCACCTGCCCTCGATACGAACCATGAATGCAGGACCTGATCTGTAACGGGGAATGGAGAAGACAGTGCGCACGACGTTTCCGACTTCCGTCTCGGCGGACGCCATGTCCGCAGCCGCGCAGGACTACACCCAGCGCGGTTGGACGGTTGCCGAAACGGCCAACGGTCTGTGCCTGATCACCGATGACGACCTGTCCGCCATCGAGGTCAGTGGGGAGCTGGCCGCCGAGGTCCGTCGCTTCCTGCGTGCCAACAACCTGTCCGGCCCGGTGATCGAGGTGCCCGGCACCGAGCGTCGCGAGATCCACCTCGTCACCGGCGCCCGCAAGGCCGCCATGGCGATCGAGGCGCTGCGCGCGGCCGGTGCCACGGTGCACACCGACGGTGCGAGCATCCCGCTGCCGCCGACCCAGCTCTCGGTCGGGTCGGCCTGCTGGGGCATCGCCCCGGGCGAGGCCCGCTGGGTGCCGCCGGTGGTCGCGATCAGCGCCGCCGTCCGGGCCGCCGCGGCCCGCAAGCGCGGACAGCTCACCAGCGTCGCCTGCTGAGCCGGCACCAGAAGCACGGAAAGACCGTCCGAGACAACCGCACACGGCAACCACCGACCCCGTCGTCCACCGGCGGGGTCTTTGCCGTGTCGCGAAAAGGGTTGGCCGCGAGCCGGTTCGCTGCGCGGTAACCCACGGGCATCAATCATACGAACCAGTCTGTTTGTGTGTGCCCGGAAAACCTTGGGCTAGCTCGGGATTCGTGACATCCGAGTGCACTCGTTTCGCTCCGCAACCGGGTGTTTGCCGGATAAAATTGACCAGCTTTCGTTTTAAGTCGCTGGTTCGACGAGGAGCCTCGACGGTCTCGAATCCGGCAATCACAGGGGGCTCGCATGCGCGGCAGCGACGGCGAACACGAACTACAGGAACGTCACGGCACCCAGGACCGGGCCCGGCGCTTCTACGACGACCAGGTCCGCGATCGGCTCAACGAGCACATGATCGAATTCGTCGGCCGGATGGATATGGCGTTCATCGCCACCGCTGACGCCCACGGCGAATGCGATGCCAGCTTCCGGGCAGGCGAACCGGGCTTCCTGCACGTCATCGACGCGCAGACACTCGCCTATCCGGAGTACCGGGGCAACGGCGTGCTGGCCAGCCTCGGCAATATCCACACCAACCCGCACATCGGCATCCTGATGATCGACTTCGTACGCGACCTGATCGGCCTGCACATCAACGGCTCGGCCCGCCTCGTCGACGACGGCGCGCTGCGCAGCTGGGTGCCCGGCCTGCCGCCGAGCCGGCGCGGGCGCGAAGCCCAGCTGTGGGTGGTGGTCGATGTGGAGGAGGCCTATATCCACTGCCGCAAACACATCCCGCATCTGGTGCCCGCCACCCGCGAGCAGCGGGAATGGGGTACCGACAGCGTGCGCGCCAAGGGCGGCGACTATTTCGGGGTGAAGGCGGAGTCGCTGGTGAGAGCTGAATCGGCGCCTAGTCGATCTTGAAGATGACCATCCGCTGCACCACGAAGTTGATCACGGTGGCGGTGCCCTGCGCGACGACGAACGCCAGTGGCAGTCGCCACCACGTGTCGTCCAGTGCCTGGTACATCACCCAGTTGAGACCGACCTGCACCGCGAAGGTCAGCGCGTACAGCGCCACCACCGCGAGGAAACGCACACGGCTCGGCGGAGCCTGGAAGGTCCAGCGGCGATTGATCAGGTAAGCGGTGGTGGTCCCGGCGATGAAGCCGATGGCCTTGGCGAGATTGACCGGCAGGCCCAGCACGTACAGCAGGGAGTACAGACCGAAGTCGACGATCGCCGACAGGCCGCCGGTCAGGCCGAACCGGATGACCTGCGTCTTCAGGTCGACATCGGTGCCGCCCGGCTCATCGACCAGCGGAATCTCGACCGGCAGCGGCAGATGGGGTTCGGCACTCACGCGCACGAGACTAATGGACGCCGCCGCGGCCCACCGTGCACCCGAGCGCATCCACCGGCCCACATCACACGCGCGTGGCCGACGCCATACCGGCGGGTACGGCGACCCGGGCCACCCGATCGGCGATACCTGTAGCCTCTATGCCGATGTCCACGAAAGCTACGACCCCCACCACGACGACCGGTGATGACAGCGTTCCCGCCGCCACCAACGGCGCGGGCCGCGCGTTCGAACTGCCGACGCGCACCCGGACGCTCACCGGGTGGGGTCGCACCGCACCAACATCCGCCGAAGTGCTCTCGACCAGCGATCCCGAGCTGATCGCCAAGGCCGTGACCATGGTCGCCGAGGACAACGACGGCAAGCCCGCCCACCTGCGCCGCGGCATCATCGCGCGCGGGCTGGGCCGCTCCTACGGCGACCACGCGCAGAACGGCGGCGGCCTCGTCGTCGACATGACCGCGCTCAACCGCATCCACCGCATCGACGGCGACACCCATATGGTCGACGTCGACGGCGGGGTGAGCCTGGACCAGCTGATGAAGGCGGCACTGCCGTTCGGGCTGTGGGTCCCGGTGCTCCCCGGTACCCGGCAGGTCACCATCGGCGGCGCCATCGCCTCCGATATCCACGGCAAGAACCACCACTCCGAAGGCAGCTTCGGCAACCACGTCCGCTCCATCGACCTGCTCACCGCCGACGGGCAGGTGCAGACGGTCTCGCCGAAGAAGAACGCCAAGCTGTTCTGGGCCACGGTCGGCGGCAACGGGCTGACCGGCATCATCCTGCGCGCGACGATCGAGATGATCCCGACCGAGACCGCGTACTTCCTCAACGACGGCGTCAAGACCAGGACGCTGGACGAGACCATCGCGGTGCATAGCGACGGGAGCGAGGCGAACTACACGTATTCGAGTGCGTGGTTCGACGTGATGAACGCACCGCCGAAGCTCGGACGCGCCTGCCTGACCCGTGGCCGCCTGGCGAAGGTGGACGAACTGCCCAAGCGGCTGCGCAAGAATCCGCTGAAGTTCGACGCACCGCAGCTGCTCACCGTGCCCAATATCTTCCCGAGCTGGACGGCCAACAAGCTGACCCTCGGCGCGGTCGGCGAGGCGTACTACGCCATGGGCGGCACCTACACCGGCAAGGTGCAGAACCTGACGCAGTTCTATCACCCGCTCGACATGGTGGCGGAGTGGAATCGCGCCTACGGTCCCGCCGGATTCCTCCAGTACCAGTTCGTGGTGCCGACCGAGGCGGTCGAGGAGTTCAAGCGGATCATCATCGACATCCAGGCTTCCGGGCACATCTCCGCGCTGAACGTCTTCAAGCTGTTCGGCGAGGGTAACCAGGCACCGCTGAGCTTCCCGATGCCGGGCTGGAACATCTGCGTCGACTTCCCGATCCGCCCTGGCCTCAACGAGCTGGTGACCGATCTGGACCGGCGCGTGCTGGAATTCGGCGGCCGGCTCTACACCGCGAAGGATTCGCGCACCACCGCCGAGACCTTCCACCAGATGTACCCGCGCATCGACGAGTGGATCAAGATCCGCCGAAGTGTCGACCCCACAGGCGTTTTCATGTCCGATATGGCCAGGAGGCTGGAGCTCCAGTGATCAACGCAGTAGGCAATCCGCAGACCATCCTGCTGCTCGGCGGAACGTCGGAGATCGGGCTGGCGATCTGCGCCGAGTACCTGAAGAAGGGCGCCGCCCGGATCATTCTGGCCGCGCTGCCGAACGATCCGCTGCGCGATACCGCGGTGGCGCAGATGAAGGCGGCCGGGGCCGAGCAGGTCGACGTGATCGATTTCGACGCGCTCGACACCGACAGCCACCCGAAGGTGATCGATCAGGCCTGGGACGGCGGCGATGTGGATGTCGCCATCGTCGCCTTCGGTCTGCTCGGTGACGCCGAGGAGCTGTGGCAGAACCAGCGCAAGGCGGTGCAGATCGCCGGGATCAACTACACCGCCGCGGTGTCGGTGGGTGTGCTGGTGGGCGAGAAGATGAAGGCGCAGGGCTACGGCCGCATCATCGCCATGTCCTCGGTCGCCGGTGAGCGGGTGCGCCGCTCCAACTTCGTCTACGGCTCCACCAAGGCCGGCCTCGACGGGTTCTACCTGGGGCTGGGCGAGGCGCTGCGGCCGTACGGCCCGCGTGTGCTCGTGGTCCGGCCCGGCCAGGTGCGCACCACCACCACGCTCGAGCACTGGAAGGCGACAGGCGCCAAGGAAGCGCCGTTCACCGTCGACAAGGAAGAGGTCGCGGCACTCGCGGTGGCGGCCTCGCAGAAGGGCAAGGAGCTGATCTGGGCTCCCGGCCAGGTGCGTTACCTGATGTCGGTGCTGCGCCACATCCCGCGCCCGGTGTTCCGCAAGCTTCCTGTGTGAACCGATTCCCGTAGCGGTGGACGGCCGGTCGCGGCCGGCCACCGCTGACGAGGATCGCCCGGCGTGCTCGGCGGTCCGTGCTCGACGGCCCGCGATAACGTTGCGCCGACCGCGGAGTACCAGCCATCGATCCGGAGGCAGCATGCGAGCATTCGGGCACTACCGCGCCCGCCGCGAGGATCCGTCGACGTGCTCGGCGGTCCGGTATGAGTCCGGCGCGAGCCGATACACCCACTGCCACGGCTGGTCCCGCGCCGGTGCGCCGGTCTCGAAGGTCACGAGTGTCGCCGGAGTGATCGGATGAGTACGCAGGTGGGCGAATCGGGCCGGGCAGCGCTGGTGGTCCGGCGGATCGGCTCGGGTGCGGCAACCGCCGTCCTCGCCGCGGTGGTCGCGGCCGTCGTGGCGGCCGTTGGGCTGTACGCGTTTTCGCTGGTGCAGTGGCCCGCGTTCAACTCCTCCAATGTGACTCGGGCGCTGACCACGGTCGGGCAGGTCGCATCGGCCGTGCTGCTGGTCGCCTCGATCGTGCTCATCCGGCGCAAGAGCAAGCCGTGGCTGGCGAAACTGCTGTCCTGGACCGGTATTTCAGCGTTCGTCACGATAACGCTCGGGATGCCGCTGGCGGCCACCAAGCTGTACCTGTTCGGCGTCTCGGTGGATCAGGAGTTCCGCACCGAATACCTGACCAGGCTCACCGACAGCGCCGCGCTGCGCGATATGACCTACGCGGATCTGCCGCCGTTCTATCCGGCCGGCTGGTTCTGGATCGGTGGCCGGGTGGCGAATGTGCTCGGCATGGACGGCTGGGAGGTCTTCAAGCCCTACGCCATCGCCTCGATCGCGGTGGCCGCGGTGATCTCACTGGTGCTGTGGTCGGAGCTGATCCGGGCCGACTGGGCCGTCGCGGTGACGGCGGCGGTGACGGCATTCGGCGTCGCCTACGCCTCGCCGGAGGCCTACGGCGCCGTCATCGCGATCCTGCTGCCGCCGGTGCTGGTGCTGGCCTGGGGCGCGCTGCACCGGCCCGCCGACCAGCGCGGTACGGCAGGCGGCTGGGGTGCGGTGATCGGCACCGGGGTGTTCCTTGGCATCGCGGCGACCTTCTACACGTTGTATCTGGCGTTCGCGGCGTTCGCCGTGACGTTGATGGCGCTGGTCGCGGCGGGGTATGCGGTGTGGGCGCGGCTCGCGGAGGGGCGCGCAGGGCGGCGCCGGGCCGTCGTCGCGCGGTCGACCGCCGCGGCGCAGGGCACACCCACCTCGCAAGGCACACAGGCCGCGCAGGGCAAATCGGCCGCGCAGGGCACAGCCGACATGCCAGACGCCGCTGGCATCGAGGGCAGCGAAGGGATGCCGGGCACCGATATACCGGCCACGGACAATGCGGCGGCGCGGTCGGACGCAGGCGGAGCGTGGCGGGCGGCGCTTCCCTCGCTCGGACGCCTGGTCGTCATCGGCGTGATCGCCGGACTCATCGCGCTCACGGTCTACCTGCCGTTCCTGCTGGAACTGCTCGGCGGCACCTGGCCCAGTGGTGGCACGGCGTTCCACTATCTGCCCGAAGCCGGGGCCGAACTGCCGTTCCCGATGGTGGAGTTCTCGCTGCGTGGCGGGTTCTGCCTGATCGGCACGATCTGGCTGGTGTTGCGGGCCGGGTCGTCGCGGCGGGCGCAGGCGCTGGGGATCGGTGTGGTCGCGGTGTATCTGTGGTCGCTGCTGTCGATGCTGGCGACCGTCGCGGGGACGACGCTGCTGTCGTTCCGGCTGGAGCCGATTCTGCTGGTGCTGCTGGCCGCGGCGGGCGCGTTCGGGTTCGTGGAAGGCGCGCGGGCGGCCTATCAGGCGTTCAACGAGCCGGAGCGGTTCAAGGTCGTGGCGGTTGTGGTGGCGCTGGTCGGCGCGCTGGCCTTCACCCAGGACATTCCGCACGTGCTGGCGCCGGAGATCACCACCGCCTACACCGATACCGACGGCGACGGCGTCCGCGCCGATCAGCGCGACCCCTCGGCGGTGGCCTACTACCGCGAGATCGACGCCGCGCTCACCGCGCAGACCCGGCGGCCGCGCTCGGAGACGGTGCTGCTCACCGCCGACACCACCTTCCTCGCCTACTACCCCTACTTCGGTTTCCAGGGCCTGACCTCGCACTACGCCAACCCGCTCGCCGAATTCGCCGACCGCGCGGCGGCGATCGAAGCGTGGAGCAAGCTGGAAACCCCGCAGGAACTGCTCGACGCGATGGCGGCCGCGCCCTGGCGGGCCCCGGACGCGTTCCTGTTCCGGCGCAGCGGCGAGGACTACACGCTGAGGCTCGCAAAGGACGTCTATCCCAACGACCCCAATGTGAGCCGCTACACCGTCTCCTTCCCCAGCTCCCTGTTTGACGATCCGCGCTTCACCAGCACCGATATCGGTCCGTTCACGCTGGTCACCGTCGCGCGGTGAGCCCGAACCGCCCGATCCGGCTTGTCAGCTCCGGTTCAGGGTGGTTGGGTACGGTGGGCTGCTGATCAGCCGGGTACAAGGAGTGGTTTTACGTAGTGAGTGGGGAACCTGACGTCGAGCGGGGTGGATCGACGGCGGTGGACGTCGCGATGGACGGGCCGGTCACGGCCCAGCGGCTCACCCCCGAACGAGCACCCGAACGCCGCCGCGCGCGCCTGCGCGTACCGCGCGCCGATCTGCTGATCGGTGCGGGCTATCTGCTGCTCGCCGCGACCGTGCTGTCCGGGCAGTGGCGCGATACCAGCGGGTCCTACCTGATCAAGAGCGGTCAGGACCAGACCATGTGGGAGTGGTTCTTCGCGGTCACCGCGCATTCGGTGGCCAACCTGCACAACCCGCTCGGCACGCAGCTGCAGAACTTCCCGGCCGGGGTGAACATGATGGCCAATACGGCCATGTTCGGTGTCGGCATTCCGCTGACGCCGGTCACCCTGCTGTTCGGCCCGACGGTCACCTTCGTGCTGGTGCTCACCCTCGGCCTGGCGGGGACCGCCTTCGCCTGGTACTGGCTGTTTTCCCGGGAGCTGGTGAGTTCGCGCACCGCCGCCGTCATCGGCGGGCTGTTCTGCGGGTTCGCGCCGGCCATGATCTCCCATGCCAACGCGCACCCGAACTTCGTGGTGCTGGTGCTGCTGCCGCTGATCGCCGGGCAACTGATCCGGATGGTGCGGCGGGCCGACGTACCGGACCGGCCGCGTCCGCGGCGGCGGGTGCGCGATGCGGTCGTCCTCGGCCTGCTGGTGGCCATGCAGATCGCGCTCGGTGAGGAACCGCTGCTGATCTTCGCGCTGGCCTTCGCGGTGTTCGGAATCGCCTACTACGCGGGGCAGCCGCGCACCGGGCTGCGGATCCTGCGCCGGATCACCCCGACGGTGGCGCTGGCCGCGGTGATCACCCTGGTACTCACCGAGATTCCGCTGTGGTGGCAGTTCTTCGGGCCGCAGAGCTATCGGTCCATCGACCACGGTCAGATGGGCAACGACCTCAAGACCATGACCCAGTTCCCGTCGGAATCGCTGGGCGGCATGTTCTCCCCGGGCCAGAGCGTCGCGATCAACCCGACCGAACAGAACGCCTATTTCGGCTGGCCGCTGCTATTGCTGCTGGTGGCCACGGTGGCGTTGCTGTGGCGGGAGCGGATGGTGCGGGCCGCGGCCGTCGTCATCGTGGTGTTCGGGGTGCTGTCGCTGGGTTCGGAGGCGAAGTTCGGCAAGGAGCCCACCGGCATCGTCATGCCGTGGTGGTTGCTGGAGCGGGTGCCGCTGGTCAATTCCATGCTGGAATCGCGGCTCACCATGGCCGCGATCCCGGCCATCGCGGTGATCCTGGCGCTGGCCAGCGAGCGGGCCATCGCGCTGTGGAAGGAGTCGGCCGTCGATCCCAAGCCACTAGGCTGGTTCGCCGCGCTCGCCTTCGCGCTGCTGCCGCTGGTGCCGACCATCCTGCCGGTCGCCGAACGACACGAGACGCCGCGGTTCTTCGCCGAGGGCACCGTCGACCAGTACGTCGACCAAGGCTCGGTGGTGGTCGTGCCGCCGCCGCGCCCGCCGGACGCGCGGGCGCTGCGCTGGCAGGCCGACGCGGGCTTCACCTTCCCGCTCGCGGGCGGCTACTTCGTCGGCCCGACCGGCGCGGACAAGAAGGGCATCTACGGTCCCGCCGCGCGGGCCACGGCATCGCTGCTGGTCAAGGCGCAGGACACCGGTGAGGTTCCGGCCATCGACGCCGACGATCGCGCGGCGGCACTGGCCGATCTGCGGTACTGGCGGGCCGATGTGGTGGTGCTGCCGCGCACCACCAACGCCGACACCCTGCGCCAGACTATGACCCAGCTGCTCGGCACCGGCCCGGTCCGGGTGCAGGACGTCTGGGTGTGGGACGTGCGGACGCTGCGCTAGTTCCGGCTCCGGAGAGCTGGGCGCGGTCCGCTGCGTACCGACGTCGAATAACGGCTCCCGGCCGGGCAGGGCGTGGGCTGTGCCCGGCGCCGCCGGTTAGAGTCGAGTCCCGTGCGACCGGACCGATCTCCCAGAGCGTTCAACCGTCTCCGCCTGATCGCCCTCGTCTCCGGATTTCTCGGATTCGTGCTGGCGTTGCTGACCCCGCTGCTGCCGGTGCGTCAGGACCGGGCGGTCCTCGACTGGCCGCAGGCCGGGCAGACGAGCGTGGCAGCGCCGCTGGTGAGTTACGAGCCGCTGCGCCTGGACCTGACGGTGCCGTGCCCGGTGCTGCGGGACGCGAACGGCACACTGGTCTCCACCATCCCGATGGAATCGGATCAGGCCTCGGCCAAGGGGCTGATCGTGGCGGTGCGCGACGGTTCGCTGTCGGTGCTGCTGCGTGATGTGCCGTTGCTGTCGGCGCCGGTGGCCGAGATCGGCGCGTGCGAGTCCGTTCGGGTCACCTCGGAAGCGGCAGCCACCACGGCCGAGATCGTGGGCGTGAACCGGGCGGACGGGACGCCGTTCCGCGCCACCGTCACTCGCGATATCCGGCCGCAAATGGTCGGCGTATTCACCGAATTGGAGCAGGCGCGGCTCGACGGCATCCGGTTGCACGCCGACATCGATTCGCGGTTCAGCTCGTCGCCGAGCGCACTGAAGCTCGCCGCGATGATCCTCGCGGTGCTGAGCACGATCGTCGCGCTGATCGCACTGCATCTGCTCGACACCTCCGACGGCCGTCGCGCACGCCGCTTCCTGCCCGCGCACTGGTGGCGGTTCACCCTCGCCGACGGCGCGGTGCTCGGCACGCTCGCGCTCTGGCACATCATCGGGGCCAATACCTCCGACGACGGCTACATCCTGAACATGGCGCGCGCCTCCGAGCACGCCGGCTACATGGCCAACTACTACCGCTGGTTCGGGGTGCCCGAGGCGCCGTTCGGCTGGTCTTATGAGGTGCTGTCCTGGATGACGCGCATCTCCGACGCCAGCCCCTGGATGCGACTGCCCGCGCTGCTGGCCGGCGTGGTGTGCTGGCTGGTGATCAGCCGCGAGGTGCTGCCACGGCTGGGCGCGCGGGTGCGCAGCAACAAGGTGGCGTTGTGGACGGCCGGGCTGGTGTTTCTGGCCTTCTGGCTGCCCTACGACAACGGGCTGCGACCCGAACCGCTGATCGCGGCCGGCGCGCTGCTCACCTGGTGCTCGATCGAACGCGCCATCGCCACCGCTCGGCTGCTGCCAGCGGCGATCGGCATTCTCATCGCCGCGTTCTCGCTGGCGGCCGGGCCCACCGGGCTGATCTGTATCGCGGCGTTGATCGCCGGGTCGCGGCCGGTGCTGCAGGTGATCGTGAAGCGGGCGCGGGGGGAGGTGGCGACGCAGTCGGTGCTGGAGGAGGCGCGGGCGCGGGTGCGCGGTGCCGGTGACACCGTTCGCGATCCTGACGCGAAAACCACTCGGCGCCCGCGCGGTTCGGTTGCCAGCGGACTCTTCCGCTACGCGTCTCTGCTGGCACCGGGCCTCGCGGCCGGAACCCTGGTCCTGGTCGTCATCTTCGCCGACCAGACCCTGGCCACCGTCATGGAGGCCACCCGCGTCCGCACCATCGTCGGGCCGAATGTGGCCTGGTTCGACGAACGCACGCGCTGGGATTCGCTGCTGATGCTGGCGCCGGACGGTTCGCTGTCGCGGCGGTTCGGTGTGCTGCTGATGCTGCTGTGCCTGCTGGTCTGTGTGCTGCAAGTGCTGCGCAAGGGCCGCATTCCGGGCACCTCGCGCGGGCCGTCGGTGCGCATCCTCGGTATCGTGTTCGCCTCGCTGCTGCTGATGATGTGGACGCCGACCAAGTGGACCCATCACTTCGGCGTGTACGCCGGCCTGGCCGGTTCGCTGGCCGCGCTGGCGGCGGTCGCGGTGGGCGTCAACGGGATTCGCTCGGCGCGCAACCGGGCGCTGTTCGCCGCGGCGGTGCTGTTCCTGCTGGCTATCACCTTCACCGGATCCAACGGCTGGTGGTATGTGTCCAGTTACGGTGTCCCGTGGTGGGACAAGGCGCCGCTGGTGGCCGGCAAGGGTGTGTCGACGCTGTTCCTCGGGCTCAGTGTGCTCGCGCTGCTGGTGGCGCTGTGGCTGCATTACCGGCAGCCGTACCGGCGCTCCGGCGATTCCCGGTGGGGCCGATACGCATCCGCACCGTTGACGATCGCCGCCGCGCTGATGGTGATCTTCGAGGTGGCATCACTGGCCAAGGCCGCCGTTTCCCAGTTCCCGGCGTACTCGGTGGCGAAATCCAATGTGCGCTCGATCGCCGGTGAGCCGTGCGCGTTGGCCGATTCGGTGCTGGTGGAGACCAATACCGCCGACTCGCTGCTGGTTCCGTACGAGGGCGATCCGGCCAACGGTCTCGTCTCCAGCGAACCCGGTGTGGAGACAGTCGGATTCACCCCCGACGGTGTGGCCGACGACCTCACCGCCGACGCCGAGGAAATCGCCGGTGGCGGCGCCAATACCGTCGAATCCGATAACGACAACAAGACCAGCGACACCACCGGCGCGGGCACCGGCGGCGGCACCACCGCGCAGGCCGGGATCAACGGCTCGACCGTGGCACTGCCGTTCGGCCTCGACCCGGCCCGCACCCCGGTGCTCGGCAGCTACACCGACGACGATCAGAAGCAGGCGAAACTCACCACCCAGTGGTATCGCCTGGACCTGTCCGACTCCCGGCGCGACGATCCTGCCCTGCGGGTCCTTACGATCACCGCGGCCGGCCGCATCCGCTCGGTCGACGCCGACGGCGTGCTCACCTACGGCCAGGACCTGGTGCTGGAGTACGGCACCCGCGCCGCCGACGGCTCGATGACCGTCCTCGGTTCGGTGACGCCGATCGATATCGGACCGGCGCCGTCGTGGCGCAACCTGCGCGTGCCGCTGGACCAGCTGCCCGCCGAGGTGAACGCGGTGCGCCTGGTCGCCACCGACAACGACATCACCCAGCGGCAATGGCTGGCCATCACCCCACCGCGCCTGCCGCGCCTGGCCACCCTCGATGCCGTCGTCGGCCACACCGACCCGGTACTGCTGGATTGGCATGTCGGCCTGGCCTTCCCCTGCCAGCGCCCCTTCGACCACCGCTACGGCGTGGCCGAGGTCCCGCGCTGGCGCATCTTGCCCGACCGCGTCGGCTCCGACGCCTCCAACGCCTGGCAGGACGACATCGGCGGCGGACCGTTGGGCTGGACCGAACTGCTCCTGCAAGCCGAGTCGGTGCCGACGTATCTGAACCACGACTGGGGCCGGGACTGGGGTTCCCTGGAACGTTTCACCCCCTACGACCCGAGCGCCGTCCCGGCGCAACTGAATGTCACCACCGTGACGCGCTCAGGCCTCGCCGACGACTCCCCCATCCGGATCAGATGACGCGCGAGTTTCGCACGCCACTGTCGTAGCAGTGAACCTCGCCGCGACGGGTGTACCCTCCAGATCGCTTCCCTCTGGTGGGTACATCCGTGGGCGGGAGGCTAGATTTTCCGGCCGGCGCCGATACCCGGCAGTAACTCATCGGTCACTCAGTGTCGCCCCGGGAAACGTTGCGCTACTGCTTGTTTCGATCTCAGGATTTACCCAGCGTCGAGTCGTACAGTTGAACCTATGACTCCGGCCTTCGAAGATATGCCCCTGCGCGATCTCGTCGGACTGCTCACCGACGAGGAGCAACGAGAACTGCGCCCGTCGGTGCTACGGGTGCTCAACCGGCTACCCGATCAAGAGGTGTTACGCCGCGAACTGGGCCGCCGCCTCACCAACGTGTAAACAGCAAACACCCAACAGCCACCACAGGGCGGCGTTCGTCGTGCAGAGACGAACGCCGCCCTTCGTCATTCCCGGGGGCCGTCGTCGGAGGGTCATACGAAAGGGCGGCGCTCGTCACGTCGACGAACGCCGCCCTTCAGCGGTTCTCGAGGATCAGAACACCCGGAGCTTGCCCGGCTGCCACAAGCCGGAGCGGGTTTCGGTGCCGGTTTCCAATTCGGCGGGGACGGCGTCGTAGTACTGGTCGTAGCGTTCCAGGGAGCCCCAGTCGCGGGCCCAGTCGTCCTTCAGGTAGGTCGGGACGGTGACCGACTTCGCCAGCATCTGGGAGAAGCCGAGGGGGCCGCCGAATTCCTGGGCCTGCCAGGTGTCGGTGGAGCTGACGGCCAGCGGGCGGTCGGGCAGGATGCGGTAGTTGGGTACCTCGGCGACGCCGTTGTGGTGGGCGAAGGGGCGCTGGCAGGGGAACTGCAGGCCCACGGCCCAGTCCAGCAGCACCGGCTGTTCGGAGCCGAGGAAGCTGTTGGCCGATTCCAGGGTCGGCACACGCGGCGGGGTGAACGCCAGCCACTGGTCGCCGATCAGGATCGGGTCGTTGGCGACGATGCGGACCGCGTCGGCCTCGGGGGCGATCTCGTCCAGCGGCACCCGCAGGTTGCGCCAGGACGGGAACGGGCCGATATCGCGGGGCAGGTAGGTGCCCAGCTGGGTGACGCTGCCGTCGGGCTGACGCTTGCCGTAGTCGACGGTCAGCGACTGGCCGTACTGCATGGCGCCGGTGTCGTCGTAGGACAGGATGCGACCGGCCGCCGAGATGACGACCAGCGGCTTGTCCTCGGACCGCTCCGGCAGCCCGTACCAGCTCGAGGTGACGAACGCCGGCTTCTGCACACCGTTCTGGTAGCTGCCGAGCACGGGTGTGGTCGCCGGGTCGAGCCCGAACGGCAGCGCGACGGTGCTGCCGTTGACGCCGAGCGCGCCCTGACCGCCGCCGGTACCGGCGCTCTGGCCCTCGGCGAACGCGGCGCCGACCGACTGGGTGGAGGTGTTGCCGGTGCCCGGCTTCACCTCGACGGCATCGGCGGACAGGTCGTCGGGCACACCGTTGGGATCGAAGCCGACCGGATCGACGCCGGCCAGCGGATCGTTCGGGTTAGTCGGCGGGTTCGCCGGGTCGATGATCGGGGTCAACCGGCCGCCGTTGGGATCGGCCTCGACCAGCACGTCGTTGGCGAGACCACAGCTGGAGCCGGTGATCGCGTCGAAGTTCGAGCGCGCCAGCGAGTAGCCGGGGTACTGCGAGTACGCGCCCTTGACCAGGGAGAGCACCTCGAACAGCACCATCGCGGCGGCGACCAGCGTCAACGGGATCGCGGCGAACTTGCGGATCCGCCGGCCACGCGCCGAGCGCGGCGAACTCGGCGGCTTGGCATAACCCTCACGCAGCGCGTGCCAGGCCACCAGCGCCAGCGCCACCCCGAACAGGATCAGGATGACGGTATTGGACTGGATGCCGCTGACCGAGACCCGCTTGTCGAACCACGGCACACCGAAGCTGGAGACGTACCAGTACCCGTTGATCCCGGAGAACGCGACCGCGAGCACGAACAGCAGTCCGGCCAGGAAGATGGCCCGGTTCTTGCGTGCCCGCAAGGCGCTGGCCGATACCGCGACCGCCGTGACCGCCGCCAGCGAACCGGCGATACCGGCGTAGGCGCCGAAGTGGTGGGTCCACTTGGTCGGGTTGAACATCATGAAGAAGATCGTTCCGAACACGATCCCCATCAACCGCCAGGTCGGGGCGCTGGCGATGCCGGGCACCCGGCGCCGGCGCAGCAGCACCAGCATGGTGGTGAACAGGCACAGCAGCATCACCAGGAAGGCGAAGCGGCGCGAGACCGAACCATCGACGGTCTCCACGAACAGGTAGTAGTAGCGCAGGTAGTCCTCGTACCAGGCCAGGTTGGGGCCGGTGGCCTGGCGGACACGGTTGGCTTCCTGAATACCGGCGAAGGTCTGATCGCTGTAGACGACTGTCAAGACCAGTAGACCGGCGGCGGCGATCGGCGCGAGCAGCGGCAACGTCCCGTGTTCGCGGCGCTTGCGCACCACGATCTTCACCATCGGCCGGATACCGGCCAGCAGCGCGGCCACACACATCAGACCGGTCGGCGCGGCGGCCAGGGTGAACGCGGCGATCAGCACCGCGGCCGCGGCGGGCAGCAGCCGCCCGGTGGCAATGGCCCGCTCGATCGAGACCCAGGTCAGCAGCGCGCCGAGAGCGACGATCGGCTCCGAGCGCAGGCCGTTGTCGAACGGGAGCCAGAAGGCCAGGAACACCAGGCCGCCGGTCCACAGCGCCACCCGGCTGTTGCGCACCCCGCGACCCAGCCGGGGCACTACCTCGCGGCTGATCACCATCCAGCACAGAATCGCGCACGCCAGCGCGGGCAGGCGCACCCACGGGCTGGCCGTGGACACCTCGGCGAAGAGCTGGATGACGTAGTAGTACCAGCCGAACGGGGCCTCGGGGACGCCGTACCAGCGGAAGTAGTTGGCCATATAGCCCGCGTCGGGTGCGACCCGGACCATGCTCAGGATGTAGCCGTCGTCGGAGGTGTTGGCGCCGACGAAATGCCACACCAGCAGCGTGCCGATGACGGCGCCGTCGGCCCAGGTGGGCTTGAACCAGGCCGCGGGCAGGAACCGGCGGTGCCCGCGGCCGTCGCTGGTGTCGAGACGGGCCAGCGCCGCCAGCGCGATGAGGGTGCACAGCACCGCCGCGATCATCGCGATCATCTTGATGGCGGTGGGCGTGGAGCTGTAGCGGGTGTCGATGGTGGTGTCGAACGACAGACCGGCCGGGACCTCGCCCTGCAGATCGGTGAAGACACCGACCACCTGCGGCCGCAGATCGCCGAGCAACTGCCCCTCCACCGGCTGACCCGTGTCGGTGGTCAGGCCGTTGAAGACGGCGTGGGTGCGGTCGAGATCGGAGGTGATGGTGATATCGGTGCAGCCGGCCAGCTCGTCGCGCTGAGCCGAGGCGACCACGGCATTGCGATCGACGACGTCCACCGAGGTGTCGGAGACCCGTACGAACAGCGCCTCCAGCGCGGCCCGGTCGCCCTGCGGCGGCGCGGTGGCCAGCAGCATGCCGCCCTGCGCGGGCAGCTGCGCGACGGCCGCGCAGGGGATGGTGGCGCGCAGCTCGATCGGCACCTGCGACATCAGCGGTGCCTGCACGTTGTCGAGGCTGCCGTGCTGCGGCCAGCTCAGCGTCGCCGTCGTCTGCGTCACCGGTAAGAACGGCGTGGCCAGCGCGAAAAGGGCACCGAGCACACCCGCGACCAGCGCGATGAGCCGCGCGGTCCGGAAATCGCGCGGAGCGACCTGCGGTGCGGGCGGCGTCTCCGGCAAAACAGCGACTGCATCTGACACGGTTGGGAAGTCTAGAGCGCGACCATCCACCTGGCGTGTCCAGTAGGACATTGCCCGTGCGGCGCCGGTGTATTAGCAGAACGCGGATTCGGAAGAAACGACACCCGAATTACCGTCGACCGGTGGGGCTAGTGGAAAGCTGTGGGGTATGACAAAGGTGAATCTCGAGACGAACTACGGAACCATCGGGCTGGAGCTGGACGACGCCAAGGCGCCGAACACGGTGAAGAACTTCCTGGAGTACGTGAACGCCGGGCACTACGACGGCACCATCTTCCACCGCGTCATCCCCGGCTTCATGATCCAGGGCGGCGGCTTCGACGGCGAGATGAAGCAGAAGCCGACCAAGGCCCCGATCCAGAACGAGGCGGGCAACGGTCTCAAGAACGACCGCTACACCGTCGCCATGGCGCGCACCAACGACCCGCACTCGGCGACCGCGCAGTTCTTCATCAACGTCGCCGACAACGACTTCCTCAACCACACCCAGCCGGCCGGCCAGGGCTGGGGTTACGCGGTGTTCGGCACCGTCACCGAGGGCACCGAGGTGGTCGACAAGATCGCCGCCGTGTCGACCTCGTCGCACGGCGTCCACCAGGATGTTCCGTCGGAGAACGTCGTGATCGAATCCGCGAAAGTTGCCTGATCACAGCTGACCCGACAACGCGACGCGGGCCGCATCCCAGCCGGATGCGGCCCGATCGCTGTCCTGAGTTCTACAGCGGCAGCAGGTGGTGCTTGCGCGGGCTGCGCAGGATGGTCTTGTCACGCAGCAGCTGCAACGCCTTGCGCAGTTCCAGCCGGGTGGCCGACGGCTCGATGACGGCGTCGATGTAGCCGCGTTCGGCCGCCACCCACGGTGTGGCGACGGTGGCGTTGTAGAAGTCGATCATCTGCTGGCGGATCGCCGGGCGCTGATCCTCCGGCGCGGCCGCGATCTGCTTGCCGCCGATCAGGCTGACGGCGCTCTCCGCGCCCATCACCGCGATCCGCGCGGTCGGCCAGGCCAGGTTGACGTCGGCGCCGAGCTGCTTGGAACCCATCACCGCGTACCCGCCGCCGTAGGACTTGCGGATCACCACGGTCACCTTGGGCACGGTCGCCTCCACGAAGGAGAACAGGAACCGGCCACCGCGTTTGATGACGCCGATCTTCTCCTGCTCCACACCCGGCAGGAAGCCGGGAGTGTCGACCACGAACACCAGCGGGATCTCGAACGCGTCGCACAGCCGCACGAAATGGGCCGCCTTGTCCGAGGCGCGGGCGTCGAGCGCACCGGCGTAGACCATGGGCTGGTTGGCCACCACGCCGACGCTGCGGCCGTCGACCCGGGCGAAGCCGGTGATGATATTGCGGCCCGCGGTGGCGCCGACCTCGTGGAATTCGCCGTCGTCGAAGATCCGCAGCAGGATCTCGTGCATGTCGTAGCCGGCATTGTCGGAATCCGGCACGATGCCGTTCAGTTCCAGGTCGGTGTCGGTGATCTCCGGTTCCAGACCCGGGTTCACGATCGGCGGCTCCTCCTGGCAGGAGGTGGGCAGATAGCCGAGATAGTCGCGCACCCACTGGAACGCCGCCTTCTCGTCCTCGGCGACGTGGTGGATATTGCCGTACTGGGCCTGGCTGTTGGCGCCGCCGAGCTCCTCGAGGCTGACGTCCTCGCCGGTGACCTCGCGGATCACCTTGGGGCCGGTGACGAACATGTACGCCTCTTCGGTCGCCACCACCACATCGGTGTTGATCGGGGCGTACACCGCACCACCGGCGCATTTGCCGAGAATCATGGAGATCTGCGGCACCAGACCCGACAGCGGTTCCTGGCGGCGGCCGAGTTCGGCGTACCAGGCCAGCGAGGTCACCGCCTCCTGCACCCGGGCGCCGCCGGAGTCGTTGATGCCGACCACCGGGCAGCCCACCTTGTTGGCGTACTCCATGATCCCGGCGACCTTGCGGCCGAACATCTCACCGACCGAACCGCCGTAGACGGTCTGATCGTGCGAGAACACCGCGACCGGACGTCCGTCGACCAGGCCGTGCCCGGTGACAACGCCGTCGCCGTAGAGAGCCTCCGGATCGCCCGGTTTGCGCACCAGCGCACCGACTTCCACGAAGGTGCCCGGATCGAGCAGCATGTTGATCCGGTCGCGGGCGGAAGGAATGCCCTTCTTCGCCCGCTTGGCCACCCCCGCTTCACCCGCCGGCTCCTGCGCCAGCTCGAGGCGTTTGCGCAGGTCGGCGAGTTTCTCGGCAGTAGTGCTCACTTGGCCCCTTTCGCCTCGATTTCCGCGAGCTTCGCGGTCAGGTCCGCGCCGATCTTGCCGATGCGCGGCTCGTCGATGATCTGCAGGTGGTCGCCGGGGATGTGGATGACCTCGAGGTTGGGCACGTACTCGTCCCAGCCACCGTTGGGCAGCCGGTCGGCGAATCGCGGCTCCAGCTCGAGCATGCCGTCGTGGTAGCGGTCGGCGAGGTAGAGCACCACATCACCCTCGTAGCGGGTCGGGCGGACCTTCTGGAGGGCTCGACTCTCGATCCACGAGGTGCGCTGGTGTTCGAGCACACCGCCGGGGATCTTGGCTCCGGTCAGCTTGACGAGATCGGACACCATCGTGATCTGCTCTTCGTCGGATGCGTTGGCCAGCTCGAGCAGCTGGTCGCGATCCAATTCGCCCTGCACGCCGTAGGTCTTCTGGGCGAACCGCTGGTAGCGCTCCATCCGGCGCACCCGCTCTTCGGGGCTGTTGTCCTCGTCCTCGGCGGGGATGGCCAGGTCGATCAGGCCGACGATGCGCACATCGGCGCCCTCCGAACGCAGGATCTTGGCCACCGCCATGGCCAGCACCGCACCCAGCGACCAGCCGTAGAGCACAAACGGGCCGTCACCCTGGATCTTGCGCAGTTCGGGCACGTACTGGCGGGCACGCTCGTCGATATCGCCGTCGACGCGCTCGAGGCCATACATCGGCGTGGTCTCGGGCAGCTTCTTCAGCAGCGGCTCGTACACCAGCGTATTGCCGCCGGAGGGATGGAACACGAACACCGGCACGGCATTCGAACCCTCGGCGCGCGGGCGCAGCGGGCGGATGAACCCGTCCACGTCGGCGCCGCTGTCCTGCAATCGGCGCACCACGTCGGCCAGCTCTTCGATGGTCTCGGAGTCGAGCACATCGTCGACGGTGACCTCCGCGCCGACCCGATCGGTCAGGCGCGCGGCCAGCTTCTCGGCGGTGTCCTCGTCGAGGATCGGCAGGGTGTTGAAGATGCCCTTGGCGGACTTGCCGGTGACGACGGCCCAGGTGGCGAAGGTGAGGCGTTCGGCGGCGTCACGCGGGGGGACGTCGTCTTCGGTCTCGGCCTGGCCGCCGAAGATCGCGGCGGGGGCCGCCTCGGTCTTGGCGGCAGGGGCAGCCTTCGCGGCGGGCGCGGGTTCGGCCTTCGGAGCCGCAGCCGCCGATTCCGCCTCGGCCACAATCTTTTCCGCCTCGGCCTCGACCGTCGTGTCCTCGGCGTCGGTCTTCGCCGGCGCACCGGCGGCCGCCTGCACCGCTGCGGCCGGGTCCTCCCCGGCTTCCAGTGCGGCGCGCGCGGCGGCGACGAAGCCCTCATCCACGGTGACGTCTTCGCCCGCGGCCTGGCGTTCGGCGATGGCCTGCACCTCGTCGCGGTGTTCGATGGCGTAGCGCAGCACCTTGCCGACCTCGTGCAGGCTGGCGTCGCGCACGGCCTGGATCTGCAGCTGCGGGATATCGAATTCGTATTCGACCCGGTTCTTGATCCGCATGGCCATCAGCGAATCCAGGCCGAGTTCCATCAGCGGGATCTCCATCGGCAGATCCTCGACCGCGTAACCCATCGACTCGGCGACGATCAGCGCGAGCCGCTCCTCCACGGTCTGCGAACCATTGGGATCCCAACGGTCGCCGAAGGATTCGCTGACCTCGAGCTCGGTGCTCGCGGCGGCCTCGACCGGCGCGGCCGCGACGGCGGGCGCGGCAGCGGGTTCGGGCAGCGCGGCACCGGAGGTGACGACGGCGTCGAACAGCAACCGGAACCCGGCGCCCTCGCGCGCGTGCACCTGCACCGACGCACCGCCGGGATGCGGGGTCAGGGTGGTGGTCAGCGTGCCGGAGGCCGGCGGCGCGCTGTGCGCGATGGTGGCGCCGAGCGAGACGTCGCTGAGCACCTGGGCGGCCGAGGCCTGCACCAACGCGGCCAGCTCGGTGACGGCGCCGGCCTGCACCTCCCACACGTGCCTGCCGTCGGGCAGCGCGACATGCGAGCCGGGCACCCGGCCGCTGCCGCCGGTGGACATGGTGGCCTTGGGCCAGTACTCCTTGCGCACGAACGCGGTGCGCGGGATGTCGGCGTAGGGGCCTGCGGGCAGCAGCGAGGGCAGGTCGACGGCGTGGCCGTGCACATACAGCTGGGCCAGCGCCGAGATCACGCCGGCGGATTCGTCTTCCTTGCGCTTGAGCGTCGGGATCAGCTGCGCGTCGTGCAGTCCGGCCGCGAAGGTGGTGCCGAGCACCTGCATCAACGCCACCGAGTTCGGCGCCAGCTCCAGGAAGGTGGTGATGCCGGAATCCACCGCGAGCTTCACCGCATTGGTGAAGTACACGCTGTGGCGCATGTTCTTGACCCAGTAGTCCTCGTTGTGGATCGGGTCGTGACCGGGGCGGTAGTACTGCTCCTTGTCGACGGTCGAGTACAGGCCCACCGTCAGCTTGGTCGGCTCGATACCGGCCAGCTCCGCGGCCAGCTCGCCGAGCAGCGGATCCATCTGCGAGGTGTGGCCCGCGCCGCGGGTCTGCAGCACCCGGGCGAACTTGCCGGACTCCTCCACCCGCGCGACGATCTGGGCCACCTGGGCCTGCGGACCGCCGATGACGGTGTTGGTCGGCGCGGCGTACACCGCCACCTCGACGTCGGGGAACTCGGTGAGCAGCTCGGCGACGTCGTCGGCGCTCAGCTCGACCAGCGCCATATTGCGCACGTCGTCGTCGCTGATCATCTGCTCGCCCTCGCCCATCAGGCGCGAGCGGGCGCAGATCACGCGCACCGCGTCTTCCAGCGGCAGACCACCGGAGATGTAGGCGCCGGCGACCTCACCCATGGAGTGGCCGACGACCGCGGCGGGTTCGGCGCCGTGCGCGCGCAGCAGCGCGGCCAGGCCGAGCTGGATGGTGAAGATGCCGACCTGCGAGGTACCGACGTTGTAGTCCTGCGCGTCGTCGAGAATCATCTCCCGGATCGAGTAGCCGGCCTCGTCCTGCACCAGCTCGTCGACCTCGTCGACGGTGCGGCGGAAGATCGAATTCTCTTGGTAGAGCTGTTTACCCATCTTGCGGTGCTGAGCGCCGAAACCGGCGAACACCCACATCGGGCCG
This sequence comes from Nocardia cyriacigeorgica GUH-2, assembly GCF_000284035.1. Lineage (NCBI taxonomy): Bacteria > Bacillati > Actinomycetota > Actinomycetes > Mycobacteriales > Nocardiaceae > Nocardia > Nocardia cyriacigeorgica. The sequence goes on along the minus strand of NC_016887.1, from coordinate 167,431 downwards.
TTGATGGCGGGGGCGTCGGCGGTGAACACACCGGTGCCCGGCTTGCCCGCCGCGATGGCGCGCAGACCGGCGACGGCCTCCTCGTGGTTCTTGGCCAGCACCACACCGCGCGAACGCCAGTGGCTGCGCTTGGCCAGCGAGCGAGCGACATCTTCGAGCGGAACGTCCTTACCGGCGCCTTCGAGCCAATCGGCCAGCTCGGCGGCCGCACGACGACGACGCGAGGGCAGATAGCCCGACACCGGCAGGATCACCGGCAGCGGCTCTTCCCGGTCGGCCGACCATTCGGCCTGCGCCGCAACGGTTTCCGCTGCGGATTCGGCGACGATGTTCTCGGCCTCGGCCACCACATCGGTGGACTCGGCATCGGCATCCGCGCCGGCGGTCCCGGCAGCGGCTTCCTTGGGCACATACTCCTGCAACACCACGTGCGCGTTGGTGCCACCGAAACCGAACCCGGAGATACCGACGGTCGCGACGCCGCTGTAGCGCGGGAACTCGGTGGGCTCGTCGACCACCTTCAGCCGGGCCTGCTCAAACGGGATGAACGGGCTCGGAGCGGAGAAGTTGATATTGGGCGGCAGCACATTGTGCTGGAACGCCATGACCACCTTGGCCAGCGCGGGCACACCCGCACCCGACTCCAGGTGACCGAAATTGGTCTTGACCGAACCGAGCAGCGCGGGCTTGTCGGCGTCGCGGCCGCGACCGACCACCCGACCGAGCGCCTCGGCCTCGATCGGATCGCCGATCGGGGTGCCGGTGCCGTGCGCCTCGATGTAGTCGACGGTGGACGGCGCGATGCCGGCGTCGCGGTAGGCGCGGCGCAGCACGTCGGCCTGGGCGTCCGGGTTCGGCGCGAGCAGGCCGTTGGAGCGGCCGTCGTTGTTGATCGCCGAACCCTTGACCACCGCGTAGATGTGGTCGCCGTCGCGTTCGGCGTCGACCAGCCGCTTGAGCACGACCAGGCCCGCACCCTCGGAGCGCACCATGCCGTCGGCGTCGGCGGAGAAGGCCTTGATGTGGCCGTCCTTCGAGGTGCCGGGGGCGAAGCCGAGCGTCGTCATCGGCATCAGCAGCATGTTCACACCGCCGGCCAGCGCCAGATCGGCCTCACCCTCGCGCAGCGCGCGCACCGCCTGATGCAGTGCGACCAGCGTGGACGAGCACGCGGTGTCCACGGTGACCGAGGGGCCGCGGAAGTCGTAGAAGTAGGACACGCGGTTGGCGATGATGCCGTTGGAGCTGCCCATGATGGCGTACGCCTCGGCGGAGGCCGGCAGCGTCGGATCCGGATCGGCCAGGCCGAGCGCGGCGATCATCTGGAAATCGCTGGTCGAGGAACCGATGAACAGGCCTACCGGGGTGCCCTTGAGTTCACTGGCCGGAATCCGGGCGTGCTCGAGCGCTTCCCAGGTGAGCTCCATCATCAACCGCTGCTGCGGATCGACGCGCTCGACCTCGACCGGCGACATCGCGAAGAACTCGGCGTCGAAGCCCTTGACGACATCCTGATCCAGGTAACCGCCCAAGGTGTTGCCCTCGGCGACGGCCTGCGCCACCGCCGGTTCGCTGAGGAACTCCGACCAGCGGCCTTCCGGCAGCTCCCGGATCGCGTCGCCGCGGTTCATCAGGAATTCCCAGGTGGATTCGGGGGTATCGCCCGCACCCGGCAGCCGGGTGGACAGGCCGACGATGGCGATATCGTGCGCCTCACCCGGGGCGTACCCGGCGGTGTAGGACAGCTCGTCGGGTGCCTCGGCGGGCAGCTCCGGCTCACCGTTGACGATGACGTCGGCCAGCGAGGCGATCGTCGGATGCTGGTAGACCACCGTGGCGTTGAGCACCACGCCGGTGAGCTCCTCGATGTCACCACCGAGCGCGAGCGCATCGCGTGAGGCCAGTCCGAACTCTTCCATGGGACGGTCTACGGTGATCTGCTCGAGCGGCTGGCCGGTCGCGTCGGCGACCCACTTGCGCAGCCATTCGCGCAGTTCGGCGACGGAGATATCCGGGTTGGCCGGTGCCGCGGCGGGGGCAGCCGTTTCGGCCTCCGCGCCGGGATCGACGTGGTGGTTGTCGGTCGTCTCGGGAGCCATGCCCTCGTTCTCAGCCATCAATCCTCAAGCTACCTGTAAGCGCGCGCGGCGCGGCGGCGAATGGGCACCGTCGCCCATCTCGTGGCGACGCCCACCTGGCGGGGCATCACCGGGGTCGAACACGAAGTCTCTCGAACAGCCATATCGGTCGACGGCCCGGCCACTGTTTCAGCGCGCGGCTACCGAAAAGCAGGCAGGGCATTCGGCCCGCCGCGGCATGCACCGCGACGGGCCGGGAACTCACTCCTCCGGGGCGTCCGGGAAGGCTTGCTGGGTATAGCCGCCCCGCAACGTGCCGCCGATGTACTCGGCCTTGCAGGCGCGGCGAGCGATCTTGCCGCTGGAAGTACGGGGAATCGAACCCGCAGGTACCAGCAGCACATCGCGCACGGTGACGCCGTGGCGCTGCGAGATGGCCGCGCGCACCGCGTCGGCGATCGGCTGCGGATCGGCCTTGCCCGCGCCCGGGCCACGCTCGGCGACGATGACGAGCTGTTCGGAGGCGTCGTCGGCGTCGAACTTCAGCCCGGAATGGCTGCCCTGCTCGAACACCTCGGCGGGCAGCTGGTTGGCCGGAACCGAGAACGCGGCGATGAAGCCGGGGCGCAGCGCCTTGCTCGCCTCCTGCGCGGAGTACTCGAGGTCCTGCGGGTAGTGGTTGCGGCCGTCGACGATCACCAGGTCCTTGACGCGGCCGGTGATGTAGAGCTCGCCGTCGAAGTAGACGCCGTAGTCGCCGGTGCGCATCCAGTTGCCGTCGGCCGGGGCGCCCTCGGCGTGGCTGCCCGACTCCTGACGCTGGGTGAGCTTGTTCTGGAAGGTCGCCGCGGTCTCGTCCGGGCGGCCCCAGTAGCCGATGCCCATGTTGTTGCCGTGCAGCCAGATCTCACCGACCCGGCCGTCGGGCAGTTCGTGCCCGCCACCGTCGGATTCGACGGTCTCCGGATCCACGATCACGGCCCACTGCGACAGCGCGACATAACCGCAGGACACCTGCGCGATGGCGTTGGGTGCGCTGGGATCCACCTTGACCATGCGACCGGCATTGAGCTCGTCGCGGTCGACGTAGGTGACCTTGGCCTCGTCCTCGGCCTTGGTCGCGGAGACGAACAGCGTCGCCTCGGCCATGCCGTAGCAGGGCTTGATCGCGGTCTTGGGCAGACCGTACGGCGCGAACGCCTCGTTGAACTTCTTCATCGAGGAGGTGGTGACCGGCTCGCTGCCGTTGATCAGGCCGATGACGTTGGACAGGTCCAGCGATTCACCGTTCTTCGGCAGGCCACGCGCGGCGGCGTGCTCGAAGGCGAAGTTCGGCGCGGCCGCGAAGGTGCCCGCGCCGTCGGAGACCGCGGCCAGTTCCTTGATCCAGCGGTACGGACGGCGCACGAACGCGCTCGGCGACATGATGGTGATGTACTTGCCGCCGACCGCGGGCAGGATCACCGTCAGCAGGCCCATGTCGTGGAACAGCGGCAGCCAGGTGACACCGCGCGAGTTCCAGTCCAGGTTGATCGCGTCGACCATCTGCAGCAGGTTGGTGCCGACGGCGCGGTGGGTGATCTCCACGCCGGCCGGGACCCGGGTCGAACCCGAGGTGTACTGCAGGTAGGCGATGTCGTCGACGGCGATGTCCGGGCGCACCCAGCTCTCCCCGACGCTGTCGGGAATGGCGTCGACGGCGATGATGCGCGGGCGCTGAGCGGCGGGCAGCGAACGGAAGAACTGGCGCACCCCGGCCGCGGAGGAGCTCGCGGTGAGGATGGCCGACGGTTCGCAGTCGCCGAGCACCGCGTGCAGGCGGTCGGTGTGGCCGGGCTCGTCGGGGTCGAACAGCGGCACCGAGATGGTGCCGGCATAGATGGCGGCGAAGAAGGAAACCACGTAGTCCAGACCCTGCGGCGCCAGGATCGCGACCCGGTCGCCCGGGTTGGTCACCTGCTGCAGACGGGCGGCCACCGCGCGCAGCCGCACCCCGAATTGCTGCCACGTCAGCTCGTGCACCTCACCGTCTCGCTCACGCGAGTAATCGATGTAGCGGTACGCGAGCGTGTTCGCGTCATTGCGTGTGTGCTTCTCGACGTGATCGACCAGGGTGCGATCTTCGGGAATTGTGATGTTCCCGTTTTCGTCCAGGTAATCGTCGAAAGTCTCGTCCATTCCTTCTCCTCCGAGGCACACGCAGCCAGACGACGACATTCGCCGCTGTTACCTGTGAGGCCCCGACTCGCTTTCGCCCGCGGGAGCTCGGGTATCAACCGAGCCGGCCCTGCAGATTTTTGTTGCGGTCTGCGCGGTGACCGCCTATCGGCTAGATGTTCTCAAACCAGAGACATGTTACAGAGAAGAGCCACTCACTCGTCCCGCAGCAAGGGAATCACGGGGGCGAACGCGTCCATCTGGGTGGGGAACACGCCCACGTACGACATCCCTGTGAGTTGGCGCACCCGGCGGATCTGTTCGGCGATTTCCTCGAACGAACCGATGGCCACGTACGGCGAGTTCAAGATCTCCTCGACGGTGAGCTTCACGTCGACCTCGAGGTCGGGGTGCAGGCCCCGGTCGATCGCCGACAGCGCCATCTCGGCGGTCTTCTCCCGGTCGTCGGTGATGACGATCGCGGTGATGGCCCAGTTCAGCTCGATCTGATCGAAGCGCTCACCGGCGGCTTCCTTGATCAGGTTCACCTTCTCGATGGTCTTTTCCATGGTGATACCGGAAAGCAGACCCTTGCCGTTCTTGGTGGTGACCGGAACGACGGAGATGATGTCGGCGTGCTTGGCGGCCAGGCGCAGCATCTTCGGGCCACCACCGCCGGTGCACAGCGGCGGACGCGGGCCCTGCCGCGGACGCGGGGTGCCCTTGATGCCGTTGACCTGGTAGTACTTGCCCTGGAAGGTGCATTCCTGACCGCGCAGCAGCACGTCGAGAATGGTCAGCGCCTCGTCCAGTTTGGCAAGGCGGATACCGGGCGAATCGTATTCGAGCCCGGCGGCGAGGAACTCGTCCTGCTTCCAGCCCGCGCCGAGCCCCACCTCGAGCCTGCCCTTGGACAGCACGTCGATGGTGGCCAGGTCCTTGGCCAGCACCACCGGGTTGCGGAAACCGTTGGCCAGCACCGAGGTGCCGAGCCGGATCCGTTCGGTGGCCTGGGTCAGCGCGCCCAGCGCGGCGATCGGGCCGATCTGGTCGCCGAGGTGGTCGGGCACGACGAAGGTGTCGAAGCCGTACTCCTCGGCCTGCTGCGCCGTCTGAATGAACTTGCGGGCACCGCCCTCTTGCTTGTTTCCCTCGCCCGCAGCCGCGAAGCGGAACGGACGCAGTGGCGAACCCAGCGCGCTCAACTCACCAGCCGGTGCGGCGGCTTCAGTCATGAACTCATGCTCCTGGCTATCGGAAATTGCCTGCGCGCACCCGCCGCCGGGAACGGGGCGGGCTCGCGATCATCAGCGCACTTTACAGCGTGACGGTGGGGTTGGACCGCGCCGTCCGAAGTTCTGCCGACCTCACGAATGCGGCGGCCGCGGAGCCGCCTCGATCAGGCCACTTGCCCAGTTCGCGGTCCACTGGGTGGCGGTGGCGCCATTGGGATCGACCACAAAACCGTTGTAGAGCGCGTGCACCGGATTGCCGATCGCACCGATCAGGGTGGTGAGGCTGCCCACGATGTTCGTCGGGCGCAGCGCGTCCCGTGGAGCGTCGCAGATCAGGTCGGTGGGCGCGCAGATGGTGTAGGTGCGATCGGCGACCGCGCCGAACCCGCCCGGCCGCGGTCCGGTCATGGTGATGCCCGGGACGTTGAGCCCGGCCAGCGCGACCTCCGCGCCCACACCGGGCGGCACGGGACCGATCGGAATCGCGTTCGGCGGTCCGGACTCACCGGTGCGGCGGCCGTCCGCGATCAGGGTGACGCCGAGCAGCAGATCCTGCGGAATCGGGCCGTTACCCGCGCCGACCTGGGCCGCGATATCTCCGGCGATCACCGCGCCCTGGGAGAAGCCGGCGAACACATACGTGGTCAGCGGGCATTCGGCATGCCGGTCGGTGAGCATGTCGACCATCCGGCGGGTGCCCTCGGAACGGCTGTTGTTGTAGGACTGCTGGCCGTCCGGCGGGAACGCGATCGGGTTCGAGAACTGCGCGACGTAGGGCACGGTGTAGATGTCGACCCGCTCGGCCGGGAACTGTTCGCGCAACGGACCGGTGACGTTCAACATCAGCGAGGCCGGATTGGCCGTCGGGTTGTACGGATCGTCGTTACTGGCCGACTCCCAGGTGCCCGGCACCGCGATCATCTGCACATCCGGGCAACTGGCCGGCTGGCTGGTCGGCCGCTCCTCGGGCGGCTTGGGACCCGGCTCCGGTTCCTTCAGCCGACCGGCGAGCAAGTACCAGGCCAGCACCACCACGATGACCACCAGCACCGCGAGGGCGAGCAGCACCAGGCAGCCCACCGGCCTGGACCGGCGGGATCTCGAACCGCGACGCGCGCTCACTGACAGTACGTCTGCTTCGCGACGTCGATGTAGATCTTCCCGGCCTGCTCGACGGGCATCTTGGCCGGGTCGAACGCCGGATCGGCGCCCGCCATCGCGTTGGCGTAGATGGCGATCTCGGAATCGGGCTTACCCGCCGCCACGGCACCGCAGATGTAGTTGCCGATGGTGATCGCGTCCTGCGGGTTGGACGGGTTCACGCCCTGCTTGTTCAGCTCGGCGATGAACGTCTTCTCCTTGTCGCCGAGGTCGGCGGTCTCGGGGGCCGGAATATCCTCGGCCGGGACCGGCGCCGGACGCTCCTGCGGCGCGGGCGCCGGGGAGTCCTCCGGACTCGGCTGCGCGGGCGGAGCCTGCTCACCCTCCGGCGCGGGCGCGGGCGCGGCCGAGGTGGCGCCGGACGACGCCGCACTGGCCGACGTGGAGGGGGTCAGCGTCGGCGTGCTCGACGCCGTCGAATCGTTGTCACCGCAAGCGGCGAGCAACCCGGATGCGGCGATCGCCACCGCAACGCCGACTACCTTGCCACGGGTCCGATACATGAAAGTCCTTCGTCTTTGGCCGCTGGCGCGGCGGGGTTTGCGGCCTCGGTGTCTCGGGCCGCAAACCTCTCAGGTTTTCCGGGGGGCGAACACCGAGGGTAATACCCAGTCCGGGATACGGCTGCTCGGCTCGGAAGTGTGGCACATGACACAGCAGCCGATGCACGGACATCCTCGGCCGGCGTCGTACGCGATCAGGGATGCACTTGCGCCTTGCCGTCACGGATGGTGATGAAGCCGGTCTGGAAGTTCTGCTGCAACCCGCCGGGGATGGCGAACTCGTCGCTGATCGGGTAGCCGAGACGGCCGTTCTCGTAGCCGGTCTCGCGCCAGGCCTCCATGATCGGCCCGTTGCGCACCGCCCAGGCACCCGACAGCGGGCTCCAGTAGATGTTGCCGCCCTCGAACCGGCTGTAGCGGCCGAGGTCCTTCAGCGGCAGCTCCGGCGCGGCCGGGAACCCGAGCCAGCTGTTCTCGAAACCCATCTCGGCGTACTTGCCGAGGATCAGGCCCTCCACGCGGTGCGCGCCGGTGGCGGGGCTGAAATACATGGGCCCGCCTTCGAAGCCCTGCACGGCGCCGTCACGGTTGGGCGTCTTGATCTCCGGGCCGGTCGGATAACCGGCCGGACCACCCTCGAAGCCCTGCCTGCCCCACTCCTCCAGGATCGCCCCGCGCACCACCTGCGCCCCGGTCTGCGGGCTCCAATACAGCGAACCATGTTGGAAGGTCTGCAATCTGCCGCGACCGTCGGGCAAACCGCGCTCGGGGCCGGTGGGCAGGCCGAGCGCGCCGGCCGGGCCCGCGGCCGCTTGATAGCCGCCGCCGATCATGCCCGCAACCGGATGTGCGCCACCGTCTTTCGAGAAGAACACCCGGCCGTGCCGGAAGTCCTGGGCCACACCGCCGTTCACCGCGTACTCGCCGGTCAGGCAGTCGCCGAGCCAGCCGTTGGCGGCCACCACCGGGCCGATGGCGCCACCGACCTCGCAGGCCGGCTTATCGGCTTCGACGCCGAGCGCGGCGGCGGCCTGCGGCCAGGACTGGCGCATCTCGAAATCCCAGTACGGCCACGAATGTGTGCCGGAGGCACGGTAGTTCACCTGCACCGGGATGCTCAGCTCACCGAGCTTGGTGACGAAATTCTGCGAGGTCAGCCGGGACAGGATCTCCAGTCCGGTACCCGCCAGGTTGGTGCTCACCCCGGGGATCACCCCGCTGGGGGCGTCGTGCGGGCCGGTCGCGCCGGAACCGCTGGAGACGTAGAGGCTGATCCCCTTCAGCTTCTCCGCCAGCAGGTACGGGTCGTGCTCCTCCCACAGCGGGCTGGTCGGCGGGCCCCACATCGCGGTGGAGTCGAAGCCGCCGGCATCGCGCATGGCGAACTGGATCGCCTGCGGCATGCCCAGCGTGGTGGTGGTCAGGAAACCGGAATAGGAAGCCGCGTACTTGACGAAATCCGGGTTGCGGGCCGCCAGGAACATGGCGGCGGTACCGCCCATCGACAGCCCTTCCATGCCACGCACATTCGTGGCCCGCCACTGGCTCTCCAGCAGCGGCGGCAACTCCTTGGTCAGGAAGGTCTCCCACTTGTAGTTCTTGCCGTTGTTCGGCTCCAGCCAGTCGGAGTAGAAGCTGGACTGCCCGCCCACCGGCAGCACCACGGTGACGTTCTTGTCGGCGAAGAAATCGACCGCGCCCGCATCCTTGATCCAGCCGCTGACCTCCTCGGTCGCGCGCAGGCCGTCGAGCATGTACAGCGTCGGGAACTTCGCGTCGGGCCGGGTATTCCAATCCCGGGCCAGCAACAGGCGGACCTGGATCGGCGCGCCCATGGCGGGCGAGTTCACCCACAGCTCGACATGCCGGTCGGTCAGCCAGATGACGTTGCGCACCGACGCCGGTGCGGCCGCGGTGATCGCGGGCTGGGCGTCGGCGGCCGGTGCCTGCACCACGCCGAGTCCGGCCGCGAACGGTAGCACCAGACCCGTGGCGAGCGCGGGCAGGATCGTGCGCGGCTGCCGGCCGAACCGTGCGCCGCTGCCCCGCCTACCGCGCGAAATACCTACCACAGGGATGTTTGTACCCCGGTCGGGCCCGTGTTCCGGGGATGACGCGCCCAGAGCAAACCATTTGGTTCGCCTGCCGAAATCGGCCACCCACTCCGGCCACACCCGCTGCTGAGCCGTATTCACTTGCCACGCAACCGAACACGAGCCACGAACAGCAAAACGGCGCCGCCGCTTCCGGAGAAGCGAGCGGCGCCGTGGAATGCGTCAGCGACCGATGATCACCAGGCGCCGGTGGCGTCCAGGAACATCTTGCGGGAGGCGAACAGCTGGCCCTCCCAGTACTTCCAGCTGTGCGTACCGGCAGCCGGGAAGTCGAAGTGCGCCGGGATGCCCAGGGTGCTCAGGCGGGCCTGGAAGGCGCGGGTGTTCACCAGCGACAGCGCCTCGAGGGCCATCGCGTTACCGGTGTTGAACACGCCGATCGCCGAGTTCGGGTGATCGTGCGGGCCGGGCAGGCCGCTGGCCGCCGAAATGTACATCGGCAGGCCGCGCAGCTGCGGCGCGAACACGAACGGGTCCATCCGCAGCCAGGCCGGGCTCCACGGCGCGGCCATCGAGTCGACGTTGTAGCGGCCGGCGTCCAGCATCGCGATGCGGATGGCCTCGCGCATACCGGGCGCGGAGATGTTCAGGTAGCCGGAGTAGGACGCGGCGGCCTTGAACTGATCGCGGTGGTAGGCGGCCAGGGCCAGGGCGGCGCTACCACCCATGGACAGGCCGGCGACGACGTTGTTGGTGCGCGAGACGCCGTAGCGCTCCAGGAAGGTCGGCAGCTCCTTGGTCAGGAAGGTTTCCCACTTGTAGGTGGTCTTCTGACCGTTGGTGTTGGACGGGGCGTACCAGTCGGCGTAGAAGCTGGACTGACCGCCGACCGGCATCACCAGGGTGATGTTGTCGTTGGCGAACTGCTGCATCGCGTTGGTCTCGAACGACCAGGCGTTGCGGTCGTCGCGGGCGCGCAGGCCGTCGAGCAGGTAGAGCGCGGCGTTGCCGCCACGGGCGGCCCACTGCACCTGGACCTTGATCGGACCCATGCTGGACGGAACCAGCAGTTCCTCGTAACCACCGGCGGGGGCCCGCAGCACGGGACCGTGCACCGGCGCCGCGATGGCGGCGGTCGGAGCAGCCACACCCGCGGCGATCGGCAGCGCTAGCGCCGCAGCGCCGACGGCCAGAATCCGGTTACGCCAACTGCGAGGCGCGCCTCGCCGTCCCGTGGTCCTCTTCGGGGCGGCCGCCCTGCCGAAACGCATGAATCCTGCTCTCTTTCTGCTGTTGTGGAGCCACCCGCGGCTGCGGGCGACACCCGTTCTGTGTCAACGAGACGCCGCCGGGGCCTGTACCCGAATCCCGACCTTCCGGTACAGCCGTCGACGGCGCTACAACGATCTGGTCACACTGATGCTCGCTGGACGATATTCGACCCCCGAATCGTTAGCAAGACCCGGGTTGTACCGCGGGCCGAATCCGTCCGCGACAATCAGTGATCGTGCGGTGACACTACCGTGTCCCGGGGTTGATGTCGCGACGGACCTCATTATTTGTTCGTTATCCCAAATCGACGCCCGCACACCAAGATCACCAACGCACGGCGAACGCAGCGGTACACCGGATGAAGTGATCATGAACGGGCCGGAGCGAACTCCGCGCGACATCGATCCGGGCAACTTTCCCGCGTACTTCGCACTTCGCACATCGATTCGAGGAATAACCGGATAAATGTGCCGGAAATAGCCGGACAACATGAATTCGGGCCCTGCCCGGACACCGTGGTGGGTGCGCGGACAGGGCCCTGTGGAATGTGCGGGTCAGCCGATATGCGCCGACAGATCCGGCGTCATCCGGGCCACCTCGTCGGCCCAGTACGACCAGGCGTGAATGCCGACGTTCGGGAACGAATAGACGACATTGTTGGCGCCGAGGGTCGCCATCCTGATCTGGAAGGCGCGGGTGTTGGCCAGGGCCAGCGCCTCGAGCGCCATACCGTTCACCGTGCCCGCGGTGGGGCCGTCGGCCGGACCGGGCAGGCCGCTGCCCGCGGAGATCCACAGGCGGGTGTTGTTGTCGCGCAGCCTGGGGGCGAACACGAACGGGTCCATCCGCAGCCACTGCGGGCCCCACGGCGGCGCCATCGAGTCGACGTTGTAGCCGCCGGCGTCGAGCATGGCCAGCCGGATCGCCTCACGCATACCGGGCGCGGAAATGTTGAGGTAGCCGGAGTAGGAGCCGGCGAAACTGAACTGGTCCGGGTGGTAGGCGGCCAGCGTCAGCGCCGCACTTCCGCCCATCGACAAACCGAATACGCCATTGCGGTTCGGATTGAACCCGAGCCGGTCGCGCAGCGCCCAGCGCAGATTCTGGGTCAGGAAGGTTTCCCACTGGTACCGGTAGCTCTTACCGGGGCCCGCGGCGAGCGCGTTGAGCGCACCCGAACCCGAGGACGAACCGGTGCCCGGCGGAATGCCCGCGAAACTGCTCGGCGCATTCCAATCGGCATAGAAGCTGGACATGCCGCCGACCGGCATGACGACGTTGATGTTCCAGTCGGTGAGCAGTTGCGCGACGTTGGTATCGATCTCCCAGCCGCTCAGCGTCTCGGGAGCGCGCAGCCCGTCGAGGGCGTAGACGACGCGGTTGGTGTTGCCGTCCTTGGCGCGGAAGATGCGCGATTTGATCGGCCCCATCCCGGAATCGACCCAGAAATCGAAACCGGCCGGGTTGAACGCCGCCGAGGCGGGCGCGGCCGGACCCGCTATGGATACCCCCATCGGGACGAGCATCGCCGCGGCGACACCTATCGCCGCTCGCTTCACCCATGAGCCGGACCGTGTCGTTCTACCGGGCCTGCGCGCACTTCGCATTCGACTAGACCTTTCGCCTGAACGGCCGGTCAGCAATCGTATGGCTACGACACCGGCCTCCTCATCGGACACCGGGTGACCGCGTCGAACGATCATGAAACGCGCCCACCTGTGTGCATGTTCCTGGTGTATCAATCGACAATGAATGCCTCCATGTTGCTGGATGGTGATCCATCCCACAACTCCGGCGGGCTTCCGTATGCACATTCGTTGCCACGACGGGCGCGGACGTCCACCGAAACGAAGCAGGCCGCCCGGCGCGTGCTGCGCCGGGCGGCCTGGTTATCGAGCCGTGTTCTAGCCGATGTGGGCCGACAGGTCCGGAATCATCCGGTAGACCTCCGACTCCCAGTTACGCCAGTTGTGCACACCGACGGGCGGGAAGCTGTAGGTCACGTTGTTGGCGCCCAGCGACATCATGCGGACCTGGAAGGCCCGGGTGTTGACCAGCGCCAGCGCCTCGAGCGGCATGCCCTGGATGATGTCGAGCGGCGCGGTGGCGTCGGCCGGACCCGGCAGACCGCTACCCGCGGCCACCCACAGGCGGGTGTTGTTGGCCTTGAGTCGCGGCGCGAACACGAACGGGTCCATCCGCAGCCACTGCGGGCCCCACGGCGGCGCCATGGCGTCGATGTTGTAACCACCGGCGCTCAGCATCGCCACGCGCAGCGCCTCACGCATACCCGGCGCGGAGATGTTCAGGTAGCCGGAGTAGGAGCCGGCGAAGCTGAACTGCTCCGGGTGGTAGGCGGCCAGCGTCAGCGCGGCACTACCGCCCATCGACAGGCCGAACACGCCGTTGTTGTTCGGGTTGAACCCGAGGCGATCCCGCAGCGCCCAGCGCAGGTGCTGGGTGAGGAAGGTTTCCCACTTGTAGGTGTTGGTCTTGCCCAGCGTCTCGGTCCAGCCGGAGGAGCCGGTCGCGGCCGAGCCGGACGACGAACCCGACGACGAACCCGCCGAGCCGGTGTTGAGGCCGAGGAAATCGCTCGGGCCGTTCCAGTCGGCGTAGAAGCTGGACGGACCACCGACCGGCATGACCACATTGATGTTCCACTTGGTCAGCTCACGGACGACCTCGGTCTCGATCTCCCAGCCGTTCAGGTCGCCACGGGCGCGCATACCGTCCAGGGCGTAGACCACCCGGTTGGTGTTGCCGTCCGCGGCGCGGAAGACGCGGGACTTGATCGGCCCCATCTCCGAATCGACCCAGAAGTCGATTCCGGCGGGGTTGAATGCCGCCGACGCCGTGGCGCCGGGGCCTGCCACCGACGCCCCGAGCGGTAGCAGCACTGCCAGCGACAGGAGCATCGATCGCTTCAACCAGGAACCGGCTCTTCGGACTCCTGGTCGGCCACCGTGCGCTCTGCGCGCGATCACGCCTCGCATGTGTTCTCGGCCTTTCGTCATGCGGCGGGTCGCCGCGTTCCTCGGTGCCGTCGTGCCCGGACCCACGTTTCGGGCAGAGCACGGCGGGGTACCACGGCAGCCTAACCCGTGACCTATGCCAGAGCGTTATCAAAACGAGACAAAGTGAGGCACGCCGCTTTGTGCACGGCGAGCCGACAACGCGCTAGCGCGGCGGCTGGGGGTAGGGATCGACCAACCCGCAACGCTGGATCTCGTACTTGGGCACCCGCTCGATACGGTACTTCGCGAAGTTCAACGCGTTGCGGAGGTTGTGCTTGAACCGATCCCATGTCAGCTCGCCGCGGTAGGACAGCAGCAGCGCATGGGTCTGCGGGCACGACATCGCCACCCGCGCCTGGGTCACCCACTTCTCGTCCAGGTACCAGGGCATCCACGGCTTCTGATCGACCATGCCGGTGTCGACGATGACCCAGTCCGGGAACAGGCTCTTGTCGTGGCCGATGCGGCCGTCCTCGAGCCGTTCGGTGTGCGCGGCCAGCGGATAGGCCAGGCCCATCGGGTCGATCACGCGCACGTCCAGCGGGACGTTCATGCTGGTCATGCCCAGGTTCAGGAAGTAGACGGTGTGCCCGGCGCCGCCCTCGGGAATGGGCTGCGGCGGCGGCGCCACGTACCAGAACATGAACGACGGCGAATTCAGCAGCAGACCGCCGTTGGGGTTGGCCATGATGTCGTTGACCATGGGCCGCATCCGGGCGTAGTCGAGGTAGTCCTCGGCCAGGATCGGGTGGTCGTGGCCGGTGTTGAGCACGTAGTAGACGCGTTCGTCGACGATGCCGGACGAGCTGATCTTGGTACCGGTGGTGATCGCGGTGGTGCCCATCGCCAGCAGCGCCCACACCACGGTGCCCACCAGCGCGAGCGAGGTCGCCACGAAGGCACCGCTACGCACCGGGATCGACCGCAGCCCGGCCTCGGGCAGCCGCAGCGGCAGCACCATGACCGGAGCGAGCAGGCAGAACAGCTGCGACAGCAGCATCCGGCCGTGCATGAAATCGCCGCCGACGCGCAGGGCGTAGATGGTGAGGATGACGCCGCTGCCGAGCATCAGCGCGACGACCGCGCCCGGCGAGCGCAGCCAGGTCCGGAACCGGAGCGTCCAGCGCGGCTTGTCGTCCTCGGAATCGCGGTCGGCGGCGGCCTTTTCGGCACCGACCCGTCCGGCGCGCGCCGCCACGATGCCTGCAGCCAGCAGGATCAGCAGCGGAACCCACAGGAAGTACGGCCCGACCAGATCCCACAGGTAGGTGAAGCCCTGCTCCCATTTCGCGCCGCCTGCGTCCTTGGCCACGGCCGTATTCGGGTACGGCAGACCGTAATAGCCCATCCGCCAGATCTGGTAGCCCAGCGGCAACAGCCCGGCCACCGCGACGATGAGCACGCGCAGCAGGCTCGGGCGCAGCCGTCCGGCGGGCATCGGCGCCAGGAAGATCATCAGCAGCGCCAGGCCGCCGACCAGCGTCATCTCCGGACGGATCAGCGGCGCCAGACCGGCCAAGAACACCAGCCCGAGCAGTCCGGGAACCCGCACCTGTTCGGCCTGGCTCCACCGCACCATCAGCCAGAACAGCAGGCCGAGCCAGCAGATCACCAGGCCGCTCTCCAGTCCGGAGGTCACATAGTCACGCGCGGGCGGCACCGCGATGTAGGCCAGGGCGCCGGCCGGCAGCAGCAGCGCCGAGGACGAGCCGCCCCACAGCCGCGCCGAACCCAGCATGGCGAACACGATCGCCAGCACCGACAACGTCAGCGCGACGCCGAGCACCACGTACTCCAGCCGGGCCTGGGTGAGCCAGCTGAAGAACCAGACGATGTAGGTCCACGCGGTACTGGTATTGGTTTCGACCCGCTCGCCCGCGTTGAACACCGGGCCGTTGCCCGCGAGCAGATTGCGCACGGTGCGCAGCACGATCAGGCCGTCGTCGGCGATCCAGCGACGTTGCCAGCCACCGATCGCGAACAGTGCGGCGGTCAGCACCACCCCACCGACGAATGTGGCCCGGGATAGTCGGGCGATACGCGAGGCCGGGGCGGGCTGCTCCTCGGCAGCCGCCCGGTCCGCGTATTCGGTTCCCTCCGCTCCCGCTACCAGCATCTCGTCAGGTGAGATAGACAGCGACACCTACCGCTCCGATCCAGGCGATTGCGAGGAACTGGAGGATCCGGTCCCCCAGTGCGATCTCTTCGGGTTCGCCGGCCTCGCCGCCATCGACGTCGACCGCGTACCGCAGGACTGCGATGGTGAACGGCACCATCGAAATCGCGTACCAGATGGTTTCGTTCTTCTCGCCCTGCTGGAACGCCCACAGCCCGTAGAAGATCACCAGGCCGGTCGCCGCGAGGGTCCAGACGAAGCGCAGGTACGTGGGGGTGTAGTACTCCAGCGACTTGCGGATCTTGGCGCCGGTGCCCAGCGCGATCTGCAATTCGGCGTAGCGCTTACCGGCCGCCATGAACAGCGAGCCGAAGGCCATGACCAGCAGGAACCACTGCGACAGCTCGATATCGGCGGCCGCGCCACCGGCGACGGCGCGCAGCAGGAAGCCCGAGGACACGATGCAGATGTCGAGCACGGCCTGATGCTTGAGCCCGAAGCAGTAGGCGAGCTGGATGCCGATGTAGACCGCCATCACGACCGCGAGCTGCCAGGAGGCCAGCAGCGAACCGAGGATCGAACCGGCCAGCAGCACGACGGCGAGCAGGTAGGCCAGGTTCACCGGCACCACACCGGCGGCGATCGGCCGGTAGCGCTTGGTCGGGTGGGCGCGGTCGGCCTCGACGTCCATCGAGTCGTTGACCAGGTAGATGCCGGAGGCCGCCATACAGAACACGACGAAGGCGATCGCGACATGCCCGAGCACCGAGGCATCGCTGAGGACATCGGGACCCGCGGCCAGCGGCGCGGCCAGCACCAGGACGTTCTTGACCCACTGACGCGGCCGAACGGCCTTGATCAGGCCACCGGCCAGGGTCTTGGGCGGGCCCTTGACGACGGCTTCGGCCAGATCGGCGCCGGTCGGCTCTTCACTCATCTCAACCAAGGCCTTTTCGTTCGTGGTCATATCCATGTGCGGCACTCCCGGCGCCCTCCGTGGTTACGCAAGCTGCCTCCTCCGGGCTCGTCGCTCGTGCCGCGGTTTGCGGGCCCGTCGCGAAGCCAGCCGCTTCTCGGTGCCGAGCAGGGCGGCCGCCGACGCCGCGCCGAGCGCGGAACCGGCGAGTACGTCGGAGGGATAGTGCACCCCGAGCACGACCCGCGACAAGACCATCGGCGGGACGAGCACCGCAGGCAAGGGTAGCCCGGTCAATCGGCCGAGCAACACCGCAGCGGCGGCGGTGGAGGTGGCGTGCGAGGACGGGAAGCTCAGCTTGCTCGGCGTCGACACGTTGACCTGCACCGACGGATCGTTCGGCCGCGGACGCCGGACCACCCGCTTGATCACGATCGAGGCCGCGTGCGCACCGACCGCGCCGACCGCGACCCCGGCCCACTGCCTGCGGCGCGGCTTGTCGACCAGCCAGCCGGCGGCGGCGATACCGACCCAGCCGAGGGCGTGCTCACCGAAATGCGACATGCCGCGGGCGGCCGACACCACGGCCGGGTTGGCGCCGATGGTGGACTGCACCGCGTTGATGATCGCGACCTCGCGCGGGACCTCGACGTATTCGCCGCTGCACGCGCAGGCGCCGCCGCAGCCCTCATCGGCCGGGTCGACCAGGGGCAGGCTCGGGTTCATCGCGTTCACTTCTGGATTCCGTTCTGGCTGATGCCGAAGGTCTTCTCCCACGCCGCCGCACTGGTCAGCTCGGCATGGGCGGCCCGGTAGCGCTGCTGCATCTCCGGGAAACGGGCGGTGAGTTCCTTACGCAGCCGCAGCGCTTCCTTGAGCAGCTCGGCGGCCTTGCGCGGATCGCGCTTGCGGTAGACGACGCCACGGCCGTCGGCGGTGGTGACGGTGACGCCGTCGACCTGCGACAGCAGGAACCAGCGCGCGTCCAGCGTCGGCACGTTCAGCTGCGGGGTGTCGTGGTTGGCCGGATCGACCTTGCGGAAGTTGTGCACCACACCCTTGGCCAGGCGCGCCACCTTGGCCAGCGGGTTGCCGGGCTCGCCGACCGCGCCGACGCTGTGGTGGCTGGCCATCGGCAGTTCCGTCGACGACGGCAGCACGACGGCGTCCGGGTAGTCCTTGCGCATCGCGTGGACCTTGCCCAGCGCACTCGGCAGCAGATCGAACAGGCCCTCCGGACCGGCGAGGAAATCGCGGATCGCCTCGTTCTGGATCGCGACCGTGGAGTACTCGAGGCAGAGCAGATGCTTGAGGGTGGCCTTGACGGTGTTCACCACCATCGGCTTGCCATCGCCCGGCAAATGCAGCGACGCGACGACCAGGCGGTTACGCAGGTGGAAGTAGGCCTGCCAGTCGATGGCGTCGTCCTTGTCGCTCCACGCCATATGCCACACCGCCGCACCCGGCAGGGTGACCGTCGGGTACCCGGCCGCGCGGGCGCGCAGACCGTATTCGACGTCGTCCCACTTCAGGAACAACGGCAGCGGCTGGCCGATCTCCTCGGCCACCTGCCGCGGGATGACGCAGGTCCACCAGCCGTTGAAGTCGACGTCGATGCGCCGGTGCAGCAGCTTGGAGTTGTCCCGGTCGCGCAGCGGGTACTTGGAGAAATCGTGGTCGTATTCGACGTTCGGCGCGGCCGTCCACATGAAGATGCCGCGGTCGACGACCTCGCCCATGGTGTGCAGATGCGAGCGTTCCTGCAGGTTGAGCATCTGCCCGCCGACCAGGATCGGCGATTTGGCGAACCGGGCGAAGGCCAGCGCGCGCAGGATCGAATCGGGCTCGATCTCGATGTCGTCGTCCATGTAGACGATGTACTGCGCGTCGGTGGTCTTCAGCGCCTCGTACATGACCCGGCTGTAGCCGCCGGAACCACCGAGGTTGGGCTGATCGTGGATGGCCAGCCGGTCGCCGAGCACCGCGGCGGCCTCGGCGAAACCGGGTTCGTCGACGACCTTGCGGTTGCCCTGATCGGGGATGATCACGGCCTTCATCTGGTCGAGCACCAGCGGATCCGAGCCGAGCGCTTCGAGCGTTTTCACCGCGTCGGTCGGGCGGTTGAACGTCGGCATGCCGACCGCGATGCTGCCGTCACCGGGCGCCTCGACCGGCGCGTACCAGCCGCCGGCCAGCAGGGTGACCGCGGTGTCGGTGGTGATGTCGAACCAGATCCAGCCGCCGTCCTCGAACGGGGCCAGCTCGGTCTCGAACTCCACGAACGTCGAATCGGCGCCCGGTTCGACGGCGAACTCCCGGCCCTGCACATGGATGCGGGAACCGTCGGCCTTGGAGCGGTAGACGTCGACCCGGCCGTGCCCGGCCAGCTCCAGCCGCAGCACCACCGAGCTCAGGATGCTCCACCGGCGCCAGTAGCTGGCCGGCAGCGCGTTGAAGTAGGTGCAGAACGACACCTCCGACTCCGCCCCCACCGACAGCGAGGTGCGGGTCGGTGCGTGCGCGCGCCGGGCGTTGGTGGGCGATTCCTCCAGGTAGAGGGTCCGCACGTCCAGCGGTTCACCCGGCCGCGGCAGGATGATGCGTTGCAGCAGCGCCTTGGCTCGGGTCTCGGTCGTCATCTCTTCCAGAATCGGTTGCGAGGTCATTCGTTCCCTGTGGTCGCAGCGTGGGTTCCGGGCGGGCGGCGGCTAAGCCTGCTCGCTGTCGGCCAGCGGCGCGCCCGATTCCAGATGCGGCCTGAGCACATTGTCGAACATGCTCAGCGCGCTACCGATGGCCATATGCATGTCGAGGTACTGGTAGGTACCCAGGCGGCCACCGAAAACGACCTTGGCCGTTGCGGTTTCGTTCTTGGCACGCTCACGGTAGGCCAGCAGCTTGGCGCGGTCCTCCGGCGTGTTGATCGGGTAGTACGGCTCGTCACCGGTCTGCGCGAAGCGGGAGAACTCGCGCATGATGACGGTCTTGTCCTCGGGGTAGCCGCGCTCGGGATGGAAATGGCGCGGCTCGATGATGCGGGTGTAGGGCACGTCCGCGTCGTTGTAGTTCATCACCGAGGTGCCCTGGTAGTCGCCGGTGGGCAGGACCTCGGTCTCGAAGTCGATGGTGCGCCAGCCCAGCTCACCCTCGGCGTAGTCGAAGTAGCGGTCCAGCGGGCCGGTGTAGACCACCGGCGCGTCCGGGTTCGCTGCCCGGATCTCCTCGCGCACGTCGAACCAGTCGGTGTTCAGCCGCACCTCGATGAGGTCGGAGGCCGCCATGTTCTCCAGCCACTTGGTGTAGCCCTCTTTCGGAAGGCCCTCGTAGGTGTCGTTGAAGTAGCGGTTGTCGAATGTGTAGCGCACCGGCAACCGGGTGATGTTGCCCGCGGGCAGTTCCTTGGGGTCGGTCTGCCACTGCTTGGCGGTGTAGTCGCGGATGAACGCCTCGTAGAGCGGGCGGCCGATCAGCGAGATCGCCTTCTCCTCGAGGTTCTGCGCGTCGGCGGTGTCGATCTCGGCGGACTGCTCGGCGATCAGCGCCTTGGCCTCGTCCGGGGTGAAGTAGCGACCGAAGAACTGCGAGATCAGGCCGAGACCCATCGGGAACTGGTAGGCCTGTCCCTTGTGCATCGCGAACACGCGGTGCTGGTAGTTGGTGAACTCGGTGAACTGGGTCACGTAGTCCCAGACCCGCTTGTTCGAGGTGTGGAACAGGTGCGCACCGTACTTGTGCACCTCGATCCCGGTCTCCGGATCCGGCTCCGAATAGGCGTTACCGCCGATGTGGTGACGACGGTCGAGCACCAGCACCCGCTTACCGAGCAGCGTGGCGGTGCGTTCGGCAACGGTCAGCCCGAAGAAGCCGGAGCCGACCACGATCAGGTCGAAGGTGGAATCGGAGGACGCGGAGTTACCGGGGGACGATGCGACGGTCACGGGAGCCCAGAGTATCGGACTTCGCCGTGCGGCCCGGGTCGAGTCACAGGGTGCGCATCCGGAGGGTGTGCTGCCACGGGGTTCGGGTGGGCGTCACCTGCGCGGAGGATGCATATGGGCGGTCGGCAACCACAGCTGCCGGGCTGCCAACCCGAGCATGACGACCCCGACGATCACCGTGGCGATGCACATGATCGCGAGGCCCGCAGCATGGCCCATCACCGCGAGCGCCATCGCGACCATCCCGCCGCCGAAACAACCGAGCCCGACAAGCACCATCAGCGTGATCCCGACCTCCACCTTCCCCCGTATCAGCAGGTAGCCGCCGATGAACCCCATCGAAGCGAGCAGGAACATCGTCGTCCCGAATGTGCGCAGCCGACCCGCCGAGTCCCTCCAGATCTCCCTGATCAGCGGATCCGAGGAGACAGGCAACCGCCCGGCCGAATGGAATTGCCACAGCCCCGCCGCCACCGCCAGGACTGCGAGAAAAACGACGAAGCAACCGACAGCGATCTCCAGGCCGCGGCTCGACACCCCGCTGTTCATCGGGAGCCCACCCTGCGGCCCCACCATGTACCCGCCGGGCGGCGCGGTCGGATACCCCTGATGCTGCCCGGGCTGATTCTGCTGCGGCGGCACGCCCCGCGGCCGTGGATGTCCGGACGGACGACTCATCGAACTCCTCGGATGATTGCTCGGCAGAGCTTGGTAAGTCGGCGGTGCGCCCAAGCCCGCGTCCGGTCGCGTCGCACGCCCGATGCGGGAACGGCTCAACGACTCAGGACCGCCTGCCCTACATGTACGGCGGGTACTGCGCGTGCGGTACCCCCGGTGCCGGGGCGCGACGGCTGCCGCCCGACAACGCCAGGCACAGCGTGATCACGGCGAACACCAGGTTGACCATGCCACCGAGCGCGGTGACGACGGCGCCGCTCGCCAGGCCCAGCACGATGCCGACCAAGCCGCCGAGGATGGCGAAGCCGCACATCACCAGCACGATGATCCGGCCGGCGGGCTTGCGACGCAGCAGCAGGAAACCGCCGACGAACCACATCAAGGCGAGCAGGAACTGGAAGGCGCCGATCGTCCGCAGCTGCATCATCTCGGCTCGCTCGGCCTCGTTGGCCAACCGGTCGAGGCTGTCCTCGATACGCAGGGCCGCGTAGAACCACAGCCAACCGGCGATGACGGTCAGCACGCCGAGCAGTATCGCCATCCAGCCCGCTGCCGTCACTGTGCCGCGACTCGACTCCTCCGTCGCTCCGATCGGCGGCGGATGTGCACCGGGTGCCGGTGAGTAACCCGGCGCCGCACCATGCGGCGCGGCCTGGTAACCGGCGTATGGGGCCGAATGCGGCGCCGACTGGTAGCCGGGATGCGGCGCGGGCTGGTAGCCGGGATACGGCGGCGCGCCGGGCGGACCGGGATGGCCGGACGGATAACTCATCGAAACTCCTCCGATCGAACGCGCACGGTCGGCTCCAGGGCTCCGGGCGCGGTGATTGGGACTGGTGGCAGCACAGCGCAGCTCATCAGGTCCACCCGATGGGCGTGCTCGGGTCACCTGTCGTGCACGGCGGCGAGCAAGATGGACGGGTCGGGGCGGCTCAGCGGTAGGGGTAGTGCCCGTACATCGGGGCGGGGGCGACGGCGGGGGTGCGGGGGGCGCGGATCCAGCGGCCGGTGGCGCCTAGGGAGGCCAGGATGAGGATGGTTACTACCAGGGCCAGGTCGATGAACATCTGGCCGACGACGGTGCCGATCACGCTGACTGCCCAGGCGAAGTTGATCAGGGCGAGCACGCTGGCGACGATGACGGTGACGCGGCCGAACTTGGTGCGGCACACCAGCAGTAGGCCGCCGAGCAGCATCAGGAAGGCGATGAAGCCGGTCAGCCACAGCATGATGTCGGCGGAGTTCTGCGAGATATCGAAATCGATGTCGACATCGCTGCGGGAGCTGCTGCCGCCACCGCCGCGCCGGCGGGCCCCGCTCACCACGGGTGCGCCGAGCTGGTTGGTCAGCTGCACCGCCCGGATGACGCCCCAGACATAGAGCGCACCGCAGATCATCGCGAGAATGCCCGCCGTGATTCCGGTTCCGCCGCTTGCCGATTGCTGCGGCTGGGGCGGGTAGCCGTAACCGGGCGGCTGTCCGTACGCCGGTGGCGCGCCGTAGCCGGGCGGTGGCCCGTAGCCGTGCGGCGCGGGGTAACCGGGTTGACCCTGACCCGGGTGACCATAGGGATAACTCATGGGACTTCCCCCCTCTCGATGTCGCCGGAACTCTACCGTGTGGTCCCGACAGCGAGCCAGCCGAAGACGCCCGCACGCGGGAGTTTCCCGATGCGGGCGTCGTCGAAACAGCCGGCCGTCGAGCCGGAGCTAGCGGAGGTTGCGCTCGGCGTAGATCCGCATGGCGTCACGGACGAGTTCGGCGGTGCCCTCGCCGTGCCGGTCGTAGTTCTGACCGAAACGCGGGTCGGCGACGTACATCTCGCCGAGTCCGGCGAAATGGTCGGCGCCGGGGCGCTTGCCCTGGTAGCCGCCGGACACCCACTCGTAGTGACGCTGGGTGATGGCCTGCACCTCGTCGCTGCCGGGTTCGAGCCCGGCCGCGCGGGCCCGGCCGAAATCGGCGGCGATATCGAGCTGGGTCTGCTGGAAGGCGGCCTTGTCGGCCTCGCTCAGCGAGCGCCACCAGCGGTCACCGCTCTCGTAGGCCTCCTTGCCCCACCGCTCGATGACCTCGTCCTTGTACTGGGTGTGGTCGAACCCGTCGAAAACTTCTGCTGCCACGAGCTTTTCACCTCTTTCCATTTTGCGCAGCGTTGAGTTCACCGACTCGATCCGACGCCGGATCCGATCCTGTTCCTGCCGAAGCAGTTCCAGGTGCGTATGCAGTGCAGCGGTGGTGTCCTGCTCACCGGCGAGCACATCGGCGATGACCGGCAGGCCGAGGCCGAGATCTCGCAGCAACAGGATGCGTTGCAACCGCACGAGAGAGTCCTGGTCGTAATAGCGGTACCCGTTGGTCCCGATCCGGCTCGGCGGCAACAGCCCCAGCTCGCCGTAGTGGCGCAGCGTGCGGCTGGTGGTACCGGCCGCCTTGGCCAGATCCTGAATGGACCATTCACCGGTCCGGGTGCCCGCTCCCATGACCTGAACTCCTTCCCGTCGAGGCGGTGCAACCAGCATGCAAGTTGACGTTACGTCAAGGTCAAGCTGCGCCTCAGGGAAAGTTCAGGCCCCGCCCTGCGGCCTACCGAACACATCGGCCTCGGTCGGCAGTTCCGCCCAGACCGCAGCCTCCGGAGGTTGGATCTCGGGCGTGCCTGCGGCGGGGGTTCGCTGCACCTCGGGCGCGGTTTCGCCGGACGCGGGAGCGCTCGGCGCCGCCGGATCGCCCGGAGCCGCCGGAGTACCCGGCGCAGGCGCGGCCGGAGTTCCAGGAACTGGTGCGCCCGGATCTGCCGGCACCGCTCCTGCCGGATCCCCCGGCGCACCGGGAGCCCCGGGCCCACCCTGCCCTTCGACGGCAACGCCGGGCTCGGTCGCACCAGGCGCAACACCCTCACCAGGCACCTCGGGCTCAGCACTACCCGGCGCCGAATTGGTCAGATCGGGCACCAGCTCGAGCAACGTCGTGAAGTCCACGACCTGCGCGCCGAGCGTCGGCGTGTAGATGATGACGCCATTGCTGTACAGCCGGTACAGCCCCGCGTTCTCGGGCAGGATCATCTCCGGCCCGATGGGTTCGCCCACCGAACTCTCCGCACCGCCGATCCGGGCGTATTCGGCCTCGATCGGCGATTCGGTGTCGGAGGCCCGCGTTCGCGGCGCCGGACCGGACGGCGGTGCGCCGACGCTCAATTCGGCAGGCGTGGGCCCGACTTCGAAGGTCTGGATATCGGCCGGCTGCCCGCCGTCGGGCGCGGCGGAGTACTCCGATCGCAGCACGTGCCCGTCGCGCAGCAGCACCATGCCCGCGGTCGAGGCCACGGCGGCCGCGGTGCGCGGATCTTCTTTGGCGGTACCGGGATAGACCTGGCAGTCGGTGGTGTCGCAGGTCTGCGCGTACGGATAGCGCGTTTCGGCCAGCGCGTAGGAACGGGCCGCGATGGCCTGGGCGCGCAGGGCTTCGGCGGCACCCTTGTCGGCCCAGTTGGCCTGCACTTCGGCCGGGACGACGCCGAGCAGGTAGTCCTCCACGTCCACCCGGTTCACCGTGCGCGCGGCGCCGTCCTCGCTGGCCACGCCGAGCGAGCCGCGATACGCGCCGCCGCCGCACAGGGTCAGGTGTTCGGCGGCCGGACGGCCCGGGGCGGGATCGACGGGGTAGATCCACGGGTCCGCGGTGGAGGTTTGCCAGAGCACTTCGCCGTCGCAACCGGTCGTGACCACCACGTTCGCGCCGCCGTCGGGCAGCGCGGTGAGGTGGGCGACCTCGCCGGGGCCGATGATCCGGCCCGCCACCCGCGCGCCGGCGTCGGCATAGGCGTCGAGGGTCGAATCGTCCTGCGCCATCAACCGGACGGCGAGGGTGGTGGGCCCGACCGCGCCGAGCGTGGCGCCCGGGTAGTAGTGGCCGAGGATGCGCTCGGCCGTCCAGCCGTCTTGCGCGCTCTGCAGGGCGCCGTGCTGACTCATGCCGCGGCCGTGGCCCGGTCCGGCAAGCGGCCTATACACATCGTCGCCGGTCCACAGCACCAGTGGACCGGCGACGAGCAGGGCTGTCGCGCCGACGACCAGCAACGAGCTCTTCTTGCCTCGGCGCCGGCGCATCGACTGCGGTAGATGCGGCACTGCCAGGGCGTTCTTCGCGCGTAACGCGAAATCCGCGCCTGCGCTGTCGTTTCGTTGCGGCATCCGTTCACTCCCCTTGGTTCCAAGGACCGGACAGGGTTCGGCGCCTGTCGGCATGTCGTTTAGACCGGCCACGATCCGAGAGCTACATTCGAGCACACATAATCCTCAACCAGAGGTTTAGATATGTGAAATTTGTGACTAGTGTGATCCTTGGGACATCTCGACGCAAGCATTGATTGCACTCGGATCACTGGTTCGACCCGATGGGAGAAGCTCGTGCCCTACCGCAAACCGAAACGTTCCTACGTGCTCCCGGTTGTCACGACACTTGCGGTAGCGGCCCCGCTGGCCGCCCTCGTGCCCAGCGATTCCGACTACCGCACCGCCAACGAAACCCAGCTCGCCGCCGTCCCCGCCCAGCTGGCCGAGGTAGTGCTCAATTCCGCGCCCGATATCGTGCTGCCGCTACGTGAATTGACCGGGCTGAACCTGCCCGACCTGCGCCTTTCCGATTTGCGCAGGATTCCGCTGCCCGCCTCGGTTCCGGTGCCGCCGGGGCTTCCGTTACCGCCCGGCATCCAATTACCCAGCGAAATTCCCTTACCCCAGTTCGACGCGAGTCAACCCTCCGCACCGCAGATCCAGACCGTGCCCGGCCGCATGCCCACCGGCGCGCAGTTCATCGCCGACCCCGGCCTCGTCGCGGACCCGAACACTCCCGCGCTCGCCCCGGGCGCGGTGCCGCCGGAGCTGATGTCGGAGGTCGGCGCGCAAGTCAAAGAACTTTCCCGCGACACGCCGTTCAGCGTCGTCGCCCTCACCGCCGACGATCTGCTGAACACCAAGGCGATGATCCGCGCCAAACAACCCGACGGCACCTGGGGCCCCTGGTACGAGGCCGAACCGCTGGACACCGGCGCCGCCGACAATGCCGCGCCGAACGGCACCGAGGGCACCGAACCCATCTACGTCGGCAACACCACCGCGGTGCAGGTCCTGGTGACGCGCAAGCCCGCACCGGCCGCACCGCCGCAGGATCACGGCGCCCCGATCCAGCCGACGCCGGCCGCCGCACCCGCCGACCAGCCGCAACCGGAACTCAAAGCGGTGCTGATCGATCCGGGCCGCGGCGCCATCGACGGCTCACTCAACGATGTCGCGGCCGCGCTGCCCGGTGGCGGGCCGACCGTGATCACCCGAAGCCAGTGGGGCGCCGACGAATCCATCCGCTGCGATTCCCCCACCTACGACGACGGCCTCGGCGGTGTCACCGTGCACCACACCGCGGGCCGCAACGACTACAGCAAGGCCGAATCGGCGGGCATCGTCCGCGCGATCTACACCTATCACGCCCAGACGCTGGGCTGGTGCGACATCGGCTACCACGCGCTGGTGGACAAGTACGGCCAGATCTTCGAGGGCCGTTTCGGCGGACTCGACAAGGCCGTGCAGGGCGCGCACGCGGGCGGGTTCAACGAGAACACCTCCGGCGTGGCGATGATGGGCAACTACGAGTCCGAGACGCCGTCCACCCCCATGATCAACGCGGTCGGCCGGTTCGTCGGCTGGCGCACCAAGGTCGCCGGGCTGGACCCCAAGGGCTACACCACCATGTACTCCGAGGGCACCGAATACACCCCGTACGCGCAGGGTGAGGAGGTGCGGTTGCCGATCGTGTTCGCCCACCGCGACGTCGGCAACACCAGCTGCCCCGGCGACGCCGCCTACGCGATGATGGACCGGATCCGCGATATCGCCGCAGGCGCGCCCGGCGCGTCGGGGAGCACGCCGCCGTCGCGGCAGGTGCAGTCCGATGTGGCCGCGCTGGCCAACCTAACCGCCAAGCTGCTGACGATGGTCAACGACAACATCATCGCCAAGTACTGGGCGTCGAAGGGCGGCCCCGATGGTCCGCTCGGCCAGGCCGCGTCCGAGCCGATGCCCGCCGCGCAGGGCCAGCAGTACGCGAAGTTCGTCAACGGGTACGTGTATTCGACGCCGGACGGCCAGGCGATCGAGGTGGTCGGCAAGATCCTGGACCGCTTCCTCGAACTCGGCGCCGACGCGGGCGTGCTCGGCCTGCCACTGGGCAACTCCTACCCCGTCCCCGACGGCCTGCGCGAGGACTTCCAGTACGGCTCGCTGATCCTGAACCAGGTCACCGGCATCGTCACCACGGTGTGGAAGACCTACAACGACACCTATCAGGAGGAAATGAACAAGCCGGACCAGGTGTCGGCACCGGGCTCCCCCGCACCGGCCCCGGGCGCCCCGATGGCACCGGCACCTGTCCCGGCCGAGGGCCAGATTCCGGCTCCTGCGGATGCGCAGGTACCGGCACCCGCTCCGGCGGAGGCACAGGCACCGGCTCCCGCACCGGCGGATACGCAAACACCCGCGCCGGCACCGGCGGATGCGCAAGTACCGGCCCCGGGTGCCCCGTCCGGGTCGGAGGCACCTGTCCCCGCTCCGGAAGCAGTTCCCACCCCGGCTCCGGCCCCCGCGCCGGAAACACCGGCCCCCGCGCCGTAGCCGAGTCCCGGAAGCACCTGCCCCTGCCCCGGAGGCAGTAACTTCCCCGGGGCCCGGCACCAGCTCCGGCCCGGAAACGCCGGTCCCGGCCTCGTACAGCGCCGGTCCCTGACCGGCGCACCAGAACCGCTGACCAGACACATCGAACCCCGGCGCCGCATCGCCGGACTGCTCCGAGCAGTCCCGGTCGAGACGGCCCGGGGTTCCGTGCATCAGCCGATAGCGGCCGTTCGTGACAGGCTTGAGAGCGCGACAACGCTCACACCCACCACCGCTCCAGCACCCGCGCCACGCCGTCCTCGGCGTTGGTCGTAGTCACTTCGTTCGCCGCGGCGAGGGCGTCGGGGTGGGCGTTGGCCATGGCGACGCCGCGGCCGGCGAGGGTGAGCATCGGGATGTCGTTGGGCATATCGCCGAAGGCGATAGCGGCGGCCGGGTCGACGCCGAGGCGTTCGGCGACGGTCACCAGACCGGATGCCTTGGTGACGCCGGGTGCCGACAGTTCGATCAGCCCGTGGTCGGTGGAGTAGGTGATGTCGGCGCGGTCGCCGACCAGCGGGGCCAGCGCGGCGAGCATGTCGCCGCTGCGGGCGCCGGGTAGCCGGATCAGCATCTTGATCGCCGGTGCGTCGATCACCTCGTGCCGGGCGACGGCGGTGTCGTCGGGGTTGAGCCAGGCGTGCTCGTATTCGGGGGAGCTGACGAATTGCGGCGTCACCGCGTCATGGGCACTGGCACCCACCCGTTCGGCCGCCAGGCCGCAGCCGGGTAGCGCCTCCTCGGCGAGGTCGGCGATCCAGCCGAGGGTGTCGATATCGAGGGTCCAGCTGGTCAGGACGCGGTCGGCGGCGCTGTCGTAGATCACCGCGCCATTGCCGCACACGCACAGCGGGGCGAAGCCGAGCCCGTCCACCACCGGGCCGATCCAGCGCGGCGGACGCCCGGTCGCCAGCACGAACGGCACGCCGTCGGCGACCACGGCGCCGACGGCGGCTTTGGTGCGCGCGGTCACCCGCTCCTCGGGGTCGATGAGGGTGCCGTCCACATCGGAGGCGACGAGTACCGGCTTCGGCAGCTGCACACGGGTCACCCATTCCATTGTGCTGTCTTCGCGCGCGCGCCGCCGCGCCGCCCACCCGGGCGCGCCGAGCGGTTGCCGGGCCGCGGGGATTCGAGTTGGCCGAAAGATGAACACGCTGGTAGCCCGTCGGGCGCGCGCGGTGGCCGGTGGCTCCCTATGATCGGGGGCTACACCTGGACTCGAGGGGACCGATGACCGGCTTTTTGCTACGACGTGCGCTCAACTATGTCGTGCTGTTGCTGCTGGCCTCATTTCTCACGTTCAGCCTCGCGTCACTGACCTTTCGCCCGCTCGACAGCCTGGAACAGCGCAATCCGCGGCCGCCGCAATCGGTGATCGACGCCAAGGCCGAGGAACTGCACCTGGACGAGCCCATCCCGCAGCGCTATCTCACCTGGATCAAGGGCATCCCGCAAGGAGATTTCGGCACCACCCTGGCCGGGCAGCCGGTGAGTGAGGAATTGCCGCGCCGCGTGGGGGTCTCGCTGCGGCTGCTGATCATCGGCTCGATCGTCGGCACCGTGCTCGGTGTGCTGATCGGCGCCGCCGGGGCGATCCGGCAGTACAAGTTCAGCGACTATTTCACCACGATCGTGTCGCTGCTGATCCTGTCCACACCGGTGTTCCTGCTCGCGACGCTGTTGAAATACGGTGCGCTGGAGATCAACTCGCTGACCGGCCAGCAGATCTTCCTCTATACCGGCGAGACCTCGGCCAGCACGATCGAAGGCTTCGGCGCCCAATTGGTGGACCGGCTCCAGCATCTGGTGCTGCCCACGCTGACGCTGGCCCTCGGCGGTATGGCCGGCTACAGCCGCTACCAGCGCAACGCCATGCTCGACGTGCTGCAAAGCGATTTCATCCGCACCGCCCGCGCCAAGGGCCTGACCCGCAGCAAGGCCCTCTACAAACACGGCCTGCGCACCGCGCTGATCCCGATGGCCACGCTGTTCGCCTACAGCCTCGGCGGCCTCATCACCGGCGCCACCTTCACCGAGAAGATCTTCGGCTGGCACGGCGTGGGCGAATGGCTGGTCGATTCGATCAACGCCCAGGACCTGTACGTCGTGGTCACGGTGACGGCGTTCGCGGGCTTGGTGGTGCTGGTGTCGGGGCTGTTGTCCGACATCGTGTACGCGATTCTCGATCCCAGGGTGCGTGTGAGTTGACCGAAGCCGAGATCATCGTCCAAGGAGCTCCGGAGGTCGCGGCCACCGGGCGGCGCAAGCTGGTCCTGCGCCGTTTCCTGCGCAACAAACCGGCCGTCGCCGGCGCGATCATCCTGGTGCTGCTGTTCATCGTCAGTTTCGCGCTGCCGCCGTTCCTGCCCTACGACTATCAGCAGCTCGACTACACCGCGCTGCTGAAACCGCCGAGCCCGGAGCATCCGTTCGGCACCACCCAGATCGGCCAGGACGTGCTCGCGCAGACGCTGCGCGGACTCCAGAAATCGCTGATCATCGGCTTCTGCGTGGCCATCATCTCCACCACCATCGCCGCACTGGCCGGTTCCATCGCCGGACTGCTCGGCGGCTGGACCGATAAAGCCATCATGTGGTTCGTCGACCTGCTGCTGGTGGTGCCGAGCTTCATCATCATCGCGCTGTTCGCCCCGCGCACCAAGGGCAGCGGGTCGATTCTGCTGCTGATCCTGCTGCTGGCGCTGTTCGGCTGGATGATCAGCGCGCGGATCGTGCGCGGGTTGACGCTGAGCCTGCGCGAACGCGAATTCGTCCGGGCCGCACGCTATATGGGCGCGCCCACCCGCACGGTGATCCTCAGTCATATCGTGCCCAATATCGCCTCGATCCTGATCATCGACACCACGCTCACCGTCGGCGCCTCGATCATGGCCGAGACCGGGCTCAGCTTCCTCGGCTTCGGTGTGCAGCCCCCCGACGTCTCGCTGGGTTCGCTGATCGCTTCGGGCACCAAGTCCGCGCTGACCTACCCGTGGCTGTTCCTGTTCGCCGGTGGTCTGCTGATCATCACGGTGTTGTGCGCGAATCTGGTGGGTGACGGGCTGCGCGACGCATTCGATCCGAGTGCCAAGCGGGCCCGGTCGCGGAAGGCTAAGGCGAAGGCATGAGCAGCAGCGAAACCACTACCGTCGAGCAGAGCCCGCCGGAGAAGTCCTCGACAGCGCCGCTGCTCGAGGTGAGCGACCTGCGGGTCTCCTTCCCCAGCGAGGAAGGCCGCGTCGATGCCGTGCGCGGGGTCAGCTACACCGTCAACGACCGGGAAGTGCTCGCGATCGTCGGCGAATCCGGTTCCGGCAAGTCGGTGTCCTCGCTGGCGGTGATGGGGCTGCTGCCGGAACAGGCCAGGATCAACGGCTCGATCCGGCTGCGTGGACGGGAGCTGCTCGGGCTCGGCGACAAGCAGCTGTCCAAGCTGCGCGGCAGCTCGATCAGCATGGTGTTCCAGGACCCGCTGTCGGCCCTGACGCCGGTGTACCGAGTGGGCGATCAGATCGCCGAGGCGCTGCTGGCGCACGGTGCGATGAGCAAGGCCGACGCCGCGAAACGGGCCGTCGAATTGCTCGATCTGGTGGGCATCCCGGATCCGGAGATGCGCGCGAAGGCGTTCCCGCACGAGTTCTCCGGCGGTATGCGCCAGCGCGTGGTCATCGCCATGGCGATCGCCAACGATCCGGCGCTGATCATCTGCGACGAGCCAACCACCGCGCTCGACGTCACCGTGCAGAAGCAGATCCTGAACCTGCTGCGCAAGGCCCGCGACATCACCGGCGCCGGCGTCATCATGATCACCCACGACATGGGTATCGCGGCCACCCTCGCCGACCGGGTCGCGGTGATGTACGCGGGCAAGATCGTCGAAACCGCCGCCACCACAGCGCTGTTCACCACGCCGCGGATGCCGTACACGGTCGGTCTGCTCGGCTCGATCCCGCGCATGGACGGCCCCGCCCGGGCCCCGCTGATCCCGATCGTCGGCGCCCCGCCCGCCATGCACGCGCTGCCGCCGGGCTGCTCGTTCGCACCGCGCTGCCCGGTTTCCATCGACGAATGCCGCGCCGCCGAACCCCCGCTGGAACGCACCGGCCCCGGTCATTCCGCCGCCTGCATCCGCACCTCCGAGGTGGGTTCGGCGGAGCTGTTCGAGGCCTACCGCCGCGACATCACCGAGCCGGAACGGGTCGCCGACACCGAACCCGAAGTGGTGCTGCGGGTGCGTGACCTGGTGAAAACCTTCCCGATCACCTCCGGTGTGGTGTTGCGCCGCCGCAAGGGCGAGGTGCGTGCCGTCGACGGCATCAGCTTCGAGGTTCGCAAGGGCCGCACGCTGGCGCTGGTGGGCGAATCCGGATCCGGGAAATCCACCACGCTCACCCAGATCCTGGACCTGGTGCGTCCGGAAGCCGGCAGCATCGAAATCCTCGGCAGCGACGTCGCGAGCCTGACCAAGGCCCGCAAACGCGAGATCCGCCGCAAGATGCAGATCGTCTTCCAGGACCCCACCGCCTCGCTCGACCCGCGCCTGCCCATCCACGACGCCATCGCCGAACCACTGCGCATCGACGGCCGCCCGCGCGCCGAAATCGCCCGCCGGGTACCGCAATTGCTCGAACAGGTCGGCCTGCGACCCGAACACGCCGACCGCTACCCCGCCGACTTCTCCGGCGGCCAGAAGCAACGCATCAGCATCGCCCGCGCCCTGGCCCTCGACCCCGAGCTGCTGGTCCTCGACGAACCGGTCTCCTCCCTCGACGTCTCCATCCAGGCCGGCGTGCTCAACCTGCTGCGCGACCTGCAAGCCGAACGCGGCCTGTCCTACCTGTTCGTCTCCCACGACCTGTCGGTGGTCCGCAACCTCGCCCACGACATCGCGGTCATGTACCGCGGCAAGATCGTCGAATCCGGACCGGCGGAACAGATCTTCGGCAACCCTGAACACGAGTACACCCGGTCACTGATCGACGCGGTGCCCGAGCCCGTCGTAAGCCGATAGGAGGTTTGCCGTGCGGATCCACTCCCTCGGTATACGTGTGGCCATCGCGGCCGTCGCGACCGGTCTGGTCCTGTCCGGATGTTCGAGTTCGGATGATCCGGCACCCGGCGCGGAGGTCGCTGCGCTCGGCACGTCGAATGACATCAACCCGCGGGATGTCTCCGAACTGCGCGACGGAGGAAATCTCCGGTTGGCCCTGAGTTCCTTCCCCGAACAGTGGAATGCCCTGCATATCGACTCGGACGGCGAAGTCAGCGCGGTCGAACGCCCGCTGATGCCGCGCGCGTTCCACACCAGCGCTTCGGGTGAGCTGTCGGTCAATACCGATTACTTCACCAGCGTCGAACTCACCGATACCAATCCGCAGCGGGTCGTGTACACCATCAACCCGGAAGCGGTCTGGTCGGACGGGACGCCGATCACCTGGGAGGATATGCGATCCCAGGCCGCAGCGCTGAGCGGTGAGAACCCCGAATACCTGATCAAGATGACCTTCGGTTTCGACCGGGTCGAGAAGGTGGAGCGCGGTGTCGACGACCGCCAGGCGATCATCACCTTCAAGGAGCATTACGCCGACTGGCAGGGCCAATTCGCGGGTGAGGCATTCCTGTTGCCCGCTTCGGTGACCAGCACGCCCGAGGCATTCAACAGGAGCCAGCTCGACGGTCTCAGCCTTTCCGCGGGCCCGTTCATCATCCAGTCCGTGGACAAGGCGCAGGGCCGTGTCGTGCTCGGCCGTAATCCGAAATGGTGGGGCGACACCCCCAAGCTCGATACCATCACCTTCACCGTGCTGGCGAGCGAGGCCGTGATCCCGGCATTGCAGAACAATGAGATCGACGCGGTCGGCGTAGCCAGTATCGACGATATGCGTACCGCGCAGAGCACGCCCGGCGTGGAAATCCGGCGTGCACCGGGCAACAGCTGGTCACACCTGACCTTCAATGGCGCGCCGGGCTCGATTCTGGAAGACCCGAGGGTGCGGGTCGCGATCTCGAAGGCTATCGACCGCAAGGGTATTGCCGTCGCCATGCAGAACGGTCTCGTGGCGAATCCTGAACCACTCAACAACCACGTCTATGTCCAAGGCCAGATGGGCTATCAGGACAACAGCCTGCCATTCGATCCGGAAGCCGCGGCACGAGAACTGGACGCGTTGGGTTGGAAGCTCAACGGTGAGTTCCGGGAGAAAGACGGTCGACGACTCACCATTCGCGATGTCATGTACAACGCGCAGAGCTGGGTTCAGATCGCACAGATCATCCAGCAGAACCTCGCGCAGATCGGAGTCGAGCTCATCATCGACACCCGGCCCGGGCAGGGTCTGTTCACCGATGTGTTCCAGAAGGGCGATTTCGACGCCGGGCAGTGGGTGTGGTCCAGCGATGTCTTCGCGCTGAAGAATTTGCCGCAGGTCTACCGCTACGACCCGAACGATCTTCAGGGCAATTACGGGCGCATCGGCTCGCCGGAAATCAACGACCTCATCGACAAGGCGCTGGCCGAACTCGATCCGAAGAAGGCGATCGATATCGCCAACGAGATCGATCGCAAGCTGTTCGAGATCGGTTTCTCCCTTCCACTGGTGCAGTCGGCCGGTAATGTCGCGGTCCGCGCGGACCTCGCCAATTACGGAGCACCCGGGCTCGCGTCCTATGACTACACGAAGATCGGGTTCTTGAAGTGAGGGCACGTTCGTCCGGACCACGCACGATCGAGCAGGAAGGTCAGATCATGAGGAATCGGTCGCTGCGCAGACGAGTCGCGGTTCCACTGCTCGCGTTCAGCCTGATCGCGGCTGGGTGCGCGTCGAATGACAGCGCCGCTCCAGAGGGCGCGGTCGCGGAGGTCGGCACTACCAACGACATCAATCCCCACGATGTGAGCGAGTTGCGCCCGGGCGGCAACCTCCGGCTATCGGTCAGCGCCTACCCGGCGAACTGGAACGCACTGTCCAATGACGGCAACGAGAACGACATCGGTGCCATCGAGCGCCCGATGATGCCGCGGGCCTACAAGATCGATGCCGCAGGTGAAGTTTCGATCAACACCGATTACTTCACCGACATCCAGCTGACCAAAACCGACCCGCAGACGGTCGTCTACACCATCAATCCCAAGGCGGTCTGGTCCGACGGCACACCCATCACCTGGGAAGACATCGCCTCGCAGGCCAATGCTCTGAGCGGACGGGACAAGTCGTTCCTGATCGCGAGCACCAATGGCTTCGACCGCGTGGAGAAGGTCGAACGCGGCGTCGACGACCGCCAGGCGATCATCACCTTCAACAAGCACTACGCCGATTGGCGCGGCCAGTTCGCCGGGAATTCGTTCTTGTTCCCGAAATCGGTGACTGCGACGCCCGAGGCGTTCAATCACAGCCTTGTCGACGAGATCAAGGTGACCGCCGGCCCGTTCATGGTGCAATCCACCGATCGCGGTCAGGGCCGGATCGTTCTGGGACACAACCCGAAATGGTGGGGTGACAAGCCGGTCCTCGACAACATCACCTACTCGGTGCTGGACAGCTCCGCGCTCGTGCCCGCGCTGGCGAACAATGAACTCGACGCGGTCGGCCTGGCTACCCGCGATGATATGGAGACCGCCCGGAATACGCCCGGCGTCGTGATTCGGCGTGCGCCGGGCAACAGCTGGTCCCATATGACCTTCAACGGCGCGCCGGGTTCGATTCTCGAAGATCCGAAACTGCGGGTGGCGATCGCCAAAGGCATAGACCGCCAGGGCATCGTGACAGCGGTACAGAACGGGCTGGTGGAGGACCCGAAGCCGCTGAACAACCACATCTACTTGCAGGGCCAGAAGGGCTACCAGGACAACAGCCTGCCGTTCGATCCGGAAGCGGCGGCACGTGAGCTCGATGAACTCGGGTGGAAGCTCAATGGTGATGTCCGAGAAAAAGACGGGCGCAAGCTCGAAATCCGGAACATCATGTACAACGACGACACCTGGGTGCAGATCGCGCAGATCATGCAACAGAATCTCGCCCAGATCGGCGTGAAGATGAATATCGAGACCAAGCCGGGTCGCGGCTATTTCACCGATGTCATCCAGCCCGGCGATTTCGACGTCGCATTCTGGGTCTGGGTCGGCGATCCTTTCCCCTTCGGCAGCCTCAACCAGATCTATGCGTACAACCCCGATGATCTGCAGGGCAACTACGGCCGCATCGGCTCGCCCGAGCTGAACGCCCTGATCGAGCAGACCATCTCCGAGCTGGATCCGAAGAAAGCGATCGAGCTGGCCAACCAGGTCGACCAGCAGATCTGGCAGGAAGGCCACTCGATTCCACTGTTCCAGTCGGCCGGCAATGTCGGCGTACGGGCAGATCTCGCCAATTTCGGAGCTGCGGGTCTGGCGTCCCTCGACTACACGAAAATTGGCTTCCTGAAGTGATCCCCGGATCAGGCCGGAGCGAACACCCCCTGGCCTATCCGCTCACCGTCACGTTCGGCGCCCTCGCGGTCATCACCGCGTGGGCGCCGTTCGCCGATGTGGACCAGCTCAGTGCGCTGGCGGCGGTCGCGGTGGGGATTGGGGGGTATTCGGGGGTGCGTGTTGCGCGGGCTCTGGGGTGGCTCGGGAGTGGGGTGGGGGCGAATGAGTCGCTCGCGGTGAAGCGGGTGCGGCAGCAGCATCGGCTGGTGAGCCGGTCGTGGTTGGAGTTCACGCAGGGGCGTCGGACTCGCTGGCTGCCGGTGTATTTCGATCCGGCACTGATCACGTTGACGGAGGCGACCGCCGAACTCGGTGAACGGTCGATCCGGGTGGGCGATGTCCGGCTCTACCCGTCCGGGCGCGCCCGCGACACCGAACCGCCGGGCCGCCTGATCGACAACCCCTCGCGCCCCGACCCGGACGGCCTCGCCCAAGCGCGAGCGGCGGCATCCCCGCTGCGCAGGCTTCTGTTGGACGCGCAATCCGTCGTGGCAGCCCCTTTCGCCGGCCTGTTCTGGATCTACATCGACGGCGGCGGCATCCCCGCCTTCGCCTCCGCCACCTGCGTCGCCGCCGTCACGGCCACCTGGCTGTCGGCCATCCGCGGCTCCGATCCGAGCTGAGCCCTGCGCATACCTCCGGAATAGTTGCGCACCGCCCGACGACCCGCGCTGACCAGGTCGAACCGAAGCGCCGCGTTCAGCCGGATTGCTGCCGGTACGAATACTTCCGGGAGCTCGTGCCGGCTTCGAAACCGCAGGCCAGATAGAGGCGTCGAGCGATCTCATTCGCCGGGTCGACGCTCAGATAGATTCGCTCGATCCGGCCGTCCGCCGCGGCTTCCGCAAGCACCTGCCTGGTCAACGCCGACCCGAAGCCGCGGCCGCGAAACTCCTCGGCGACCGAGAGATAGTCGAGCCTGCCGAAATCCGTGTCCGGCACGGGGATCCAGAGGACGCAGCCGGCAGGCCGCCCGGCCGATTCCATGACGACGACCTGATACCCGTCGTCGAGGTAGTCACCAAGCCGCTCCAGCGGATCCGACGACCAGCGATGGTGGCTTGCGAGCAGTTTCGCGAGCACCGGGAACGCCGGATCCGCTGGGTCGTGCAGACGGCGCAGCGTGGCCTGATCGGCCAGCGGCGATCCGGTCGCGGTGGGTACCGGCAGTGGACACACCATTTCCAGCTGGGCCGGTCCCGGCTCCCAGCCGGAGGCCCGCAGCGCCTGCGCCAGCACCACGTTCTCTTCCTCGAGGTAGCTCGCGACGGCCGGCGGGGCGATCGGCTGGTCCATCAGCAGACGCAGTACGGCTCGCGCGTTGTCGACCGTCCGCGATGGGCCATCCAGTAGTGGTCCGATCAGGTAGGCGGCCGAGTCGCTGTCCGAGACGAGGAAGCCGCCCATTCCGATCGGCGCGCCGTCGGCGTCGCACGCGGTGAAGACGTGGTCTTCGAGCCTGTTGTCGTACAGCGCGAGTTCGGCGAGCAGCTCGTTCTCGTCATCGCATCGCGGATAGCCGGTCCCTTCCGCACGCACTGTGCAGCTGCGCGCGAGGAGTGTGCCGATGAACCCGAGATCATCCGCGCAGGCCGGACGTATGGAGATGGTCGACATGTGGTCCCCCCTTCGGTTCCCCAGGCGGGGCATTCCAACGAAACCACGTTCGAGCGACCGGGCCAAGCAAATTCCCAGAATTGGTCTGACCACTTGACCTCCTGACCTATTCGGCGCAGAGTGATGGGTATGGCGTTGCAACCGGTGGTGAAGCGGTCGGTGTCGGCGGATGTGTTCGAGCAGATCGCCGATGACGTGTTGAGTGGGGAGCTGGCGCCGGGGACGGCGTTGCCGAGTGAGCGGCAGTTGGCCGAGCGGTTGGGGGTGTCGCGGCCCGCGGTGCGGGAGGCGTTGCAGCGGTTGTCGGCAGCGGGGCTGGTGGCGGTGCGGCAGGGGGATGCGACGACGGTGCTGGATTATCGGCGCGGGGCCGGGTTGGAGGTGTTGCCTCGGCTGCTGGTGCGGGCGGGGGCGCTGGATCCGGCGGTGGCGCGCAGCATTCTGGAGGCGCGGCTGCACAATGGGCCGAAAGTGGCGGAGCTTGCGGCCGCCAGGGTCGCTGCCGGGCTGGACGGAGAGTCGGCCGCGCGGCCGACGGAATTGGCGAAAACCCTGTCGGACCTGGTGGATTCGATCGCCGCGGCCGAATCGGATCCGATCGCGCAGCAGCGGATCGCGCTGGAGTTCTGGGATCACATCGTCGACACGGCCGATTCGATCGTGTTCCGGCTGATGAACAACATGCTGCGGGCCGCCTACGAACCCGCGCTCGCCGCATTGGCCCCGATCATGTCCGCCGAGGTGGGCAATGTGACGGGCTATCGGGAACTGGCCGACGCCATCGTGGCGGGCAGGCCGCACGAGGCCGCCGAACGCGCACGAGCCCTGCTCGAGCCGGCGACCACCGCTCTGATCAGCGTCTTAGACGGACACTGAGGACTACATCGGGAATCATCATGACCACAGCTCAACCCTCCGAATCCGCGTCGATCGACGCGGCCGCGCGAGCCAAGGTGCGCCGCGATGAACGCGCGCTGCGCCGCGGACTCACCCTCGGCGCGGCGGCCCGCGAGTTCATCCGGCACCCCTCGCCCTGGTTGATTGGCCTCACCTTGCTCGCGGCGCTGACCGGCCGCTTCGTCGTCGGCGACTGGCAGCTCACCGACGCGCTGGTGCCGGCCGTCATGCTGGCGGTCTTCCCGGTCTTCGAATGGATCGTGCATGTGACCGTGCTGCATTGGCGCCCACGCAAACTCGGCCCGATCCCGATCGACAGCGAACTGGCGCGCAAACACCGTGAGCACCACGTGGATCCGCGCGATATCCCGCTGATCTTCATCCCCACGAAGACGCTCGTCGTGCTCATCGTGGTGCTGGTGGCCCTGGCGGTGCTGGCCTTCCCGCGCCTCGGCCTTGGCCTGACGTTCCTGCTCACCATCACCGCCCTCGGCCTCGGCTACGAGTGGACCCACTACCTCATCCACACCGACTACAAGCCGAAACACGCGCTCTACCGGGCGATCTGGCGCAATCATCGCCACCACCACTACAAGAACGAGCACTACTGGTTCACCGTCACCACCTCGGGGACCGCGGATCGCCTTTTCGGTACGGCGCCCGACCCGGCGAACACGCCGACCTCCCCGACCGCGCGGCGCTTGCACTCGACGCGCTGATCGCCCACAAGTCACCGCCCGACCTGCGGTTTCCACCTCCGTAGTACACCGCAACGCCGGCACCTTTCTGGTGCCGGCGTATTTCTTTTCCCTTCCGATCTTGACGAACAGATACCATAGGGGGGTATGGTACTGCGCAGCCGATACGGCTTCCGGAAGGAAGGGAAACTGTCATGACTACGCAGACCAGATCCACCACGAAACGGTGGTGGGCGCTGGCGGTGATCGCCGCGGCGCAGTTCATGGTCATCATGGACACCTCGATCATCGGGATCGCGCTGCCGAAGATGCAGGCCGAACTCGGGTTCTCCCAGGAAAATCTGACCTGGGTGTTCAACGCCTACGTGATCGCCTTCGGCGGTTTGCTGCTGCTGGGCGGCAGGCTCTCGGACCTGCTCGGCGCGCGGCGGATCTTCGCCGCGGGCTGGGTGGTGCTGCTGGCCGGCTCGGTGATCGCAGGCGCCGCGGGGAATGTGGCGACCGAGCTGGCGGGCCGGGCCATCCAGGGCGGCGGCGCGGCGCTCATCGCGCCCTCGGCGCTGACCCTGCTGATGATGCTGTTCGGGTCCTCCCCGCAGGAACTCACCAAAGCACTGGCCGTCTACGGTGCGGCAGCGCCCGCCGGCGGCACGGCAGGCGTCTTCCTGGGCGGCGTGATCACCGAATACATCAGCTGGCCTTGGGTTTTCTACATCAATGTGCCGATCGCGATCCTCGCGCTGATCGCCGTGCCGCTACTGATGCCCGCCGCCCCGGCACGTTCGGGTTCGGTCGATGTACTCGGCGCGATCACCGTCACCGCGGGTCTAGCCGCTGCCGTGTACGCGATCGTGCAGGCGCCGGAAGTCGGCTGGGCTTCGGGTCAGACCTGGGGCGTGCTCGCCGTCGCGGCCGCCCTGCTCGCCGGCTTCGTCTATCTCCAGTCGCGTAGCAGTGAACCGCTGATGCGCCTGGGCATCTTCCGCGCGCCGAACCTGGCCGCGGCGAATATCGCACAGTTGCTGCTGGGCGCGGCCTGGGTGCCGATGTGGTTCTTCCTCAACCTCTACCTGCAGCAGGTGCTCGGCTACAGCGCGTTCCCGTCCGGCGCGGCGCTGCTGCCGATGACGACGCTGATCATGCTCGGCATGATCGTGATCGCACCGCGGGCGATGCAGCGTTTCGGCGCCAAGCCGATGATCGTGACCGGCCTGCTGATCCTCGGCGTGGGCCTGGCGATCATGTCGCTGGTGCGGCCGACCGGCAATTTCTGGGTCGACGTGCTGCCGGCCTCGCTGGTGGCCGCGGGCGGTATGTCGCTGGCATTCATACCCTCGTTGGGTACCGCCATCTCCGCCGCGCGTCCCGAAGAAGGCGGGCTGGCCTCGGGCATCGTCAATGTCAGCTATCAGGTGGGCTCGGCGATCGGCCTGGCCGCGATGACCGCCGTCGCCGCCGCGTTCGGCGCGGATCAGCTCGGTGACCTGCCGAAACTGACCGACGGTTTCTCCGCGGCCTTCCTCGGTGCCGCCGCCATCGCGCTCGCCGGCGCCGCCATCACCGCCGTCACCATGCGCGCTCCGGCGCCGGAGGGAGCGGCCGTGCGGGATTGACAAGTTACCCTAGGGGGGTATGGTAAGTATGAAGTTCGACGGACCGTCCGTCACCGAGAAGGAGAGCACTCGATGAGCACCACCACCGCGACCGTCACCGGCATGACCTGCGGCTGCTGCGTCAACAAGGTCCGCGACAAGGTCGGCGCCCTGCCCGGGGTCACCGACGTCGCCGTCGACCTGGACAGCGGCACGGTCACCGTCGACGGCGCACCCGTCGAACGCCAGGCGCTGGCCGACGCCGTCGCCGCGGCCGGTTTCGCACTGGCCGACTGAATCCATCCACAGCAATCCACAGCACCAACTCAGTAGAAAGACGGAGCCTCCCGATGAACACAACCACCAAGTTCGCCGGATTCGCCCTCGGCCTCGCGGCGGTCTTCGGGATCGCTCTCGGTGTCGGCGCCACGGTCGGTCCGGAGCCCTCCGAACCGGCCGGGCACGACACGCATGCGGCCGGATCCGGCAGTACCGCCGGGTCCGGCGCCGCGGACCTGCCGGGCGGGCTGGTCGCCACCGAGGCGGGCTACACGCTGGCCCTGGACAACGCGACGACCACCACGTCCGCCGAGGCCCAGTTGCGCTTCCGCATCCTCGACGAGCAGGGCGCGCCGGTCACCCGCTACGTCCGCTCGCACGACAAGGACCTGCACCTGATCGTGGTCCGCCGCGATATGGCCGGTTTCCAGCACGTGCACCCGGTGCTCGACGCGACGGGCACCTGGAGTGTTCCGCTGAACCTCTCCCGGGCCGGCGACTACCGCGTCTACGCCGACTTCACCCCCGAGGGCGGTGAGGCGTTGACGCTCGGCGCCGATCTGCGGGTCGCGGGCCAGTACGACGCGCAACCGTTGCCCGCCCCGGCCACCACCGCCACGGTCGGCGAGTACACCGTCACGCTGGACGGCGAGATCACGCCGGGTCAGGCGTCGAAGCTCACCCTGTCGGTCAGCCGCAACGGACAGCCCGTCACCGATCTGCAGCCCTACCTGGGCGCTTACGGCCACCTGGTCGCGCTGCGCGCCTCCGACCTGGCCTACCTGCACGTGCACCCCGAGGGTGAGCCCGGCGACGGCGTCACCGCGGCCGGCCCCGGCATCACCTTCTTTGCGACCGCCCCGACCACCGGCGATTACCGGCTGTTCCTGGACTTCCAGCACGAAGGTGTTGTCAGGACCGCCGAGTTCACCGCGACCGCGGGCCCGGCGACCGCTGCACCCGAAGCGGGCCACGGCGCCGAACAACCCGGCCACGGCCACTGACCCGGCCCCCGAATCCACCAAGCCCGCACCGAGCGACAATTACCTAGCACCACAGAAACGGAGCGCCCCATGACCACCGCGACACAACCACCCGCCACCGGGCAGGTCGAATTGGTGATCGGTGGCATGACCTGCGCGTCTTGCGCCAACCGCATCGAGAAGAAGCTGAACAAGCTCGACGGTGTCACCGCCACCGTGAATTACGCGACCGAGAAGGCCCGCGTCGACTTCACCGGCGACATCTCCCCCGATGAGCTGATCGCCACGGTCGAACAGGCCGGCTACACCGCCGCACTGCCCGCACCGAAGGTGGAGGCGGCCGCGGCGGAACCGGCCGAGGAGGATCCGACCGCCTCGCTGCGGACCCGGCTGCTGGTCTCGCTGGTGCTCACCGTCCCGGTGATCGCCATGGCGATGATCCCGGCCTTGCAGTTCACCAACTGGCAGTGGCTCTCGCTCACGCTGGCCGCGCCGGTCGTGGTGTGGGGCGCGCTGCCGTTCCACAAGGCGGCCTGGACCAACCTGCGCCACGCCACCGCCACCATGGACACGCTGGTGTCGGTCGGCACGCTGGCCGCGTTCGGCTGGTCGATCTACGCACTGTTCTGGGGCACCGCCGGGACGCCGGGGATGACCCACCCGTTCGAATTCACCATTTCCCGGATGGACGGGTCCGGCAACATCTACCTCGAGGCCGCTGCGGGCGTGACCACGTTCATCCTGGCGGGGCGCTTCTTCGAGGCCAGGTCCAAGCGACGCGCCG
Organism: Nocardia cyriacigeorgica GUH-2; assembly: GCF_000284035.1. NCBI lineage: Bacteria > Bacillati > Actinomycetota > Actinomycetes > Mycobacteriales > Nocardiaceae > Nocardia > Nocardia cyriacigeorgica. The sequence continues at coordinate 124,282 of NC_016887.1, read as the reverse complement.
GTGCCGCCCTGCGCGCACTGCTCGAGCTCGGGGCCAAGGAGGTCTCGGTGCTGCGCGGCGGTTCGGAGCAGCGGATTCCGGTGGAGCAGTTGGCCGTCGGCGATCGGTTCGTGGTGCGGCCCGGTGAGAAGATCGCCACCGATGGCGTGATCGTCGAGGGCTCCTCGGCGGTGGACGCGTCCATGCTGACCGGCGAATCGGTGCCGGTCGAGGTCGGCACCGACGACGCCGTGGTCGGCGCGACCGTCAACGTCGGCGGGCGGATCGTGGTCCGCGCCACCCGCATCGGCTCCGACACCCAGCTCGCCCAGATGGCCAAGCTGGTGGAGGACGCGCAGACCGGAAAGGCGCAGGCCCAGCGGCTGGCCGACAAGATCTCCGGCATCTTCGTGCCGATCGTCATCGCGCTGTCGGTGGCGACCCTGGGGTTCTGGCTGGGCACCGGCGGCGCGGTCGCGGCGGCGTTCACCGCGGCGGTGGCCGTGCTGATCATCGCCTGCCCGTGCGCCCTCGGCCTGGCCACGCCGACCGCGCTGATGGTCGGCACCGGGCGTGGCGCCCAGCTCGGCATCCTGATCAAGGGCCCGGAGGTGCTGGAATCGACCCGCCGCGTGGATACGGTCGTGCTGGACAAGACCGGCACCGTCACCACCGGCAAGATGACGCTGCTCGACGTCGTCGCCGCCGAGGGCGAGGACGCCGACGAGGTGCTGGCCCTGGCCGGCGCGCTGGAGGATTCCTCCGAGCACCCGATCGCCCAGGCCATCGCCAAGGGCGCGCGGGAGAAGGTCGGCGACCTGAAGCCGGTCGAGGGCTTCGCCAATATCGAAGGACTCGGTGTGCAGGGTGTGGTGGACGGTCACGCGGTGATCGTCGGCCGGGCCCGGCTGCTGGCCGACTGGTCGCAGCAGCTCGGCGCCGACCTCGAGCGCGCCATGGCGGCGGCCGAGGCCGAGGGCAAGACCGCGGTCGCGATCGGCTGGGACGGTAAGGCGCGCGGTGTGCTCGTGGTGGCCGACGCGGTCAAGCCGACCTCGGCCGAGGCCATCACCCAGCTGCGCGCGCTCGGCCTGACCCCGATCATGCTGACCGGCGACAATGCCGCCGCGGCCCGCGCGATCGGCGATCAGGTGGGCATCGACGAGGTGATCGCGGAGGTGCTGCCGCAAGACAAGGTCGAGACCGTCAAGCGGTTGCAGGCCGAGGGCAAGGTGGTCGCCATGGTGGGCGACGGCGTCAACGATGCGGCCGCGCTGGCCCAGACCGATCTGGGCCTGGCGATGGGCACCGGCACCGATGTGGCGATCGAGGCCAGTGACCTGACGCTGGTGCGCGGCGATCTGCGCGCCGCCGCCGACGCGATCCGGCTGTCCCGGCGCACCCTGGCCACCATCAAGGGCAACCTGTTCTGGGCCTTCGCCTACAACGTGGCCGCGATCCCGCTGGCCATGGCGGGGCTGCTGAACCCGATGCTGGCCGGCGCCGCGATGGCGTTCTCGTCGGTGTTCGTGGTGAGCAACAGCCTGCGGTTGCGCAACTTCCGCTCGACCGCGCGGTAACAGCACACAAGCAACGGGCGGGACGGCTGATCGGCCGTCCCGCCCGTTGCGGTGCGAAGAGCGGATGACGGGATTCGAACCCGCGACCCTCACCTTGGCAAGGTGATGCGCTACCAGCTGCGCTACATCCGCATGTCGCGACGTCGGCGGCTGATCCGCCATCGTGCGACGCCAAACTTTAGCCGGAAGCGGCGCCGGCTGCCAAACCGGCTAGTCACCAGCCCATTCGTTCCCCCGAGCTACTGCTGTGCGGCGTTCTTCCGAGCGGCCCGCGCGGCGGCCTTCTCCGCGGCTTCGGCGGAGTCCATGGCGTCGGCCTCTTCCAGCGTCGGCGCGCTGCCGCCCAGCCGCGCCGGAACCCAGTAGGCGCCGGGCTCGTGCTCATAATCGCGCTGCACCTCGAGCAGCATGCGCTGCATGGTCGAGCGCAGTTGCGCGGTGAGCTCGGCGGCGGGCTCATACGGCTGGATGGGTTCGCCGACGGCGATGGAGATCGGAGTGTTGGTGCGGCCCAACCGCTTCGGGAAGCCCTTGGTCCACACCCGCTGCGCGCCCCAGATGACGATCGGGATGATCGGCACATCGGCCTCGATGGCCATGCGGGCAGCGCCGGACTTGAATTCCTTGATCTCGAAGCTGCGACTGATCGTCGCCTCCGGGTACACGCCCACCAGCTCGCCGCGGCGCAGGTATTCGACGGCGGCCTTGTAGGAGTCGGCGCCGGCGGACCGATCGACCGGAATGTGCTTGAGCGCGCGCATGATCGGGCCGGAGATCTTGTTGTCGAAGACCTCTTTCTTGGCCATGAACCGGATGTAGCGCTTGGGCGTGCGCACCGGCAGTCCGGCATAGGTGAAGTCCATGTATCCGGTGTGGTTCACCGCCAAGACGGCACCACCGGACGCGGGGATGTGTTCATCGCCGGTGACGGTGAACTTCAGACCTTCAACGAAGAAGACGGTTCGGGCCAGGCCGATGATCGTCCGGTAGACGGGTTCCACAATTCCGCTAGCGTAGTCGCTGCCCGGCCGATCCGGCAGTGCGGCGGTAGTGCGCGCCGTAGGCACAGGGTGATCGACCCCAGTCACGCATGAGGAAAGGTGATCTCCGCAGTGGACCGCGCCGAGCCCGTATCGCAGGACATCCGTCACGCCTCGCACGCCGATCACGGTGCGGGCGGCGCACATCGGGCCAGCGGTACACGTCGAGCAGCGTTCGCAGCCGTAGCCCTCGCCGGCGCGGCGCTGCTGGCCGGATGCGATTCGGCCTCCGGGATCCCGGGCGACGGCGCGGGCGGCAGCGACTCCGTCACCGCCACCACCCCACCCGCGGCGATCCCGTCCCAGCCCCCGATGACGACCACGCCCGCCGCACCCCCGGTCCCCGCCGACGCTCCCCCGGTCGGTGCGGTGCCCGGTGTCCCCGAGGCGGCGGCCGCGGTGCAGCGCTGGGCCGTCGACCTGGAGAACAGCACCATCGCCCAGCTCCAGAGCACCTGCTGGACACTGCCGCCGCTGACGGTGGCCGAAATGTATGCCGATCCACAGCCGGTACTGGCCGCGCTCGCCCAGCCGGGCAACGTCACCGATGACGTCATCATCTGGCGCGGCGCGGGCACCACCGTCACCGTGGATCGGGCGGCCGTGGCCACCGGGTACGCCTGCCCCCGGGTCTTCGCGGCGGGTACCGAACCCGGCTACGACGACGCCGACGCCCGCCATACCGTGCGCCGCTACCTCGCCCGGCTCATCGGCAAGCCGCTGGACCCGTCCGACCAGGAAGGCACTCACCCACTGATCTGCAAGGCGAACCCGGCCACCTGGGATCCGCAGGGCACCGGCACGCCGATCCCGGCGCCGCTGGCCAATAATCCGGGCCGGCTCACCGGTACCACCGCCTTCGCCGATCAGCAGATCAGTTCGCGGGCGCTGCGGGCCGGATACGTGACGGTTCAGGTGCCGGTCACCAACTCCTCGGGTGTGACGCAGACCCGGACCTTCACCTTGCGTGAGGGAGCCGACGGCTACTGCATCGGAGACGTCTCGCCGTAGCGACTACCCTGGACGACCGGCTGACAGTACGGAAACACCGCGGTTCAGGAGGAACAAGCTCGTGCAGATCACCAGCGTCGGACATGCGGGTTTCCATATCCAGACGACGGCCGGGTCGATTCTCTGCGATCCCTGGGTGAACCCCGCCTACTTCGGGTCCTGGTTCCCGTTCCCGGACAATTCCCAGCTCGACTGGGACACCCTCGGCAACTGCGACTTCCTCTACGTCTCGCATCTGCACCGCGACCACTTCGACGCCAAGAATCTGGCCGAGCACGTCAACAAGGACGCCACCGTCCTGCTGCCGGACTACCCGGTCCCGGATCTGCGCCGTGAGCTGGAGAAGCTGGGCTTCCACAAGTTCTTCGAGACCGAGGATTCGGTCAAGCACACGGTGACCGGGCCCGGCGGCGAGCTGGACATCATGATCATCGCCCTGCGCGCACCGGCCGACGGCCCGATCGGCGACTCCGGACTGGTCGTCTCCGACGGCGAGACCACCTGCTTCAACATGAACGACGCGCGCCCGGTGGATATGGACGTGTTGCACGACGCGTTCGGGCACGTCGACATCCATCTGCTGCAGTACTCGGGCGCAATCTGGTACCCGATGGTGTACGACATCCCCAGCCGGACCAAGGCCAACTTCGGCAAGCAGAAGCGTCAGCGGGGGATGGACCGGGCCCGCAGCTACATCGAGCAGGTCGGCGCGACCTGGGTGGTGCCCTCGGCCGGCCCGCCGGTCTTCCTCGACGACGAACTGCGCTACCTCAACGACGACCGCGGCGACGAGGGCAACATCTTCCCTGATCAGATGGTGTTCCTGGAGCAGATGCGGATCCACGGCAATGACGGCGGCGTGCTGATGATCCCCGGATCGGTGGCCGATGTGCGCGGCGCCGAACTGGAGCTGACCCACCCGTTCGACCCGGCCGAAATCTACGACGACAAGGCCGGTTACATCGAGCGGATGGCCCAGCGGATGGCGCCGGTACTCGCGGCCGAGAAGGCCTCCTGGGCCACCGGCGAAGGCTCGCTGCTGGAACCGCTGAAGGCGCTGTTCGAGCCGATCATGGCGCAGAGCGATCTGATCTGTGATGGCATCGGCTACCCCGTCGGGCTGGTGATCGGCGAGGAAACCGTGGTGCTCGACTTCCCGAAGCGCCTGGTCCGCGGCCCGATCGAGGGCGAGGGCAAGTACCGCTACGGCTTCCGCATCGCCCCGGAGCTGGTGCGCACCGTGCTGCGCGACAACGAGCCGGACTGGGTGAACACCATCTTCCTGTCCACCCGCTTCCAGGCCTGGCGCATCGGCGGGTACAACGAGTTCCTCTACACGTTCTTCAAATGCCTCACCGACGAGCGCATCGCCTACGCCGACGGCTGGTTCGCCGAGGCGCACGACGACTCCGCGTCCACCGAGCTCGACGGCTGGGAAGTGCAGCGCCGTTGCCCGCACCTGAAGGCCGACCTGTCCAAGTTCGGCGTCGTCGAAGGCAACACCCTCACCTGCAACCTGCACGGCTGGCAGTGGGACCTGGAATCGGGGCGCTGCAAGACCTCGAAGGGGCATGAGCTGCGCTCGCGCAAACTCGTCTGAGCCGGATCGCCAGGTCGGCGGACATCCTGATCGCCCGAGCTGTTCGGGTGCGCGGGTGGGTGTGCCGCGACGGCCGCGCACGAATCCGGACTGGCCGAGTCGGAGCGCCTGTGTCCGGCACGGTCACCCGCGTTGTTCCGAGCGAAGGCCTGGGCGGCCGGTCGCCAGGCCGACCGCGGCCAGCGTGAGCGCACAGCCGATGAGGGCGGTGATCGAGAGGCCCGCGCCGGTGGGGATGGCGACGTCGAGGGCTACCGAGGCGAGGAGTTGGCCCGCGACCGAGGTGAGGCCGAGGAGTAGCACGCCGATCCAACGAACGACCAGAACGGCGAGCGCGATGAAGACCACGCCGATGACGCCACCGAGGTAAAGCCATGGGTCGGTGGGGAATTCGCTGGGTAGTCCGGCGCCTGCCACCACCACCGCCTCGACGGCCAGCAAGCCGAGGAGACCGACGGCGAAGTTGATGCCGGTCGCGGGGAACGGGCCACCGACCGCGCCGACGCGACCGTTCACCGCCTGCTGCCAGGCCAAGCCGATGCCCGCAAGGGCGGGAACGAGGATCAGCACCGCCGGTGGGACTTCGGCGATGGCACCGGGCGCCGACAGCGCGCCGCTGACCTGCGAGCTACCGAGTCCGGCGAGGGCAACGGCGAAGACGCCGAGTGCGGCGGCGCTGACGCGGCGCAACGTCACCGGGGTGCGTCCGTTCGGCGCGAGCCCCAGCCGATCCACGACCAGGCTGCTCAGCAGCTGACCCGCCACCACGGCCACCGTGAACGCGGTGACACCGAGCGCGGTGATGGTGAGTCCCTGACTGGCGACGAACGCCGCACCGCACAACCCGCCGAGCAACTGCCAGGGCCGCAGCTCGCCCGCCGCCACCGCCCGGCGCACCTTGCCGAGACCGTCACGCAGGGTCCGCGAGCACACGAACGCGACGGCCAGCACCAGCAGCCCGGTGCCGAAACTGACCACCGCGGCGGCGATCCCATCGTGCAGCCGCTCCCCCAGCGCACCGTTGATCCTGGCCTGCACCGCGACACCGGCCCCGATGGACATCCCGAGCCCCAGTCCCAGCCGCCTGTGCACCACCGCGCCACCCTATCCCCGGGACAGCGGTACGCCGTGCAGCCGGTGCGCCGCGCGACTCCACCGCAACCAGGCCGGTGTCACGGCGGCACCGGCCCCGCGTGGCATCATCCGCCACGGCCGTGCCTCGACGCCGAGCTGCGCAATCGTCTGCTGGCCAGGCCACAGCAGCTCGAGGAGCGTCAGCACCGCCGACGTCACCGAATCCCGCGACTCCACGGTCGGCCGACTCCACGGTGGTGACGATCGTGGTCGGCCACCGACCTCGCGGCCGGGGTTTGCGCTGGTCACCGCGCATCACCGGCCATGGCCTGTCGAACTCGACGGTGCGGGCCGGCGCGGCAGCCAGGCCGGTGTCACCGCGGCGATCGCGAGCACGCCGAGGCCGAGCAGCGCGACGGTGGCCGACATCGACAACCACACCGTCACCAGTGCCACGAAGCCGAAGGCCGCGAGCGAGACGACCTCCGACAGCAGCCCGGACACAGAGGTCACCGTCGCCCGCGCCGGGCCTTCGATGGCGTCCTGCAATCGGGCCGCCGCGACGACGCTCGCGTTGTAGATCACGCCGTAGGACACGCCCAGCGCGACGAACCCCGAACCCGCGAGCACATACAGTGCCGCAGGCCAGCGCGCTGCCAGCCCGACGACCACGGCACCGGCGATGAACAATGCGCCCGCGACCGCTACGGCGATTCCCATGGTGCGAGCCCGCATCGTCTCGGTCCGTCCTGCCGTGACCGAGCCGATCAGCGAGCCGACCACCGTGATCGCCACCAGCACCGGAACAACCGCTGTTGCGACACCGGCCTCCCCGGCGACCAGCGCGAAATACTCGTCGAAGGCGGTGATGCCGTACAGCAGCGCGCCGAGCACCACGCCGTTGCGCACGCTCTTGATCCGCGTCGCCTCGGCCAGTCCTGAACGCAGCATGGCCAGATATCGCGTGATCGGCCCGTCGGATGGCGTCGGCGCCGTCCGCTGCGGCGCGGGGGTGATCGCTTTTGCCGGCGACCCGGCGGCGGGGGCGACCGATGCACTGGTCGGGTCCTCTTCCAACTCCTCCACATCACCCGCCGACACCGCCTTCGGTGCACCGGGAAGGCTGAGCGCGACGCAGGTATGCGCGGCCGCCATCGCCACACTCACCCAGCCGATCAGCGGATATCCGCCGATCAGGTACAGCGGGGTTGCGGCGAGGATGGCGATGAGGACCGCGATTTCGGTGCCCGCCCTGGTGTATCCGAGGATGCGCGGGAACGCCGACGGTTCGCCGCGCAGGCTGAGTTCGTCGTAGAGCAGCGCCTCGAATGTTCCCGACCGCAGCGCTCCCGACACACCCCACACCACGAATCCGGCGGCGAAGCCGAGGTAGCTCGGCAGTACCGTCCACAGCGTGAAACCGGTGGTGAGCAGCACGCCGCTCAGCACGAGCAGTCCGCGCCGCGACACCGTGTCGGCCCACGCACCCGAGGGCACTTCCAGCAGGAACGCCGTCGCGGACCAGAGCGCGAACAGCGAGGAGATCTGCCCGGCGTTCAGGCCGTGGTCGGCGAACAGCAGGGCATAGATGGCGTAGAGCGGGAAGAAATCACCGAGACCGGCGAACAGTACCGCCCGTACGGTCAGCGCACGCATGCCGATCGGTTCGGCAGGCCTGCCGGGGCCGAATCAACAGCCGTAGACGAGTAAACGCATGTGATCAGCATCGCCTTCGGCCGCGCGGGCGGTCAAGGGATTTTCAGCCGAGCGGGACCCAGCCGTTGCGATCGGCGTCCGCGCCGGGACCGACGCGGCCCTGATTCTGGTTCAGGTCGCTGATCAGTTCGGCGACCGGATGCGAATCGCTGTAGTGGTAGCCCTGCGCCAGCGCGAAACCCAGCTCGGTGAGCACGGCCGCCTGATATTCGGTCTCCACACCCTCGGCGATGACCTGCAGGTCCAGCGATTTGCTCAGCGCCGCGATCACCCCGAGCAGCGGCGGCGCGGGCGAATCGGAGCGGATCGCGGCCACGAACGACTGGTCGACCTTGATGATGTCGCTGGGCAGCGCGGCCAACCGGCTCAGCGAGGAGTAGCCGGTGCCGAAATCGTCGATGGCGATGCGCACCCCACGGTCGCGCAGGGTGTGCAGATTCGCGATGGCGGTCTGGGATTCGGCGGCCAGTTCGCTCTCGGTCACCTCCAGCACCAGCTGATCGGCGGGCCAGCCGGTGCTCTCCAGGATTCCGGTGACGCGGTCGGCGTACCCGGTTTCGGCCAGCTCCAGCCCGCTGACGTTGACGTTGAGCGTGAGATCGAGCTGGGCGAAGGTCTCCTGCAACCGCGCGGCGTCGGCGCAGGCCCGGCGCAGCACCAGCTCGTCCAGGTCGGAGATGAGGTCGTATTCCTCGGCCACCCGGATCAGGCCCTCGGTGGTGACATCGGGCTGCGCGCTCGACGACCAGCGCAGCAGCGCCTCCACCCCGACCGCCTTACCGCCGCCCTCGCTCAGGCTGACGATCGGCTGGTAGTGCACGTCGAGCGCGCCGCGGTCGATGGCCTCGCGCAGCTCCACCGCCAGCGGCAACTGCCGAGACGATTCCAGCACGGTGCGGTTGCGCCCGGCCTGCTTGGCCCGGTACAGCCCCACGTCGGCGCGGCTGACCAGCAGCGATCCGGATTCGCCCGGCTGCCAGGACGTCACACCGGCCGAACAGCCGGTGGTGACGGCGGCGCGCAACTGTTCGGTCAGCAGGATCGCGGCCTGTTCGGTGGTGCCGGGCAGCAGCAGCGCGAAAACGTCGCCGCCGTAGCGGGCCAGCCGCTGATCGGGCGCGAGCAGCTTGCCCCAGGTGTCGGCCACCCGCTGCAGGACAGCGTCACCGGCGCGGTGCCCGAGATGATCGTTGACCTTCTGGAACCGGTCGAGGTCGACCAGCACCAGCGCCAGCCCTTCCTCGGAGCGGGTGGCGTTCTCGATCGCGGTATTGAGGGCGCGGTCGAAACCGCGACGGTTCAGCAAACCGGTGAGCACATCGATATCGGCCTCCGACGCCATCCGGGTCAGAATCCCGACGACGACGCCGACCCCGAAGGTCACCCCGGCCGGGATCAGACCCGACCACCACGGCAGACCCTCGCGGGTCGGCAACACCCACAGGCACAACGCCATGGCCAGCGCGATATGCGACATGGCAAGCGGCCAGACGAAGAACAAGGCGGCATCGCAGGCGACGAACACATAGAACGAGGCAAGGGTGATCGCACCGACGGTGTTCGGGAAGGCATAGACGGCTATGGTCACCAGGATCGTCGCGATGGCGACGTAGCCGTGGTGGATGCTGTGCGGCAGCCGCGGACCCCAGCCGAGCAGGCTGATACCCAGCAGCAACGCCACCGCGGCGGCACTGCCAACCAGCGGGCGGTTGCCCTCGTCGCCGGGCGCGACCGCGGTGATGATCAGCCCGAGCGCACCGCCCATGACATAGAAGGCCCCGGTGGTCCTGGACATGACCATGGCCGTCGCCAACGCAGACGCGGCCCGCACCCGGGTTCGGGTATCGCCGCGAGACCCGATTCCTCGCACGAACGACAGCCTAGACAACACCAAACCCCCCGGTTGCCACATCACCGGAATCGGACATCGCACCCATCCTCGCCCAGGCGTGTCGGGCCGTACACGGCGCTACTTCGGCGCCGTCAACACGTCGGTACCGACGAACGGAACCAGCGCCTCGGGTACCCGCACCGACCCGTCGGCCTGCTGATGATTCTCCAGCAAGGCCACGATCCACCGGGTGGTGGCCAGGGTGCCGTTGAGCGTCGCGGCGATCTGCGGCTTGCCGTTCTCGTCGCGGTAGCGCACCGAGAGCCTGCGGGCCTGGAAGGTGGTGCAGTTCGAGGTGGAGGTGAGTTCGCGGTAGGTCCGCTGGCTCGGCACCCAGGCCTCGCAGTCGAACTTGCGCGCGGCCGAGCTACCCAGATCGCCCGCGGCCACGTCGATGATGCGGTAGGGCACCTCGATGGCGGCCAGCATCTCCCGTTCCCAGGCCAGCAGCCGCTGATGTTCGGCGTCGGCGTCCTCGGGCTTGCAGTAGACGAACATCTCGACCTTGTCGAACTGATGCACCCGGATGATGCCGCGGGTGTCCTTGCCGTAGCTGCCCGCTTCCCGGCGGAAGCACGACGACCAACCGGCGTAGCGCTTGGCGCCGCCGCTGAGGTCGAGGATCTCGTCGGAGTGGTAGCCGGCCAGCGGCACCTCCGAGGTACCGACCAGGTACAGGTCGTCGTCGGCCAGGTGATACACCTCGGCCGAATGCTGGCCGAGGAATCCGGTGCCCGCCATGATCTCCGGACGCACCAGCACCGGCGGGATCATCATGGTGAACCCGTTGGCCACCGCGCGCTGAGCCGCCAGCTGCAGCAGGCCCAGCTGTAGCAGGGCGCCGTAGCCGGTGAGGAAGTAGAACCGGGCGCCGGAAACCTTCGCGCCGCGCTCCATGTCGATCAGGCCCAGCGATTCACCGAGTTCCAGGTGATCCTTGGGGGTGAAATCGAATTCGGGCGGAGTACCGATGGTGTCGAGCAGGATGTAGTCGTCCTCGCCACCCGCGGGCGCGCCCTCCTGCACGACATTCGAGATGGCCCGCTGCGCCGCATCGAGGTCGGCGTCGGCGGCGTGCTGGGCGGCCTCGGCCTCTTTGACCTTCGCCGACATCTCCGAGGCCTCGGCCAGCAGCGCCGGGCGCTCCTCCTTGCTCGCCTTGCCGATCTTCTTGCCCATCGCCTTGTGCTCGGCGCGCAGGTTGTCGGCGGTGGCGACCGCGGCCCGGCGCGCCGCGTCGGCCTCGAGCAGCGCGTCGACGAGGGCGGGATCCTCGCCGCGGGCCCGCTGCGAGGCACGGACAACGTCGGGATGCTCGCGCAGGAATCGGAGGTCGATCATGGCTGACCAGCCTAGTTGGCGGCCGGTGTGCGGCGTAATCGGATATCGGTTCACGACGGCGCAGGTGAGCACGGCGGATCGGGATTCGCCCGGCCGCGATCGCCGAACCGGCGCATAGTTGTGCTGTGGCCACCACTTTCGACGACACCGCAATCGACAACGCACTGGCCGAGCTGGCCGCGGGGGAAAAGGTCTGGGCAGCCACCCCGCTGCGCCGCCGCCGCGAACTCCTCGAGCAGATCCACACCAGGACCGCGCGCTTCGCCGCCGACTGGGTGCGCGCCGCCTGCACCATCAAGCAGCTCGATCCCGATTCCCCGCTGGTCGGCGAGGAGTGGATGTCGGGCCCGCTGACCCTGCTGCAAGCCACCACCGCCCTCGCCGAAACGCTGAGCGCGCTCGAGGCCGGACGCAGCCCGCTCGACGGCATCGAGCTGACCTCGGCGCCGGGCGGACGGGTCGCGGTGCCGGTGCTGCCCCATGACACCTACGACAAACTGCTGCTCAGCGGATTCTCCGGCGAGGTCTGGCTGCGTCCGGGCGTCGACGCCGCGACCGCGCGCCGCAAGGCCGGGCTCGCACAACGCGAACCGGCCGCGACCGCCGGCGTCGGCGTAGTGCTCGGCGCGGGCAACATCATGTCGATCGCGCCGCTGGACACCCTCTACGAGCTGTACGCGCACAACCGGGTCGTCGCGCTGAAACTGAATCCGATCACCGATCCGCTGTTCACGGTATTCGAGATGATCTTCGCCCCGCTCGTCGAACTCGGCGTGCTGCGCATTCTCACCGGCGGCGCCGAGGAGGGCGGCTACCTGGTGCGTCATCCCGGTGTCGCGCACGTGCACATGACCGGCAGCTCGGTGACCCACGACGCGATCGTCTGGGGCACCGGACCGGACGCGATCGAACGCCGCCACGATCGCCGTCCGCTGTTGGACAAGCCCATCACCAGCGAACTCGGCGGGGTATCGCCGACCATCGTGGTGCCCGGCGAATGGTCCGAGGCCGATCTGCGCTTTCAGGCCGCGCACGTGGCCACCCAGCGCCTGCACAACGGCGGCTACAACTGCGTCGCCGCGCAGACGGTGGTGCTGAGCGCGGACTGGCCGCAGAAACTGCAGTTCCTTGCGGCGCTGCGGGAAGCGATGGCGCAGGCACCGGGGCGTCCGGCGTACTACCCGGGCAGCGACACGCGAGTCGCCGACGCGCTGAGTGCCTACCCGGACGCCCGCCGACTCGGCCCGGATTCCGGCCGGGTGCTGGTGGAACAGCTGCCCGCCACCGACACCGCACTGCTGCGCACCGAGTATTTCGCGCCGGTGCTCGGCGTGGTCGAGTTGCCCGGCGCTGGCGGCGAGTTCCTGCAACACGCGGTCGACTTCGCCAATGACGAGCTCACGGGCACGCTCGGGGCCAATCTCATCGCGCATCCGGTCACGATCAAACGCCTCGGCATCGCCTTCGAGCGGGCGGTCGAGCGACTGCGTTACGGCACCGTGGCGATCAATGCCTGGACCGGGCTGGCGTTCCTGACCCCGCGCGCGTCCTGGGGCGCCTACCCCGGCCACACCCTCGACGACGTGCAGAGCGGCATCGGCATCGTGCACAACGCGCTGCTGCTCGACGATGTGGAACGCACCGTGGTGCGCGGCCCGTTCCGCCCGGCGCCGCGCTCGGTGCTGCACGCGGAGTGGGCGCTCTCGCCCAGGCCGCCGTGGTTCGTCGACAACGCGACCGCCGCGTCGACCGGGCGCAAGCTCACCGAGTTCTACGCGGGGAAGAATCCGGCGCGGCTGCCGGGGTTGTTCGCGTCTGCCCTGCGGGGGTGAGCAGCCGGCTCTGCCCATCGCGAAGCCTCGGTGGAGGCACGACGGTGCCGATGCGCCCGGTGCGCAGTGCCAATGGTGGCTGCCTCTTCGATGATGGTGTCGCGGTCAGGAGATCCCGAACCGTCCGACTCGGCCGATCCGTCGTCCTGATGCAGGGCGTCTCGGCCAGGTCGGAGGGCATATCGGGGCATCCTCATGGCACGGTGGCCTACGACACTGCCATGATGGATCGCGATGACCTCCGATGACGCGCACACGCCCCCGCCGGTGCCCGAGTCCGCTCGGGACGGTGATCCGTCGCGGCCCGCCGCAGGCCGCCCCGCTCGCGGCTCCGCCAGCCGGCGTCCGCGCGGCGCCGCCTTCGGCCGGTCGAAACCGCGGCAGGGTCGCGGTTCGGCGGCCGCGGCGGGCTCGGCCGGACAGGCCGACGAAGCGCCGGGCGGCAAGCTGCGATTGTCGGCGCCGAAGCTGCGCTGGGGCCTGCTCGCGGTCGCTGTCGGCGCGGTGACCGCGGCCATGGTGACGCTGTTCGTCACCGGTTTCGAGAACGACTCCGGCCTGGAGGCGCACAATCCGGCCGTCGCCGTGCCCGCGGGTGCCGAGAAGACCTTCGGCACCGCCACCCGCGGCGATTGCCTCAGCTGGACCGCGCCCGACCGCTCGGATCTGGTCGAGGTCGACTGCGCCGACAAGCACCTGTTCGAGGTCACCGCCGATATCGATCTCAGCAAGTACCCGGGCAAGGAATTCGGGCCCGGTTCACGGTTCCCCGATTCGCTGCGGTTCACCGAGCTCAAAGAGGAGCACTGCGTCACCGCCGCCCAGCAGTACCTCGGCGGAAAGTTCGATCCGCGCGGACGTTTCGTCGTCGGCCTGATGTACCCGAGCCCCGAGGGCTGGGCCAAGAGCGGAGATCGCAAGCTGCGCTGCGGACTTCAGGCCGCCGGGTTGACCGGTGCGGCCTCGGCGCCGCTGCCCACCAGCGGCAGCGTGCTCGACAACGATCAGTCCAAGGTGTTCGCGCCCGGCGTGTGCCTGGGCATCAACCAGAACCTGCCCACCGATCCGGTCGATTGCACCCAGCCGCACGCGGTGGAGATCGTGGCGACCGTCGACCTCGGCGCCCGCTTCCAGGGCCCGCCGCCGCCGAAGGAAGAGCAGGACAAGTTCGTCGAGGGCGAATGCGCGCGCCTGTCCACCGAGTACCTGGGTGGCCCGGATGTGCTGCGCAACAAGACCTTGACGCTGTTCTTCGACTACATCGACGCGCGCAGCTGGCTGGCGGGCAGCCGCAAACTCGACTGCATGGTGGGCAAGGGCGCCGACCGGGAAGGCTTCGCCCCGATCACCGGATCGGCCAAGGGCGAGATCCTGATCAACGGTCAGGCGCCGGTGCCGCCGCCCAGCGACGGCCGCTACACCCCGCCGCCGCTGCCCGGCGCCGCACCGCTGCCGCCGCAGCCGCGATAGGCGGGTCGAGGACGTTCATGCCGGTCTCCATGTCCGAAGACCGCTTCGAAGAGCTGGTCGCCGACGCACTCGATCTCATTCCGCCCGAACTCGCCCGAGCCATCGACAATGTCGTCGTGCTGATCGAGGCACGCAATGCGGAGGATCCACATCTGCTCGGGCTCTATCACGGAATCGCGTTGACCGAGCGCGACAGTCACTACGGGGGCTCACTGCCGGACACGGTCACCATCTACCGAGACGCCCTGCTGGAGATATGCGCCGACGAAGAAGAGGTGGTCGAGGAGGTGGCGATCACCGTGATCCATGAGATAGCACACTATTTCGGGATTGACGAAGACCGGCTCCATCAGCTGGGATGGGGCTAGTCTTAGCCCGAGCTGTATGCGAACCTGTGGATGGGGGTTCGCATCCGGCAGGTAAGACCGGAAGGAAACTCTGGATTCGATGGAACCGATCGTGGTGATGTCGCGTCCAATGTACTCGTAGGGGGAATTCTCGTGGTTCCGCCGAACAGCTACCACTAGAAGGAGTCGAGACATGATTGGCAACGTGCACGTCACGCCCGAACTCATCCTCGCCGCTGCTGTCGAACTGGACCTGCTCGCCGACCGTCTGGCCGGGGTGGCCGCAGTGGCCGGACCGGCGACGCACGTGCTGCCCTCCGGCGCCGAGGAGGTGTCGCTGCTGGCCGCGAACCACTTCAACCACGCGGCCCTCACCCACGATCGGTCGATCGCGCAGGCCATCCTCGAACTGCACCATGCCGCCGCGATTCTGCGCACCCAGCTCGCGCAGTACATGGCCGAAGACGCCATGTCCGCCGGAATCGTCACGCTGACCGGCGCACCGTTCAACTCGATCGTCGCTTAGCCACTCGCCGATCCGGCTCCGAGCTTCACACAAGGGGAGAAATACGCATGACCGCAGGAATCACCGGGGTGTTCTGGCTGCCCCGCATGGCCGAATTCAATTCCGTCTCGCTCAACGCGGGCGCGCACGCCGTGCCGATCTCGGCCGCGGCCACCGCCTGGGGCACGCTGACCGGCGCCTGGGTGGATGCCACCGCCACCGTCACCCGGGTGATGGCCGAGCTGGGCCTCGGCCTGCAGAGCATCAACGGTATCGGCGCGCTGGCCCGGCTCGGCGGGTTCACCGCGTGGGCCGGCCAGCAGAGCGCGATGGCCGCGACCATGGGCACCAAGGCCGCCGCCAACGCCACCGCCTACACCGTCGCCTCGCTGGCGATGCCGAGCCTGCCGGAGATCGTCGCGGTCAACACCGCGGTCGTGGCTTCGGCCAACCCGGCCGGCGCGCTGTCGGGCGCGTTCGAGGCGGCCGAAGTCGCCAAGCACGCCATGGACATTCGCGCCGCGCTGGTGATGGAGACCTACGAGGCCGCCACCACCGCCACCGTGATCACCCCCGGTGAGTTCATCAACCCGCCGCCGATCGCCAACGGCGCGGGCTCCGCCGAGGCCGCCTCCAACGCCGATAAGGCCTTCCAGAGCGGCAACGGCGACCCGGTGCAGACCGCCCTCGCGGCCGCGGGCGCGGTGGTGAACAACCCGGCGATCAGCAGCGCGGTCACCCAGGCCGCGAACGTGGCCGGTTCGGTCGCCACCAGCGGTGTGAGCACCGTCGGCAACCTCGGCGCCAACGCGATCGCCGCGGCCACCAGCACCGGTGCGCCCGGCGTCGCCTCGATGGCGCCGGTCGGCATGGCCGCCGGTGGGGCTGCGGCCGCGGCGGGTGCCTCCACCCGCGCCGCCGGCATGGGAGCCTCGCTCGGTGCGGGCAACAGCGCGTTCAAGGTGCCCGAGGGCTGGGGCGCGCCGCCGGTCAGCGGTGGTGCGGGCGCGGCGGCTCCGGTCACCGAGGTCGCCGTGGCGCGCACCGAGGGTGCGCCGGTTCGTCCGGCGTCCACCGGTCCCGCCAGTCCGCTGCTGGGTCGTGGTGCGGCCAACAGCGACGACGACGAGTCCGAGCACAACGCCGCCGATTACCTGCGGGCCGACCACTTCACCGACGGCCGCCTCGCCGCCGACGGTGTGATCGGCGCCGACCCCGCCGCAACCGCCAAATGACGGTTCTGGGTGCCGGCCGCGGTCCGGCGACGCTCGGCGCGGTCACGCTGTCGCTCGACGAAATGCAGTTCCTGCTGGAGCTTTTGCAAATCGACGAGGTACCGGTCGTGTTGAACGCGATCGGTCGCTACGACAACGAGACCGCGCACGATGCGGCGATGGCCGCGGCCGCCCATTCGCTCGCCGAACGGGAACTGCTCGACGGTGAGGTGGTCCATCCGGAACTCGCCGACCGGCTGCGCGGGCTCAACCGCCCGCACTGGGCCATCGCCTTGCGACTGGTCGTCTCCGGTCAGGTGAGCCGGATGTGCCTGGCGAAGGGCGACGATCTGGTGACGGTCGCGTTGCGCGGTCCCGAGTCCTATGTGATCGATGAAGCCGACGAAGATCTGCCCGGCCCGGTGCTGTCTGCGCTCGGGTCCGCCGAGGCGCTCGAACTCACCGGAATGAACGCCCCGACAGAGCAATTGGAGCCGATCTTCAACGACCTCGGCGATGCGACGGCCACCGCCAACCGCCTCGCCAAGGTCGGCAATCCGCCCCGGGACGCGCAGACGCTCGCCTCGGCCCTGGTGCATCTGGATTCGCACGCCGAGATCGTCGGCGTCGTCTACGGCGACGGCACCCGCGAGACCGCCGACAACCACATCGCCGTATTCAACACGCGCGCAGGCCGTTTCATCGCCACCGCGAGCGTGTCCGACGACGGCGTGAAGTGGACCTCGTTCAGCAGCGGCACCAACGCGCGGTTGCGCACGGCGCTGCAAGACCTGATCGATTCGCTGCCGGAACGCGAGAAGTTCCCGGACAACCCAGTGGTGGTCTGAGCCGGCTGCATTTTCTGAATCATCGAATGCCGCGCCCGGTCACACATCGTGACCGGGTGCGGTGCTGTACGGCGCCGGTTCGATGCGCGCAGCGGTTGGGCAGGGCATCGGTCCCGCACTCGGACTGGCACCAGCTCGACTCGCTCGGCGTCAGGTCATCCTGGCAGCGGTGCCCGTAAGCCGCCCGATCGGCGAAGCCCGCGCCGCCGACCGCGATACGTTCAGCGGGTCGGGCGGCAACTCACCCCATCGGGTCGTCGGAACCCAGCGCCGGCGCACGTCCGAACGGCGGCGAGAACCGGCCCCAGCGCACACACTCCCAGCTGCCGTCGGGATGCGGGGCCAGCTCGATGGTTTCAGTGTTGTCGAGGTGGTTGTCGATGGTGAACGGCGGCGCCACACCGGTCAGTGTTCGCGCGACCAGGCGCATGGCGGCGCCGTGGTTGACCAGCAGCACGTCGCCGGCGTCGGCATCGAACAGGTAGCCGTCGCGCAGTTCGTTGATCGCGGGCAGGAACCGGTCGAGCACATCCTGGCCCGACTCGCCGCCGGGCAGCCGCTGCGTCAACTGGCCCTCGTGCCAGGAGCGGTAGACCCGCAGGAACAGTTCGTGCGCCTGCTGGCTGCTCTCCCCCTCCAGATCGCCGACCTGCACCTCGTGCACGCCGTCGAGCACGCCTGCGGAAATGCCGGTGGCGGCTTCGATGAAGCTCGCGGTCTGCCGGGCCCGCAGGGCCTGCGAGGACAGCAGCAGCCGCGGCGGTACCACCAGCCGCGACGCGAAGGTCTTCGCCTGCGCGGCACCGCGTTCGGTCAGCGGCAGTCCGGGCAGGCTGGTATCGAGCATCCGTGCGACATTGCCTTCGGTCTCACCGTGCCGCACCAGAATCAACTTGCCGGTCACAGGTCGGCAACCCCCTTTCGTAATCGGGTCAGCCACTGCGCGGCCTCCTCATCCGACGGCGGCGGCGTCCCGGTGGCCGAGGTGGCGGGCCAGGAGCCGAGGAAACGAATCCGCGCCGTGCGGTGCAGGGCCTTGAGCGCTTCGGCGACCGCGGTGTCGTCGATATGGCCGACACAGTCCAGATAGAACCGGTACGTGCCCATCCCGGTGCGGGTCGGGCGCGATTCGATTCGAGTCAGATCGATGCCGCGGGTGGAGAATTCGCCGAACGCGCGCATCAGCGCCCCCGGCTCGTTGGGCAGTTCGAGCACGATCGAGGTGCGGTCGGCGCCCGTGGGCTGCGGCGCCACCCGGGGCTTGGTGACCAGCACGAACCGGGTGATCGCGTCCTCGTGATCGGCGACGCCCTCGGCCAGCGCCACCAGGCCGAGCCGCTGCCCGGCGAGCGTCGTCGACACCGCGGCGTCGGCGCGGCCGGCCAGCACGTCCTCGGCGGCGGCGGCATTCGAGGCGGACACATAACTGGCGGCGCCGGGCAGAGTGCGCTCGAGCCACAACCGGACCTGCGCGGCGGCCACCGGGTACGCCGCCACCGAACGCACCTCGCTCAGCTGGGTGCCGGGGCGGGCCAGGATCGCGAAACTCACCTCGAGTTCGGTTTCGGCGATGATCTGCAGCCGCGGCCCGACGGCCAGCGAATCGAGGGTGGCCGGGATCGAGCCCTCCACCGAACTCTCGATCGGCACCACGGCGCCGTCGACGTCACCGGTGCGGATCAGGTCGAGGGCGGCGCCTTGGCTGGGCGCGGCGATCCGCTCGACCGGCCCGTCGAAGGCTCCGGCGTTCTCGAGTTCGGCGAGGGCCATCTCGGTGAAGGTTCCGGACGGCCCGAAATACGCTATTCGCGGCACGCCTACGAGATTACTTGCGCGAGGCCGCGCGCTCGGCCGACTTCCCGAGGCCGGGAACGGGCGGGCTATCAGTCGGCGACCGGAGCCAGCAGCTCGGTGAGCGCGCCGGTCATCACCGGTGGGCGTTGCGCCTCGATGGCCAGCAGCACGCCGCGCACCGCCTCGATCGCCTGCGGCTGCAGACCGGTGAGGAAGGCGACATCGGGGGTGGTCAGCGCGGTGCGGATGTCTTCACCGCACAGGGCGGCCGCGGTGCCCGCGATGAGGGCCAGTGCCCGCTGTGGGTCGTCGGTGCGGCCGATCAGGCCGGTGTCGGAGTGGGCGGCCTCGGCGAGGATGTCGGCGATCTCGGCAACCTCGAGGTCGGGCGTGATGATCCGCCCCGCCGGCGCGGTGGCGGGCGCGACGACCAGGCCGTCGACCAGGCTTCGTCGTGCGGGCGCCGTCAACGCGACCAGTACCGGCTCGCTGCTCATGGCATTCAACTTACCCACCGCCCACCTGTTGCACCGAGACCCACATTCGCTTAGGTTAGGTTAACCTAATTGCGCATCTGTGAAGTGGGGCACGTTCACCCAGTGGAGGTTTCAATGCCGGAGACGATCAGCGCACCGACGACCGCCGAGCGGGTGCGCAGCGCCTGCGCGCACGCGGAGTATTCGGTGCTGGCACTGCCGGGCACCGATCCGATCCCCACCTCGGTGCATCATCTGCGCGAATGCGGCGACGCCGTGATCGCCGTGCCCCGGGACAGCGCCGCCGCCCATGCCGCCGCCTCCGGTGCCGCGGGCGCGCCCGCCGTCCTCGAACTCACCGACCACGCCCCGCTGCCGCTGCGCGAACCGGTGCGCGCGCTGGTGTGGCTGCGCGGCTGGGTGCGGGCCGTGCCCACGCAGGCGCAGCGGGCGCTGGCCACCGAGGTCGCCAAGGAAAATCCCGATCCGGGGCTGCTCGACGTCGGCCACACCGCCACCCTGCTGCGGTTGGTGATCAATTCGGCCGTGGTCGCCGATTCCACCGGCGCCGAATCGGTGTGCGTGGAAGAGCTGCGGCTGGCCCGGCCCGATCCGTTCTGCTCGATGGAATCGGCCTGGTTGCAGCATATGGACGCCGACCACGCCGACGTCGTCGCGCAACTGGCCCGGCATCTGCCGCCGCGATTGCAGCGCGGCAACGTCCATCCGCTGGCCATCGACCGCTACGGGCTCACCCTGCGGGTGGAAGGCGAGGACGGCGACCACGACGTGCGCCTGCCCTTCGCCAGCCCCGCCGACGACGTCGAATCGCTGAGCCGGGCGGTGCGGCTGCTCGCGGGCTGCCCCTTCCTCAACGGGTTGCGCCGCATCTGAGCACGCCGCCCGCGCCGGCGGGCAATAGATTCGGCGGCATGCGCGATGATCTCGGCCGGGCACGGACCGGCGAGCCGACCGATCGGGAACGGGCCGGCATCCGGCTGGAAATCCTGGTCGTCCTCGGCGTCACCTTCGGGCTGAGCGGGCTCAATGCCGCGTTGTCGCTGGTGGAGAGCGCGCTGGCACCGGGCGGGGTGGACGAGCAGACGGTTGCGCTCAATGCCTCGCGTTCGGCGCAGTCCACCATCGACCTGCTGTTCCAGCTGCTCGGCGTGCTGCGGCTGACGGCATGGGCCGGGCTCGGGCTCTACCTGCTCTGGCGCAGCGGCCTCGGCCCGCGCGCCATCGGGCTGGCCCGGGCGCGCTGGCGGCCGGACGCGCTGCACGGTGTGCTGCTGGCGGCGGTGATCGGGCTGCCGGGGCTCGCGTTGTATCTGATCGCGCACGCGGCCGGCGTCAGCGTGACGATCGTGCCCAGCGCCCTTGACGAGCACTGGTGGCGGCTGCCCGCGCTGATCCTGTCGGCCTGCGCCAACTCCGCCGCCGAGGAGATCATCGTGGTGGCGTATCTGATCACCCGGTTGCGCGCGCTCGGCTGGTCGGACAACCGCTCGCTGCTCGCCTCGGCCCTGCTGCGCGGCAGCTACCACCTCTACCAGGGCCTCGGCGGCGGCCTCGGCAATATCGTGATGGGCCTGATCTTCGGCCGCTACTGGCAACGGACCGGCCGGCTCTGGCCGCTGGTCATCGCACACGCGCTCATCGACGCGGTGGCATATATCGGGTATACGGTGCTGCGCGGGCGGGTCGGCTGGCTGCCGTGAGCGGCGACACCGGCGTTTCGCCGCGCCGCCGGGTAACAACCGCCACCGAAACGGGTAAGTACAGTTCGACATGATGAACGGCGACGACCCACGGAGGCGCCGGGTCCCGCCGCAGGCGCCCGGCCGACCCGGCGCGCGTCCGCCCGAACCGGGTATGCGCAGGCCACCGAGCGAACCCGGTCGACGCCCGGCACCGGGCGAGCGGCCCGAGCCGGATCCACGCAGGCCGGGCCCGGCTCCTCGACCGGTCGACCGCCGCTATCCGCCCGGCGAGCCCGTCACCCGCCGCCCCACGTCGGACCGCCCCGACGCGCCTCGCGCCAACCCCAACCGGCCAGGGCCCGGGATGTCCCGACGCCCTGGGCCGGACGGGTACCGCCCGGACGCGGGCCCGCGGCCTGGTGAGCCGCTCATGCGACGTCCTGGAGACCCGGCCGGCTTACGGAAGGACGGACGAGGCGGCCCGGGACCGCAGCCACCGCGCCACATCGAACCGACCCAGGTGCTGCACCGCGACGGGCGCGAGCAGGCGGCGCCGCTGGCCTGGTCGGAAGTACCCGACGCCGACCGCCCACCCGCGCGGGACGGCCGCACGCTGCGCGAAACGGTCGCCTCCCCCGATCCCGCGTACGCCCCGGCCGAACGCCCGCATCGCGCCACTCATGCGCCGACGCAGCGGCCCGTCCCGTTCCGCGACGACGAACCGCCGCGCAGGCGCCGCGATGTCCCGCCACCGCCGCCGAGCCGCCCGCCGCGCGGTGCGGGCCGGGCACCACGACCGCCGCGACCCAAGCGCAAACGGCACCTGTTCCGGTGGTTCCTGGTGCTGCTCGTGGTGTTCGCGCTGCTGATCGTGACCGCGATCATCCAGCTCGACCGCACCCTGCACCGCATCGACGCGCTGGCCGATTACGCCGAGCGGGTGGGCGACACGCCCGGAACGAACTGGCTGCTGGTCGGTTCCGACAGCCGCTCGGGGCTCACCGCCGATCAGGAGCAGGGGCTGGCCACCGGTGGTGAGGTGGGTCCGGAGCGCACCGACACGATCATCCTGGTGCACGTGCCGCCCTCGGGCCGCACGACGCTGGTGAGCCTGCCGCGCGATTCCTACGTCAGCATCCCCGGCTACGGGCAGGACAAGCTCAACGCCGCCTTCGCTTTCGGCGGCCCGCAGCTGCTGGTGCAGTCGGTGGAGATCGCCACCGGACTGCATATCGACCACTACGCGCAGATCGGGTTCGCCGGGTTCGCCGGTGTGGTCGACGCGCTCGGCGGCATCGACGTCTGCGTGCCGCAACCCATCGACGACCCGCTGGCCGGCATCAACCTGGCCGCGGGCTGCCAGACCCTCGACGGTCCGCAGGCCTTGGGTTTTGTGCGCACCCGGGCCACCGCGCTCGCCGATATCGACCGGATGAACAACCAGCGACTGTTCCTGTCGGCCTTGCTGGAGAAGGCCACCAGCGCGAGCACCCTGGCCAATCCGTTCCGGCTGTGGCCGATGGCCCGCGATACCGCGCGCTCGCTGACCGTCGACAACGGCGATCACATCTGGGATCTGGCCCGGCTGGGCTGGGCGCTGCGCGGCGACACGCTGGCGACGACGGTGCCGATCGGCGGGTTCACCGATACCTCCAGCGGCAATGTGCTGCTGTGGGACAAGGCCAATGCGAGCCGGTTCTTCGAGGCACTGGCGGCCGGGCAACCCATTCCGGAGGACCTGCGCGGCGAGTAACGTCGATCATATGTCCGACATCGATGGCGGCCGGTCGTTCCCGGCCCTGCTGCGCGATCAGATCCGGCACGGATTCACCGCGGCCCAGCAATATCTGGCCGCCGCGGTGTACTTCGAGTCGAACCGGCTGCCCCAGTTGGCGCGACATAGTTACGGCCGCTCCGGCGAGCATCGCGGCCATGCGCTGCGCATGGTGCAGCATCTGCTCGACCGCGATCTCGAGGTCACCGTCGGCGGCCTCGACGAGGTGCGCCCGACCTTCGAATCACCGCATGCGGCAATCGCTTTCCTGCACGCGCGGGAGCAGACGCTGACCGATCAGACGGTCGAGTGCGCCAAGGTCGCGCGCGCGTCGGGCGACTATCTCGGCGAGCAGTTCATGCAGTGGTTCCTGGAGCAGCAACTCGACGAGGTCGCCGCCATGACGACGTTGCTGACGGTGTTCGAACGCGCCGCCGGGAACCTGTTCGACGTCGAGGAATTCGCCGCGCGGGAACTGCCCACCACCATCGCGCCGGTGGGCAACTCGGCGCCCAAAATGGCTGGGACAGTGCGCAACTAATTAGGAAACACTATCCTCAATAAGGGTCGACTTGGATGACAAGGACGCTGACCAGCGATAACGTCTGGGTCATGTCCAGCCATCCGGAAACCCCACGCAGCAAATTCCACAGCCTGCTTCACGATCAGATCCGGCATGAATTCAATGCCGAGCATCAATACATCGCGATTGCGGTTTGGTTCGACAATGCCGACCTGCCGCAGTTGGCAAAACGCTTCTACGCCCAGGCCGTCGAAGAACGTAACCACGCGATGATGATCGTGCAGTACTTCCTCGACCGCGATATCAGCATCGAACTCGGTGGAGTCGATGCCGCGAAATCGCATTTCGAGAATGCGCGCGAGCCCATCGCCCTGGCACTGGCCCAGGAGAAGGCCGTCACCGACCAGATCATCCAGCTGGCCAGCACCGCTCGCGAAGAGGGCGATTACCTCGGCGAGCAGTTCATGCAGTGGTTCCTGAAGGAACAGGTCGAGGAGGTGGCCAACATGAACACCCTCCTCACCATCGCCGATCGCGCCGGGTCGAACCTGTTCGATCTGGAGGAATTCATCGCCCGCGAAATGAGCGGCCCGAGCAACACTTCGGGTGCGCCCTCGGCCGCCGGCGGTTCGGTGTAATAACCGGCAACGCTATCGAGCGACGGCAGGCCCAGCACTTCGCGACGTGCTGGGCCTGCCGTTTGTCGCACTGCTCAGCCGGCGCTGGCGCTCAGGCTGCTGAGAAGCGAGGTCACAAGCTCGAGAATGGCGTCCATGATTTCCCTACTTTCCTCATCGGTCGGTGAGGTTTCCCTCACCTACACCAACTTTCGGTGATGCAGAGAACGTAACGGAGCCAAGATTAGAAAGGAGCGTTTTTCACAAAATTACTACGATGGAATTCGTGCTCCAACAGCGACGGCTCCGGGCCGGCCTATCGCCGGACACCGAAGCCGTCGTCGTATTTCCGCCCCGCGCCGAACCGGATCGGCGGCGCGGTACCGATCAGCGCAGAGTGACCTGCCGCGAACGCAGCCCGTCGCGCGAACGCCGCTCCTCGGCCGACATCGGCGCATCCGAGGCCAGCGCCTCGGCCAGCCGGGCACCGAACTCGACCGCGGGCGTGGCCCATTCGGCCGCGTGCCGCTCGGGATCGAGATCGAATACCGGCACCAGCAGCCCGTGGGTGCGGAAGGAGCCCGCGAATCGCGAACCCTCACCCAGATGCAGTCCGCCCGAAGCGTGCAGTCGGGCCAAGGCGAGCATCAGATCGTCTTCGGGCTCCGGTCGAACCCACCGCAGATGCGCCTTCTCGCCGGCGTCGACCCACCAGGCCGCGCCGACCGCGTCGGCCCCAAGATCCAACCGGTCCGACGGCATGATCGCCTGCTTGGCCTGCTCGATGGTCGCGGCGACCTGCGGATCGGGCTCCACGCCCTCGGGCACCCACCAGTCGAAGTCCTGATGCACCGTCAGCTCGAGCGCGGCGCCCGGATCGATGACGTCGGCCAGCGTCGGTCCGCCCTCGACACTCGAAGCGGCGGGCAGCGATTCGCCCGGCTCGGCCGACTGGGTCCACAGGATCGCGGCGGCGAGATCGGCGGCCGGGTTGTCCCCCTCGGCCTGCACCTGCACGCCGACATAGCCGGTCGGCTCATCACCGGCGCGCACCAGCGCGGCGACCGCACCGGGCAGCACCGTCGCGAGGACCACCGAACGTTCGGCGGCGGCGCCGGGCGATAGCTTCAGGGTCGCGGTCGCCGAGGGCACGAACTCGCGCAACGCGACGAGATCGCACTCGGCGGCCAAACCCTCGAACGGGCGCGTGACGGCCTGGGCGGCCTGTTCCAGCGCGGCTCGCCGTTCGGCCAGACGCTGGGCCCGGTTCCCGCCGGGCTTCGGACTGTTGCGCTTGCTCTTACCCACGGCTGGTCAAACTACACCGGTCACAGCGGCCTGCTCCGCGCGCCACGCGCTCTGACCCGCCCGGCTCAGGCGGTGCCGATCGCGCCAGAGCCGGAGGCCCTCCGTGGTGACGCTTCGCTACCGCCTCCGGGCCCTGACCGGCTCAGGCGGTGGCCAGCAGCGCTTTGGTCCGCCCCGGGTGATTGGTCGCCACCCAGCTGACGCCCAGATCGGCGCACAGCCGCACATCCTCCGGATCGTCGACGGTCCAGCAGTAGGTGGCGCGGCCGGCGGCGGCGGCCTTGTCCACCAGGTCGGGGTGTTCGCGCAGGGTCTTCACCGAGGGGCCGACGGCGGTGGCGCCGACCGTGGTGGCTGCGCTGCCGCCCAGGTAGCGCGAGGATTCGCCGAGCAGCACGGTGGGCAGCAGCGGCGCGGCCCGGCGGATCCGCCAGACCGCGGTGGCGGCGAAGGACATGACCACGGCCCGAGAGTGATCGGCCGAGGCGGGGGTGGCGATGCCGAAGCGCTGCAATTCGGCCAGCAGCTTGTTCTCCACCAGCGCGCCGTAGCGCACCGGATGTTTGGTCTCGATGAACAGCTTGGTCGGGCGGCTGCGCCAGTCGAGCACCAGGCCGATGAGTTCGGCCAGGGTGAGCACCGATGCCGGCTCGCCCGCGGCGCCGAAGTCCAGCGCCTTCAACTCGTCCAGGGTGAGCTCGCTGACCAGACCGGTGCCCGAGGACGTCCGGTCGACGGTGCGGTCGTGCACGCACACCAGATGACCGTCCCTGGTCAGCCGGACATCGCATTCCACTCCGTCGGCGCCCTCTTGCAGGGCCAGCTCATAGGCGGCGAGGGTGTGCTCGGGGCGTTCGGCGGACGCGCCGCGATGGGCGACGACGAATGGTGCGCGATTGGGCTGGCTCACTTCGCCACGACCTCCTGCTCCTGATGCTCACGATCGGCCGCCTCTGTGCTCGGCCGGTCCCCTGGCTCGGCACCGGGCCGGCCTTCGGGCTCCGCGGCCGCGGCATCGGCCCGACCGCCTGCTGCCTCGGCCCGGGCTGCGACGGTAGCCGATCCCGGCTGCACCGGTTCGATGACGGGCACCGCCGGGTCCGCGGCCACCACCCAGCGGTGCGCGAGGTGGGCGCGGCCGAGCAGATCGCGGCCCTCCACGACCCGGACCACCCACAGCGTCGCCACCGCGACCCCCGCGGCGACGGCATCGGTGAACGCGGTGAACAGCACGCCGTCGGCCTCGGCCTGGAGCGAGTCGGCGCCGCGCCAGGCCAGCGCCGCGGCCGCACAGGCGCCACCGAGCACCCAGATCGCCCACCACACGCGCACGGCGCGCAACGGCCGCGGGTCTTCGCGGTCGGCCACCATCTCGCTCAGGAAAACGCCTGGCCACAGCAGGTTGACCACCGGAATCACACAGCCGAGCACCAGCGTCCGCGGCGAACGCGGATCGCGCAGGCCCCGGTCGTCGTAGACGGCGCGGCGGGCCTGGATCAGCCAGCCGACCGCGGCGATGGCGGCCAGCAGCGCGAGCACGGCGGCGAACAGCGCGGAGGCGTTGACCAGCGCGTCGGAGAACTTCAGCAGCAGTGGATCGATCAGGTAGGTGCGGTTGCGCAGCAGCAGCAGATAACGGCCCAGTTCGGAGCCGGCCGCGATGGCGAACATCAGCGCCGTCGCGATCAGCAGGGCGGGCAGCCAGCCCGCGAGCACACTCAGCGGCGGACGCGCGCGGACGGGTTCTGGTGCGGGTTCATCGCGCAGACCCCAGCGCGG
Source organism: Nocardia cyriacigeorgica GUH-2 (assembly GCF_000284035.1). Classification (NCBI taxonomy): domain Bacteria; kingdom Bacillati; phylum Actinomycetota; class Actinomycetes; order Mycobacteriales; family Nocardiaceae; genus Nocardia; species Nocardia cyriacigeorgica. The sequence continues at coordinate 96,860 of NC_016887.1, read as the reverse complement.
TATCTCGGTGTAGCGCGGAGTCGGGGTCGGCCCGGCATGCCCGGATGCGACCGAACCGCGCGGACGGTGATCGGGCCTACGGGCGACCCACCGGTAATTGCGGCGTTCGGCGGGCGCGTCGATCGGCCCCGGCGAGAGCAGCACGCCACGGCATCGCGGGCACCAGTGCATCGGCGCCGTCTGCTGTACGGCCCAGCGCGCGCCGCAGCGTGCACAGGGTTGCACCACCGTACTCAATGCCGTCGCACCTCGCTCTTCGTCGTCAGTAGATCTTGGGCTCGTGCTCGCCCTCGCCGACCAGCGGACGGCCCGTGCGCTGCCACTCGACCATGCCGCCTGCGACGAACACGGCGTCGAATCCGACGTGGGTCAGGTATTTGACCGCCTCGAAGGACCGGCCGCCCTGCCGGCAGATGACGTAGAGCTGGGCGTCGTAGTCCAGCTCGTCGAGCCGGGCGGGGATGTCGTCGACCGGGATGTGGATCGCACCGGGCGCGTGGCCGAGCGCCCACTCGTCGGGCTCACGCACGTCGAGCAGGATCGCGTTGGCCTTCTCCGCGGCAGCGCGCACACTGTCGTCGAATTCGCCCGGTACCTCGTTCAGCGGTACCGCCGGGACCTCGGAGCTCGTCACGTGTTCGATCCTGCCATGCGTACCGTACGATCGCGGACTTCCGTGCCCGCCACCGATGTGAACACCGGATGCCTCGAACACGCCGGGCGCAGCGGGGTCCGCGTAGGTTATGCCCCGTGCGCTACCGACCGATGCCCCGATTTCTGGGGGGATGTGGATAAGTCGGTGTAGTTATCCACAGATTCCACAACCTGATCCACAGGCGTCAGCTATCGGTGAGCGCACCGCCCACAGGATGACGCTATCGCGGCTTCAACTGGGAAATCCGGGCCTGGCGGTTGCGAACGACCGATCCGGGACTCCCCTCCAGCCATCCCGGAGCGGTCATCCGCCGCCTCTTCGGGAGCTGCGCCGTCGAAGCTCCCGATATCTACTTGGACGGAAGCGGCCCGGATTCGGTTCCATAAAAATGACAACTCGGGTGAAAACTTGAAATGCGCCGATCTGGGCGGCGTTCTCGGTAGCCTGGCGCTATGAACTCGAGCAGGGGGCTACTTGACGGATTGGACACCGCCGGAATCGACATCGCACTGAGGGAGGCCGCCTGTCTGGGCCTCGCCATCGATGCCGACGCCGGCCGACTCGAACTCGACCTCGAAGTACTCACACTGCCCGCGCAGGAGTCCACCCCTGCCGAAAGCAAGATCCGGATGACCTTCCACGGCGTCAGCCGGGTGGCCGCCTCGCTGCGCATCCACCGCTGGGACGACGTCGAACCCACCGTGCTGCCGCTGGAGCTGGCCGGGCTCGGCGATGCCATCACCAGCTTCGGCGGCGGCCGACTGCACGGCTGGGAGTTCATCGACATCGACGACAGCAGCTGGTCGCTGTGGAGTGAGCTGCTGAGCTTCGACACCATGATCGACCAGCGTGTCTCACCGCATGTGCTCGAGTTCTCCCAGGAGGAGGGCCTCGATCCGCGTGAACTCGACGTCCGCGTCTGGTTCGACGGCATCACCATCAACGATCCCAGCGGCAAGCAGATCCCGCTGCCGGAATTCATCGCCGGCGGTAAGCGCTGGTGGGAGGCGCACGATGTGGGCGATCCGCGCACCCGGCGGCCGGGGATCGCACCTCCGCTCTGAGCGGGCGCCGAGGATCACTCGGAACCACGCGTTTGCCGTCACGGGATCGGGTATCCGCCACGACGAGTGGTTCGACCTGTCCCGGTACCTGCCATGCCGCATTCGCTATCCACAAGCGCGAACCTGCCGACTAGTTAGTCCATCCCGGACATGGTTCGATGCTACGAGTGCGGTTCTTTCCGTCGCCGATGCCTGTGACGTCCATGCGCCCGGGCCGTCCGAGTGAGCACCGTCACCGGAATGCCGGGGCATCGGGGCAAGTTGGAACCGATCGGGTGTACGAATGATGGTCGAGAGCGCTCGCGAGGTTCGCGAGTGCGCGGCCCGACAAGGAAGGGACATCGTGGCTGAGTACACGCTGCCGGATCTGGATTACGACTACAGCGCCCTGGAACCCCACATCTCCGGGCAGATCAACGAGCTGCACCATTCCAAGCACCACGCCGCCTACGTCGCCGGTGCCAACACGGCACTGGAGAAGCTGGAAGCCGCCCGTGAGGCCGGCGATCACAGCGCGATCTTCCTGCACGAGAAGAACCTCGCGTTCCACCTCGGCGGACACGTCAACCACTCCATCTGGTGGAAGAACCTGTCCCCCAACGGTGGCGACAAGCCGGTCGGCGAGCTGGCCGCGGCCATCGACGACCAGTTCGGTTCGTTCGACAAGTTCCGCGCGCAGTTCACCGCCGCGGCCAACGGCCTGCAGGGCTCGGGCTGGGCGGTGCTCGGTTACGACACCCTCGGCCAGAAGCTGCTGACCTTCCAGCTCTACGACCAGCAGGCCAACGTGCCGCTGGGCATCATCCCGCTGCTCCAGGTCGACATGTGGGAGCACGCCTTCTACCTGCAGTACAAGAACGTCAAGGCCGACTACGTGACCGCGTTCTGGAACGTCGTCAACTGGGCCGACGTGCAGGACCGCTTCGCGAAGGCCGTCAACCAGGGCAAGGGCCTTATCTTCGGGTAAATCCCCGACGCGCCCGGGGCCGCGACACCGCTGGTGTCGCGGCCCCTTTGCGTTTGAGCTGGTGAGAAGCCTTCTGCAGGCCGTCGCCTGGGCGTGCTAGCACTCTTTGGTACTTGTGTGCCAGATGACATCGGGTTCATTCTTCAAGTCCACAGTTCGAGGACGGGCAATGCCGCCCCCGGTTCCATGACGGGAGGCCTCATGCGCAGTGAAGGTCAGATCGGTGTCACGCCGTTCCAGGCGCGCGGATCGCTCCGCGGGTTCGTCATTTCCGGGCGCTGGCCCGACACCACCAAGGAATGGGCGCAACTGCTGGTGCTCGCGGTGCGGGTGGCCAGCCTGCCGGGGCTGCTGTCCACGTCGACGGTCTTCGGCGCGCGCGAGGATCTGCCCGATGATCCCGAGCCGGGCACCGTCGGGATGGTGGTGGCCGAAGGACCGGTGCTCGGCGAGTCCGCGGTGACGCCGGGGAAGTTTGCCGAGCATGTGCCCGCAGCCCTGCTGATGCTGCATCCGCCGTCGGAAACCAACCCGTCGCTGCCCGAATGCAGCGGCGCCGCCTCGGGTTGTGTGCTGCTGCCCGGCATACCGCATCTGGGTCTGGAACACCGGGCCGCGTGGGCCGAGGCCGAGCTGGACGGAACGGTGACCTCGCTGGTCAGCCGGGTCGGGCTGGATCCGATCAGCGATCCCGATACCGCGGTTCTGGCTATGCTGCTGGCCGCGTAAGGGAACCCGAAACCTGCCGCGCGGATCGCCAAACTTATTGTGCGCATTGCGATTTCGACAACAGTGAGTTGCCGTCGCGATGCCGGTGCGGGTAGAGTCGGCCACAGCGAAGGGGAGTAGCCCCCAATCGCGTAGTCGACATACTGATCCACCGCCCACCGCGGCGCGGGTCCGGCTGCGTGAACCGGAATCCCTCCGGTGGGCGAGACCTTCGGCCGAGACAACCTTTTCGTTGTCGGCCGGAGGCGTCCCGTTTTCCGGCCGACTGGCCGGACCCCGGGAGAACACGCCATATGATCGCCACCGTATTGCTGAGTATCGGCATCGTCTTTCTCGCCGAACTCGGTGACAAGTCCCAGCTGATGGCGCTGACGTTCGCGCTGCGCTATCGCTGGTGGGTGGTGCTCGGCGGGATCGCCACCGCCACCGCCGCGGTGCACGTCATCTCCGTCGCGGTCGGCCATTTCCTCGGCGCCGCGCTGCCCACCACGGCCATCGCGCTGGTCGCCGCGCTCACCTTCCTCGGCGTCGGCGTGTGGACGCTGCGCGAACACCTCGATCCGGCCGGCGAGGAAGAGGAGACCCCGAAGGTCTCGCGGTTCGGCACGGCCGCCCCGTTCTTCGTGGTGCTGTCGGCCTTCCTGCTCGCCGAACTCGGCGACCGCACCATGTTCGCCACCGCCGCCCTGGCCACCGACTACGACTGGGCCGGCGTCTGGCTGGGTTCGACCATCGGCATGGTCGCCGCCGACGCCCTCGCCATCGCGGCCGGCATCCTGGTCGGCAAGCATCTGCCCGAACACGCCATCGGCATCGGCTCGGGTCTGCTGTTCCTGTTCTTCGGCTCACTGACACTCACCGGCGTTGCCTGGCCGAGCCTCGGCACGCTGCCGGGTGCCGCGGTCGCGATCGTCGTGCCGGTCCTCGCGGGTGTGGTGTTCTACTTCCTGCGCCGGCGTCGGGCAGCGGTCACCGACCACATCGTGGCGCGGGAAGGATCCGAGCAGCCTGCTGAGGAACTGCGCTGAAGCCCGGCCGCGCCGCCGCTGAGGTAGGTGGCACGGCCCGGGATACAGCCGGGTATCACCCGCGCGCCAGCGCCTGCCCGTACAGCTCCCCGCCCCGCACGACGAGCTCCACCAGGGGTTCCCGCAATGCGAGCAGCCCGGCCACATCGTCGGTCGCGATCTTGCCGGTCACCATCGCACCGACCGCCGCGGCGAGGGTGCGGCAGGCGAAGCGTTGTTCGGGGGTACGGGCGTCGAGCACCTCGGCGATCCGATCCACGAACAGGTCCTGAAGCTCGATCCGCCGGGCGACGGCCTTGGCGCCGACGGCGTAGACCTCCACCAGGAACAGCCGGGCACTGGCCGGGTCATCGGCCAGGTGCTGGAGGTAGGTGCCGAACAGGCGGCGCATCCGTTCGACGGGATCGTCGCCGAAATCGGCAGTGGGAGCGTCGGTCTCGGCGATCCGGTCGAGTAGCAGCTCGACGGCGCGCTGGTAGGCGGCCTCGAAACAGTCTTCCTTGGAACGGAATTGCTCGTAGAAGGTCTCCCGCGACACCCCGGCCTTCTTCAGGATTGCCGCGACCGACGTTCCGACATAACCGTTGTCGGCCATGGCCTCCCCCATGGCTTGCAGAATCCGCTCACGCTGCGAGGCGACGACGTGTTCCCGGGGCAGACCGTGCCGGCCACGGGGAAGCCGGCGGAGACTGGTGGCCGGGTCGGTCATGGGTGGCTACTCCGGTGTTCGGTCGGGCGGGTGCTGACCCATTCTGCTGGTTCGCTCCGGCTGCTCGGTCGTGAAGGGTGCCGCTTCGGTGCGCGCGATGGCCAGCGCCTGCCCGACCCCGCGCCGCAGGGCCAGTTCGGTGACCCGCTGCGCGATCGGCCGGAACGGGACGACGAACCGCACCCACCAGGGCGAAACCACCTGACGACGGCGGCGCGCGATGGCCCGTTCGACGGCGTCGATGGCCGGGCCCAGCGGTGCCACACCCGAGACGGTGGCGCGGCCGAGCAGCGAGCGCGCGGCCTCGGTGCCGAAGCCGCGCGAGGTCATATCGGTATCGAGTTCGGCGAAGTAGGCGACGCCGACTTTCGCTCCGGTGTGGCGCAATTCGTGACGCAGGGTGTCGCCGAGCGCTTCGACGCCGGCCTTGGACGCGTTGTAGGCGCCCAGCAGCGGCAGGTGCACCGCCGCCGCCAGTGAGGACACCACCAGCGCGTACCCCTCGGGATGGGAGATGTGCGGGCCCGCCGCGCGCACGGTGTAGTACACGCCGAGGACGTTGACCGCCAGCGTCTGCTCCATCACCAGCGGATCCCCGCCGATCAGCGGCAGTTGTTTGGCCACACCGGCATTGGCGACCACCACATCGAGCCCACCCAGCTCACCCACGACAGCCTCGACCGCGGCGTCGACCTGTGCGCGGTCGCTCACATCGCAGTAGCGCCACGGCGCCTCGCCGCAATCACCTGCCACCTGCGCGAGCAACTCCGGTTCCAGTCCGAGCAGCGCCACCTTGGCTCCGTGCGCGGACAACTGCCTGGCCAGCGCGGCTCCGATGCCGCGGGCCGCACCGGTGATCAGCACCCGGCGGCCGTCGACCGATCCACCACATCTCGATGTCATGCGGCCGACCGTACCATCTGCGAACATCAATGTTCGTAAATTCTGGTGACGTGGCGGCCCCGGCGCCAGGGAGTGGTGATCCGCGCCTCACCGGCGACCCGTTAGGGTGCAAATTGACGAAGGGCCAACTGGCTTGTCACGAACGAGAGGACCATCGTGGAGATTTCGGGTTCCGCCGCCATTGTCACCGGAGGCGCGTCCGGCCTCGGCGCCGCCACCGCCAAGCGTTTCGCCGAACTGGGCGCCACCGTCTTCGGACTCGACGTGCCGCAGTCGATCGAGCGGGCCGGCGACAACGTGCCCGCCGGTGTCACCCTCCTTCCGGCCGATGTGACCAGCAACGACGAGGTCAGCGCCGCCGTCGCGAAGGTCGTCGAATCGGGTGCTCCGCTGCGCATCGTGGTCAACTGCGCCGGTGTCGGCTGGGCCGGTCGCATCCTGTCCAAGAACGGCCCGCACGACCTGGAGCTGTTCCGCACCGTCATCACGGTCAACCTGCTCGGCACCTTCAACGTGATGCGCCTGGCCGCCGACGCCATCGCCAAGACCGACCCGGTCGACGACTACGGCCAGCGCGGCGTCGTCATCAACACCGCCTCGGTCGCCGCGTTCGAGGGCCAGATCGGCCAGATCGCCTACTCGGCCTCCAAGGGCGGCGTGCACGGCATGACCGTGCCGGCCGCGCGTGACCTGGCCCAGTTCGGCATCCGGGTCAACACCATCGCCCCCGGCATCATCGACACCCCGATGCTGGCCGGTGTCACCGAGGAGTACCGCAAGGGCCTCGAGGCCGGCGTGCCGTTCCCGTCGCGGCTGGGCCGCCCGGACGAGTACGCGCAGCTGTCGCAGTACATCGTCGAGCACGACTACCTCAACGGCGAGACCATCCGCATGGACGGCGCGCTGCGCATGGCGCCGCGGTAATTTCGCGCTAGCACGGCCCGGCAGGGTTCCGCGCTGCCCGGCACTCGACGCCCGCCCGCCCCACCGCGGGTCGGCGGGCGTTTTGCGTGCGCGTGCAGCGGTTCTGCGTCGATGGATCGGGCCCGAAGCGCGGCCGGTGTCCGGCGTTCCGGTGTTGCAGCGGAGGCGGCGGGGCGCGCAGCGGAGACATGCGGGGCGCGGCCCCGGCAGGCCGCTAACTCCTAACCCGCGCTGCCGGTAGGCGGACGCCGCCACCGATCGCACACCGCGCGGTCGGCATCGGGGCGATCCTTGCCGTCGGCGGCGCAACCCTCGCGGGTGTATCCGTCACGGCCGATGCCGCGGCGGTCGTAGCCGAAGCGGTCCCGGCCGAAGGCGTCGTAACCCGAACGGTCGTAACCGGATCGGTCATAGCCGAAGCGGTCGTAGCCGTGCACGTCATATCCGTCGGGACCGTAGGGGTCGGTCTGGGCCGGTGGGCAACCCGTGCCCATATCGAACCCGCCGTCCGGGCAGGACTTCGGCGGCTTGTGCTCCGGCGTCGACGTGGTGGTCGTCGGCACCGTCGTGGTCGGCGCAGTGGTCGGTGCCGGCGCCGTTGTGGTCGGCGCGGTCGTGGTGGTCGGCGCGGTAGTTGTCGGGTCGGTCGGCGTGGCATATGCGGACGCCGCCGCCACCGCGGGCGCCAGCGCGACGGCTCCCAGCACGGCGGTCCGCGCGACTGCGAGACGTATGCTGCGCCCGCGTGACATCGTGGTCGGCATGGTCGATCTCCTGTCCGGAGTGCGCTGCGCACTCCAGCCGGATCAATCGACGTCCGCGCTGGGCTATTACACATAGCAGCACACAGCTGGGACGCCTAACCCCTTACCAACGGGCACGCGGCGTTCATTTCCCAAGCGGCACTGGGTAACCGGAGGTTTGCGCGGAGGGCGAGGACGGTGCGTGCCGTCCTCGCCCTCGTCCGGTCAGCTCGCTCGAGCGATCGGTCGCCCTCGCCGGCGACAGATCAACTGCGGGCCGGGGACCGATCACCTCGAACCCCGGCCGGCGGCTCAGAGCGTGCGGGTGAGCCGATCGGTGAGGATGTGGGCGAACTTCGCCGGATCCTTCAGCTCGCCGCCCTCGGCCAGCACGGCGGTGCCGTACAGCAGTTCGGCGGTTTCGGTGAGCTCGGGCACCTTGCCTTCGTCGGCGTCCTGTTTGCGCGAGTCGTAGGCCTCGCGCAGACCGGTCACCAGCGGGTGGGTCGGGTTCAGCTCGAGGATGCGCTTGGTCTCCGGCAGCACCTGGCCCGAGGCCCGGTACATCCGCTCCAGCATCGGAGTGAAGTCGAAGACATCGCCCACCAGGCAGGCCGGTGAGGTGGTGAGCCGGTTGGTCAGGCGCACCTCCTTGACGTTGTCCTCGAGGGTCTTGCCCAGCCAGCTCAGCAGCTCGGCGAAGTCCTTGTCCTGCTGCTCACGCAGCTGCTCGGACTCCTTCTTCTCCTCTTCGGTCTCCAGATCCACCTCGCCCTTGGCGATGGATTTGAACGGCTTGCCGTCGAACTCCGGCACCGAGCCGACCCACATCTCGTCGACCGGGTCGGTCAGGATCAGCACCTCGAGACCCTTGGCCTGGAACGCCTCCAGATGCGGCGAGCTCTCCACCTGCTGACGGGATTCGCCGGTCATGTAGTAGATGGCGTCCTGGCCGTCCTTCATCCGCTCCACGTACTGCGCGAGCGTGGTGAGCTCGGAATCGGAGTACGTCGAGGCGAACGACGACACCGACAGGATGGTGTCGCGGTTGTCGAAGTCCGACAGCAGGCCCTCCTTGAGGACGCGGCCGAACTCCCGCCAGAAGGTCTGGTACTTGTCCTGCTCCTCGGCGCCCTGGATGTCCTTGACCGTGGACAGCACCTTCTTGACCAGGCGCTTGCGGATCATCTGGATCTGGCGGTCCTGCTGCAGGATCTCGCGCGAGACGTTGAGCGACAGATCCTGCGCGTCCACCACACCCTTGACGAAGCGCAGGTATTCCGGCATCAGCTCTTCGCAGTTGTCCATGATGAACACCCGCTTCACGTAGAGCTGCACGCCGCGCTTGTGCTCGCGGGTGAACAGGTCGAACGGCGCCGTCGACGGAATGAACAGCAGCGCCTGGTATTCGAAGGTGCCTTCGGCCTTGAGCGGGATGGTCTCGAGCGGCTCGTCCCAGGCGTGGCTGACGTGCTTGTAGAACTCCTTGTACTCCTCGTCGCTGACCTCGCTCTTGGGGCGGGTCCACAGCGCCTTCATGGAGTTGAGGGTCTGCTCTTCGACGATCGTCTTCTCGTGTTTGTCCTCGCCCTCACCCTCGGTGACGGTGCGCTCCACCTGCATGCGGATGGGCCAGGCGATGAAGTCGGAGTACTTCTTGACGATGTCGCGGAGCTTCCACTCCTGGGTGTAATCGAAGAGGTGATCGTCTTCGTCGGCGGGCTTGAGGTGCAGCGTCACCGCGGTGCCCTGCGGGGCGTCGTCGACGGTTTCGATGGTGTAGCTGGAGCTGCCCGCCTCGGCGGTCCAGCGGGTGGCCTCGGTCTCCCCGGCGCGACGGGTGGTCAGGGTGACCTTGTCGGCGACCATGAAGGTGGAGTAGAAGCCGATGCCGAACTGGCCGATCAGCTCCTCGGCGGCGGCCTCGGATTTGGCCTCGCTGAGTTGTTTGCGCAGCTGGGCGGTGCCCGACTTGGCGAGCGTGCCGATCAGGTCCACCACCTCGGCGCGCGACATGCCGATGCCGTTGTCCTTGACCGTGAGGACCCGCGCGTCCTTGTCGACCTCCAGCTCGATATGCAGGTCGGAGGTGTCGACGTGCAGGTCCTTGTCCTTGTAGGACTCCAGCCGCAGCTTGTCCAGCGCGTCGGAAGCGTTCGAGATCAGCTCCCGCAGGAACGTGTCTTTGTTGGAGTAGACCGAGTGGATCATCAGCTCGAGCAGCTGATGGGTTTCGGCCTGGAACTCGAGTTGTTCGACGTGCTCTGTCACGCCGAAATGGTACCGCCGCCGCCGATCGCCTCCGACGCCCGCGAGCGGTCCCCCACCTGCGCGAGGTCGGCCACCTGGCCGAAATCGGACAGCGCGGGGACCTCCAGCTCGGCGCGATGCGGGCCGGGCACCCGCGGGCACATCCATTCGCGCAGCACCATGGTGGCGCGCACGTCGTCTTCGTTGTACTCCAGCAGCCGGGTGCGCTGGGTGAGATCGGGTTCGCCGTCGTAGCCGACCGCCAGCCGGTACCAACTCATCGAGGCCTCACCATTGGCCTCGGCGTCGCGCCAGGCGAAGCCGGCCACCGGCGCGATCTTCTTGAGGCCCTTGCCGTTCGGGCAGATGAACTGCTCGGTGACGGCCTGGAACATGTCGACCCACTGCGGCGAATCGACGAAGGCGCGCACCTGCTCGACCGTCGGCACACCCGGCTGCCCGGCGAACCGGCGCGCCGACTCGTAGAGCCATTTGTCCTCGGCGGTGCGCGAATAGCAGTAGGCGGCAAAGGTTTTCCCTGCGGCGGCGGCCTCGGCGCGCACCCGCATCAGCCAGGTCCAGAATTCGCCGAAGGAGCGGCCCTCGTCCTCGGTGGGCAGCGGATCCCAGGTGACGAACGGGCGGTACACCCCGTCGAGCAGGGTGCCCCACAGATAGGCGCCGAATTCCTGGAAGCTCTCCAGGTCGACGTCGACCTCCACATCGGCGCGGCGCACCCGCACCTGGTCGAACCGGCGCACCAGCGGCGCGCCGGCGATCCAGGCACGCGCGGTGACCACGGCTTCGTCGAACGGGCCGTGCTGCCAGTCCTCGGGTTCGGGCCCGGACCAGGCGGCCAGATCGTCGATGGTCTGCACGCCGTGCCCGCGCAGCACGTCGGCGCGTGAGCCCGGCGCCACCAGGCTGACGTCTCGGTGGTCGATCAACCAGCCCTCGCAGCCGCGCCCGTCGGCCCCGCCGCGATTCCACCACGGGCACTGCCTGCACTCGGGCACCTTCGACGGCACCGTGGGCAGCTCACCGCGCACCACCGCGATCCGGTCGGCGTAGCGGCGGTCGTAATCGGCGAGTATCTGGGTGAGGTCGTGCACCAGGATGCGGTCGAAGTGGTAGCCGATCACCCCGCCGACCACGGCCGGACTGGCCAGGCCGTGCCGTTGCAGCATGCGGTAGAGGTGGGCCAGGCGCTGCTGATCGCGCGGCTGCTGACGCAGCTTGCGATGCGGGTCCGGCTGCGGATCCCAGTGATACAGATCGGAGGTGGTGGGGTGGAATTCGGCCGGTTCCGGCTGACGGGGATCGGTGACCTTGTGGTTGACCACGATCACCGGGATGTAGCCGCCCCGGTCCAGATCGCGCAGCAGGATCTCCGCGCCGCCGCGGCGGCCGGTATCGGGTTCCTGCGGCAGCAGCCCGCCCCAGATGCACAGCGCACCGGCCGCGCAGGCGCGCATGGTGGATTCGGCCCGCTCCGCCGCGCGCAGCTCGGGGTCGATCACCACCCACTGTTCCGGGCGGGCGCCGACCAGGGCGTCGCGCACCCGCTGCCGATGCGCGACCGCGGCCTCGCGGCGCTGCTGAACGCCCGGATCCTCGCGGAAGCCGGCGATCAGCTCGGGCTGGGCGGCGTTCATATTGAGCCGGTGCCTGCACCCGATCAGCGCCCTGGCATCGAGAAACGCGGGCGCGGCGGCGACGGACCGATCCTGTTCGGTTCCCTCGTCCAACTCGCGACCCTCTCGATCGACCCTGCCCGGATGCACGTAAGCAGTATGGTCCCTACCCCCGACACAACCGCGAATCGTCTCCCGGCCCCCGCTGTTCGCACCCGCGCCCTCGCAGCGAGCGGGCGCGACCGGATAGGGTGTCGGCAAACCGTGTGACATGGGCGGACAGGCACCTCACGGGCCGAGCCGCCAGGGCGAACCAGCATGACGGAGGGCCATCGATGGGGTTGTTCACGAAGCGTAAGCGGCGCCCGAGCCGCCGGGCCGAGGCGAAAGCCCTCAAGCACAAGGCGGCCCTGGAGGCCAAGCTCGCCGCCAAGAACGATCGCAAACAGCGTCGCGCGGAAAACCGCACCCAGAAGAAGGTCGCCAAGGCCCAGATCGCCGCCCTGCAGGCGGAGGAGAAGGCGGCGCTGAAGGCCGCGGCCAAGGCCGAGCGCGATCCGTTCAGCGTGGGTCAGGTGAAGAAGTACATCGGCGTGGCCCGGATCCTGGTGCCGGTGCTGGCCCCGCTGGCCTACCGCGGGGCCACCTTCGTGCGCGGTCAGCTCGACAACCGCAAGGCCCATCAGCTCGGCATCGGCGTCGAACAGCTCGGTGAGTACACCGGCCACGGCGCCCGGCTGCACGCCAGGATCGCCAATACCGAGGCCGCGCTCGACAAGGTCGGCGGCAACAACGGCGAGGCCGACAAATTCGTCGCGGCCACCCGCAACCGCCTGGAAGCCCTCACCGCCGCCGTGCGCACCGCCGACCAGATGCCCGCCCAGCGCCGCCGCGCCGTGCACAACTCCATCGCCACCGAACTGACCGGCATCGAATCCGACGTGCTGGCCCGCCTCGGCGTGCGCTGATCCACCCGCTCCGATGGACCGACGCCCGACCTCCGGTAGCCCGCGCGGCTTCCTGGTCGGCGCGTCGGCCGGTGCGCTCGCGGTGGCCGCGCACGGGCTCGCCGGTGGCGGGTATCCGTCCTCGGCGGAGCTGGCGCTGGTTCTGATCGCCGCCGCCGTGACCGGCCTGGCCACCGGGCTGCGGCCGATGGGTCGCGGGCCGGTGCTCGCCCTGCTGGTCGCGGGTCAGGTAGCCGGGCATTTCGCCCTTACCGGGCTCTACGGTCACGAGCACGCCTCGTCGACTACCGCTCCGCTGGCCGGTGAACTGCTCGGCGGGTATCTGCCGTCGGGCCCGATGTTGCTGGCGCACTTCATCGCAACCGTCGTCTGCGCCGCGCTGATCCCGCTCGCCGAACGGCTCTATCGCGCGGTATCGGCGGCGCTGCGGATCGCGGTGGCGGCACCCCGCACGCCCGCGCTGTACCGGCCGCTCGACGCCGGCGTCTCGACGTCGAAGCTGCTCGGCCGCTCTCCGAACGGTGCCGCCGGCCCGCGCGCCCCACCGGCGGCGCGCCCGGCCTGACGCACCAATTCATCTCGGAGAGAAAGCATTACCTTCATGAAGACGTTCATTTCGCGTGCCCTGTGCACGGTGGCGCTCGGTGGCGGGCTGCTCGCGCTGGCGAGCGGTGTCGCGAACGCCCACGTCACCGTCGACGCGCCCGGCGCGAAGCAAGGCTCCATGGCAGTGGCCACCTTCCGGGTACCGACCGAGTCCGACACCGCCGCCACCACCGCGATCACCGTCACCGTGCCGAATCTGGCGGTCGCCATGACCGAGCCGATCCCCGGCTGGACGGCCAAGGTCGATCGCAATGACAAATCCCAGGTCACCGCGGTGACCTGGACCGCCGACCCGGGCAACCCGGGCGTCGGCCCCGGCCAGTTCCAGCAGTTCGCGGTGGCGCTCGGCCCACTGCCGCAACAGGATTCGGTGAGCTTCCCGACCAAGCAGACCTACAGCGACGGCAAGGTCGTCGACTGGAATCAGCCGGCTGACCAGGGCCTGGTCGCCAACCCCGCCCCGACGCTCAGCCTGGCCGCCGCCACCGGCGACGGACACGGCACGCACGGCGTGGACAGCGAGAACCAGAGCGGGGAAACGCAGAGCGCGGCAGCCGAATCCGATGATTCCGGCACCGATACCACCGCGCGCTGGCTCGGCGGTCTCGGTCTGGCCGCGGGGCTGCTCGGGCTCGGCCTCGGCGTCGGCTCGGTCATCCGGGGACGGCAGTCATGACCGGCCGGAACCTGCGCGCGCTGCTGCTCGCCCTGCTCGCCGGTGCGTTGTGTCTGGGCGTCGGCGCCACCGTCGCCGGGCCGGCCGCTGCGCATTCGGCGGTGGTCGGCACCTCCCCCGAGGACGGTGCCACTCTCGACGCCGGACCCGAGCGGGTCACCATCACATTCAACGAGAACCTGCAGCCCAACTTCCCCTCGCTGACCGTCGTCGGCCCCGATGACCACCTGTGGTCCAAGGGCGATCCGGTGGTCGACGGGAAGACGGTGAGCGTCGCGGTGGGCGAGCTCGGACCGGCCGGCACCTACCGGGTGGGCTACCGGGTCACCTCCGCCGACGGCCACCCGGTGGAGGGCAAACTCACCTTCACCCTCACCACCCCGGGCAACGGAACCCCCGGTCCCGCACTGGGTGCGGCGGACGCCGGCGAAGGCGATTCCGGCGGCATCCCGATCTGGGTGTTCATCGTCGGCGCGATCGTGCTGTTCGGCGGCGGACTGGCCTTCGCGTTGTTCGGGACGGGCCTGTTCGGCAAGGGCAGCGGTAAGAGCGGCCGGTGATCGATCGGACGACCGGCGGCCGCGACCGCCGTCCGGCGCTGCTGCTGGTCGTCCCGTCCGGGCTGCTCGGTGTGCTGGCGGCCTGGGCGCTGACCGCGGTCACCGCCGAGAGCGCGGTGCGCGTGCTCGCCGATCTGGCCGGGGCCACGGTGCTCGGATTGGCGGCGCTGCCGCGGATACAGCAGCGGTTGGTCCCGCCCTGGCGGTTGCTGGCGGTGATCGCCGGGATCTGGTGCGGCACCGAGTTCGTGGTGCTGGTGTTCGAGGCCGCCGACGTCGTCGGGGTACCGGTCGGTGCGTTGGACGCCGGGCGGTTCGGCACCTTCCTCACCGAACTCAGCGGCGGCCAGGTCGGTATCGCGATCCTGCTCGGCACCGGCGCCATCGCCTGTTATGCGGCGTTGGCGTTCCGGCGTCCGGAGACCGCGTCGCCGGATCTGGTGCTGGTCTTCGCCGCGGTGGCGTTGACGCTGCGGCCGATCACCGGGCACATGTCGCAACAACCGTTCGGCTCGGTGCTGGCGGCGGTGCACGCCCTGGCCGCGGGTGCCTGGCTCGGCCTGCTGATCGGGCTGGCGCTGGTGGTGCGGTCGCGCGGTGAGTGGGCGCGGGCGTTGCCGCGCTATTCCGCGGTGGCGCTGCCGCTGGTGGCGGTCGTCGCGGTGACGGGTCTGGTGAACGGATTGGTCCGGGTCGGCGGTCTCGGGCCGCTGGTGCAGACCGGGTACGGGCGAGTGCTGCTGGCCAAAACACTGATCCTGGCCGTGCTGCTGGCGCTCGGCTGGTGGTGGCGCCGTGACTGGGTGGGCCGGGCCGCCGAGCACCGGATGAGCGCCGCGGCCTCGCTGCGCCGCGCCACCGTCGAGGTGGTGGTGATGGCGTCGGCGTTCGGACTGGCGGCGACGCTGGCGGTCACGGCATGACGGAACGACGCGAACCCCCGGTTACAGTTGCGCCATGACCGAAGTGAAGATCGTCGCCGACTGCGACGCCTCGGCCGCGACCGCATTCGCCTACGTGAACGATTACCGCAACCTGCCGCGCTTTCTGCGCGAGGTCGAAGAGTTCACGCCGGTGGGTACGCAGACCGAAGGTCTCGGTGCGACCTTCGACGGCCATATCAAGCTCGGTCCGGTGTCGCTGAATTCCAGGATCGAAATCGTGCGCTGGGAAGAGAACTTCGCCATCGGCGTGAAGTCGATCAAGGGTTTCGAGGTCGAGTCGACCTTCCTGTTCCACGCCAAGGGCGCCGAGAAATGCACCGTCGACGCCATCGTCGATTACCGGGTCGGCGGCGGGCTGGCCGGGAAGGCGCTCGGCAAGACCATCGAGCCGTTCGTGAAGATCGCGGTCAAGCACAGCACCGAGAACCTCACCAAGCAGATCGAAGAATTCCACCGCACCCGCGACGCCGCCAACGGCACCGAATGAACGCCGGCCGGTCGGTCGCGTATCAGACGCGGCCGACCCGCCGAACGAGCCGGTCGGGAATTATGAATTGCCTGCACAAACCCGCTTTTCACCCCTGGCGGTGACTTCACCCACAGGCATAGCCTTGAGGCATGAAGAAACCCACCTTCAGGCAGCGCATCGCCTATGATCTGGGCCGCGAACTCCCCGCGGACCTGCACGAGTGGGTGATCCACGACCTGGTCGGGCACGGGGCCATGGAACGCTACCTCGTCAGGTTCATCGGGCCGATCATCCCGTTCTTCGCGCTGGTGCTGCTGTTCCCCGGGCCGCTGCCGCTCAAAATCGGGCTGATCGTGATGATGATCGTGCCGCTGATCATCTTCACCGTCGCGCTCAGCTATGTGTGGCGCCGGTACCGGCTGGTGCAGCACGGGCTCGATCCGGGCCTGGTCGATCACGGCAAGATCTCCGAGCACGATCGCGAGATGTACGAACTGCGCTACGGACACCGATAACTGTCATGCCCCCTGGAACGAACCGGCTCCAGACCGAGCGGTCCGTTCGGGGTGAAACTCGGCCACCTTTAAGCTGAGGGCCATGACCGAACCGACAGATGTTGTGGCAACCGCGGACCTGGCCGACGAGATCGGCCCCGAGATTCGCAGCTGTGATACCCAATTCATCCAGTTCGGCGGCCGCGCGGCATTCTCCGGCCGGATCACCACCATCCGCTGCTTCCAGGACAATCTGCTGGTCAAGCAGACGCTGAGCGAACCGGGCGAGGGCAAGGTGCTCGTCGTGGACGGCGGCGCCAGCGTGCACACCGCCCTGGTCGGCGACATCATCGCCGGGCGCGGCGTGGACAACGGCTGGGCCGGCGTCATCGTCAACGGCGCGGTGCGCGATTCGGCGATCCTGCGCACCCTCGACATCGGCATCAAGGCGCTGGGCACCAACCCGCGCAAGAGCACCCAGACCGGCTCCGGCGACAAGGACGTGCCGGTGGAGTTCGGCGGGGTCACCTTCGTCCCCGGCGACATGCTCTACAGCGATCACGACGGCGTCGTGGTGCGCGCCGAGGACTGAAAGACTCGGTTACCCCGCGACCCGTGCCTGGTGACCGGCGAGGGCGACCACATCGCCGACGTGCAACTGCCGTCCGCGTCGTAGTTCGACCTCGTCGTTCACCCGCACCAGACCCGCGGCGATCACCGTCTTGGCTTCCGAACCGGAATCGATCAGATTGGCCAATTTGAGAAACTGGCCGAGCCGAATGGCATCGTCATCGATCGGCACATCGACTGGTTCCGACATGATCTAAATACTTACTCCCCCGGGCCGCCGGACACCGCAGCGGCCCAGCATCCGGCACTGTTCGGCCATTTCTGTGACGTCGCAAAGGGGTCGCGAACACGCCGTGACAAACGACCGGCAAATCCACCCCAACGGTCACACTGGATCGGTGACTTCCGCGCCAGACGACCTACGCACGACCACCGAGCTATCCGCGAGCAGACCCGCTGCGCCGGTACCGCATCGTGGGCGCGGGCGGCTGTCCGAGGTCCCGCATTACACCGGGCTGGTGCTCGGTGTGTTCGCGGTGGCCTGTCTGCTGTGGAGCCTGTCGCCCGCACTGCGCTACCTCACCCACGCACCCCGCCACTACATCGACGACTACTACTTCGACGCCCCCGACACCAGCCTGGTGTGGGCGCTGGTGGTCGGACTGCTGGCGGCCGCGACGGCCGGGCGTAAACGCATCGCATGGTGGTTGCTGGTCATCTACCTGGTGACCTGGGTGCTCGACAACGTCCTGACCTTCATCGCCGATCGCGATGTGCACGCTCTGGTCGCGGCGGTGGTGCATGTGGCGGTGATCGGTGTGCTCATCGCCGCCTGGCCCGAGTTCTACACCCGGGTCCGCCGCGGTGCGGGCCGAAAAGCCCTGCTGGCCTTGGTGGGCGGGGCGGCCCTCGGCTGCCTGCTCGGCTGGGGCCTGGTGGAGATGT
Source organism: Nocardia cyriacigeorgica GUH-2 (assembly GCF_000284035.1). Classification (NCBI taxonomy): domain Bacteria; kingdom Bacillati; phylum Actinomycetota; class Actinomycetes; order Mycobacteriales; family Nocardiaceae; genus Nocardia; species Nocardia cyriacigeorgica. Next base: position 79,022 of record NC_016887.1, on the reverse strand, counting down.
TCCCCGGCTCGCTGCCCGCGGGGGCGCAGCGCCCGCTGTGGGCGGTGTACCGGGTGACCGGCGCGATCCTGGTGGAGAACGAACAGTTCGACGGTTCGCCACACCATTTCGTGAACTTCCTGCTCGGCCTGTTCGGGGCGGTCGCGCTGCTCAGTGCCTTCATGGTGCTGCTGCGCTCCCAGCGCGCCGACAACGCCATGACCGGGCTCGACGAATCCGCGCTGCGCGGACTGCTGGCCCGCTCCGATGTGGAGGATTCGCTCGGCTATTTCGCCACCCGCCGCGACAAGGCGGTGGTGTTCGCGCCGAGCGGTAAGGCCGCCATCACCTACCGGGTGGAACTCGGCGTCTGCCTGGCCAGCGGCGACCCGATCGGCATCAAGGAAGCGTGGCCGCAGGCGATCGACGCCTGGCTGCGGCTGGCCGACCAATTCGGCTGGGCGCCCGCGGTGATGGGCGCGAGCGAACTCGGAGCGACCGCCTACCGCAGGGCCGGGCTGTCGGTGCTCCGACTCGGCGACGAGGCCGTGCTCGACACCAGGAACTTCTCCCTGGCCGGCGCCGAGATGAAGCCGGTCCGCCAAGCCGTCAACCGGTTGCGCAGGCAAGGCATGGGAGTGCGGATCCGGCGCCACAGCGATATCCCCGCCGACGAATTCAGGCAGATCGTGGCACGGGCCGAGGCCTGGCGCGACACCGAGAACGAGCGCGGCTTCTCGATGGCGCTGGGCCGCCTCGGCGACCCGCTCGACGGCGACTGCCTGCTGGTGGAGGCCGTCGACTCCGACGACCGGGTGCTGGCCATGCTGTCGATGGTGCCGTGGGGCCGCACCGGAGTGTCGCTGGAGTTGATGCGACGCGACCCGCTCGGCCCCAACGGCGTGATGGAGTTGATGATCTCCCAGCTCGCGCTCACCTCCGACCAGTACGGCATCACCAGGATCTCGCTGAACTTCGCGGTGTTTCGTTCGGTGTTCGAGGAGGGCGGGCGCATCGGCGCCGGGCCGATCCTGCGGGCCTGGCGCGGGGTGCTGCTGTTCTTCTCCCGGTGGTGGCAGCTCGAGGCGCTGTACCGGTCGAATGTGAAGTATCAGCCGATCTGGGTGCCGCGGTTCTTCCTGTTCGAGGAGCGCAGGCAGCTGCCGCGGGTGGCGATGGCCAGCGGCCTGGCCGAAGGCTTCCTGCCGCGGTTCGGCGCCGAACCCGACCCCGCCACCCACACCGGACGCCACAGCGCCGTCCCGCCGGCCATCACCGGCCTGCACGCCGACGGCAGCCCGCCCGAACCGCCCGAATCCGAGGCCGAACTCCAGCTGGCCCGCAGGCCCGAGCAGGTGCGGGTGCGGATGAACAAGCTGGATCGACTGGCCGCCACCGGCATCGACGCCTACCCGGTGGCGTATCCGCCGACGCACACCGTCGCGGCGGCACGCCGGTCACCGCGCGGGACCACGGTGCGCGTGTGCGGTCGCCTGCTGCGCATCCGCGACTACGGCGGCGTGGTGTTCGCGGTGGTGCGCGACTGGTCCGACGACATCCAGCTGGTGCTCGACCGGGAACGCCTCGGCGCCAAGCGGTGCGCGGAGTTCAATGAGTTCTTCGACCTCGGCGATCTGATCGAGGTCAGCGGACGGATCGGGCGCAGCCGGCGCGGTGAGCTGTCGCTGCTGGTCGCGGACTGGCGGATGCTGGGCAAATGCCTACACCCGCTGCCGGACAAGTGGAAGGGCCTGGCCGATCCGGAGGCGCGGGTCCGCCAGCGCTACGTCGACATGATGATCAACCCGGAGACCCGCGATGTGCTGGCCAAGCGCAGTGCGGTGGTGCGGTCGCTGCGGGATTCGCTCACCGACTGGGGCTACATCGAGGTCGAGACGCCGATCCTGCAGCAGGTGCACGGCGGTGCCAACGCCACCCCGTTCCGCACCCACATCGACGCCTACGACCTGGACCTGTACCTGCGCATCGCCCCCGAGCTGTACCTGAAACGGCTGTGCGTGGGCGGGGTGGAGAAGGTGTTCGAGTTGGGCCGCACCTTCCGCAACGAGGGCGTGGACTTCAGCCACAACCCGGAGTTCACCATTCTGGAGGCCTACGAGGCGCACAGCGATTACGAGCGGATGATGCACCTGTGCCGTCAGCTGATCCAGAACGCGGCGCTGGCCGCCAACGGCGCGATGGTCGCCATGCGGCCCAAAGGCGACGGCACCTTCGAGGCCGTGGACATCTCCGGTGAATGGCCGGTCAAGACCGTGCACGGAGCCATCTCGCAGGCCATCGGCACCGAGATCACCCCGCGCACCGACGTGACCCGGCTGCGAGAGTTGTGCGACGCCAACGCCATCCCGTACCAGCACGCCTGGGACGCGGGCCAGATCGTGCTGGAGATGTACGAGCACCTGGTCGAGGACCGCACCGCGGAACCCACCTTCTACATCGACTTCCCCACCTCCGTCTCCCCGCTGACCCGCAGCCACCGCCGCATCGCCGGCGTCGCCGAACGCTGGGACCTGGTGGCCTGGGGCGTCGAATTGGGCACCGCCTACAGCGAACTCACCGACCCGGTCGAACAACGGCGCCGGCTCACCGAACAGTCCATGCTGGCGGCGGGCGGCGACCCGGAGGCAATGGAGCTCGATGAAGACTTCCTGCAAGCCCTCGAACACGCCATGCCGCCCACCGGCGGACTCGGTATGGGCGTCGACCGCATCGTCATGCTGATCACCGGCCGCAGCATCCGCGAGACGCTGCCGTTCCCGCTGGTCAAACCGCGTTGAATCGGTCTCTTCCGGTGGATGTTTCGCGCGCGCGGCCCCCGGGCAATAGTGTGGAGGATCCGGCTCGCCAGGAGGAGGCGGCCGACATTATTCGGATAGGGGACCTCGTTGTACTACCTCGACCTGCTGACCAGCGCCACCAACCTCGACCCCTCGGCCTGGGCGAGCCAGGATGTGTTGGCCTCGGCCATCGATCTGGAAGCCGCGAGGAGCAAGAAGGGCAAAAAGGGCAAGGGTGGCGTGATCATCGGGCTCATCTGCGTCGTCGCCATCCTCGCCATCGTCGTGGCCGTCGTGCTGCTCATGAAGCGCAAGAAGAACAACCAGCCGCCGCAGGGCCAGATCCCGCCGCAGGGGCAGTTCCCGCAGGACCCGAACAACCCGTACCCGCCGCAACAGCAGTTCCCGCAGCAGGGGCAGAACCCCTACCCGCCGCAGGGTGGCCAGCACCCGCCGCAGAATCACTGAGCTCTTCCGCGTGCGCGGGGGGCGAAGGCGTCTCGACCGGCGGCGCGGCACCGTCGGTTAGAGGAAACCGGACATCCGATCGCATTCGGTTGGCGGCGATTCGGCTGTAGCCCTATTGTTATTCGCGGTGTGTGCGTCGGGGCCCCGGATGTTATCCGGGTGTGCGCACTCGGCAGATGGAATGGTGTTCATTTCATGTGCACCGGTGCGACATCCGCCGAGTTCAGCATCGTAGCGACAGCGTGTACGGGAACGCCCTCAACAGGGGCGATGGGTTGACTGGAGCAGTATGCAGTTCAAGAAGGTTGCCGCGGCACTCGGCGCGTGCGTGGCGATCGCATCCGGGTTGGTTGTCGGAGGTAACGCCGTGGCAACGGCGGCGCCCGGATGCCCGAGTCTGTACGTGGTGGCGATCCCCGGAACCTGGGAAACCGGCCACGACAAGAAGCCACAGCCCGGCATGCTGTCCGGCGTGACGAACGGGCTCGGCTCGGAGACCAAGGTCGATTACGTCACCTACGCCGCCACCGCGTTCCCCTGGGAAGGCGACGTCTACGGCGCGTCCAAGCGCGAAGCCACCGACAAGGCGCGCGGCCTCGTCGGCGCGATGGCGCAGCGGTGCGGTGCCACCAAGATCGGCCTGCTCGGCTACAGCCAGGGCGCCGACGCCGCAGGCGATCTCGCCGCGGAGATCGGCACCGGAGTCGGTGTGGTGCCGCCGAGCCGCATCGCCGGCGTCGGCCTGATCTCGGACCCGCGGCGTTCGCCCAACGACATCCAGGTCGGCCCGCACGCGGGCGGCGCGGGCGGCGGCGGGCCGCGAGTCGGCGGCTTCGGCTGGATCCACGACCGGGTGCGCACCATCTGCGCCGTCGACGACCTCTACTGCGCGACCGCCTCGGATGATTTCGTCACCCGCTTCGCCGGCTTCCTGGCGCAGAGCTCCGACGCCAACCCCGCCAACATGTGGCGCTACCAGCTCGAAGCCGGTGCCATCATCAACGACCTGATGGCCCACGGCGGCATCCCGACGTTGCAGGCCCAGCTCTCCGAATCGGCCAACCAGCAGCGGATCAAGGAGCTGGAGGACTTCTACGGCTCGCACGCCCACACCAGCTACGGCACCTACCAGGTGGGCGGCGGGCAGACCGCCATCTCCTGGATGCACAACTGGTTCGCGCGCATGGCCTGATCAGGATTTTCCGACTACGGCCACCCACCCGGTAGTTACCGGGAAGGGTGGCCGTAGTCGTTTGCGGGCCGGACGCAGCGGGCCGCACAGCCGCGCGCTGTCGGTGCGTTATGCCCGGCCGCGTCCGCTAACTGCTGCCGAAGGAGCCGGTGCCGCCCGGCAGGACTCGATGCAGGATGCGCGGGCCGGGGCCGACCGGGCCGGGCCCATCGGGACGGTGGTCCTCCAGGTACAGGCGACGCTCACCGTCGTGGTGCTCCCCGAGGTGCAGCCCGGGACGACTCACCTCATCGGCGCTCGCCGCGGCGGGGGCGGCGACCTGTGTGGTGGCCGCGGCAGGCGCCTGCGCCGACGCGGTAGCCGCCACCGCCGCCACCGGTACCGCGGCGAGCGCACCCGCTACCGCGACCCGCAGGCCGATCCGCCGAGCCGAAGACAGTTTCGTGGATTGCAAGGTCGATCCCTTTCTCCCGGAACATGTACCGCGTGTGCGGTGCACGGATTCCAGGAAAGTCGCCGTCGCTGGGACGGCGGTGGGACCGAGCTGGCAGTCTGCTGGGAATCGGGCGCGGTGCCGCTCGCCGAACATCGGCCCGGCCAGTCGGCTGATGTCGTGTTCGGCCCGGCTCCGAGCGACAGTCGCGCCGGTTGTCGCTCAGAGGTGGGCGAATAGATTCTCGGACAGGATCGGTCGCCGGACCGGAGAACCGTTCAGGCGCTTATATTGCGCGGCAACAATTCCCAGACGTGCCCGTTCTCGTTGATCGTCGCCGCCGTGCGCCGCCCGGTGCGGGAGAACAGGATTCGAGTGATCGAGCAGTAATCGATCGGGAAGGTCAACGGCCGTGCCAGGCCGAGAATGTCCTGGAGCAGGATATTGATCACCCCACCGTGTGCGAACGCGACCACGGTGTCGGTGTGGTCGGCGCGCACCGCGATATCGGTGATCGTGTCGAGCACCCGCGACTTGAACGCCGGCTCATCGATCACCGACGGCAGATGCCCCGCCTTGATCCGATCGTATTCCGCCCGGAACTCCACCTTGGCGTCCTCGATCGGAATATAGGCGGGCAGGTCCCGGTCGTATTCGGCCAGCCCGTCCAGCACCTCCACCTCGAGCCCCAGCTTCGCCGCCGTCGGCCCCGCCGTCTCCCGAGCCCGCCGCTGCGGACTACTCACCACCCGAGCGACCCGGTGATGCCCCAACGCCGCAGGCACCCGCTCCGCCTGCTCCACCCCAACCCCCGCCAGCCCAGGATCCGCCGCCCCCTCCACCTGCTCGATCCGAACGGGCTGGGCATGACGAACCAGAATCAACTGCACACCCATACTGTGCCGCATGGGGATCTGCGGCGCGAAGCGGGCACGACCGAGCCCGCCGGTGGGCGCCGCGGTCGGCCACCAGGTCGCTAATCCTGTGGGCGTGGTACCGCGACGACTGTAATCGTGGCGTCGGCGCCCTTGAAATCGTCCGGATTGGTCGTGAAGAGCGGAAGCCGATGGGCGGCGGCTACCGCTGCGATCATCAAATCCGCTTCACGGCGCCGTGGCTTTCGGCCGTTCGCGATGACGCCGGCAGCAATCAGCCCGTAATGACGCGCCGCAACCGCATCGAACGGAAGAGGGTCGAACATCGCCTCGGTCCGCTGCAATCGGACGATACGCTGTGCCCGCTCGAGGGCGTCGTCGGTCTGGTGTACACCCGCAGACAGCTCTGCCAACGTGACAGCGCTGGTGAGCAGTTCACCGGGAAGGCTCTCCCGTGGCAGGCGCTCGAGATAGATCAGGATGTTGGTGTCAGCGAGACCACGCAGATGGCGTGCAGTCACTCGGATTCACCGACGTCCTGTCCCCGCAGGTACGCATCGAATCGAGCCGTGTCATCAATGTGCTCGTCTTGGTCTGCCCGGAACCGATCGAGATTCATCGGTGGTAGATCCCCGAATGCGGCCAGTAGCTCGTCCACTGGAACGGCCCGGCGCCGACCCTGCCCAGTCGGCTGATTGACATAGTTGTCGATCGCCGCCAAAGCGACTTGCTGCATCGACGTGTGCTCGGCCTCGGCGCGGCGCCGCAGCGCCGCAGCCTGCTCATCCGACAACCGCAGGGTCATAGCCATACGAAAATGGTATCACCTGGTATCACTCAACACTCAGCCGTTTGCCACCTCAGCGTGCGGCGATCCGCGATCACCAAGGAACTCCGGGCCCGAACCGGCTGAGACCGGACAGCCGCGCGAATTCACCGACCGAGTCGGCGGGAATATCGACGACTACCGCCGAGGACGCCTCACGAAAGGCGTTATCGGTCCACGTCCATAGGACGTCGATCTCATCTGGGAAGACGACGCCGGCATTCGACCAGGCTGCGAGCCTCATCCTCATCCGATGAGCACCCCGCGACAGTCGACACCATGACGAATGCCGCCACACCGGCGACCACTCCTCGAATGCTTCGCGGCGTCACTGCCCGCGGACCTCGAGCATATGCACTGCATCACATACTTGCCGCACAGTCGGTCGCGTCACGATATTTGCCTGGCCGATTTCCGCTGATATTCAATGATCACGTCCTAATGAAATGTCATTACCGAGGGGGGAATGTGGCTCTTCGTCGCACCACCAGAATCTTCAGCCGAGCGCTTGTCGCCTGTGCGCTCCCGTTGGCTGTCGCTGTCACCGTCGCGGATGTCGCGTCGGCGGCTCCTGTCGCGGCGCCGGCCGCGGTCGAGCGCACCGCGTCCTACGACGGGCATCAGATCGTCTTCATCGACGATCGGACCATGACGATCGACGGGCACACGGTAACCGTCGATGAGCAGAACAATGTCAGGGTCGATAACCGACCGGTGTCCTTCCGGAGCGTCGCAACTCCGGAAGAGGCGGTCATTTCCATCGCAGCCCCGGTCGCCACTCCGGACAAGGTGACTCAGGGTGCGCTGGCCGGAGCCGGAATCGGAGCGGCGGCGGCCGGGATCCCGGCGGCAGTCGTCGGCGCGGTCCCCGGCGCTGTGGTCGGTGGTGTCATCGGTGCGGGCGCCGGCTTCCTGATCGGAATCGGCACGGTCGCCGCCGGTGTGCTGATCAGCTCGCTGGTCGGCTGCGTGACCACCGGCTGCATCATCGACGTTCCGATCTTCATCGCGGGCTTGGCGGCCGAGGCCGCGATCGCCGCTCCGTCGATCGCCGTCGGCGCCATTGCCGGTGTGGCCATCGGTGCCGCGATCGGCGCGGGCATCGCCGGACTGCCCGCCGCGGGGATCGGCGGATTGGTCGGCGCCGGCATCGGGGCGGCCGCAGTCACCCTGAACCCGCAGCTCATTCCGTAACCCATTACTACGCCGCCCCTTCGCGGGCAGCTGATCACGCAGGGCGTTGCACGGCGCAAAGCCGGTGCAACGCCCTGTGTGGTTCAGGAATCAGACGAATTCCCCGTTGGATACGACAGCGGTGAACGCATCCCATTGGCTCGGCGTGAAAACGAGGGCCGGACCGGTGGGGTTCTTGGAGTCGCGGACGCCGACCAGGCCGTTGCGCAGATGAGCGACCTCGACGCAGTCCTTCCCGCCGGACGTACGTGTGCTCGTGAACCACTGGGCGCCGGCTAGGTCTGGGTCGTTCTCATCGGTCACGCGCAGTGCTCCCTCGCTACCTGCCGAAACAGGTCCCTACTCGCCTTCTCGTCCAGCGCCGCGTGCTGGAGTGCTTTATGCGCCTCATAGTAGCGCTGAACATCGGCCGGCTTCTCCAGGTACATATCGCCGGTGAAGTTCTCCAGGTACACGACTGGAGGTTCGACGTCTTGTCCCTTCGCGTCGGTCCCGAAACTCAAGATCGTGAACAATCCGAGCGGATCACCCAGCGGAATTCCCGCCGAGAACGGCAACACCCTGATCGAGACATTGGGCAGGGTTCCGATATCCGCGAGATGCTTCAACTGCCGGGCCATGACCTTCCCGCTGCCGACAACGCGACGAAGTGCTGCCTCCCCCAGGACGACCTCGGGCCTCGCGGCTCCACGTTTGCGCGTAATCAAAGTCTGCCGTCGCTGCTTCAGGTAGATCCGTTGGTCCAGCTCTTCTGCGCTGATATCCGGATGAACAGCACGAATGAGCACGCGCGCGTAGTCAGGATGCTGTAGCAGTCCGATAACCGCATCCGGCGAGTACGAGTTCAACTGCACCGCAGCGGACTCGAGGCCCAAATAGACGTCGAAGTCGTTGGGGATCAGGTTTCCGAACTCATGCCACCAGCACTTGACGTTGGCTTGCTGTGCCAGCCCGATAAGCGCGGCGGTCATCGTTTCGTCCGCGTCCAGGACCTTGCACAGCTCCCGGATGTCAACCATCCGGATACGCCCGGATTCGCCCTTTTCCAGTCTCTGGAGGGTGCTGGGGCTTCGTTCGATCAGCTTCGCTACCTGCGGGATGGTCATACCCGTTTGTGTCCGCAGGTCGCGCAGGTACCGCCCGAGCTGCCGACGTGGGAGTGTGCTGCCCGTTTCTGACATGCTGCCTTCCTCTGATTCGGATGACGCCTGGGTCGAAGCTGACAGCAACTGTCCCACCTCGGAGAGTCCAGCGCAGGCCGTTTGACCAATTCCTGATGAGAAACCCATTTTGGCTTTACGACCCAGTCGTGGGCCTGCTGTTCTGGTTTCGCGCCCGGAGCAGGAGCCGCCCCTACGAGCCCCCGTGCACGACTCCTTCCCGGTGCCCCTTCCTCACCACCGGGACCGGGCGCACCCAATCCACTCGAACTCACCAAAGGTGCTGCGATGGAGCATGTTCCGTTCGGTGATACGCCCTTCACCCGCTGCCTGTTCTACCGGAAGGTCTGCGATCTGCCGGCCACCATCGATCCGCCCGAGATCGGGCGCATCGTCATGCCTGCCGACCATGTCTGGGCCGTGATGATGCCCGCGCATCTGGGTCAGCGCGTGCGCGTCCACCTGCGTAATCGCGGAGCGGAAACCGGTCCGATCATTTCGCATCTGCGGTCGAACCGCTGGTCATATCTGGTTCGGCCGGACCTTCCGGATGAGACAGCGTTGTTCGCCGAATTGTTCCGCATCGACGTATCGGTGGTTCGCACCGGCGGCACCATCGCCCTACCGTCCCCGACCGATCGCGGCGCGCGCTTTCGACGCTGGATTCAGCCGCCGCGCTGCGCCTTCCGCCCGTCCGGCCAGGCGATTGTCGCGTCGATTCGAGCGTGCGCCGGCGCGCACGCGGGGTGGGGAGGTCGTCGGTCGTGAGCACCAGCGAACTCCTTCGACCGGAACAAAAGGGTGTGCCGGGGTGACCGCAGCGGAATCGCCGCGCCCAGCCGAACCGGACCTGCGGCTCAGTATCTTCCTGCACGGCCGGCGCTTCGAGTACATTGCCTGCCGCACCGCGGCCCATCGCTTCATCCTGGAGTGGCGCTCCCGTTACCACCCCGATGCGGTAGCGGTGATTTCCAACGGCACGTCAGATGCGCCGCGCCTCCCGTGCGAGTCTCTGTATCTCGGGCCGTGATCGCGCAGTCATGCAGACGGAACTGCCTTCCGCTACCAGCGTTCGCCGTCTTCGTCGCGGATACGGGCGAGAGCCTTGTCGATCCATTCGCTGAAACACGCGGCGATGCCTTGACCCGTGGCAGGCCGCACCGAAATATGTTCGCGGGTGCGATGTTCCAGGTAACGACCGTCGTTCGTGATGTCGTACCACTGCATGGCGTACCAGGGCGCCGGGCGGTCCAGGATCGACCCGACCAGCAGTCCGGCGTTCCCACCGCCGTCGGCCGGCCGCAACGCCACACGTTCGTACTGCTCGCGCGGCCCGCGGTGGGTGAATCCCTGCTCCCGGTCCTCCAGGTCCCGGATGTGGAACGTGCCGGGCTCGGCGCGGCCCGGATCGCATCGTGGGAGCAGGGCCACGAGCCGGTTCGGCAGCTGTTCGGCGCGGAACAGCCGACCCCGGATCGGCCCGTCGACGCCGTCGATCGCGGCTTGCGCGAGCACCATTGCGTGTTGCCCGGCGCGGGCACCGACGATCCGGTATTCACGCACTCCACCACGGTCGGTCGCAGTCGAGCTGCCCAGGATGTGAATGCGCAGCTCGGAGTCGATGAGAGTGCGGAAGGCGAGCCGGATCAGTTCCAGTTCGTCCCGATCGAGCCGCGACCGCACCCGCGCCGCATGTTCCTCGAACGGTCCCACCGTCTTGTACTTGCTCTGATAGTGCAATGGACGCGGGAATCGATCGATTCCGTCGCGATACCATAGCGCGGCGAAATCATCTGGATCCCAAGTCCATTCGGTCATGAGTACTCGTCCCTCGTCTTCTGGTCGATCGTGCCCGGTGCGCGCGGCATCGGCCCGCACCGGGTGCGGGCAACTGGGTGATGCGTGCTACCCGGACTGTTCCGGGGGCCGGGCAGCCGGGATGTCCCCGCCGATCACGCCACCTGGGACGGTTCGCGGTTGTTCGCCCAGCAGTTCAGCGGCATTCTCGGCGTTGACCAGGTAGTCGGGCAGTTTGTGTTCCTCGTCGTCCTGCCCTTGCCCGCCTCGACCGGCCGCACCCGGCGACATCATCCCCGGCATACCCGCGCGTCCGGCGGCCGCCGCAGCAGCGGCTGGGCCGGCCGCACCCATGCCGGGAACAGCGCCCGCGCCGGGCGTGCCAGCAATACTGCGGCCCGGTGCCGCCACACCACCGCCTCCGACGCCACCGCCCGTGCCACCGGCGCCACCACCTGCACCGATTCCAGTTCCAGCGCCGCCACCGGACGAGCCGGGGACCGTCCCGGCCGGTGTGGTGGAACTGGGCACTGTGCTCGGTGTTTCGGCACCGGCAGGGGTGGTCGCCGCGCTCGGCGTCGTATCCTGCCCGCTGGTCGAGTCGTCGCCCCAGCTCGACTGGTCTTCGCCCGAACCCTGCTGTTCGGGGATCTCCTCGCCGGTACCTTCCTCGGTCGGTTCTTCCGGCTCGCCAGTTTCGCCGGTACCGCCGCCGGTGCCGCCACCGCCACCAGTACCGCCACCACCGGTACCGCCGCCACCGTTCTCGCCGCCCGGCTTGACCTCACCCGGTTCGATCGGGCCGTGCAATGGTGCCGTCGGGCTCACCGGCACCGGCAGCACCGGAATCTGCGAGTCGGCCTGCACGAACGGCGTCACGTACTCATCACCCATCACCTGACGCGCCGAGGCTTCGGCATCGTTGCGCTTATCCTCGTTGTTCGATCCCACGATCGGCCACGACCGCGGATTCCAGGGCGACTTCTTCTCGATCACTTCCGGCAGATTCCGCTGTGTCCGCAAGATCGCGGTCACCGTGCCGTCGACCCGCACCGCCAGCGCGTTGAGCGCATCGGTGAAGTCCTCGGCCCGCGTCGCGTAGTTGCCGATGGCCTCTCTGGACTTCTCTGCCGCAGGCCCATCCCAGGCCGCCGCACTCGATCGCCGGATCCGCGCCGCGAACACCGTCACGCCATCGGTCCATTTCGCTGCGATATCGCCGAGCTGATCAGCCGCACGCTGAGCATTGTCGCCGGGAGCCAGCGGGTTGAACGCGTCAACGATCTCCGAATGCGAAAAGCCCTCAGGCTTCTCCTTGGTCGCATCCGTGATCTTCGAGCCCTCGTTCTGAATGGTCATCTCGCGCCTGCTCTTACCCGCCGAAGACGTTCGGACCGGGCGGCAACGTCAGCGGCCCAGGTGGCGGCAGCGTCGCCGTCAGCTCGTTGTACCTCGACGCGAAACCCTCGTCGGTCTCGAGGTAGCGCTGTGCGATCTCGCGGTGGAGGGTCTGGATGTCTTCGACGATGCGGTAGTGCTCCTCGAGGATTTCGTGGACGCTGTTCTTGTCCTCGGCGCCCTCGGCCTTGGACCGGTAGCGGGACACCAGGGTTCGAGCCGAACCCAGATCCGGATGTGCCTCACCCAGATCCCACTTCTCGCGCTGGGCAACCTCTCGGGCTGTGCGCTGAAGCTGTTGAATGAGGAGCTTGAATCCCTCGCAGTCGCGGTCGATATAGACGAACTCCTCGGCGTTGACCCGCACCGCATCTGGGGAACCAGCACCGAAGTTCACCGACAACCGGCCCTCCCTAACCTCGGTGATCAAACCCTCCAGCGGCCGCGGCGGCTCGTCACCACTCATCGCTTCCTCCCCTCGAACCACCGTATCTGAATGATTGTTCGATCCCGATCAGGCATCGTCAGGCACATGCGGCACCACCTTCTCCGCCAAGCCACGAGCCAATTCACATGTGTCCATGTGCCCGGTCTTATCCCGCGACGCGGGGTTGTCCATCGAGAACTCCAAGCTCCCACCCTTCATCTCGACATTCAGAGTGCAGCTTGCCCGAGGATCCTTCTCGTCAGCCGTGTTGATGGCGACTGCCCGCCGTCCACCTATCCTGTCCTCCCAGCGGACCGTGAACTCTTTGTTGTCGCGAACCATGTCGACAGTCAAGTTGGTCGTCGTGATGCCAACCGCGTAACCGTCGGGCACTGCCCATCCGCATCCACGCCACTTGATCCCGCGTGACCCGTCGTAGTCGGCGTTCCCATGCTCGGGCGAATCCGCCCGCATGTCCTCTTCTTTGATGATCGACGCCGGAATATCAGTACAGGGATCAAACCCCGACGGCGCCTCCGCCGCTAACGACGGTGTGGTCGACGCAGCCGCCGCCCCCTGCCCCGAAGCCCCTTCCGGCGTAGCCTGCCCATCGGTAGCCGAGGAACACCCCGCAGCAACAAGCACCGCCCCGACCCCGAGCAACCCCACCCGAACAGCCCGTGCAATCACCACAAGATCCTCCGGCGCCAGCATCCACACTTTCGCCGAGACCGGACCGGCTCCCCCGCCCCCTGCGATTACCGCAACCCTACCGGCCTCCATAGCTCCCCGACAACCCGCGGCGACAACCACTATCCCGCACAATTACCGTGCTCTATGAGACCTTGTCATAGGGATGTTTTTCTGGGCAGGCCCACCTGCGCAGTGCGGGTTAATCGAATCACCGCGCTTGAAATGATCTCATTGCTGAATTTCGCGTGTGATCCTTATCATGAATTCCACCGAGTCGTCGACGATCTTATCGGTGATGTCTAGTTTTCCAGTAGCCGTATACGCCAATTCAGCGTGAATCCTCAATGAGCCTATCCAGTCCCCGACACGGACTGATACCTCGATCCTGCGAGGACGTTTATCCAGCAACCAGACATCCGCCGAGTATCCACCCATTCGCTTGAATCCCACCGACTCGAGGAATGATGCCTCCTGACCACCCCCCTCATACACCTGCGCGAAACCATTCTGCGACTCTCTACCGACTATTGAACAGGAACCGAATGTTCCATACGGTGCATTCAGGTTATCCTCTGGCCCGAACTTCACGTTCACCAGACGCAACTCATTTTCGAAAAACTCGAGCAACGGTTTACAAAGGTCCCGCACCGTGCGATCAATCCGCGCAATGCTGCTTGTAGTCGACGTAGCCACACTGGGTTCTGGCGTCAAATCGGAGTTTCCTATACTTGCCCCAGAGCAAGCCGCCAATGCGGGAACCATCGCCCCGACGATGAGATGCTTCAGCAACCTCCTCATTGGGTCACCACATCGGTCTTCACCGACCATTTATTATTCCCGTCAGTCACGGTGCCGTCACTGTACTCTTCACCCGGGTTGACAACTACACCATTATCGACCACCCGATTTGTCACCGCTGGCGGCCACTTATTATTCGGAATTCCATCCTGCACCGAAGTGGCCTGCGCAATTCTATTACCTTCGATCATCTGTTTTTGCGCGGTTTCCGCGACTTTAGTTACATTGTCGAAGATAAAGGTCTCCAATCCTTGAACAACCTCAACCAAGTTGCCGGCCTCGAGGATGGCCAGCGGCCCCTTCTCCGCAATATCGGCCAGAGCTTGCTTTGTATTGTGAACAAGGTCCAGCGTGTTCTTTGCAATCGCGATATACAGATCAAGGGTATCGACCGCGACCTGTTCGAGACTCAGCGCCACTTGTTCGCACAGTTTCGGCATCGCCGTGAATGCCTTTTCTTGAATATCGCGCATGTCACGGTAACGGTCCGCTGCGATACCCTGCCAGTCAGACTTCAACGAAGTCGCCCCGAATGCGTTTCCGGCATGCGTGAACTCACCAGCGATATTACGCCAATCGTCGGCAAAGTTGATGAAGGTAATCGGTACACCGATACCTTTTATAAGCTCGGCAAGCTTGTCGATGATCCTTTTCAGAGACTCGGTGACCTTATCCCGATTCTCCCACATCTCGTCGACCAGTTCTTCGACACCCCAGTGCGCGAAAGGATTCAATCCTGAGCTTATGTGGCCGCCGATTCGAATCCACTTGACCAACTCTCCGTACGAATCGTTGGCTTTCTGCGGAAGTCCATCGATCTCGATCTTGTTGTTCTGAATCGCATCAATATTGGCATTTAGATCTGGTAACGTATTCTCGGGTACCGCCACTACTCCCCCTTAGTCAGTAAAGTCCGCGCAGTGCGTGCTCACCGCGACGGTCTTCCTCTTCGTAAACATTTGCGACGTCTCGAAGAGTCGCCGCGACTTCCCGGCATGCCGCAGCGCCTTCCCGCGCTCGGTCGCCCACATACGTAGGCGTCGGAGAATACTTGTTGTACGATAGAGCGAAAACGCCTGCCTCAATATTCGTGAACTTCACCAGCTCAGTCTTGGAAAGTGCGCTGTCAAGGTGCGACGCTGCCACTTCCCACAAATTGGCGGTAGCCCGCATCTGTTCCAGAGCGGCATAAATTTGATCGGAACTTGGTGTCGCCATCTAGATGATCCTGTCTTCGAACAGTCGCTGACTGTGTCGCGCGAGATTGAATTCGAGATCCTCATCGGAGTACCTGGAGTAATCTTTGGTAGCTCGCAGGTTGGGACGCATAGAACGAATCTGCTCGGCGCACCACAAGATCTGGTCGGCGATATCTTCGGGCATGACCCGCTGTGCCCAGTCTTGCCGGACTGTGATGGATGCCAGACGGACTCTATCGGCGGTGATTACTACGGCCGGCTCACCGTAGATCATTGCGTTGCTGTGTGCCCGATACTCGGCTCTGCCCACCAATGCACTGGTCGTCGCCTGGTACTGTTCCCAGCTATCGGTCTCCAGCAACACCATCAGCATGGTCCTTCTCGGCGGAACCGCGCCGTCAGAGATGGACTGCAATGTCGGAATAGTCCTCGACGTAGCGCATCGTTCTGCTATCCGCTGGGCGATTGCGTTCTGATAGGCACGCATCAACTCGAGCCCGGAATCTTGCGGCTCCACATAGCGACTCCACTGGCGGCTGAGCTCCACGCGGACCGGGAGCAATCCGTTGTCGAGATGCATTGTGACGAAGGAAGACCCGGGCGACATCGCATCACGCGGTGGTTTGGGAGTTGGGTTCGACGCCGGAGTCGGCGCTGCCACCGGAGTTAGCGAAATCGCTGCGGAACCAGGATCTCTGGGCGAGCGGTCGAGTGGTTGGAGCGGCTCTTCATCCCAGAACTCATCTGGATCGTCATAATGATTGTAAAAACCTTGGACTGCCATCACCGGACCTCACGAGAATTGCGGCCGACTAGGCGCCGGACCTCATCGTCTGGAATCTGCATCCATCCCCCGCGCATACCTCTTCGACCGCCCGCTGCCACAACGTCGCACATCACCCTCGCGAGATTAGGGTGATTTGTCAACCTGAGCAGGGCTCGCGGTCGTTGCGCCTCTCGCGACTCCTCGACGTGATGTCGTCGCATCCGGTCAGGATGCGCCCGCGACGCTGGGGTACCGGAACTCGTAATCCATCGCCCACGATCTCCCCGTCGGGCAGCCCCGAGCGACGGATACCAGCACACTCCGGGCGAATCCGTGAATTGCGCTGTAACCGCTGGTGATTCGATCAGCAGGTCCAGAATCGTCGCACGATCACGGGTAGTCAGCAATCAGCCGATTCGCTGATATCCCAACCCACTTGCAACACAACGAATTACACACGATAAGGTCACTGGGTGTCCGTTCAAGGGGATCGGACAAAGCGGAGGGAATTCAAAGAATGAAGTTCGGAAAGATCACTGCTGCCGTTTTCATGGCTGTCACCGCGGTGGGGATTACCGCGGCTACCGCCAATGGTCAGCCCGCTGTGGCGAATGATCCGGCCGTGGTGACTTCGGGGGACGCGACTTCCGGTGTTGTGAGCGGAATCAACTACAACACCACCGTTTCTCCTGCTGACAAGACCATCACCTGGTCGGTCGACAGCGGCAAGTTCGAGCTGACCTCGGATGGTTCTGCCGTGGTGCTGAAGTCGGACTCCGGCGCGACCGTCGATCAGGTGGCGCTGCGTTCGGAGGTCGCCGGGCTGCCGATCACGGTCGACGAGGAGATCAGCGCGGACGGCCGCAGCGTGACGCTGGCCGCCACGATGACGCCCGAGGACAGCGCGAAGCTGAAGGACGTCGCGGAGCTGAAGGACATCAGCTCCTACGACCGGCTCATGGAGCAGGTCAACAAGAACCTGCCCGGCATCGCCATCGGCGCTCTGATCGGCTGCTTCGTCCCGTTCCTGTGGATCATCACCATTCCGGCGGGTGCGGTGATCGGCGGATACGTGATGGGTGGCCAGCCGTTCCTGGACGCGCTGATCGCCTTCGCCACCGGCCAGCCCTGATCTGAGCAGGTAGCACCATAAAGGGGTGCGCAGGCGGAAGTCGCCTGCGCACCCTTTGCGCTTCCAAGGAGGGCTACTCGGCGCTGTCGCGCCCGGCACGGATCTGCGCGGTTATCTCGTGCGCATCGACGCCAAGGCTGCGGTGGCCGGTCATCGTCTCCCATGCATCGTCGTTTCGGCGCGCGCGGAATTCGCGCTCTAGCAATGCTCGCAAGTAGTCCTGCATCGACTGGCCGCGGGCGGCCGCACGCGCGGCGATCGCGTCGTAGACCGGCTCCGGAACGTCGTAGATCTGGATCGACATGGACATGGCGAACAGTGTGCGGGCGAGCACATCGTGCTGGCAACGATGTACAGATACGACAAAAGGCGTTGCACCGGAATAGCTCCGGTGCAACGCCTTTCGGGTTGATCAGCTCAGCGCTGGGCGACCATCGTCGGGGTGATGGGCGCCGGGAGGGCGGTCTCCCCCTCCAGGAACTTGTCCACCGCGGACGCGGCGGCGCGGCCTTCGGCGATGGCCCACACGATCAGCGACTGGCCGCGGCCCATATCGCCGGCGACGTAGACGCCGGGGATGTTGGTGGCCCAGTTCTTGTCGCGCTGGACGTTGCCGCGCTGGTCGTAGCCGACGCCGAGGTCGGTGAGCAGGCCCGGCTTCTCGGGGCCGACGAAGCCCATGGCCAGCAGCACCAGGTCGGCTTCGAGGGTGAAGTCGGTGCCTTCGACCTTCTCGAAACGGCCGTTGACCATCTTGACCTCATGCGCCTCGAGGCCGGTGACCTTGCCGTTCTTGCCGACGAAACGTTCGGTGTTCACCGAGAACACCCGCTCGCCGCCCTCTTCGTGCGCCGAGGACACCCGGTACATGAGCGGGTAGGTCGGCCACGGGGTGGAGCTGGCGCGCTCCTCCGGCGGACGCGGCATGATCTCGAACTGGTGCACGCTTTCGGCGCCCTGACGGTGCGAGGTGCCGAGGCAGTCGGCGCCGGTGTCGCCACCGCCGATGATGACGACCTTCTTGCCGCGCGCGTGGATCGGCGGCAGGCCTTCGGCGTCGGTGACCGGATCGCCGTGCTGTACCCGGTTGGCCCAGGGCAGGAACTCCATCGCCTGGTGGATGCCGTCGAGTTCACGGCCGGGGATCGGCAGGTCACGGGCCTGGGTGGCGCCGCCGGCCAGCACGATCGCGTCGAACCGCTCGCGCAGTTCGTCGGCGGTGATGTCGACACCGACATTCACCCCGGTCTTGAAGATGGTGCCTTCGGCTTCCATCTGCGCCAGGCGGCGGTCGATGAAGCGCTTCTCCATCTTGAATTCCGGGATGCCGTAGCGCAGCAGACCACCGATGCGGTCGGCCCGCTCGAACACGGTCACGGTGTGACCGGCGCGGGTCAGCTGCTGGGCGGCGGCCAGGCCGGCCGGGCCGGAACCGACGACGGCGACCTTCTTACCGGTGAGCCGGGTCGGGTACACCGGGGCGACCCAGCCCTCGTCGAAGGCGTTCTCGATGATCTCGACCTCGACCTGCTTGATGGTCACCGGGTCCTGGTTGATCCCGAGCACGCACGACGCCTCACACGGCGCCGGGCACAACCGCCCGGTGAATTCCGGGAAGTTGTTGGTCGCGTGCAGCCGGTCGATGCCGTCGCGCCAGCGGTCCTTGTAGACCAGGTCGTTCCATTCCGGAATCAGGTTGCCCAGCGGACAACCGTTGTGACAGAACGGAATACCGCAGTCCATGCACCGGCTGGCCTGACGCTGGAGGGTCTGGTGGGAGAAGTTCTCCTCGTAGACCTCTTTCCAGTCCATCAGCCGCAGCGGCACCGGACGCCGCTTGGGCAGCTCACGCGAGGTGTGCTTCAAAAATCCCTGCGCGTCACCCACGAGCAGCCTCCATAATTGCCTCGTCCACGTCCTTGCCGCTCTTCTCAGCCTCGGAGATAGCGAGCAGCACCTTCTTGTATTCGCGTGGCATAACCTTCACAAAGTGGTTCACCTGCTGCGACCAGTCACTCAGAATGCGTTCGGCCACAGCCGATCCGGTCTGATCGCGGTGCTGCGTGATGATGTCGCGCAGCCAGGTGAAGTCGTCGCCGGACAGCGGCTCGATCGCATCGGCCTGGTCCGGGTTCACCTTCGCTTCGAAGGTGCCGTTCGGGTTGTAGACGAACGCCACACCACCCGACATGCCGGCGCCGAAGTTGCGGCCGGTCTCACCGAGGATGACGACCTTACCGCCGGTCATGTACTCACAACCGTGGTCGCCGACGCCCTCGACCACCGCGGTGGCACCCGAGTTGCGCACCGCGAACCGCTCACCGACGATGCCGTTGATGAACGCCTGGCCGCTGGTGGCGCCGAACAGGATCACGTTGCCCGCGATGATGTTCTCCTCGGCCACGAACTCCGGCGGCGCGGTGGGCGCAGGGCGGACCACGATGTGGCCGCCGGACAGGCCCTTGCCGACGTAGTCGTTGGCATCGCCCTGCACCCGCAGGGTGATACCGGCCGGGACGAACGCGCCGAAGCTGTTGCCCGCCGAACCGGTGAAGGTGATGTCGATGGTGTCGTCGGGCAGGCCGGCGCCACCGTAGAGCTTGGTCACCTCGTGGCCGAGCATGGTGCCGACCGTCCGGTTGACGTTGGTGATCTTGGTTTCGAACTTGACCGGCTTGCCGCGCTCGAGCGCATCGGCCGACTGGGCGATGAGCTCGTTGTCCAGCGCCTTGTCCAGCCCGTGGTCCTGGGTCTTGGTGCAGCGGCGGTCCTGGTACATGAACGCGGTCTCGACGTCGTCGAGGATCGGCGACAGGTCCAGCTTGCTGGCCTTCCAGTGCTGCTTGGCCTTGCTGGTGTCGAGCAGGTCGACCCGGCCGATGGCCTCGTCCAGGGTGCGGAAGCCCAGCGAGGCGAGCAGTTCGCGCACTTCTTCGGCGATGAACATGAAGAAGTTCTCGACGAATTCGGGCTTACCGGTGAAGCGCTGACGCAGGATCGGGTTCTGCGTGGCCACACCGACGGGGCAGGTGTCGAGGTGGCACACCCGCATCATGATGCAGCCGGAGACCACCAGCGGCGCGGTGGCGAAGCCGTACTCCTCGGCGCCGAGCAGCGCGGCGATCATCACGTCGCGGCCGGTCTTCATCTGGCCGTCGACCTGCACCACGATGCGGTCGCGCAGACCGTTGAGCAGCAGCGTCTGCTGGGTCTCGGCCAGGCCGAGCTCCCAGGGACCGCCCGCGTGCTTGAGCGAGGTCAGCGGCGAGGCACCGGTACCACCGTCGTGGCCGGAGATCAGCACCACGTCGGCGTGCGCCTTGGACACACCCGCGGCGACGGTGCCGACGCCAGGCTCCGCGACGAGTTTCACGTGAATCCGCGCCTGCGGGTTCGCGTTCTTCAGGTCGTGGATCAGCTGGGCCAGATCCTCGATCGAGTAGATGTCGTGGTGCGGCGGCGGCGAGATCAAGCCGACGCCCGGCGTCGAATGCCGCACCTCGGCGACCCACGGGTACACCTTGTGCGCGGGCAGCTGACCGCCCTCACCGGGCTTGGCACCCTGGGCCATCTTGATCTGGATGTCGGTGCAGTTGCTCAGGTAGTGCGCGGTGACACCGAAGCGACCCGAGGCGACCTGCTTGATCGCGCTGCGGCGCCAGTCGCCGTTCTCCTCCACCTCGAAGCGAGCCGGATGCTCGCCGCCCTCACCGGAGTTGGAGCGGCCACCGAGCCGGTTCATCGCGATGGCGAGGGTCTCGTGCGATTCGGCGGAGATGGAGCCGTAGCTCATCGCGCCGGTGGAGAACCGCTTGACGATCTCGCTGGCCGGCTCGACCTCGTCGATCGAGATCGGCGCGCGCTCACCGGACTTGAACTTGAACAGGCCGCGCAGCGAGGCCAGCCGCTCGGACTGGTCGTCGACCAGCTTGGTGTACTCCTTGAAGATCGAGTACTGCCCGGTGCGGGTGGAGTGCTGCAGCTTGAACACGGTGTCCGGGTTGAACAGGTGGTACTCACCCTCGCGCCGCCACTGGTACTCACCGCCCACCTCGAGCTCGCGGTGCGCGCGCTCGGTGCGGTTCTCCAGGAACGCGATCCGGTGCCGGGCCGCGACCTCGTCGGCGATGTCGTCGAGGCCGATACCGCCCAGGTGCGAGCGCAGCCCGGTGAAGTACTCGTCGACCAGACCCTGGTCCAGGCCGATGACCTGGAACAGCTGGGCGCCGTTGTAGGAGGCCAGGGTGGAGATGCCCATCTTGGACATCACCTTCAGCACACCCTTGCTGGCGGCCTTGTTGTAGTTGGCCACGGCCTTGCGGAAATCGGCGGCGTGATCGCCGGTGCTGCCGGGCACCTCGAGGGCGCCGCGCTCGAGCATGTCCTCGATGGACTCGAAGGCCATGTACGGGTTGATGGCCGCCGCGCCGAAGCCGACGAGCATCGCCATGTGATGCACCTCGCGGGCGTCACCGGCCTCCACGACCAGCCCGACCATGGTGCGGGTGCGCTCGCGGACCAGGTGGTGATGCACCGAGGAGGTGAGCAGCAGCGACGGGATCGGCGCCAGCTTCTCGTTGGACTCGCGGTCGGACAGCACGATGATGCGCGCGCCGCCGTCGATCGCGGCCGAGACCTGGGTGTTGATGGCGGCCAGCGCCTTGCGCAGCCCCTCGCCGCCCTCGGCGACCGGGTACAGACCGCGCACGACCACCGAACGCAGGTCGGGGTGCGAGCCGTCGTCGTTGATGTGCACGAGCTTGGCCAGCTCGTCGTTGTCCAGGATCGGCTGCTCGATGGCGATCTGCTTACAGGAATCCGGACCCGGATGCAGCAGGTCGGCCTCGGGACCGATGTTGCGCTTGAGGCTGGTGACGACCTCTTCCCGGATCGCGTCCAGCGGCGGGTTGGTGACCTGCGCGAACAGCTGGGAGAAGTAGTCGAACAGCAGCCGCGACCGGCTCGACAGCACCGCGATCGGGGTGTCGGTGCCCATCGAACCGAGCGCCTCACCACCGGTCTTGGCCATCGGCGCGATCAGCAGGTTCAGTTCCTCGGTGGTGTAGCCGAAGATCTGCTGCCGGATCAGCACCCGGTCGTGCGACATGTGCACGTGCGGGCGGTCGGGCAGATCGGCCAGCCGGCTCACGCCCGCGTCCAGCCACTCCTGGTACGGGTGCTCGGAGGCGAGCTGATCCTTGAGCTCGTCGTCGCCGACGATGCGGCCCTGGGCGGTGTCGACCAGGAACATGCGGCCCGGCTGCAGGCGGACCTTCTTGATCACCTTGGCCGGATCGATGTCGAGCACGCCGACCTCGGAGGCCATGACGACCAGGCCGTCGTCGGTGACCCAGATGCGGCTGGGGCGCAGGCCGTTGCGGTCGAGCACCGCACCGATGACAGTGCCGTCGGAGAAACACACCGAGGCCGGGCCGTCCCACGGCTCCATCAGCATCGAGTGGTACTCGTAGAAGGCGCGCCGCTTGGCGTCCATGGTCTCGTTGCGTTCCCAGGCCTCGGGAATCATCATCAGGACCGCGTGCGGCAGGCTGCGCCCACCCAGGTGCAGCAGTTCGAGCACCTCGTCGAAGCGGGCGGTGTCGCTGGCGCCGGGGGTGCAGACCGGGAAGATCTTCTCCAGCCGGTTCTTGCCCGCGGAGTCGGTACCGAAGACGTCGGAGCGCAGCAGCGCCTCACGCGCGCGCATCCAGTTCTCGTTACCGCTGACGGTGTTGATCTCACCGTTGTGGGCGACCCGGCGGAACGGGTGCGCCAGCGGCCAGGACGGGAAGGTGTTGGTGGAAAAGCGCGAGTGCACGATGCCCAGCGCCGACTCCACCCGGTCGTCCTGCAGGTCGAGGTAGAACGCCCGCAGCTGCGGGGTGGTGAACATGCCCTTGTAGACGAAGGTCTGGCCGGACAGGCTCGGGAAGTACACCGACTCGCGGCCGACCGCGCCCTCACCGGCGCCGGCCTTGCCGAGCTCGCGCTCGACCCGCTTGCGGATGACGTAGGCGCGCCGCTCCAGGTCCATCCCGGACAGCTGCTCGCCGCCGGCGGGGGAACCGATGAAGATCTGGCGGAAGGTCGGCATGGCATCGCGCGAGAGCGCGCCGAGCGAGGACTCGTCGATCGGGACCTCACGCCAGCCGAGGACGGCAAGGCCCTCTTCCTTGACGATCTTGTCCACGCCGTACGCGGCGACGGCGGCTTCGCGGCGGGCCTGCGGCAGGAAGGCGATACCGGTGGCGTAGGAGCCCTCCGGCGGCAGCTCGAAGTCGACCACGGCACGGAAGAACCGGTCCGGCACCTGGATCAGGATGCCTGCGCCGTCACCACTGTTGGGCTCGGCGCCCGCGGCACCACGGTGCTCCAGGTTCAACAAGGCGGTGATGGCCTTGTCGACGATGTCACGGCTGCGGCGGCCGTGCATGTCCACGACGAATGCGACGCCACACGCGTCGTGCTCGTTCGCCGGGTCGTAGAGACCGATGGGTCCAGGTGACCTGTGGCCAGGAAGTTGCGTCATGCCTCTGCCTTCAAGAAAGTCGGCCCTCGATTCGGGCGGCCGTCGAAGACGGCCTGTCGAACGCCTCCGTCAAGACTGCGCCGGTACCTTCGGGAAGCCAGCCGCGCTGATGGTTCCCGGTATCCGATTCGCGGCACTCGCCGCTGGGTGCAGTCACGTCTCTAGTTGTCCACCCGCTCCTGTTATGCAGTAGGGGTGCTCGGTGGTAACGGAACGCTTACGTGTTCCTTACCGCCGCGCGGGGTTGTGCCCGCTACCCTCGGCACCGGATCAGGGTGTCCGTGCGGGCGCTCGGGTACCGAACGTTCTGTGTCCGGCGTAAGAGCAAACGATAAGTCAGGACCTGAGCCCAACCAACTTAGGTTCGGCTAATAACCAGGTCTAGCTGGGCTTCTCCATTCAGGTCCTCCACGTGTGCGCGTCGTCCAGTGTAAAGCAGCATCCGGGCACTGATCGATCCCGTTCCGCGCAGGTCGGAGGGGTTGTCAGGGGGCTTCCCGGTGGATGAGCGAACGCCCCGTTGCGCTCGAACACCCGCTTTCACCTGCATCGAAGCAGATTTCCCCGCGCCGGAGCCGGGCAAACCAATCGTGGTGCGGCTAACCGGCTCGGCGGCCGGTGAGATATTTCCGACAGGGTTGTGACGAGCACAGAACATGATCCGACCGTCCGGGCTGTTTTGTCCGATGTGCGCTTCAGCACACTTGTAGCTAACCGGGCGGGAGTGGTTTTCGACACACCCGGGCGCGCGATACCGCACCGGCGGGCGGGATCCGGATCCCGTTGCGGCAGCGCGGTCTTCGGCACAGGGGCCACTACCTGCGGCATCGAATCCGTCCGGTGCCGCGGGTCAGGACCCGGACGGCACCGGACGACCGCCCCCGGCCTGTTTGTGAGGCTGACCACATCACCGGCTCCACGCTCGGTGGATCGGCAGATCGCCTGTCACGCTGTGACAACGAATCCGTGACACTTTCGCCACGCGCGGGCGCCCGCCAGAGCAGGCGCGGACCGCCCCGGCGCACGAGATCGGGGCCGAGCGCGACAAGGACTCGGACGTAGAGGATGTGGGAATCCCATGACCGTCATCGGCATGCTCACCTGGCTCGGCGGGGATCGGTCCGGCGCCCGGCCTGATATCGAAAACAACCCGGAACGCAGTGCCTACGCGCTGACCGGAGCCGCCGTCGTGCTGTTCGCCGTGGTGGCCGGAGTCGTCGCAGCGGTGGCCGGGGCGGCTGCGGGCTGGTCTGTGGCCGGCGTGGTCGCGGCGGCGGTGGTCGTCGCGGTCCTGGCGGGGACGGTCGGCAAGGCGCTGGCCACGGTCGACCCGGAATCGGTGCTGCGGCGCGAGGGCGCGATCGCCGACCGGCGCGGCTCGATCGGGCGGGTGGCCGTCGCGGCGGTGACCGGGGTGCTGCTGGCCGAACTCGCCTCGACGCTGTTGTTCGGCGGCACCGTCGACCGGATGCTGGACGAACGCGGCGCGGCCTCGGCGGCGTCGGTCCCGGCGGTGCGCGATGCCCGCGCCGATCTGGACCGGGCCCGCGACGACCGCACGCGGCTGGACCAGACGATCGCGCAGGCCCAGGCCGATATCGACAAGGCCCTGATCACCGCGCGCTGCGAATACAACCCGACGCCGGAATGCCCGCAGACCCGGATCACCGGGGTGCCCGGACGCGGGCCGGAATCACAGACCGCCGACGACATGCTGGCCGACGCCCGCGACCGGCATGCCGCCGCGCTGGCCCGGATCGCGCCGCTGGACCAGGCCGTCACCGACGCGCGGGTGCGCGTGGACGACGCCGAAGCCACCGCCCTCGCCGACGCCGACCGTGGGTTGGGCGCGCGCTGGGTCGCCATGCACGACTACACCACCGGCCATCTCGGGCCGCTGCTGCTGCGACTGCTCACGATCATCGCGTTCGTGCTGCTCGCGCTGCTGCCACTGCTGCTGCGGCGCTGGCGCGGGGAGACCGCACAGGACCGGCGGCTGGCCGCCGACACCATCCGCGACCGGGCCGAACGGACCGCCGACGCCGCCATCGCGGTAAAGCGGGCCGAGGTGCGCACCGAGGCCGAACTGCTGCGCGCCGACCAGCAGCTCACCGCCGCCCGGCTGGCCGTGGAAGCCGATACCGCCATCGACCGGGAACGCCAGCGCACCCGCGTCATCGCCGCCATCGGCGGCCTGGAAATCGGCATCACCGAACCCTCGCGCCGGGCCGTCGGCGCGGGCGCGACCGCCGAACTACCGGCCGGAGCCCCGGCCGCCGACCGAAAGGACCCCACCGTGTCGCACGACGGGATCGCCCCGACGAACCTGCCCGCCCCGGTCGGCGCGAACGCCATCGCCCCGGCGCCGGGCGCGCTCGCGGTGCCGGCCAAGGCTCCGGCGAAGGCCGAACCCGCGGGCGAGCGTGGCGGATTGGAGCTGCCGCTGATCGGTCAGGTGCCGTTCACCGACACCGCCGCTCGCTGGATCCGCCCGCTGGTCCCCTCCTTCGTGGCCAATGCCATCGACACCGCGACCCATCCGCTGCGCACCGCCCGGCAGGCGTTCGAAGAGGTCGAGGAGATCACCTTCACGCTGCGCCGCACCCGCAAGGTGACGGTGGATTCCGAGGATTCGGCCGCCCAAGCCGCCCCGCAACTGGGCTACCAGGTGCCGCCCGGTTATCAGCTGACGCCGGGCACCCCGGAGTACTGGCACGCCCAGCGCATCGCCGCCGCGGCCGTCGACCCGCAGGTCCCGCACTACTACCCCACCACCGACCCGCGCTACTCCACCGATCCGCGCTACTCGGCCCTGCCCCAGGCCTCGGCCACCGGCTACGGCCTGCCGCACGCCGCGCACGACGAACTGCCCGGCCGTCAGACGCCTGAGTTGCCCGGATCTTCGGGGCCGCGCGAACTCCCGCCGGGACGCTAGTCGTCGAATGCCGAACCGAGTCGGCCCGTGACCGGCCGGGGTCGCCGCCGGGTTGCATCGGGGAAGTCCGGTCGAACTCACAACGGGCGGGTGGCGCGGCTGTCCGGTCTCACCGGCGATGACGTCGCCGGACCCGGCGGGCGGGCGCGGGCGCATACGCTGCCACTTGTGCCCGACAGTGAACTCACCCCGGAAGCCTTCGGTTCCAAGCCGTGGGGCTCACGGCTGCTGGGGCCCGCCGATGAGAAGTCGGGAATTCGGCGGGTGCGGATTCAGCTGCTGCTGACCATTCCGTTGATCGGGGCCAATCTGATCGGGATCGCGGTGGCGATCGTGCTGATCGGGTTCGTGCTGCCGGGGCCGACCATCTTCACGCTGCGGCTGCTGCCGCTCAACGCGATCGCCGCGCCGCCGTACGCGACGCTGGCGGTGGTGGTGGGGCTGCTGTGGGGGACGGTGGCGGGGCTGCGGACATTGCGGTGGGCGATCGACCCCGACCATGTGCCCACCGAGGCCGAACAGCGCGCGGCGGTGCGGGTGCCGCGCAGGCTGGTGTGGCAGCAGGCGTGGTTGTGGTTCGGCGGCGCGGTGGTGCTGAGCCTGGTCTACGGGCTCGCCGATCCGGCGTTGATCCCGAAGATCGTGCTGGGCATCGGTTTCAGCGCGATCGTGGTGTGCGCCAACAGCTATCTGATCGCGGAGTTCGCGCTGCGCACGGTGACCGCGCGGGTACTCGACGCCTCGCCCGGACGGGTCGTCCACAGCATCGGCGTGTTCGGGCGGACCATGCTGATGTGGCTGCTGGGTTCGGCCGTGCCGGTGGCGCTGTCGATGGTGGTGGCGCTGCTGTCGCTGACCGGATTCGACGTCAGCACCGAACGCATGGCGGTCTGCGTGCTGACCCTGGGCGGCGCGACCCTGGTCTTCGGGATGCTGTTGATGATGCAGGCCTCGGCCGCGACCGTGGCGCCGATCCGCGGGGTGCGCCGGGCGCTGCGCCAGGTGGAGGGCGGCGACCTGAACGTCGCGGTCACCGTCTACGACGGCACCGAACTGGGTGAGCTGCAAAGCGGTTTCAACCGGATGGTGCACGGGCTGCGCGAACGCGAGCAGATCCGCGACCTGTTCGGCAGGCACGTCGGCCGCGAGGTGGCGGTCGCCGCGATCGGCAGCAACCCGCAACTGGGCGGGCAGGAATGCGAGGCGGCGGCGCTGTTCATCGACATCATCGGCTCCACCACGCTCACCGCGACCCGCCCCGCCACCGAGATCGTCGCCATCCTCAACGAGTTCTTCGCCATCGTGGTCGACGAGGTGGAGCGCCAGGGCGGGCTGGTCAACAAGTTCGAAGGCGATGCGGCGCTGGCCATTTTCGGTGCGCCCGCCCCGCTGCCCGATGCGGCGGGCGCGGCGCTGGCCTGTGCCCGCGCCATCCGGGCCCGCCTCGACGCGCGCACCTCCGATTTCTCCGCCGCCATCGGCGTGGCCGCCGGACGGGTGGTGGCCGGCAATGTGGGCGCGCATCAGCGTTACGAGTTCACCGTCATCGGTGATGCGGTTAACGAGGCCGCCCGGCTGTGTGAACTCGCCAAACAGGATGCGGGCCTGCTGCTGAGTTCCGCGAGCACCGTCGCCGCCGCCGACGCCGAGGAAGCGGCGCAGTGGAAGCTGGGCGAGCAGGTGACCCTGCGCGGGCGGACCCAGCGCACGGAACTCGCCCGGCCGCGGGTGAAGTGAGCGCGCCGAGAGCCGACTGCACGCTCCACCGGACGTGCCACTCGGTCGTGCGTCTCTCATGGCGACCGGCGCTCAGCCGTCCAGGCGCACCGCCCAGACGACCGAGCGCCACTCGACCGTGTCAGCTCCGCGCAGCGCGCGATCGGAACGCCAGCACCGCCGCCACCAGCAGCACGCCCGCGATACCGACCGAGGCCAGATGGATGCCGGTGACGAACGATTCGTGCGCCGACGTCAGCAGCGAGGTACCCGCCGCCTCCGGTAGCTGCCGCGCCAGATCCGCCACGCCGCCCAGTGATTCGGCGGCCGCGCCGGACGGCAGCTCGGACAGGTCGAGGCCGTTGCGGAACACCGCCATCACGAGGCTGCCGAGCAGCGCAACACCGAGCGCGATGCCCGTCTCATAGGCCGTCTCCGAGATGGCCGCCGCCGCACCGGCCCGCTCGACCGGAGCCGAGCTGACCACCAGGTCCGACGACACCGTCAGCGCGATGCCGACGCCGGCGCCGATCAGCCCGAAGCCGAGCACGAACGGCAGAGTGCCTGTCGCCGCATCGGCGGTCAGCCAGCAGAACATGGCCGCGCCGAACGCGGCCACCGCCAGCGAACCACCGAGCACGGCCGTCGGCCGCCAGCGCTGCACCAGCACCGCGGCCAGCAGCGAGCCGACCACGCTGGCCGCGAGACCGGGCAGCAACAGCAGTCCGGCCTGCATCGGCGAGCGGCCGAGCACCAATTGCAGATACTGCGAACCGAAGAACAGCACACCGGCCAGCGCGAATACCGCGAGCAGGTTGGTCAGTACCGCGGTGCGGAACTTCGGCAGCTCGAACAGGCGCAGGTCGAGCATCGGCTGATCGAGGGTGCGCTGCCTGCGCACGAACAGCACGCCCGACACCACACCGATCACGCCGGCGACCATCGGCACCGCGCTCACGCCGTGCGCCGCGAATTCCTTGACCGCGTACACGAACGGCACCAGCGCCAGCATCGACAGCACCGCGCTCGGGATGTCGAAGCGGCCCGGGTTCGGGTCCTTCGATTCCGGGATCAGCAGCGGCCCCAGCGCGACCAGCGCCAGCATGACCGGCAGGTTGGCCAGGAACACCGAACCCCACCAGTAGTGCTCGAGCAGCCAGCCGCCCAGTAGCGGGCCCGCCGCCGCGCCGCCACCGGCCATCGCACCCCAGACCGCGATGGCGAAGGTGCGCTGACGCGGGTCCAGGAACATCGCGCGGATCAGCCCGAGGGTGGCCGGCATCAGGGTCGCGCCGGTGAGACCCTGCAACACGCGCGCGGCGATCAGCATCTCCGGGCTGACGGCCCACGCCGCCAGCAGCGAGGCCAGGCCGAAGCCGGCCGCGCCGATCAGCAGCAGTTTGCGCCGGCCGATCCGGTCGCCGAGGTTGCCCATCACCACCAGCAGGCCGGCCAGCACGAACGAGTAGACGTCGATGATCCACAGCAGCTGAGTGGTGCTCGGCGCCAGGTCGGCGCTGATCGCGGGCACCGCGATATCGAGCACGGTGGCGTCGACCGCGAGCAGCAGCAGGGCGAGGGCCAGCACGGCCAGGCCGATCCAGTCCCGCGTCGTGGCGCGGGGCGCGGTGGCGCGCAGGTCGGGGCCTGCGCCCGTGGTGATGTCCATGATCCTTCTCGACTTCCGTCGCTCGTCGTAAACCGTCCAGACGGTACAGTACCAGACATTACCGTCCGGCCGGTACAGTTGAACCCGTGACAACGACCACCCGCGACCGCATCCTGGACGCACTCGAGACCCTGCTGCTGACCAAGGGCATGTCCCAGGTGACCCTCGAGAACGTCGCCGCCGCCGCGGGCGTATCCAAGGGCGGGCTGCTCTATCACTTCAAAAGCAAAGACGCGCTGCTGGCCGGGCTGGTCCGCCGGCTCACCGAGCGGGCCCGCACCCAGCTCGCCGATTCCGTCGCCGCGGGCGGCTCGGTGGCCGAGTGGTACCTGCAGATTCCGGACGCCGAATCCACCGACGAAGCGCTCGAACTGGAGCTGTACCGATCGCTGCTGGCCACCATGCGCACCGTCGACGCCACTGCGGGCCCGGAGACCGACGTCGTGCAGCAAGCGCTCGCCGACATGATGAACTCCTGGTCCGACGGCCTGGACGCCGAGATCGACGATCCGGTGCGCGCGGATCTGGTGCGGCTGGTCGGCGACGGGATCTACCTGCGCGCATTGCTGGGCCTGCCGCCGATCGATCCCGAGCGGTATCGACGCGTCGTGGAGCACCTGCTGCGCTGATCACCCGCCACACGGTCCGGCCGACAGAGCGCACCCGCACTCGACCGGAGCCTTCCGCGCTGGACCATTCGCGCATACCTGCTCGCCGGAGCATCGCGACGCCATCGCCGGGCCCGGTGCACACCGACCGGTTACACTCGGCCGCGTGCCACCAGCCGAACCGGCCGGTGCCGTCGGGGCGGGGAACGATCCGGTGCCGGGGTCTCTCGGAGCGACGGTGCCGATCCGTCCGATGACCTTCCGCGAACTGCTCGATACGCCGTTCGCGCTCATCCAGTCGGCCATCCGGCCGCTGGCCGGGGTCGGCGCGACACTGCTGGTCGCCGCCGAACTCCTCGTCGCCGGTGTGACGGCCGGGGTCATCCGCCTCTCCGATGACGACGATGCCGCCGTCACCTGGACGGTCATCCTCACCACGCTGGTCTGCCTCTGGCTGGTCCGGGTCACCATGCGCGGCATCACCACCGCCATCGGCACGGCCGCCATCGCAGGCACACCGATTACCTGGCAGACCGCGGTGCGGCGTTTCGGCGCGCGGCTGGGTCCGCAGTTGTTGTTCGGCTCGCTGTTCACACTCGTCGGCCTGGCGGTCCTGGCGCTCGGCACCGTCTTGATCATCGGGTTGCCGTTCGCGCTGGTGTGGCTGGCCTGGTTGCGCGCGAACCGGTTCGTCGCGGTGCCGGTGATCTTCGCCGAAGGCGCGAGCCATCGGGTGGCCGTCGCGCGATCGAAACTGCTCGTCTACGGCACACAGTGGCCGACCGCCTGGCTGTGGCTGTGCACCCGCGCGCTGCTGATGCTGACGGCGTTGCCGCTGATCGCCATCCCGTGGTTCCTCTCCGATTTCTCCGGCACCCACCGCTGGGCGGTCATCGTGCTGGCGACGGCGGCGGTGCTGTTGCTGGTGGTGTTCGGCGAGATCGTCGAATCCGCCACCCGGGCGGTCGTCTACGTGGACCGCCGCTGCCGTCGCGAGGGCATGGACATCCGGCTGCCCGCCCCGGCCCCGGTGCCGCTCGGCGAGGGGGCACGATGGCTGAACTGAACACCCCCGGCGATGGCCCCACACCACAACCGCCACGGCTCGGCTCGGCCGCCGATCATCGTGCCGCCGCCGAATCCGCCCTCCAGCGCCGCGATTACGACGCCGCGCTGCGCGAACGCTTCCGCGCCACCCTGCGTGGGCTGGAACAGCGCGGCCTGCTCGATATCCGCCGCTCCCGCACCGCGGCCGAAACCGCGTACGAGGTCACCACCGCGGCCGATCCGGTGCAGCATGCCGACGAATTCCGTCCGGCGGCGCAGAGTTTCGACGAGGTCGTCTACGGCGGCAGGCACGCCACCGAGGACGAATACCGCAGGCTCGAATTCGTCGACCAGTTCTCCGCGGCCGCCCCGCCCCCGGTGGCCGAACCCCGCGAGGTCGATGCCGTCGAACGCGCACCGCGCACCCGGCCGAGCCTGCCGCCGCTGTCCGATCTGCTGCGCAATCCCAAGTTCTGGGCCACCCTCGCCGCCGTCGCCGCGCTGGTCCTGCTGCTGTGGGCGGCGCTGCAATCGTGCGGCGCGCCCGACGCTCCCCCACCCCCCGAACCACCGGACATCCCGCCGGACCTGCCGGAACCCGAGTTTCCCGAGGATCCCGACTTCGGTTCCGGTTCCGACTCCATCTTCGAACGCCTGCCCGCGCCGGTCGCGTTCGGCGGCTTGCAGTTCCTGATCGCAGGCGCGCTGCTGGTGTGGTGGCGGGCGCGGCGGCGCGGGGCGCTGGTCGGTGAACCGCGCCCGGTGGAGGTGACGGCCAACGAGTTGCTCGCCGGTCAGGCCGCGCTGTACCGGCGGTCGAAGGACTACGAATACGTCGCGGCGAAACTGCGCGCGGCCACCCTGCGCCGGGTGCGCTCACCGCTCGGCGTCACCGCCGACACCGCACCGGAACAGGTGGTCGCCGCGCTGATCGCCCGCACCGGGGCCGACGCGAACTGGGTGTACGCCGCGCTGTACGGGCCGGTGCCCGATGAACCCACCTTGGAAATGGTTGCCGCGCAACTCGAATGGATCGAAGCGGAGGTCTCGTGACCAGCATTGACACCAGCAAAGCCCCGAGCGCCGCGGAGGCGGCGGCCGCGTTCGCGGCGCTGCGCACCGAGATCGGCAAGGCGGTGGTCGGCAACGACGACGCCGTCATGTACCTGGTGCTTGCGCTGCTGTGCCGTGGGCATGTGCTGCTGGAAGGCGTTCCCGGCGTGGCCAAGACGCTGCTGGTGCGCGCGCTGGCCACCGCGCTGGATCTCGAGCATTCGCGGGTGCAGTTCACCCCGGATCTGATGCCGGGTGACGTCACCGGATCGCAGATCTACGACCCGCACACCACCGAATTCACCTTCCGCTCCGGCCCGGTGTTCACCAACCTGCTGCTCGCCGACGAGATCAACCGCACGCCGCCGAAAACCCAGTCGGCGCTGCTGGAATCGATGGAAGAACGCCAGGTCTCCGTCGACGGCACCCCGCGCCCGCTGCCGGATCCGTTCGTGGTGGTCGCCACCCAGAACCCGATCGAGCAGGAGGGCACCTACCCGCTGCCCGAGGCGCAGCTGGACCGCTTCCTGTTCAAGGTCGATATCCAGTTGCCCGAGCGCGACGACGAATTCCGCATCCTGCAACGTCACGCCGGCGGCTTCGACCCGCGTGATCTGGCCGCGGCCGGTCTGCGCCCGGTGGCGGGTCCGGCGCATATCGCCGCCGGGCGGGCCGCGGTCGGCACGGTGTCCATCAGTCCCGAGGTGCTGGCCTACATCGTCGATATCTGCCGGGCCACCCGGGCGGCACCGGCCGTGCAGCACGGCGCCTCCACCCGTGGCGCCACCGCGCTGATGGCGGCCGCGCGGGCGTTCGCCTGGTTGAACGGGCGCGGCTTCGTCACCCCGGACGATGTGAAAACCGTTGCGGTGGCGGTGTTGCGGCATCGGTTGCAGCTGCGCCCGGAGGCCGAACTGGACGGGGTGAGCGCCGAAGGGGTGCTGCGGTCGCTGCTGCTCGCGGTTCCGGTTCCGGTGTAGGCCGTGGTCGTCACCGGTCGGCTGTTCGCCGCCGCCGTGGTGGGGGCGCTGGTGGTCACTTTCGTACTGCCGTCCTGGCTGGGCGTCGCGGTGATGAGCGCGCTGCTGGTGGTCGCGGTGCTCGCCGACCTCGCCGCCGCGGGCAGCGCCGGTTGGCTGACGTTGACCCGCGAACCATTGACGGGCGTGCGGCTCGGGCGCAGCACCGAAGTGGAACTCGTGGTGACCAACACCGGGCCGCGCACCGTCCGCGGGATGCTGTGGGACGACTGGCCCGACAGTGCCCGCGCCGCCGGCGGCAGCCACCGGCTCGCGCTGGAACCCGGCACCCGCACCCGCTACCGCACCACCCTCACCCCCACCCATCGCGGTGACCGGGCCGCCGGGCCGATCACCGTGCGCGTCCTCGGACCGCTCGGCCTGGCCGGGCGCCAGACCCGCCACGACGTGCCCGCCCGCGTGCGTGCGCTGCCGCCGTTCCGCAGTGAGAAACTGCTGCGTTCGAAGGTGAAACGGCTGCAACACCTCGAAGGCCGCACGGTGGCGAACATGCGGGGCCAGGGCACCGAATTCGATTCCTTCCGCGAATACGTCGCCGGTGACGACGTGCGCACCATCGACTGGCGGGCCACCGCCCGCGCCACCGACGTCCTGGTGCGCACCTGGCGCCCGGAACGCAACCGGCACATGCTGATGCTGCTCGACACCGGACGGGTGAGCGCGGGCCGGGTGGGCATCGGCGGCGCCGACGGCACCCGGCTGGACGCGAGCATCGAGGCGGCGCTGCTGCTGGGCGGGCTGGCCGCCGCGGCCGGTGATTCGGTGGATCTGCTCGCCTTCGACCGTCAGGTGCGCGCCGAGGTGCGCGGCATCGGCGGCCGGCGGCTGCAATCGAAGCTGATGCACGCCCTGGCCGGGGTGACGCCCGCGCTCGTCGACACCGACACCGCCGCCCTGGTGCGCGCCGCCATCGACCGCACCCGCCGCCGCAGCCTCATCGTCTGGTTCACCACCCTCGACGGCGCCGCGGTGCAGGAGAACCTGATGCCGGTGCTTCCGGTGCTCGCCCACCGTCATCGGGTGCTGATCGTCTCGGTCACCGACCCGGAAGTCGCCGCGGCCGCCACCCGCCGCGACAGCCCCGGCGAACTCTACGGCGCCGCGGCCGCCGAATCACTGCTGGCCGAGCGCGCGCTGGTGCAGGAGTCGTTGCGACGCACCGGCATCGACGTGGTCGCTGCCCCACCGGAGCGTTTGCCGGAAGCCCTCGCGGACGAGTATTTGGAACTCAAGCAGTCGGGCGGGATGTAAACGGGGGCCTCACACGGCCGGGATGTAGACCTCGCCGCGATCGTGAGCGCCCGACGCCCGGCGTCCGCACACGAGCAGGCGGCACCTCGGCGTGGGGCGGAACGCTCCGCTCGGGCCGTCGCTGTGGCGGCGCCAGGCGTCACTCGCGCGGATTTATGTCGCGGCAGCTATCGGGCGATGGCGGGCTTGGCTGCCCATCCGATGGCCGACGGTGCGGTGAGCGGTGTCGTCAGGGCGCGGCGCTGTCGTTCGGCCATGATGCTGCCGAGGATCTGCGGCGGCGGGTAGTCGCCGGGGCGGGTGATGCCGAGGCGGGCGCAGACGGCGTCGGTGAGGGCATTGCCGAGGGCGACCTGCGCCTCCGGAGTGAGGGTGCGCAGGCGGGTCAGATACTGCCGCACCGCCAGCGCGAGATCGTCGGGCAGCGGGGTGGGGTCCAGGCGGGTCGCCCAGTCGGCGAGCCAGGGCGGCGGCACGGCCAGCGCCGGGATCGGCAGCATCCGCTGTCCATAGACGACGACGGTGCCCGCCAGTACATCGCCCACCCGGCGCGCGTTCGGCGAGCAGAGCGAGCTGATCACAGCGACGGCGCCGAACGCGCCGAGCATCCAGAAGTCGACGATCGCGCCGGCCAGGCCCCGGGTGAGCGCGTGCCGGAAGTCGATCGGCCCGCCGTCGGCGCGCACGACCCGCAGCCCGAAGATCAGCTTGCCGAGGGTGCGGCCACGGCTGAGGGTTTCGCAGGCCACCGGGTAGCCGACCAGCGTGGCGATCACGGTGACGAGTGCGGCCGTCGCGAGCCAGGCGGAGTCGGCTCCGCTGGGCAGCAGCAGCGAGACGATGCCGAACATCAGCGTCCAGCCGATGAACATCTGGACGAGCACGTCGACGAAGAATGCCCCGGCCCGGGTGGGGATGCGCGCGATGGGCAGCTCCAGGGCCACTGCTTCGCCGGTGGTGAACTCAGCCATGTCGCCTAGCATTCTTCCCAGAGCGGGAGTGGGAGGCAACCGAATGGACGTGGACGCATACAGCTACGCGCATCGCGGGGCCTGGAACCGGCTGGACTTCCTGGCCCGCAAGGGCACCCTCACCGGCGCCGAGGCCGACGAGCTGGTGGCACTGTATCGGCGCACCTCCCAGCAGCTGGCCCGGTTGCAGACCCACAGCCCGGATCCGGAACTCGTCGCGGGGCTGAGCGCGGTGCTGGCGCGCGCCCGGGCCAAGGTGCTCGGCACCCGGGCCGACACGTGGTCGGAGATCGGGCGGTTCTTCACCCACCGCTTCCCGGCCGCGGTGTATCGCGCGTGGCCGTGGTGGGCGGCGGTGGCGGCGGTGTTCCTGCTGGTGACCGCGGGGATCGCCGGCTGGGTGGCCGAGTCCGATTCGGCGCGTTCGGTTCTCGGTATCCCCTCGAACACCGACGCGATCACCGCGCCCGGCGGCGCGTTCGAGACCTATTACTCCGAGCATCCGAACGAGGCGTTCGCGGCGCAGGTGTGGACCAATAACGCCTGGGTGTCGGCGATCGCCCTGTTCACCGGGGTGCTGATCCTGCCCGCGCTGTATCTGCTGTTCATGAACGCGCTCAATCTCGGTGTCACGGCCGGGCTGATGGCCGAGGCGGGGCGGCTGGAATCGTTCTTCGGTTTCATCCTGCCGCACGGCACGCTCGAGCTCACCGCGGTCTTCGTCGCCGGCGGTGCGGGGCTGAAACTCGGCTGGACGCTGGTGGATCCGGGCCGGCTGAGCCGGCTGGAGGCGGTGGCGCGCCAGGGCAGGGCCACCGCGACGATCGCGCTCGGTCTGGTGGGCGTGCTGCTGGTGTCGGGCCTGCTGGAGGGTTTCGTGACGCCGAGCGGCCGGCCCGCGCCGGTGCGCATCGGGATCGGGTTCGCGGCCGAGGCGTTGTTTCTGCTCTATGTGTTCGGCGCCGGGCGCCGGGCGGCCCTGGAACGCGACCGTGCGGAAACCGACCAGCCGGTAGCTGCTGGAGTGGATCGGCCACGGTAGCCATCGCCGAGCACACGGTGAGCGATCACGGCTCTGGCAACTGTTGGCTACACCGGGAATCGGACCTGTGAAGAACTCCCCCATTTGAGTTCCGCTGGCCGCAGCGAGTCGTGCTCGAGCTGCGGCCAGCGTTGCCGTTGACTCTACACAATCGTTATGCCCATGCAACCCTCTACGCAGCCGTCAGGCGTATAAAGCAGACCGCCCGCAAACCCATGTGAAGACCTCGTTTTTCACGGTTCCAGCTAACTCGCAGCGGCCGATGTGAACCACGATTTGGTCCTTTCATCTGCAATTGCATTTCGTTTTTCGAGGTCACGGACCCGACTCGACCGGACACCCTCAGGCGATTAGCCACGCCTGCTTGTCCGCTACCGGTCGGTACTCACAAGATGGCCCGCTACCTGGGGATTCTCTGTGGAAAATGGGGATAGCTGAACGAAGTGTGGCGAGAAAGCGACCGCAGGTTTGTTTATCACGGAACAAACACGATCAACGTCATGCGGCAGGCGATCTACATGTACCAATACACAGTTAACCGGCCGGTTATCGGGTCGCCGCAATGCCGTCAGCGGCACCGCCGGCTGGCCCGGATCAGCACCATCGGGGTTACCGAAGTCAGTACTGTGATCTTCGACTCATTCGAGGTTTAAACGGGTGAATCGGACAGTTCCGGCGGCCCTCAGCCCACCCGGACGACCCCGGTGACGGTGCCCTGGAAGAGCTTGCCGCCCATGGTGATCAACGCCGACATCTGCAGCGGATCGCCCACGATCGTCGGCGGCAGCACACTGTTGTCCAGTACGCCACCGGTTTCCGGGTCGATCACCGTCAACGCGTAACCGTCCAGCGGTGTCGTCACCGGCAACCCGATCCGGGAGACGGTGTAGAGCAGGCCGTCGGCGATGGACAGATGCGGGACCGCGGCGCTGCGCACCGGGCTGTCCCACACTGTGCGGCAACCGTTGTCGGCCACATCGACGCGGGTGAGCCCGCCGGTGAACGGCGCCGACGACGGCACCGCGGGACCCGCACCCTCGGGCACGGTCGGATAGGGATAGCCGTAGGTGCTCGCCACGAACACCGAGCGGCCGATCCCGATCGGCGAGTTCTCGCTGCCCGCACCGGCTTCGGTGAGCACCGGCTCGGTGCAGACCAGCTGCCCACTGCCGGACCGGAAGACCAGCAGCCGCACCCGGCCGTCGGCATTGTCGACGATGGTCAGGTATTCGGCGCCGGTGCTCGGGCCGAAATAGGTGGGCGTGGACCCGGTGCCCCAGCTCAGCTGTCCCGGTTTGCGAGCCGAACCACGTTCATAGGGCGCGCGCCACAACACTTCCGGGCCCGCCGTGCCCGCGCGCAGTTCGTAGAGCGCATGCGTGGTGGCCACCGCGACGCGCCCGCTCGGTGCGGCGGAGATGCTGTTGGCGACCTGCTCACCGGACGGCAGCGCGATCGTCGTCACGGCGCCGGCGGGCCGGACGAACCCGACCACTCCGCCGCCGGTGGCGAACCAGACATTGCCGGACCAATCCGGCACCAATCCGGTGACGTTGTCGCCCACCGGAATCGAGCCGGCCAGCGAGACCGAGGAGTCGACCGCGAGTTGCCAGCGGCCGGATTCGGTGCGCCTGTGCGCGATCCGCAACAGCTCCCGGTTGCCGTCGACGACCACCAAACGGTCCGCGTTGTCGAGATAAGCGTAGACGCCGCCGAGCAGACTGCCCTTGGTCAGCGTCAGCGAGGCCAGCGGCAGGCCGACCGGCGATTCCGGGTCGATCAGGAACACCGTGGGTTCGCGCCCGGCGATCGCGGTGCACAACGCGACCACAAGACCGTCGTTGCCCTGCAACAGCGTCGGGCAGGCGGCGGCCAGCGGATAGATCGTCACCGGATGCGCGCCGGTTCCGGGACCGGCCAGTGGGGTGGCGTCCGACGAGCCGGCGTCACCGTGCATGGTCGCGGTACCCACCGGCCCCAGATGCGGATTCGGCGGCGCCAGCGGCCCCCAGACCGGTGCGGCGCTCGCGCTCGGCGCGCTCATCAGGACACAGGTGGCGAGCAGGGCCAGTGGTGCGCGCATCGCGACCGCCTTTCGTTCCGATTTCCGTCCCATAGGAGACGCTGACGTGAATGCGTCGCGCAACCGCCTGGCGGCGGCGCTACCGGGCGGAACACTATTGCCGCACCGGCGAATCCACCGAGCGTGGCTACCATGGCCGCATGAGTGGGCTCCGTGACCGCATCCTCTCGACCGTCGCCGGTCAGCTCGGCAATCCGCACGGCCTGCTCGGCAAGGTCGTCGCGCCGGTATTGAACCGCAGCAACGGCCGTGCCATCAGGGCGGCCGTCGACGCCGCCCTCGAAACTCCTGCCGACGCGCCGGTGGTGGCCGATATCGGCTTCGGCGGCGGCACCGGGCTGCGGATGCTGCTGGACCGGGCCGGTGCGAACGGCACCGTCCACGGCATCGAGATCTCCACCGACATGCTGGAGCGGGCCGAATCCGGCTTCGCCGCCGATATCGCCGCCGGCCGGTTGCGCCTGGCCGAAGGCTCGCTCACCGCACTGCCGCTGGACACCGACAGCCTCGATGCCGCGATCACCTGCAACACCGTCTATTTCGTCGACGACCTGCCCGCGGCTTGCGCCGAGCTGGCGCGCGTGGTGCGGCCCGGCGGACGACTGGTCGTCGGCATCGGCGATCCGGACGCCATGAAGAAGATGCCGTTCACCGGCTACGGCTTCACGCTGCGCCCGGTCGCCGAGGTGATCGACACGCTGACCGCGGCAGGCTGCGCGGTCGAGCACCGGCGGATCACCAACCCGCCGATCCCGTTCCATCTGCTCATCGCCCGGCCGGCCGCGTCCTGACCGCACCGGCGCTCACATCAGGGCGCCGCCGTCGACCCGGATCTCGGTGCCGGTCATATAGCGCCCGTCGTCGGAGGCGACCATGGCGACGACGCCGGCGATATCCTCCGGGCTGCCGAGCGCGCCGCCGTTGAGCCAGCCGGTCAGCCGGGCGAACAGGCTGGGATCGAAACCCTCCGGTTGTTCCAGGATCGACTTGGTGGTGATCCCGCTGGTGATGCCGGCCGGCACGATGTTCACCGCGCGCAGGCCCTGCTTGGCGTACTCCAGCGCGATGGCGTGGGTGAAGCTGGCGACGCCGCCCTTGGACGCCGCGTAGGCCGCCAGGTACGGCGAGCCCTGGAACGCCGCGGTAGAGGAGAGATTCACCACCACGCCGCGCCCGGACTCGAGCAGGGCGGGCAGAGCGGCCTGGGTCATCAGGAAGGTGCCGGTGAGGTTGACCCGGATGACGGTGTCCCAGGCGTCCAGCGGCATCTCGTGGGTGCGGGCGGGC
This sequence comes from Nocardia cyriacigeorgica GUH-2, assembly GCF_000284035.1. Classification (NCBI taxonomy): domain Bacteria; kingdom Bacillati; phylum Actinomycetota; class Actinomycetes; order Mycobacteriales; family Nocardiaceae; genus Nocardia; species Nocardia cyriacigeorgica. The sequence goes on along the minus strand of NC_016887.1, from coordinate 38,656 downwards.
CGCAAGATGCCCGCGGAATTCACGAGCACATCGAGCCCGCCGAGGAAGTCGAGGGCCGTCGCGGTGCCGGTGCGCACCGAGTCCTGATCGGCGATGTCCAGCCGCACCGTCCGCAGTCGGTCGGCGGCGTCGCCCGCCTTGTCCGCGGTGGCGGCCAGGCCCGGCTCGTCGATGTCGACGGCCACCAACTGGGCCCCCTCATCGAGCAGTCGCAATGCGATGCCCTGTCCGATACCCGATCCGGCACCTGTCACCACCACCCGGCGGCCGTCAAATCTGCGCATGCCAAAAATTAGAACAGGTTCTCATAGTCAGTCAAGCCTGTTCAGCGATTTCCGGGGCCTGAAATCGCAACAGGTTCCACGGTTCTAGGACACCCTGTTCGCCTCGACCGAAGCCGAGGAAGCGGTCCGCGATGAACCGCCCTCGCCTGTGCCTCGTATCACATCCCGACGTGCAGATGCGCGGAATCAGAGCCCACCACGTCTCGGTGGGCAGGAGCCGGCGGCGGTGCCCGGCTTCGCGATCAGTGGGCCGGGGGGCCACATCTCCGGAGGAAGCTATGACACAGACAATTCATTCGGATCCGGGCGCTTTGCGCTCGACGATCAGCGGGCCGGTCTTCGGCCCCGGCGACGCGGGCTACGACACCGCGCGCAATCTCTGGAACGGCGATATCGATAAGCGCCCGGCAGTGATCGCCTGCTGCCGGTCTGCCGAAGACGTATCCGCGGCGCTGTCCTTCGGCCGCGAACACGGACTCGAGATCGCGGTGCGCGGCGGCGGCCACGCCTTCAACGGCTCCTCCTGCGTCGACGACGGCCTGATGATCAATCTCAGCGCGATGAATCAGGTCACCGTCGACCCCCAGGCCGAACTCGCCAGGGTCGGTGGCGGCGCCACGATGGCCGATATGGATGCCGCCACCCAAGCCCACGGTTATGCGGTGCCCGGCGGAACCATCAGCCATACCGGGATCGGCGGCCTGACCCTCGGCGGCGGGATGGGGTGGCTCACCCACACCTTCGGCCTGACCATCGACAGCCTGGTCGCCGCGCAGGTCGTGCTGGCCGACGGCAGTATCGTGCGGGCCAGCGACGACGAGAACGCCGACTTGTTCTGGGCCTTGCGTGGTGGCGGCGGCAATTTCGGTGTGGTCACCGAATTCGAGTTCCGGCTGCACCGCCTGGGACCGGAGGTCCATTTCGGGCTCTTCTTCTGGGACCACGCCGCCGGCGCCGACATGCTGCGGATGTGCCGCGAGTTCCTCCCGACCCTGCCCGAACGGGCGGGTGCGCTGATGGGGCTCGGCCTGTCCGCGCCGCCGGAGCCGTTCGTGCCGGAGCAGTACCACCTGATGCCGGGCTATGCCCTGATGGTGGCCGGATACGGCACCGCCGAGGAGCACGCGCGGATGGTCGCGCCGATCCGGGACGCGTTGCCACCGCTGTTCGAGTTCCGCACACCCATGCCCTACACGGCGTTGCAGAGTCTGCTCGACAACGCCGCCCCCTGGGGCATCCTCGGTTACGAGAAGGCAGTAGATATCGACGACATCTCCGACGAGGCGATCACGGTCATCACCGATGCCATCCCGGAGAAGGCCTCGCCGCTGTCGTTCATGCCCTGCTTCTACCTCGATGGCGCGTTCTCCGAAGTGGGCGTCGACGACACCGCGTTCGGCGGGGCACGCACCCCGCATTACGTGGTGAATATCGCGGCCGTCGCCACCGAGCCTGCGGTGCTCGCCGAAGACAAGCAGTGGTCCAGGCAGACCTGGAATGCGCTGGGGCCGATGTCGTCGAACCCGGGCAGCTATATCAATTTCATGGCCGAACCCAGCGAGGAGCTGATCCGTAGAACATACGGTGCGAAGTACGCGAGGCTGGCCGAACTCAAGGCCCGCTACGACCCGGGCAACGTGCTGCACCGCAACGCCAATATCAAGCCCGCCTGACCCGGAAACGAGAAAAGCCGCAGATCAGAGGAATCTGACCTGCGGCTTTCCCGCATCTGTGGGCGAAGGGGGACTTGAACCCCCACGTCCCGAAGGACACTGGCACCTGAAGCCAGCGCGTCTGCCATTCCGCCACTCGCCCGAGCGACTGGGAGACAGTATCACGGAGCCGGCCCGGATACGAAATCGCGGTCCACCCACCCCGGCGACCCGCGGGAACCCAGCGGGCGTTCCATCAGTTACAGCTATAGACGATCGCGGATATCATGCAGGGAACGTGCTCGTTGAACGACACGCCACGTCCGCGTGTCGTCGTTGCGCTCGAGGAGACATCTCACCGAAGGGAGGGCCGAGATGGGCATCGTTTCGAGATTCGAGCGTCGCCTGCAAGGCGCCGTCGGTGATGTGTTCGCCAGGGTCTTCGGTGGGAGCGTCGTGCCGCAGGAGGTGGAGGCCGCGTTGCAGCGCGAGGCGGCCGATCACGTCCAGGAACTCGGCGGCGGGCATCTGCTCGCACCCAACAGCTATGTGATCACGATCAACTCGTCGGACCATCAGCAGCTCGACGCCGATCACGATCTCACGACGCGCGCGTTCGCCAAGCATCTACAGGACTACATCCGCGAACAAGGGTGGCAGACCTACGGCGAAGTACACGTGGCGTTCGAGGCATCCCCTACGCTGCACACCGGACAGTTCAGGGCGAGCGGCCGGGTCGATCCCGACGTCGGCCGTGCGGCTCCCGCAGCTCGCAGCCCGGAACCCCCGCCACAACGACCCGCACACCCGCAACCAGGAGCTGGCCCCATGACGCAGAACTCTGGCTACGACCCGAGCCGTGAGCCCGCGGAGTCCGATCCACGCAACCGCGGGTACGCACCCCCGCCCGCGGGACGCGGGCCGCAGAATGGCGCGTACCCCGAGGACTACGGCTCGGGCGCGCCCTACGGCGCGGGCGCCGACTACCGCGCGCCGGAGTCGCAGGGCTACGGCGACTACCAGGGTGGCGATTACCAGAACGGCTATGACTACCAGCAGGGCGGTCAGGGCTACGGCCAGCAGGGCTACGCCGACTCCGGTTACGGCCAGCCCGAGCCCGGGTACGGTCAGGCCGGCTACGCCGACCAGGGCTATCAGCAGCAGGGTTACGCCGATCAGGGCTACGGCCAGCAAGGCGGCGGCTACCCCGACCAGGGCTACGGCCAGGGCGGTTACGCCGATCAGGGCTACGCACCGGCGGGCGGCGGCCAGCAAAGCGCGGGACAACCCGGCTACGGCGATCAGGCCTACGCCGACCCGGCCTACGGCGCCCAGCAGGGCTACGCGCCGCAGGGTGCCCAGCAGGGCTACGGCCAGGCCGGCTACGCCGATCAGGGCTACGCGGACCAGGGCTACGCCGATCAGGGCGGTTACGCCGACGACCAGAACTACGGCCAGGCGTACTCCCAGCAGCCCGGTTACGGCGCGCAGGGCGGCTACGCCGGCGGCGGGTACGGCGCGGGTGCCGCGGCGGGCTCCGGATATTCGGCAACCCTCCAGCTCGACGACGGCAGCGGCCGCACCTACCAGCTGCGTGAGGGAAGCAACATCATCGGCCGCGGCCAGGACGCGCACTTCCGGCTGCCCGACACCGGCGTCTCCCGCCGCCACATCGAGGTCCGCTGGGACGGTCAGACCGCGATGCTGTCGGATCTGGGCTCGACCAACGGCACCCTGGTCAACGGCTCCCCGGTCCAGGACTGGCAGCTGGCCGACGGTGATGTGATCCGCGCCGGGCATTCCGAGATCCTGATCCGCATCGTCTGATCCCGTAAGCTCGCGATGCAGGTCACGACATGACTGTCCGGAAATGGGCGGTCGTGGCGTGTCCGTATCGGCTGACGGCCCTATGATGTGCCCACACACGCGAGGCACCGCATACGGGGCCGGCAAGACCAGCACAGCGGTGGGGGTGGGTCGAACCACACCTACGGCACCGACACACGGTCGAACAGGAGGTGGAGCGCCGTGCAGGGACTGATTCTGCAGTTGACCCGTGCGGGCTTCCTGCTGCTGTTGTGGCTGTTCGTCTGGGCGGTGCTGCGAACCTTGCGCAGCGACATCTACGCGGCCTCCGGCATCCGGGTCCAGCCGAGGGCCGCTCGCGGTCCCGCGGTACTGCCGTCCCTGCGCCGAGGCCAGAAGGGCGCCAAATATCTTGTGGTGACTCAAGGTTCACTAGCCGGCACCCGCATCACGCTCGGCACCCAACCGGTGCTGATCGGCCGTGCGGACGATTCCACGCTGGTACTCACCGACGACTACGCTTCGACCAGACATGCGCGGCTGTCACAGCGTGGTGACGACTGGTACGTCGAGGATCTGGGCTCGACGAACGGCACCTATCTCGACCGCGCGAAGGTCACCACCGCTGTCCGTGTTCCGCTCGGCGCTCCCGTCCGGGTCGGCAAAACTGTGATCGAGCTCCGATCGTGACACTTGTTCTCCGCTACGCAGCGCGCAGCGACCGCGGTCTGGTCCGGGCCAACAACGAAGATTCCGTCTACGCGGGTGCCCGCCTGCTCGCCCTCGCCGACGGCATGGGCGGACACGCGGCGGGTGAAGTCGCCTCGCAGTTGATGATCGCCGCGCTGGCCCACCTCGACGACGACGAACCCGGCGACGATCTGCTCGGCAAACTCGACCGCGCCACCCGTGAGGGCAACGCGGCCATCGCCGACCAGGTGGAGGAAGAGCCCGAACTCGACGGCATGGGCACCACGCTCACCGCCATGCTGTTCGCAGGCAAGAAGCTCGGCCTGGTCCATATCGGCGACTCGCGCGCGTACATGCTGCGTGAGGGCGAGCTGACCCAGATCACCAGGGACGACACCTTCGTCCAGTCCCTGGTCGACGAAGGCCGGATCACCCCGGAACAGGCGCACACCCATCCGCAGCGTTCGCTGATCATGCGCGCGCTCACCGGTAACGAGATCGAGCCGACGCTGGTGATGCGCGAGGCGCGCGCGGGCGACCGGTATCTGCTGTGCTCGGACGGGCTTTCGGATGTGGTCAGCGATGAGACCATCGCCAACACCATGCGCGAAGGCAGCACCGACGAGTGCGCCGACCGGCTGATCGAGCTGGCGCTGCGCAGCGGCGGGCCCGACAACGTCACGGTGGTCGTCGCCGACGTCATCGATCTCGACTACGGCCAGTCGCATCCGATCGTCGCCGGTGCGGCGTCGGGCCAGGACGAGGACACTCCGCCGCCGAACACCGCCGCGGGCCGGGCCGCTGCCATGCGCCCGCCCCGTGCGGCGCCTCGCCGGGCCGCGTCCGCGCCGGAACCGCCGCCTGCCGCGAAATCGCATAAGCTGCGCTGGATTCTGCTCGCGGTCGCGCTGGTGGCCGCGGTCGGCGTCGGTCTGCTGGTCGGGTACAAGATGATCCGGTCCAACTACTACGTCGGCGCCGACAACGACCGCGTCGTGGTGATGCGCGGGCTGCCCGGCTCGATCCTCGGCTATTCGATCCACGAGGTCGACCTGGTCGGCTGTGTCGCCGCCGACGGCAAGCTGACGCTGGTCGCCGCCGATCAGGATCTGCCGAGCGACTGCCGGGAGCTGAAGGTCGAAGACCTGAAACAGACCGGCCGCGATCAGGTGGACAAGGGTCTGCCGCCGGGCTCGCTGGACAAGGCCAAGGACCAGATGCAGGTGCTGGCCGAGCGGGAACTGCTGCCGCCGTGCGACACCAAGAGCTCGGTGCCCCAGCCCGGTGTCGTCGCACCGCCGGTCGTGCCGCCGACGGGTCCGGCCCCGACGACCACCACCGCGCCGCCCCCGGCTCCGGCACCCAACGGTGAAGGCGCGCCACCGGCTTCGGTCACCCCGACGCCCGCGCCGCCGACCACCACGGCTCCGCCGACCCAGCCCCAGACCGCGGGGGAGAACTGCCGGGTGACGGACTGATGTCCGCACCGGCACCACCGTCCGCCGGGGCCTATCCGAGTCCCCCGGGCGGCTTCGCTCCCGCGCCTGCGCCGAGCACCAGACGCAACAACGAACTGTTGTTGCTCGGCTTCGCGGCAGTGGTCACCACCGCATCGCTGTTCCTGGTCGAGGCCAGCCAGGAGCAGTCGATCACCTGGGATATCGCCAAATACGGTCTGGCCTACCTCGCTCTGTTCGCGATCGCGCATCTGGCGATCCGCCGCTTCGCCCCGTTCGCCGACCCGCTGCTGCTGCCCATCGTGGCACTGCTCAATGGGCTCGGCCTGGTGCTGATCCATCGCCTCGATCTGGCCGATCAGCAGACCGCCGCCTACAACGACTGGCCGGTCCCCTCCCCCGACGCCACCCAGCAGATCCTGTGGACCGCGCTGGGCACGGTCGTGTTCATCACGCTGCTGATCGTGCTGCGCGATTACCGCACGCTGGCCCGCTACAGCTACACCCTCGGCCTGATCGGGCTGGTCGCGCTGGCGATTCCGGCGCTGCTGCCGAGCCGCTTCTCCGAAACCAACGGCGCCAAGATCTGGATCCGGCTGCCGGGTTTCAGCATGCAGCCCGGTGAGTTCGCCAAGATCCTGCTGATCATCTTCTTCGCCTCGGTGCTGGTGTCCAAGCGCGATCTGTTCACCGCCGCGGGCAAGCATTTCCTGGGCATGGAGTTCCCCCGGGCCCGCGATCTCGGCCCGATCCTCGCGGTCTGGATCATCTGCATCGGGGTGCTGGTCTTCGAGAAGGATCTGGGCACCTCGCTGCTGATCTTCGGCACCGTGCTGGTGATGCTCTACATCGCCACCGAACGGGTGGGCTGGCTGATCATCGGCGGTGGGCTGCTCGCGCTCGGGTTCGTCTTCGCCTACCAGCTGTTCGGGCATGTGCGGGTGCGCGTGGAGACCTGGCTGCATCCGTTCGACGACTACAACAACACCGGCTATCAGATCTCGCAGTCGCTGTTCGGCCTGGCCACCGGCGGGCTCGCGGGCACCGGGCTCGGCAGTGGACGGCCCTCGCAGGTGCCATTCGCCAAGACCGACTTCATCGTCACCACCATCGGTGAGGAACTGGGCCTGATCGGCCTGACCGCGGTGCTGATCCTGTTCCTGGTGTTCATCACCCGCGGGATGCGCACGGCGCTGGCGGTGCGCGACAGCTTCGGCAAGCTGCTGGCCGCCGGGTTGTCGTTCACCATCGCGGTGCAGTTGTTCGTGGTGGTCGGCGGTGTCACCAAGCTCATCCCGCTGACGGGTCTGACCACGCCGTTCATGTCCTATGGTGGTTCGTCGCTGCTGGCCAACTACGCACTGCTGGCCCTGCTGATCAAGATCTCCGACGCCGCGCGCGCACCCGCGCCGGTCCGCAAGAAGGACACCGCACCACCGCCGATCGCCGAGGCGCCCACCGAGATGATGCGGCGCGACCAGAACCGTCAGGAAGGGGGGCCGAGGTAGTGAACACTCCCCTACGCCGGGTCGCCGTCGCGGTGATGGTCATGGTCGTCGCACTGCTGGCCAACATCACCTACGTCCAGGTCATCAAGGCCGACGATCTGCGCGCCGATCCGCGCAACTCGCGGGTGCTGCTGGACGAGTACTCGCGCCAGCGCGGCCAGATCTCGGCCGGCGGCACCGTGCTGGCCAGCTCGGTCGCCACCGACGACCGCTACAAGTACCTGCGCACCTACCCGACCGCGCCGTCGGCGTTCGCGCCGGTGACGGGCTTCTACTCGATGCAGTACGGCAGCACCGGGCTCGAGCGGGCGGAGGATCCGGTGCTCAACGGCTCGGACAACCAGCTGTTCGGCAGCCGCATCGTCGATCTGTTCTCCGGACGCGATCCGCGCGGCGGCAATGTGGTCACCACCATCGACCCGGTCATGCAGCAGGTCGCCTACGACGAGCTGACCAGCAAGGGCTACACCGGCTCGGTGGTCGCGATCGAGCCGAGCACCGGCAAGATTCTCACGATGGTGTCCACCCCGAGCTACGACCCGAACCTGCTGTCCGGCCACGACGGCGCGCAGGGCACCAAGGCCTGGGAGCAGCTCAGCTCGGACCCGAATCAGCCGATGCTCAACCGCGCCGTCTCGCAGACCTATCCGCCCGGCTCCACCTTCAAGGTGATCGTCACCGCGGCCGCCCTGTCCAACGGCGTGGCCACCCCGGAGAGCCAGTTCACCGCCGCGCCCAACATCACCCTGCCCGGCACCAGCACCACGCTGGAGAACTACAACGGCACCACCTGCGGCCCCGGCCCGACCGCCTCGCTCTACGACGCGTTCCGGATGTCGTGCAACACCGCGTTCGTCGAGCTGGGTGTCGACGTCGGTGCCTCGAATCTGAAGGACGAGGCCGCCGCCTTCGGTATCGGCCCGCACCGCGGGGTGCCGATCCCGGTCGCCGAGAGCACCGTCGGGCCGATCCCCGACGACGCCGCCCTCGGCCAGACCAGCATCGGCCAGCGCGATGTGGCGCTGACCCCGCTCAACAACGCGGTCATCGCCGCGACCATCGCCAACGGCGGGGTGCGGATGGAGCCGTACCTGGTCGACCAGCTGCAAGGGCCGGACCTGAGCGTGCTGTCGGAAACCACACCGGTGTCGGTCGGGCAGGCCGTGAGCGCCCAGGTAGCGTCAACGCTGACCAACCTGATGGTCGCCTCCGAACAGAACACCGCCGGCGGTGGCCGGACGCCGTATCAGATCGCGTCCAAGACCGGGACGGCCGAACACGGCTCGGACCCGCGCAACACGCCACCACACGCCTGGTACATCGCCTTCGCGCCCGCGCAGAACCCGAAGATCGCCATCGCGGTCATCGTGGAGAACGGCGGCGACCGGGCGCTGGCGGCAACGGGTGGGTCGGTCGCCGCGCCGGTAGCCCGCGCGGTACTGGACGCGGGTCTGCAAGGGCGCTGAACGAGATGGATGTGCGAGTGAATCTGCGGGGAAACCGATGCTGAACAACGGTGCGATGATCGCGGACCGGTACCGGCTGCACCGGCTGATCGCCACCGGCGGGATGGGCCAGGTGTGGGAGGCCCTCGACACCCGTCTCGACCGGCGGGTGGCGGTCAAGGTGCTCAAGTCCGAGTTCTCGGCCGATCCCACCTTCCGGCACCGGTTCCGCACCGAGGCCAAGACCACCGCGCAGCTCAACCACTCGGGCATCGCGGGCATCTACGACTACGGCGAGACCGTCGACCCGCAGGGCGGGGAGGTGGCCTACCTGGTCATGGAGCTGGTGCAGGGTGAACCGCTCAATACTGTACTGAACCGGCTTGGCCGGTTGTCGGTGGCGCAGGGCCTGGACATGCTGGAGCAGACCGGCCGCGCGTTGCAGGTGGCCCATGCCGCCGGCGTGGTGCACCGCGATGTGAAGCCGGGCAACATCCTGGTTACCCCGGCCGGGCAGGTCAAGATCACCGACTTCGGCATCGCCAAGGCGGTCGACGCCTCACCGGTCACCAAGACCGGCATGGTGATGGGCACCGCGCAGTACATCGCGCCGGAACAGGCCGTCGGCGAGGACGCCACCGCCTCCAGCGACGTCTACTCCCTCGGCATCGTCGGCTATGAGGCGCTGGCCGGGCAGCGGCCGTTCAGCGGTGACGGCGCGATCACCGTCGCGATGAAGCATGTGCGCGAGACGCCGCCGCCGATGCCCGCGGATCTGCCGCCCAACGTGCGCGAACTGATCGAGATCACCATCGGCAAGGACCCGGCCCAGCGCTACGCCGACGGCGGAGAGTTCGCCGACGCCGTCGCCGCCGTGCGGGCCGGGCGCAGGCCACCGCCGCCGCGCGGGATGGGCGCCGGACCCGTGCCCACCGGCGCCACCCGGGTGCTGCCGCCAGGCCCGACCGTCGTGCTGCCCTCGGCGCAGCCCGCTTACGACAACGGCGCGACGGTGCGGTATCCGACCGCGGCCGCGACCGGTGCCGCCACTCCGACCACGGTCGGCGCCGCCCCCACCTCGGGGCACGCGCCGATGCCACCCGACGACCACAAACGCGGCCTGACCTCCACCCAGAAGTGGATGGCCGGACTCGGCGTCGGCGCCGTGGTACTCGGCGGCCTGGTGATCTGGCTGCTGTTCGGTGGCGATACCAATCCCGATCCGAACCGGCCGATCGAGTCGAGCACGGTCGCCCCGCATACCCCCAAGCCGCTGCCGCCGCCGGTCACCACGACCGTGCGGCCGGTGCCGCCCCCGGTGACCACCACCGAGGAGCCCACCACCACGCAGCCGCCGACCACTACCACCGAACCGCCGACGTCGACGACCACCGAGACCACCACGGAACCATCGACGACCGAGCCGACCACGACCGTCCAGCGCACCACGACACAGCCGACCACCACCGGTAGGCGGGTGCCGACCGTCGACATACCATTGCCCGAGATTCCCGGTGCCCGGCGTCCTGTCGTCACCGACAGCAGCACGCCGGCTACTTCTCAGCAAGGACTGCCATGACGACCCCGAAGAATCTCTCCTCCCGGTACGAGCTGGGCGAGATCATCGGGTTCGGCGGGATGTCGGAGGTCCACAAGGCACGCGACCTGCGACTGAGCCGGGATGTGGCGATCAAGGTGCTGCGCGCCGATCTGGCCCGCGACCCCACGTTCTATCTGCGCTTCAAACGGGAGGCGCAGAACGCGGCCGCGTTGAACCATCCGGCCATCGTCGCGGTCTACGACACCGGCGAGGCCGAGGTCGACGGCGGCCCGCTGCCCTACATCGTGATGGAGTACGTCGACGGCGAGACGCTGCGCGACATCGTGCGCGGTAAGGGCCCGCTGCCGCCGCGCCGGGCGATGGAGATCATCGCCGACGTCTGCGCCGCACTGGATTTCAGCCACAAGGCCGGCATCGTGCACCGCGATATGAAGCCGGCCAACATCATGATCAACCGGTCCGGCGCGGTGAAGGTGATGGACTTCGGCATCGCCCGCGCCATCGCCGACGCCGCCAACCCGATGACGCAGACCGCCGCCGTCATCGGTACCGCGCAATACCTCTCGCCGGAACAGGCGCGCGGCGAATCGGTCGACGCGCGCTCGGATGTGTACTCGGTGGGCTGTGTGCTCTTCGAGATCCTCACCGGCGAACCGCCTTTCACCGGCGACTCACCGGTGGCGGTGGCCTACCAGCACGTGCGCGAGGATCCGCGGCTGCCCTCGCACGTGCACGACGGGGTGCCACGCGAACTGGATTCGGTGGTGCTCAAGGCGATGAGCAAGAACCCCGCCAACCGGTACCAGACCGCCGCCGAGATGCGCGCGGACCTGATCCGGGTGCTCGGCGGGCAGAAGCCCAGCGCGCCGATGGTGATGACCGACGAGGACCGCACCACCATCCTCGGCTCCGAGGAACCGGCGCCGCGGTCCTTCCACACCGTCGACAACCACGACCGCTCCGCCTACCGCGGCAACGACGACACCGGTGAGCAGGATCCGGTCGACTCACCCAGCCCGCGCCGCACCGCCTATCTGACGTTGGGCGCGGTGGCCGCGGTGATCGTCGCGATCGCCCTGTTCTGGGTACTGATCGGGCCGGGCAGCAAGCCCGACCAGGTGGCGGTGCCGGACCTGTCGAACAGTTCGGTGCAGGAGGCCGAGCGCAAGCTCGAGGACCTCGGTTTCCACGTCGCCATCCAGGAGAAACCCGACGCCAGGGTCGCACCGGGCAACGTCATCGCCACCCAGCCGCTCGGCGGTTCCCGGGTCGACGAGGGCAGCACCATCACCCTGCACGTCTCCACCGGACCGGCGCAGGTGCAGGTTCCCCGGCTGACCGGGCTGACCCAGCAGCAGGCCGAACAGAAGCTCAATGCCATCGGCTTGCGCCTGGATCCCCAGGTCGACAAGGAGGCCTCCAGCACCGCCGAGCTGGACAAGGTGATCGGCCAGAACCCGGCCGAGGGCGCCAGCGTCGAGGTGGATCGGGCCGTCAAGGTCACCATCGGCAGCGGGCCCGAGCAGGTCCGGGTGCCCGATGTGGTGGGCCAGGACATCGATGTCGCCCGGCCGAATCTCGCCGACGGTGCCGGTTTCAAGGTCGTCGTCCAGGAGGTCGCCTCGTCGCGGCCCAAGGGCGAGGTCATCGCGACCAGCCCGGCCGGCGGCTCCAACGCCGAAAAGGGCTCCACCGTCACGGTGCAGGTCTCCCTCGGCGCCGAGTTCACCATGCCCAGCCTGGTCGGGTTGAACGCCTCGCAGGCCATCGACCGGCTGCGCCAGGCCGGCTGGACCGGCTCGACCACCCAGATCGTGCAGAACACCCAGGTCACGCTGGATTCGGCGAATGTCGGCAAGGTGCTCAACCAGCAGCCGGCGGCCGGCTCCTCGGTCGGGCGCAACAGCTCGGTCGTCATCTACACCGGAGTGCTGCCGCTCGGCCCGCCGTGATCGGCCCGCTCGCCGGACCGGCCGCGAATCCCGGGTTGCCGGGATGCCGATTCACCGAACCGGTCGGTCCGTGCGGTGCGACAATTGATGGGCTCCATCCCGATCAGCTCAGCTGAATCCATGAGGAGGTAGCCCAGATGACCACTGCCAGGGACATCATGAAGCCCGGCGCTCAGTGGATTTCCCGAGATCAAACGGTCGCCCAGGCGGCCCGCGTGATGGCCGAACTCGGTGTCGGTTCGCTCGTCATCGCCGACGAGAACGAACGGATGTGCGGCATCATCACCGACCGCGACATCGTGGTGAAGTGCATCGCCCAGGGTCTGTCCCCGTCGGGCACCCGCGCGGCCGAACTCTGCGAAGCGACCCCGCGCTGGATCTCCGCCGACGCCGACGTCGACGAAGTGCTCGACGAAATGGAGACCCACCAGGTCAAACGCATGCCGGTGATCGAGAACAAGCGCCTGATCGGCATGATCAGCGAGGCCGATCTGGCCAGACATCTCGATGACAATCAGCTCGGCGAGTTCGTCACCGCCGTCTACGGCAGGCCGTGACGCACCGATCCGGTCAGGACAGGTCGAGGTGGCGGTTCATCGACATCGCCGCCTCGGCCAGTTCCGGTAGTTCGACCACCTCGACGCCGTGCTGCCGCAGCCGTTCCACCCCGACACAGTCGGTGACGAAGGTCGACGGTTCCCGCCAGGCGATCACGACCCGGGGAATCCCGGCCCGCAGGATTCGCTCGGTGCACGGCAGCCGCGTCGCGGTGGCGCGTTCCGAACACGGTTCGAGGGTGCTGTAAACGGTGGCATCCGCCAACCGGGGATCGTCCGCGGCCAGTTTGTCCAGCGCGGATTCTTCCGCGTGCACCTTGGGATCGGTTTCGCGCGAATAGCCGGAGCTGATCTCGACGCCGCCGGCCACGATCACCGCACCCACCGAGAAGGCCGACTCGCTGCGCGGGGCGAGGCGGGCGAGGGTGATCGCCCGCAGCATCCAGTTGTGGTCGGTCGATGGGGCAGTCACTGTGGCCTCCTCGGTCCGGGCTCAGCCGGTCATGGTCTTGGGCAGATAGCGCAGAACCGCGACGTCACCGGCCCGGTCCACCTCGGCCAAGTGCATCCGCCGCCGCGAACCCCCGGGGTAGTCGGCCGGGTCGAGCACCCGCGGTGCGGCAGTGTCACCGACGAGCAGCGGCGCGACGGCCAGCACCAGCTCATCGGCGAGATCGGCGGCGAGGAAGCCGGTGAGCATGCGGGTGCCGCCCTCGACCATCAGCCGTTCGATCCCGCGTTCGCCGAGATCGTCGAGCAAGCGACCGAGCTCGATTTCTGCACCGAGGGCGACGACCTCGGCGGTGTCACCCAGTCGATCGCCGAGCCGGACCGCGCCGTCGGTGGTCGTGTAGACGAGCTTGTCCCCACCGTGATGCCAGAACCGCAGCGCCGGATCGAGGTCACCGCTCGCGGTCACGGTCACCTTGAGCGGGTACTCGGGTTTGCCGACGGCCAGCCGCTGGGCGCGGCGGGCGTCGTCGTTGACCAGCAACCGGGGGTTGTCGCTGCGCAGGGTCTGGGCGCCGACCAGGATGGCGTCGGATTCGGCGCGGATTCGGTCGACCCGGTCGAAATCCTCGGCACCCGACAGCAGCAACCGCTGTTGGCTCGCGTCGTCGATATAACCGTCGACGCTCATGGCCACCGACAGCAGCACGTACGGCCGGCTCATGTGATCGCCAGCGCCGCGACCTCCGCCTCCAGCATCTCCACCAGGCCCTCGGCGGGCCGTTCGCCGCACACCTCGAGCCAGTTGGCCAGCATCCGGTGCCCGCCCTGGGTGAGCACCGATTCCGGATGGAACTGCACGCCGTGGATGGGCAGCTCATGATGGCGCATGGCCATCACGATGCCGCTTTCGGTGCGGCCGAGCACCTCGATCTCCTCGGGCAGCGTGTCTTCGAGGACGGTGAGCGAGTGATAGCGGGTGGCGGTGAACGGATCGGGCAGCCCGGCCAGCACACCGGCCCCGATGTGGAAGACCTCGCTGGTCTTACCGTGCAGCAGCTCCGGCGCCCGGGTGACGGTGGCGCCGAAGGCCGCGCCGATGGACTGATGGCCCAGGCACACCCCGAGCAACGGGGTGCGTTGCCGGGCGGCGGCGTGGACCAGCTCGATGCTGGCGCCCGCACGGTCCGGGGTGCCCGGCCCTGGGCTGATGAGGATGCCGTCGAATTCGGCGGCCACCGCGTCCAGATCGGCCAGGCGCTGGTCGTCGTTGCGCCAGACTTCGGCCTCGGCACCCAGTTGACCCAGGTACTGGACCAGGTTGTAGACGAAGCTGTCGTAATTGTCGACGACCAGAACGCGCATGGTTCGAGATTACGTGGCCGACCCACAGGCCGCCGCATCCATTACCAGTTGGGATAGCCTAGAGGGAACCGGAGGGACGCCGGTATTGCCCTGTTCGCCGAATTCGAGGACGTCATGCCCAAGTCCAAGGTCCGTAAGAAGACCGACTACTCCAGCTCCCCCGCCAGCCGGACCCCGGTGAAGGTGAAGGCCGTCGGACCGTCGCCGGTCTGGTACGTCGCCATCATGCTCGGGTTCATGCTCGCAGGCCTGGTGTGGCTGCTTGTGTACTACCTCGCCGGCGACCAGATCAGCTGGATGCGCGACCTCGACGCGTGGAACTTCCTGATCGGCTTCGGCCTGATGGTGATCGGCCTGATCATGACCATGAGGTGGCGCTGAGCCTGGTTTCCGGTGGCCGTATTACAGACGTGTCATTCATACACACCTGTGGATGAACCTGTGGACAACTCGAGGACATCGTGAATCCTGAGGCGCGCCTTTCGTGGACCACCCCGCTGTCCGCGCTGGTCGCGGCGACCGCAGGCGGCGTCATCCTTGCCGTGGTCGCCGTGCTGAACACCGATCCACCCGGCCGGTTGCTCATCGGCCTGGCCGCGGTGTTGTTGCTGGGACTGGCCGGGCTCGGGTTCCGGCAGCGTCCGCGACTGTCGGTGATTCCGGGCGCGGATCCACGGCTGGTGGTGCGCTCGCTGACCGGCCCCACTGAATACCGTCCGGACCAGATTCTGCGGGCCCGCATCGTCTACTACCGCCGCCTCGGCCGCCGGATGCCGATGCTGGAGATCGAACTCATCCACAACGACGCCGAGCGGCTGCTCATCTTCGGGCGCTGGGATGTGGGCACCCATCCCGAAGATGTCTACGACGTGCTGGTCGAGCAGCTGCGGTTGAGCGGGGACGTCACCCGGCCCTGAGCGTTGCCGCCACGTTCACCGTTCCACTTCGTGCAGCGTGGTGGTTTCGCGTGAAACATTCCGCCTCGGCATAGTCTGCGCACCGCCTCACGGCAGCAGCGTCGCCGCCGTCACCCCGATCACCGCGAGCGAGGCCACCGCCACCACCCCCACCGCGGACCAGCCGATGAGCTGCGCGGACTTGGTGGAACCGGCCTTCAACCACGCAGGCAGGAACAGAATCCCGAGGGTGGCCAGCGTGCCAGCGGCGAGGCCGCCGAGATGGCCGAACAGCGAGATGCCGGGCAGCGAGAAGCTGATGAAGACGTTGATGCCGATGATGATGAACATGTTGGTGGCGTTCTGCCGCAACCGGATCAATATCACCGTGATGGCGCCGAACAGGCCGTAGACCGCGCCGGACGCACCCGCGGTGAGGCTGTCCTGGGAGAACACCATGACCGCGGCCGAACCGCCGAGCAGCGAGACCAGGTAGACCGCGAGATAGCGCGAGCGGCCGAGGACCAGCTCGATATCGCGGCCGACCACATACAGCGCGAACATGTTGAGCAGCAGATGGATCGGCCCGTAGTGCAGGAAACCGGAGCCGATCACCCGCACCCAATCGCCGTCGGCCACCGCGGGCGGGAACATCACCCAGCGCAGGAACAGCGAGGAGCCGTTGTAGTTGTCGACCAGGCTGCGCGCCTGCGCGGCGGTGACGGCGAAGACCGCGACGTTCACCGCGATCAACGCGTAGGTGACATACGGAATCCGCACCCGCGAGGCCGCCGCCGTCGATACCGTCCGCACCTGGGGTGCGTTGCGCTGATCGGCGCGCAGGCAGTCCACACAGTGCTGGCCGACCGAGGCCGGTCGTAAGCATTCCGGGCAGGCGGGGCGACCGCACCGGGTGCAGGCCAGACCGGTCACCCGATCGGGGTGCCGGACACACGTCGTCGCGGGAGGTTGGGGGTTCATCGGCTCATTCGAATCGTGCCGGCGGCGCCGACGCGGTCATGGTCACCCGACCATCGTGCCATGACTCCTTCGGCAGTGCCCTGACCTGGGGTTCGGTGCGCGGGCCGCGGGTCTGTGTCAGAGTTGATCCATGAGCTCGAGGTCCCTGCACCTGTCTTCGCGTTCCCGTAATCGGCTTCTGACCGCTGCCGCCGTCGCGGCCGCGGGCGGTGCCGCCTGGCTGGCCCGCGCCAAGCGCCCGCTGCCGCCGGAACCGGCCCCGGCCCCGCCGCGGATCGGCTACTCCCGCAACGGGTCCGCGCCGGCCCCCGAGGCGGGAACCGGCGCGGAATCGCAGGGCTGAGGCTCAGCGGCTGACGCTGCGCTTGTACCGCCACAGGGTCAGCGGGACGAAGACCGCCAGGATCACCACCACCCAGATCAGGGTCGTCGCGACCGGATGCTGCATCGGCCAGGTATCCGGCGGCGGTGCCACCGGCGAGGTGTTGCCGAACAATTCGCGGATCGCCTGCGTGACCGCCGAGACCGGGTTCCATTCGGCGAACACCCGCAGCACCGTCGGCAGTTCCTCGATCGGCACGAAGGTGTTGGCCAGGAAGGTGAGCGGGAAGATCACCATGAAGCTGGCGTTGTTGAACACCTCCGGCGCCCGCACGATCAACCCGACGAAGGCCATGATCCAGGAGATCGCGTAGGCGAACAGCAGCAGCAACACGTAGGCCAGCACCGCGTCCAGCAGCGAGCCACGGATCCGCCAGCCGACGATCAGGCCGGTCAGCGACATGACCACCAGGCTCACCACATTGATGACGACGTCACTGATGGTGCGCCCGATGAGCACCGCGACCGGCTCCATCGGCAGCGACCGGAATCGGTCGATGATGCCCTTCTGCATGTCCTCCACCAGGCTCAGCCCGGTGAAGGTCGCGCCGAACACACAGGTCTGGGCGAAGATGCCGGCGATGAGGAATTCGCGGTAGCCGCCCTCGAGTCCGGGCACCTTGATCGCCGTGCCGAAGATGTAGGCGAACAGCAGCACGAACATGATCGGCGAGAGCGTGCTGAAGATCAGCACATCGGGCACGCGCTTGATCTTGATGACGTTGCGCTTGGTGATGGTGATGGTGTCGGAGAATACGGTCGAGAGCCGTTCGCCCAGACCGGGGCCGTGATCGGGCACGACCGTCGTGGTGCTGACCGCGGTCATCGGGTCTTTCCTTCCGTAGCTTCCAGCGCACCGAGACCCTCGGCCGCGTCGTCGGCGTTGATCGTTTCCTCGGCCTCGTGTCCGGTGAGGGTGAGGAAGACGTCGTCCAGCGACGGCCGGCGCAGGCCGACGTCGTGGATCTTCACGCTGTGGTCGTTGAGCTTGCCGACGGCCTCGACCAGCGCCTGCGAACCGTTGCTGACCGGCACGATGATGCGGCGCAGACCCGGTTCCAGATGGATCTCGCCATCGGCCAGGCCCGCCAGCGCCTGCTGGGCGACGGCCAGATTGTCCACATGGTCGACGGTGAGTTCGATGCGGTCGCCACCCACCATGGTCTTCAACTCGTCGGCGGTGCCCTTGGCGATGACCTTGCCGCGGTCGATCACCGCGATGGAATCGGCGAGGCGGTCGGCCTCCTCCATGTACTGCGTGGTGAGCAGCAGGGTGGTGCCGCCGGCCACGAGTTCCTCGATCACGTCCCACAGGTCCAGCCGGGCCCGCGGGTCGAGGCCGGTGGTCGGCTCGTCGAGGAACAGCACCGGTGGCGCCGCGACCAGCGCGCCGGCCAAGTCCAGGCGCCGGCGCATACCGCCGGAGTAGCCCTTGACCGGGCGATCGGCGGCATCGGTGAGCCGGAACCGGTCGAGCAACTCGCGCGCGCGTTCCTTACTGCGCTGCACGCCCATGTGGTACAGGCGTCCCACCATTTCCAGGTTCTCGAAGCCGGTGAGGTACTCGTCGACCGCCGCGTACTGCCCCGACGCACCGATCCGGCGGCGCAGTGCCCGCGGATCACGCAGCACATCGATGCCCGCGACGGTGGCACGGCCGCCGTCGGGGATCAACAGCGTGGTCAGGACCCGCACGGTGGTGGTTTTCCCGGCGCCGTTCGGACCGAGCAGAGCGGTGACAGTGCCCTCGGGCACGGTCAGATCGAGTCCATCGAGGGCGACCTGCGGGCCGTATCGTTTGACGAGACCCTCGGCGACTATTGCGTCACCCATGATTCTCCTGAAGCTCGTAGAGCTCGATGACATGCGGTGTCGGCGGCCGGCTTCCTCGGCGACCTGCTGATAGGACGGCCCGCGGGCCGGAAATTAATCGCCGGGGCCGATAACGGCACGGATCGCTGCTATCGGACGATCGACCAGGCCTGATGTGAGTATTGCGCCTCGCCGAGCCGATTTCATCCGATTTGTCCGGCCGTCCGGTTAACGCTGGGCAACGAAAAACGGCCGCACCTCGATCCGGGCGGTGCTCGGGGGTTCCGGATCGGGGTGCGACCGGTTCCATGATGCGGGGCGCAGTGGCCGGCGGTCGCGGGTATCGCACTACTCGAATATCCGCGGGGCGGTACTCGTCCGGGTCCGCGAGCATCGCACGCCGGTGTTGCCGGGCGCGCAAATGCACCGCAGCGGCCGGGGTGTGCGGGGCGATGTCGTCCACGCGCGGAATGCTGCCACGGGGGTACGACACATTCGCGATACCGAGGCGGCAGCGACGGATTCCGCCGCACTCGAAGGCATCGACACGCGGTCTTTCGCGTCACCCGCGGCCGCTACAGCGACCGGTCGGCATGTTTTCCCGATCGCGGCGGACCGCCTGGCCACGTGCGTATACAGCCCGGTAAAACCGTGCGGGCCTGCGGTTTTGGCAACCTTGGAGCCATCGGCGCGCGGTTCCCGGACCGTGTTCGGTGTCCGATTCACCAACCCCGGGATCCGAACCCTGTGAATAACCCCGAAAAAACTTCGAAACCGACTGTCCTCATACACACAAAAACGCGGATCTTCGCGTAGGATCGTTCTCGTCGGCCCCTCCCCCCCGGGCCGACCTTACGCGGGCCTCGGCTAACTCCCCCCCTTCGCCGAGGCCCGCTCTCATGTCCGGACGAGGTTCCGCCGGAACCGATTGGCGGAACCTCGTTTCCGACACTAATGAGCCGGAGTGCGCACCGATTGCCAGGCGGCCGCCAAACGCATGCCCCGCACCTTTCCGGCAACCCGCAACAACGGCAGATCCCGCTCCCAGCGACGCGCATCCTCCGCCTCGGCGGCCGCCCAGATCGGCTCGGTCAGCCGGGGCAAGTCGTCGAACTGTGCGAGCACCCCGCCGAGGGCGATATGCACGCCGGGCGAGCGCGCCGGCCCCCTGCCCAGATCACGCAGCGTGGCCGCCATCGCCAGCAACTGCTCCAGCAACGCCTCCGCCACCGCAGCCCGGCGCCCCATCCGGATCAGCCAGCCCAGCGCGGCGGCGAGCACGTGGATGTCTTCCACGGTGCGGAACGGTTTCAGGTAGCCCGTGTACCCGTCCCCGGGCAGCAGCTGGGCGCGTGCACGGGTGAAAGTGACCGTCGCGTGCGGTATTTCCGGGATGAACGGCGTCTCGGGCAGCGCGGTCCGCAGCACCTCCGGTTGCCCGGTGGCGACGAGCGCGGCCGCCAACCGGTTGCGGCCCTCGGCATCGGTGCCGACGCTGCCGATCACCACCAGGCGATCGGCAGGTTCGCCGAGGGTGGCGAAGGTCTTGGTGCCGTCGACCAGCCAGTGCCCGTCGCGCTCGGTGAGCGTGGTCCGGATGGCCGCGGGATGTCCGCCGCCCTGCTCGGTGGCGCACAGCGACACCAACTCCCCCGGCGCAAGCTCCGGCAGCAGCGCCCGCAGCGCCGCTTGGTATCCGGACATGAACGCGTAGCCGAGTCGATCCGCGCCGAACCCACAGGCCAGGGCCGCGTCCACCGGAGCGTCGAACTCCGCTGCCGTCTCCTGATGCCGCTGCCAGGCCTGCGCCACATCCGCCAGCGGCGCGACCTCGGCCGGCGCGGTGAGCAGGTAATCGAGTACTGAATCCACCCCTGCACGCTAGCGGTGTCCGGCCGGAGCAGGCGCCAACTGACGCGCTCACCCTGCGAACGTGAGAGAGTTAGAGTATTATTTTCTCACACTTGCTACATCGTCGATCAAGGGAGATCGCCATGACAGCGTCCGTCGAGGTCGAGTCCAGGACCCCCGTCCTTCCCGAACGCCGCCCCTTCGGCCCCGGTACCCGCATGTGGGACGAAACCGGGCTGATCACCTTCTCACTCACCGCCGGCTCCGCGTTCCTGCTGCAAACCATGGAACCCACCATTTCCGCCGTGGTCGACGAATACTCCACCTTCCGCACCGATCCGGTCGGCCGCGCCGTCCGCAGCCTGTCGGCGGTGATGACCTGGACCTACGGTGGTCCCGAGGCTCTCGCCGAAACCGAACGGCTGCGCGCGATGCACGCCTCGCTCAACACCACCGACGCCGCGGGCGTCAAACACCGCGCGCTGTCGAGCGGGCCGTGGGCCTGGGTGCTGCATACCGGCACCTTCGCCTTCAGCGAGAACGCCAAGTATTTCGCCAAGCGCCCGCTGACGCCGGAGGAGAAGGAGCACTACTACCGGGAGACTTTGCAGCTCATGCGCAACTTCTCGGTGCCGCCCAAGGAGCTTCCGGCCACCTACGCCGATTTCGAGAAGTTCTTCGCCGACACGGTGGAAAACCATCTCGTCGCCACCCAGACCGCGCACGACTACCTGCGGGTGATCCGCTCGGTCGGCGCACCGAAGCAGCTGCCCCGCTTGCTGCGGCCGGTGTGGAAGCGCGCGGTCGCCCCGATCGGTGCGCTGCAATACTTCGTCACCGTCGGCACCACGCCCGAGGCGGCCCGCCGCAAGCTCGGCCTCACCTGGTCGGAATCGGACGAGCGCAAGCTGCGCGCGATCGGCTGGGTGATCGCCCGGGTGGTGCCGCTGCTGCCGGAACGGTTGCGCTACTTCCCCATCGCCTACGAGGCACGCAAACTCGAGCGCGACCGCGCCCGGTTGCAGGAGGTCATCGCCAAGCGCCCGATCTGAGCGCTCACCGGGCCATCGCGGCGGGCCCGGCCGGCACCTGCCAGACCCGGCTGCGCTGATCACGCCCGCGGATCACCGGGACCCGCCGCGGTTCCAGCCGCACCGCGTACGACAACAGCGCCGAAATCGCTTGATACTCGGTGGTTGTCGCCAGCGGCAGGAAGTGTCGGTGGCGGTCGTTACCGTGTGCGGCGTGACCGACTTCGAGGTTCCTCAGAACTGGGCCGACGCCCGTCCCCTACTGCGGCCGGTACTGCGGCCCGTGACCTATCGCGGTACCGTGCCCGCCGCGGATCAACCGCTCGGCCGCACCGTGCTGCCGTTCGTGGACGAGCTGGTGGCCGTCGATCTGCCCGACCGGCGCGGCATCGTCAACAACGATCACCGGACGGCCTGGGGTGTGTCGGCCGATGAGGTCTTCGAGGCGGCGAGGGCGAATCTGTCCGCGATGGCGCAGCTGCCGGATGTCGAGGCGGGTTCTGTGCTGCATTTCGTCGACGACGGCGACGGCTATTTCACGTCCTGGCTGCTGGTTCCGGGATGGCTGGCCGCCTTCCGGGCGGGCTACGGCCGCCGGCCCGTGGCGTTCGCGCCGGACGTCGACACGTTGATCGTGGCGCCCGATGATCCGGAGATGATCGGTTCGCTGTTCGAGATGATGGAGGAACAGTACGGCGAGGCCGAGCGTCCGCTCAGCCCGCAGGCCTACACCGTCGATGACGAGGGCCGCGTGGTCCCATTCGATCAGGCGGGCCCACACGAGCAGTTGCCCGCCGCGCGGCGCGCCCGTTGTGGTCTGGCCGTCACCGAATACGCCGCGCAGACCGAGTGGTTGAACGAAATCCTCGAAGAGGACTTCGATTTCGAGGCGCTGGACGCCGAACTCACCGACCCGGCCACGGCCTATGTCGCCGCGCTGATGTACTACGACCCGGGCGACGGCCCGCGCACCATCACCGCGTGGGGCGAGGGTGTGGATTATCTGTTGCCGGAGGCCGATCTCGTCGTCTTCTGCGATACCGACGACAACGGCGAGGAACGCACCCTGTTCGACGCCCCCTTCCACCGCGTGGTCGAGATCCTCGGGCTGACGCCGGTTCCGGGTCTCGCCCCCGCCCGCTACGAGATCAGGAGCTGGCCCGAGCCGGAGCAGCTGCGCCGGATCGAGCAGGCCGCCGCCCTCGGCTGAGCGGCATTCACCGTTCCCGGCGTCGCCTGAATCGGATGTTCAGCGGCGCCGGGTCCCGCAGCTGGGTCCGTTCGGCAGGCGCCACCAGGATCGCCGCCAGCCCCAGGATCGGCAGCAGCGCCGCCGCGATGACGCTGAGAACGAAACTCCCAGCGCCCATTTCGGCCGGCTTGTGCACCAGGTGGTAGATCAGATGCGGCACCCCGAACACCACCCACCCCAGCCCGGCCACCCGCGCCAGCAAGCTGTCCCCGTAATACAGCGCCGCCCCCGTCACCGCCGCCAACGCGAGGAAGAACGCCCCCACATCGGCGGCCAGGTGATGGTTGTACGGCCCGTCGGCAGATATCCACCGCATCCCCAACCCTGGAAAGCTGGTGTACCAGGACCGCGGCGCCACCACCGCCCAAGCACCGACCACGATCCCTTGAATCGTCAGCACCCACAGGATGATTCGGATGATCAGCCACCGCCGCCGGTTCACCTCGAACCGCATCCGAACCCGCACCCCGTCCCCATTCCCCCGTATCGAGATCCGCATCCGCCCCTCCATCCACACCCCGAGCCCAAGTCGAGTGCAGTAACGGTAAGCCCACCACCGTACCCAGGCAATACCGCCGGAACTGGGAACCTTCACCAACCCGAACCGGCGAACCTGTGAGAGCCCTGGTGGAGCCACCCACATCATCCCAAGCGATCGACCAGCCCTATCCGGCCGGTCAGTCGACCACCCAGACGACGAACCCACGATCAAGCCCAACCACAGTCGACCGGCGAAGCCTGGTCAATAACGGGAATCCGGCCTGAGACAGTCGACTTCGACCGGACAACCCGTCGGCTGGGCGAAGGCGTTCACGGCGCCAACCAGAAGGAGGTCCGGGGGCAAAACCCGCCGACGGGCACTATTGCGGCGGGCACAACCAGAGAAAAAGTCCGGGGCGAAGCCTCCGGCCGGGCACCTTGACGGCGGGCCCAACCACAAAGGGAGTCCGGGCGCGAAGCCCTCCGGGCGGGCACCTTGACGGCGGGCCAACCAAAGGGGGGTCCGGGGGCGAAGCCCTCCGGGCGGGGTTTGGGGGCTGCGCCCCCAAAAAACACGCGGAACGAGCCAAGGCCCACGCTCTCCGTGGGCATGGGTCAGGAAGCGAAGTGGAGCCTAGGGGAATCGAACCCCTAACCCCTGCCTTGCAAAGGCAGTGCTCTGCCAATTGAGCTAAGGCCCCGGGTGGTGCCCGAGTTGTCAGCGGGTGGTGACCTCGTGCCACAGGTCGGCGTCGTTGCGCTGGCGCAGTTTGGTGATTCCGATGAGAACCGCGACCACGACACCGAGTGTGAGGAGAATTTTCATGGTTCCCACCCTACTGTGATGTTCGGGAGTGGGCCTAGGAGGACTTGAACCTCCGACCTCTTCGTTATCAGCGAAGCGCTCTAACCGCCTGAGCTATAGGCCCGTGTGTTCGTTGTTGTGTTCAGCCGGGTACCGCACCGAACGCAACGACCGAGAACAGAGATTACCCGACGCGCCGACTACGACCAAAACGCCTGGTAGACGAGCTGCCGAGGGCCACACCTATGAGCGGGCCCGTCGTCCCCCGGCAACGACAACGGCCGGCACACCGCGCCCATCGGAGGGCTCGGCACCGGCCGTCGCGTCTGTCCTAGTCCGGGTCGGCCAGGGTGATCTGGATGCCGCCGACCAGATCGCAGCACTGGTTGTAGATGAACGTGCCGACGGTGGCCAGCGCGGTGAACAGCACCACGTTGATCAGGCCGATGACGCCGGCGTAGCCGAACACCGTGCCCGCGTCGATCAGGCCGGTGGAGGCACCGCTGTCCTGCGACACCATCTCGGTGAAGGTGTCGTTGAGCCGCTCCCACACGCCCATGCCCTCGAGCACGATGTAGAGCAGCCCGACCGCGAGCATCCACACGAAGAACAGCGCCACGCTGATGACCAGGGTGATCTTCAGCGTCGACCACGGGTCGATGCGGCGGATCTGGACCGTGGCGCGCAGCGGCTCACCGGCGACCGCCTGCGCGACCGCGACCGGCACCGCCGGCGAGACCGGGGTGGGTCCCGGCTTGGGTGCGCTGGGGTTCTCCGGCGGCAGCGGGTGCCGGATCTCGGACAGATCCGGCATGTCCTTGGTGAGCTCGGGGCGGGAGATGCTGCGGGTGGGCCCGTCGAGCCCGACCGACTTCACCATCGCCGCTTCCTTGCGGGCCGCCTTGGCCGCGAGGTCGGCGGTGGTGCGGGCATTGCCGACGCCCCCGCCGAGACCGCCGCCGCCACCGAGACCGCCGCCACCGGACGGCGCCTGCCGACCGGCCACCGGCGAATGCCCGGGCCGGGGCAGGTTGGACTGCGGCTCCCGCTGGGGTAGCGCCGACCAGCCGTCCTGATACCGCGACTGGCCGCCGCCGTTGCCGCTCGGCGCGCCCGAATCGCCCTGCGGCGCTTGACCGGAACCGTTCATCCGTACGGTCTGATCGGAGGCGTTGCCGCCGTCCTTCGGTGCCGAGTCGGCACCGTCGGAGCCGAATTCGCCCTGCTTGTCGTTGTTTTCGCGCGACTGTGCGGCGGGCCCGGCGCCGGCCTGCGGATTCGCGCCCGCCGGACCGCCATTGGACGGTTCGGACTCCGGTCGTTGGATCGGCCGGGGCGGAATCGGTGACGGGGCGACCCGTTCGGTCACGCCGTTCGTCTGCTGCCGCTCGTCATTCGGCTGATTCGGAGTGGTCAATGCAATCCTCAGATCCGTTCGTTGCCGCCGCTGTGTTTATTGCTCGGAAGAATCGCTGGTGTCGTCGCCGATAGCTTCGGGCTCGTCGGCGTTGCGCGCGATCGCAAGCAAGGTATCGCCCTCGCCCAGGTTCATCAATCGCACGCCCTTGGTCTGGCGGCCTGCCTTGCGAACCTGCTTGGCCCCGGTGCGGATGACACCGCCCCCGGAGGTGATCGCGTACAGCTCGTCGTCGTCGTCGACGATGAGCGCACCGACCAGCGTGCCACGCCTGGTGTCGTACTGGATGGTCAACACACCCTTACCGCCGCGTCCCTGCGCGGTGTACTCCTCGATCGCGGTCCGCTTGGCGTAGCCACCGGAGGTCGCGACCAGCAGATATGTCCCCTCACGGACGACGTTGAGCGAGAGCAGCTCGTCTTCGGCGTTGAACCGCATGCCCTGCACACCGGAGGTGGCCCGGCCCATCGGACGCAGTGCCTCGTCGGTCGCCGCGAAGCGGATCGACTGGCCCTGCGCCGACACCAGCAGCAGGTCGTCGTCCGCCGAGCACAGCACAGCACCGACCAGTTCGTCGTTGTCGCGCAGGTTCACCGCGACGATGCCTCCGCTGCGGTTGGAGTCGAAATCCGACAGCCGCGACTTCTTCACGAGGCCATTCTTGGTGGCGAGCACCAGATACGGGGCGTCTTCGTAGGATTTGATCCGAATGATCTGGGCGATCTTCTCGTCCGGCTGGAACGCCAGCAGGTTCGCCACGTGCTGACCGCGCGCGGTCCGGTTGGCTTCGGGCAGCTCGTAGGCCTTGGCCCGATACACCCGGCCCTTATTGGTGAAGAACAGCAGCCAATCGTGGGTCGAGGTGATGAAGAAGTGCTTGACCAGGTCGTCCTGCTTGAGGCCCGCACCCTGCACGCCCTTGCCGCCGCGCTTCTGGCTGCGGTAGAGGTCGGTCTTGGTGCGCTTGGCGTAGCCGGTCTCGGTGATCGTGACGACGACGTCCTCGCGGGCGATCAGATCCTCGTCGGCCACGTCGCCGTCGGCGGCGATGATCTTGGTGCGCCGTTCGTCGCCGTACTTCTCGACGATCTCGGCCAGCTCGTCACGCACGATCGCGCGCTGCCGCTCCGGCTTGTCGAGGATGTCCTTGAGGTCGGCGATCTCGGCCTCGATCTTGGCCAGCTCGTCGATGATCTTCTGCCGCTCCAGGGCGGAGAGCCTGCGCAGCTGCATATCGAGGATGGCCGTGGCCTGGATCTCGTCGATATCGAGCAGCTGCATCAGGCCGGTGCGCGCGGTGTCGGTGTTGGCCGAGCGCCGGATCAGCGCGATGACCTCGTCGAGCGCGTCGAGCGCCTTGACCAGGCCGCGCAGGATGTGGGCCCGCTCCTCGGCCTTGCGCAGCAGGTAGCGGGTGCGCCGGACGATGACTTCCAACTGGTGCTCGACGTAGTAGCGGATCATCTGATCCAGGCGCAGCGTGCGCGGCACCCCGTCGACGATGGAGAGCATGTTGGCGCCGAAGCTGGTTTGCAGCTGGGTGTGCTTGTACAGGTTGTTCAGCACGACCTTGGCGACGGCGTCGCGCTTGACCGTCACCACGATCCGCATACCCGCGCGGTCGGAGGACTCGTCGTGGATATCGGAGATGCCGGCGATCTTGCCGTCCTTCACCTGCTCGGCGATCGAGTTGATGAAGTTGTCGGTGTTGACCTGGTACGGCAGCTCGGTGATGACGATGGTGGTGCGGCCGCGGGTGTCTTCCTCGATCTCGACCACACCGCGCATGCGGATGGAGCCGCGGCCGGTGGTGTAGGCGTCGTGGATGCCCTGGCCGCCGACGATCAGGCCCGCGGTCGGGAAGTCAGGGCCCTTGACGCGCTCCATGCAGGCCGCGAGGGTGGCCTCTTCGTCGGCGTCGTAGTTCTCCAGCGCCCAGTAGATGGCCTCGGCGAGCTCGTTGAGGTTGTGCGGCGGGATATTGGTCGCCATACCGACCGCGATGCCGTTGCTGCCGTTCATCAGCAGGTTCGGCACCCGGCTCGGCAGCACCACCGGTTCCTGCGAGCGGCCGTCGTAGTTCGGCGTGAAATCGACGGTCTCGTGGTCGATCTCGCGCAGCAGCTCCATCGCCAGCGGCGTCAGGCGGCATTCGGTGTAGCGCATGGCGGCCGCGCCGTCGTTGCCGCGGGAACCGAAGTTGCCCTGGCCGTCGACCAGCGGATAGCGCAGCGACCACGGCTGCGCCATGCGGACGAGGGTGTCGTAGATGGAGGCGTCGCCGTGCGGGTGGTAGTTACCCATGGTCTCGGCGACCGGGCGCGCGGACTTCACATAACCGCGATCGGGCCGGTAACCGTTGTCGTACATCGCGTAGAGCACGCGCCGGTGCACCGGCTTGAGGCCGTCGCGCACATCGGGCAGCGCGCGGCCCACGATCACGCTCATCGCGTAATCGATGTAGCTGCTCTGCATCTCGTTCTGGATGTCGACCGGCTCGATGCGGTCGCCTGCGCCGCCGTTCGGGGGCAGTGTGGTCTCAGTCATGAAAGAGGTCTCCGTAGGAAGGCTCGGGGGCAGCGGCAGTCGCAGGCGGGGTCAGGAGTTCCCTGACCGCCGCCCGACCGGCTACACGTCGAGGAAGCGGACGTCCTTGGCATTGCGGGTGATGAAGCTGCGGCGCGCCTCGACGTCCTCGCCCATCAGCACCGAGAACAGCTCGTCGGCCGCGGCGGCGTCGTCGAGGGTGACCTGACGCAGCACCCGGACCGCCGGATCCATCGTGGTCTCCCACAGTTCCTTGGCGTTCATCTCGCCCAGACCCTTGTAGCGCTGGACGCCGTCGTCCTTGTTGATCTTCTTGCCCGCGGCCAGACCCGCCTCGAGCAGGCCGTCGCGCTCGCGGTCGGAGTAGGCGAACTCCGGATCGGCGCGCTGCCACTTGAGCTTGTACAGCGGCGGCTGGGCCAGGTAGACGTGCCCGTGCTCGATCAGCGGGCGCATGAACCGGAACAGCAGCGTCAGCAGCAGGGTGGAGATGTGCTGGCCGTCGACGTCGGCGTCGGCCATCAGCACGATCTTGTGATAGCGCAGCTTGGAGATGTCGAACTCGTCGTGGATACCGGTGCCGAAGGCGGTGATGATCGCCTGGACCTCGTTGTTCTTGAGGACCTTGTCGATGCGCGCCTTCTCGACATTGATGATCTTGCCGCGCAACGGCAGGATCGCCTGGTACATCGAGTCACGGCCGGACTTGGCCGAGCCGCCGGCGGAGTCACCCTCGACGATGTAGATCTCGGACTTGCTCGGATCCTTGGACCGGCAGTCGGCCAGCTTGCCCGGCAACCCGCCCAGATCGGTGGCGCTCTTGCGGCGCACCAGCTCACGCGCCTTACGGGCGGCGACGCGGGCCTGCGCCGAGGACACCGCCTTGTTGACGATGGTCTTGGCATCGGCCGGATTGGCCTCGAACCAGTGCGCGAGGTGCTCGTTGCAGGTGCGCTGCACGAACGACTTGACCTCGGTATTGCCCAGCTTGGTCTTGGTCTGGCCCTCGAACTGCGGTTCGCCGACCTTCACGCTGACGATGGCGGCCAGGCCCTCACGGATGTCGTCACCGGTGAGGTTGCCGTCCTTGTCCTTGAGCAGCTTCTTTTCCTTGGCGTACCGGTTGACCACGGTGGTCAGCGCGGCGCGGAAGCCCTCTTCGTGGGTACCACCCTCGTGGGTGTTGATGGTGTTGGCGAAGGTGTGCACCGACTCCGAGTAGCCGGAGTTCCACTGCATCGCGACCTCGAGCTCGTGCCCGGTGCCCTTACCGGTGAACGCGACGACCGAGTTGTGGATCGGCTGCTTGGTGCGGTTGATGTGGCGCACGAAGTCCTCGAGCCCACCCGGGTAGTGATAGGTACGCGACTTGACCTTGTGCTCGGCCTGCGGCGCCTCGGCGTCGGCGTGCTTGGGCGCCTCGGCGGTCTCGCTGACGACCTCGTCGGTGACCTCGGTGTCGGAGACCCGCTCATCGGTGAGGGTGATGGTGAGGCCCTTGTTCAGGAACGCCATCTCCTGCAAGCGCCGGGCCACCGTCTCGAAGTTGAACGAGGTGGTCTCGAAGATGTTCGGGTCCGGCCAGAACCGGATGGTGGTGCCGGTGCGGGAGGTGGCCTCGCCCTGGATCAGCTTGCCCGGGGTGGCGTCCTTGTACTCCTGGGTCCAGTGGTAGCCGGCGTGGTCGACCTCGGCCTCGAGCCGGGTGGACAGGGCGTTCACGACCGAGATACCGACACCGTGCAGACCACCGGAGACGGCGTAGGAGTCGGAGTCGAACTTGCCGCCCGCGTGCAGCTGGGTCATGACCACCTCGATGGTGGGCACGCCCTGGGCATGCATCCCGGTGGGGATACCACGGCCGTCGTCGATGACCTCGACGCCGCCGTCGGCGAGCAGCGTGACGTCGACCCGGGTGGCGTAGCCCGCCATCGCCTCGTCGACGGAGTTGTCGACCACCTCCCAGATCAGGTGGTGCAGACCGCGCTCGCCGGTGGAGCCGATGTACATGCCGGGACGTTTACGGACGGCTTCGAGGCCCTCGAGAACCGTGATGGAGGAGGCACCGTAGTCCTTGTTGCCCGCCTTACCCGAAGACGCCTTGGTCGAGCCCGATGCATTGGAGTCGTTGGCAGCCACTGGTCGGTAGCTCTCCTTACTTGCTGATCCCCGGCACAGCGTCGCCACAGCACACGGAGGTCCGGATTCTGAGCTGGTCGAGATTCACGGTCCACCGCGCGGGCTGTGCGGAACGCGCCGAAGGTATCGCCGCTAGTTACTCCACCATCCTACTGGTACGCCCAAACTAGAGTGCACCTACGACACCCCTGACGGCTACGAGAATGCGAGAAATCGGATCATGGTGGGTCCGATCCGCCGTCCGGCGGTTTCGATCCATCAGGGTTGGCGTGAGAGTTGTGTTGCGGCTCGCCTCGTTCCGGGGTCGGCCGGCCGTACTCCCGTCGGTCAGCCTCCGGCGACGCGATCGACGAATTCGCCGGTGAGCCGAGCCAGATCCGCCGGATGCGACAGCGGCGACCAATGCCGGGCCGAGATCTCGCGCATCGTCAGGTCCTTCACCCAATTATCCGCCTCGAGATGCACCACCGGGCGCACCGCGCGGTCGCCGGTCGAGACGATCACCTGCACCGGAATCTCGATCGGACGCGGACGCGGATTGCCCAGCCGCGGCCGGATATTGGCCCGGTAGAGCTTAAGATTGTTGATCATGTCGGTGCGCAGCGTGGGTGCCGGCCGCACCAGGGCCGGGTCGATGCCGTCGAAGAAGGCTAGGAAACGCGGCCAGCGACCGGACAGCCCGCGCAGTACCGGATTCGGCAGGCCGGGGATCTGGAAGGCGACGGTGTAGGCCGAGGCCACACCTTGTGCGAGCGCGTTGCGCAGCCGCTGGACGGAGAACGGGCCGCGCAGGTAGGCGCCGAGGAAGTCCAGGTTCGGGCCGGAGACCGAGGTGAACGACGCGATCGCGGCGGAGGCGTCGGGCATCGAGGCCAGCTCCCAGCCGATCACCGAACCCCAGTCGTGGCCGAGTACGTGCACGCGTTCGCCGGGCGCCACGGCCTCCGCGACGGCGCGGACATCGGCGGCCAGCTCCTCGATCCGATAGGCGTCGACTTCGGCGGGAACGGTGCTGGCGCCGGCACCACGGTTGTCGAAGGCGATGACGCGGAACCGGTCGGCGAGCGCGGTGGCGACGGTATTCCACAGGGTGTGGGTATCGGGCCAGCCATGCACCAGAACGATGGCCGGGCCCGAGGGATTACCGCATTCGAAGACGGCCAGTTCGATATCGCCACGGCGGACCGTGCGGGTCGGCAGCGTGGGGAACGGCTCGGTGGCGACGATCATCGGCGACATCCTTCGGCAGGTGGCGGGGGCCGGCGATTCCGGACTCGCGCGCGCTGTTCCACGTGAAACCGCTGTTCGCGGCGCCGTAACGGCCCGGTATCCGGTGATTCGGATCAATGTAACACCGGGTACCAGGTAGCGACCAGGTTCCGGCTCAGCCGTAGGTGTCGCGCGGGCCCCGGCCCTTGATGTGGCGCTCGCCCTTGCGCCAACTGGGGGCGGCCGGTCCGGAAATCCGCACCGAGGTCACCACGCCTTGGCCGACGGCCGCATTGATCTTGGCCAGGATCTGCGACTGCAACATGCGCAATTGGGTGGCCCAGGCGGTGGATTCGGCGGCGATGCTGAGCACCCCGTTCTCCAGCTTGACCGGCGTGGCATGACTGGCGATGTCCTCGCCGACCACCCCGGCCCAGCGGCCGAACACCATGCCCTCGGCCACCTTCGTCGACCAGCCGCGGCTCTTGGCGATCGAGCCGGCCAGCTTGGACAGCATCTGTGGATCGCGATCGTCGGGCCGCGGACCGGACCATCCGCTGCGCCTGCGCGCGCCGGTACGCAGGCTGCGCCGCGGCGAGGACCGCCCTTGGCCGACCGATTTGCCACTGGCCTTGGCGGCCGCGCGGGCTTCTTCGAGAGCCCGGCGGGCCAGGTCGATCCCGCGCAATTCCGGCTGCGCGTCCGGGCTCGGGCGGCCCGAAGGTTCGGCTTGATCGGTCATCGCCGCTCCATTCGATTCGTCGAGTTGTCCCCAGCTATGGCGAGTTGTCCCCAGGGTTCGACACGCCCTGTGCAACAAGCTGTTCCATTGCGGTCAGGCAACGGCCCATCCGCGTGCCGTGCGATGAATCCGCAGGTAGAAGGTCGTTTTTCGATCTCCCCGAGTTGATAACCCGCGGTCACGGCCGGGTTGCGGTCGTCGAACGCGCTACCTGGGGATCCAAAGTTATCCACAGGCTGTTGACAACGTGGGATCGATGCGCGCGACCAGGGCTGGAGCGCCGGACGCACGGGAAAACTGTACGACAACGCACCGTCGGCGACGGGGATGACGAGAGGATTCGACGCCATGATCAGCCGGCGGCCGAGGAGTCGACGCTGTGCATGATCCGGGAGGTGCGGTGCGCGGCGTCGCCGGTGGTCTCCACCCGCAGCGTGGCCGCCGACAGTTCCGCGGGGACGTCCTCGGCGACCGCGGCGGTGATCAGCACCTGTTCGGCACCGGCGGCGACCGCGGCCAGCGCGGTGCGCCTGCGACGGTCCAGTTCGGCGAACACGTCGTCGAGCAGCAAGACCGGATCGGTACCGCCCTCGCGCAGCAACTCGAACGACGCGAGCCGCAGGGCAAGCGCGAACGACCAGGACTCGCCGTGGCTGGCGAACCCCTTGGCGGGCGCGTCACCGAGGGTGAGGTCGAGTTCGTCGCGATGCGGGCCCACCAGGCACACCCCGCGCTCGAGTTCGCGCGGGCGGGCCGCGGCGAGTTCGCGCAGCAGGATCGCCTCGAGGTCGGCCGCGTCGCCGGGCTGCGGGGGCCGCGCGGGGTCGAGGAAGTCCTCCGGCAGCGCGGCGCTGCGGTAGGCGATGGCGGCCGGACGTGATTCCGGTGCGATCGAGGCGTAGGAGGCGGCCAGATGCGGCGACAGCTCGTGAACCAGCCGCAGCCGTTCGGCCAGCAGCACCGAGGCATGGGCGGCCAGATGCCCGTCCCAGACGTCAAGGGTGCTCAGATCGGCCCGGCCGCGAGCCTGCCTGCCCGCGGTTTTCAACAGCGCCGACCGCTGCCGCAACACCCGGTCGTAATCGGCGCGGACCGCGGCCAGGCGGGGCAAGCGGGCTGTGCACAACTCGTCGAGGAACCGGCGCCGCTCCCCCGGGTCGCCGCGTACCAGCGCCAGATCCTCCGGCGCGAACAGGACGGTGTGCAGAATCCCCAGGATCTCGCGCGGCCTGCGCACCGGCGATCGGTTGATCTGCGCGCGGTTGGCCGACCCCTGATTCAGCTCGATGTCGATGCGCAGTTCACGGCCGGTATTGACCACCGTCGCGCCGATCCTGGCCCGCTCGGTACCCATCCGCAGCAACGGCGCATCGCCGGCGACCCGATGCGAGCCCAGCGTGGACAGATAGCCGACGGCCTCGAGCAGATTGGTCTTGCCGTTGCCGTTGGCCCCCAGGAAAACCGTTCCGCCTGTGGATAACTCGATCTCCGCGTGCTCCCAGGACCGGAAGTCGCGCGCCGTCAGGGCTCGGATGAACATGCGCTCAGCTCGCCGAATGGGATATCACAGTTGTATCCACAACTGTGGACAACTCTGCTTGTGCCACACCGGTTTCCGGCTCCGCAGCAGCACGCCGATCCGAAACGTCGTACCGCACTGCCACTTTCGGAGCATGTTCGTACCCGACGGTCACGCCCGTCCTCAGCCCGGGAGCCGGACCGGCATCAACAGGTAGATGTAGGCGCTGTCCAGGGCGGGGAAGGAGCCGGACTCCAGCGGCTGCGGCTCCTCGTCCTCGGACGCCGGCAGCAGCACCGCGGGACGGCTCGGGGTGGTGAACCCGAAGGTGACGCGATCCGAATGCAACGCGGACAAGCCGTCGATGAGGTAGCCGGGGTTGAAGGCGATGGTCAGCGGCTCGCCACGGAAATCGGCCTCCAGCCATTCCTCGGCGCGGCCTGCGTCGTCACCGCCGGCCGACAGCAGCAGGCCCTCGCCGGAGAACTCCAGCCGCACCTGGGCCCCGCGCTCGGCCACCAGGGCCACACGCTTGATGGCATCGGTGAGGGTGGCGACCTGCAGCGTCGCGATCGAGGTGTGCTCCTTGGGGAGCAGCTGACGGAACTTGGGGAATTCCGCGTCCAGCAGGCGGGTGGTGGTGCGCCGGCCCGCGTTGACGATGCCGAGCAGCCCATCGGCGCCGGCTCCCGTACCCAGCGACAGTTGCACCGGCGCATCGGTGGCGCCGAGGGTCTTGGCCGACTCCGACAGCGTGCGGGCCGGAATGAGCACCGCGGTCTCGATATCGGGGCGCGCTGGCTGCCATTCGATGTGGCGCACCGCGAGCCGGAAACGGTCGGTGGCCGCCAGGACCACCTGTGGGCCCTCGATCTCGACCCGGATACCGGTGAGCATCGGCAGGGTGTCGTCGCGGCCCGCGGCCACGGCCACCTGAGCGACCGCCTCGGCGAACACCTCGGCGTTGAGTTCACCGCTCTGCTGCGGCACCTCGGGAAGCTGAGGATAGTCCTCGACCGGCATGGTGGGCAGGGAGAACTTGGCGCTGCCACAGCTGATCAGCACGCGGGTGCCGTCGACGGAGACGTCGACCGGCTTGTTGGACAGCGCCTTGGTGATATCGGCGAGCAGGCGACCGGAGACCAGCACCTGGCCCGGGCCGGCGACCTCGGCCGCGACCCGCATCTGCGCGGAGACCTCGTAGTCGAAACCGGAGACCGTGAGGCCGTCTTCGTCGGCTACCAGCAGCACACCGCCGAGGACGGGCACCGGAGGCCGGGACGGCAGGCTGCGCGCCACCCAGGCGACCGATTCCGCGAAATCCTCACGAGCGACCCGAAACTTCATGCTCGAAAGCTCCATCGCCCGATCTGTCCTCTCCCGGTTCCGTGGTCTAGCAGCGATCGAACGATGTCGTCCGACCCCTGACGGCTGGTCAGCGTTGGTTCTCGAAAGACGTGCTGTCGCGGCCGCCTTCGAAAGTGTGGCACAGACGACCGACAACCAAACGGTACCGCGTGCGACCCGGCGCCCTGGTCCGACCCTCCGGTCCCGGCTCGCGCGCTCTGTCGTCTGCTGGCCTCGTCCGGTGTGTGGTTCGTCGCGCGTGCTCGGCGCTCCGGCTCGACTGTCTCACCGCCCGGCTCGTTTACGCCGCGATCTGGCTCGTCCGGTGTCCCTGCTTCGTCCTTGCCTGTCGTGCGGGACCCGATCGTGCAGCCGAGCCTGCCCGACCGACTTTCCACACACCCTGTTTTGAAGAGAGATCTATTTGAAGAAGAACCGAAGTAGTAATAGGCCCTGTGGATTCTGGGGAAATCGGCCGTTTGCGCAGGTCACAGCGCGTGGTGGGGTGGGGATGAGCGTGGAGTGTCTCGAGGATGAACGAGGGCCGGTTGTGGAAGCGCGGAATCTGTCCCCCGTTCATCCACCGCCGATCCTCGAGTTGTTCCACCGGATTCACCCGGTTGTTCACACATGTGCACCACAGCGTGGACAACCGGTGGAATCCTCGAGGAGTCCACACGGTTTCCTCGAGGATTCCACAGGCACAACTTCGGAGATCGCCCGCTCAGCGCCTGTGCACGCGCCGGCCTGTGGACGCTGTGGACAACTGCCTGTGCGTAGATCCGCCACGACCGCTCGCGCCGCCTGTGGGTAAAACGGTGGACAACCCTGGGATTCCTCGAGGACTCCACAAGAATTCCTCGAGGAATCCACAGCCCATGGGCAGGCGTCAGCCCTGGTCAGGGGCTTTCACAGGGTGTGTACGGAGATCAGCGCGAACGCTGTTTGATTCGGGCTGTGAGTTCTTGGACCTGGTCGTAGACCCGGCGCCGCTCGGTCATCTCCTTGCGGACCTTCTTCTCCGCGTACATGACCGTGGTGTGGTCGCGCCCGAAGGCCTGCCCGATCTTCGGCAGCGACAGATCGGTGAGCTCACGGCACAGATACATCGCGATCTGGCGTGCCTGCGCGAGCGGGCGGGCCTTACCCGGGCCGGTCAGCTCCTCGAGCGTGGTGTTGAAGTACTCGGCGGTGACGGCCATGATCGTGGCCGCGGTGATCTCGAGCGCCGCGGTATCGGGCATCAGATCGCGCAGCACCACCTCGGCCAGCGGCAGATCCAGCGGCTGGCCGTTGAGCGAGGCGAACGCCGTCACCCGGATCAGCGCGCCTTCCAGCTCTCGGATATTGCGCTCGACCCGGCTGGCGATGAGTTCGAGCACGTCATGGGGCACATCGAGGCGATCCATCCGGGCCTTCTTGCGCAGGATGGCGATCCGGGTCTCCAGTTCCGGTGGCTGCACATCGGTGATCAGGCCCCACTCGAACCGGGTGCGCAGCCGCTCCTCCAGGGTGGCGAGCTGCTTGGGCGGCCGGTCCGAGGACACCACGATCTGCTTGTTGGCGTTGTGCAGCGTGTTGAAGGTATGGAAGAACTCCTCCTGGATACCTTCCTTGCCCTCGATGAATTGGATGTCGTCGACGAGCAGGATGTCGGTCTCGCGGTAGCGGCGCTTGAACGCCACCTTGCGGTCGTCGCGCAGGCTGTTGATGAAGTCGTTGGTGAATTCCTCGGTGGAGACGTACTTGACCCGCATCCCGGGGAACAGCCGCTGGGCGTAGTGCCCGGCCGCGTGCAGCAGATGGGTCTTGCCGAGGCCCGAGGCGCCCCAGACGAACAACGGGTTGTAGGCGCGCGCCGGCGCCTCGGCGATCGCGACGGCCGCGGCGTGCGCGAACCGATTGGACGCGCCGATGACGAAGGTCTCGAAGGTGTACTTGGCGTTCAGGCTCGCCGAGGAGGTCTGCGGGGCCTGCGACTCCTGCGATTTGGCGAAGTAGGTCGGCCAGGAATCGCGGACATTGACCACGGGTTCGTCGTCGTGCTCGGGGCGCTGCCCGTCGGCGCCGGATTCGCGCACCGCATCGCGCAGCGGCTCCCGCAGCGGGTCGCCGGCGTCACGGGACGGCTCATGGGCGGCGGCGGGCGCCTGTTCTTCGGCGGGGCCCGGCTCACGGGCCGGAGTCACGCTGGGGATGCGGGGCGCCGGCTCGGGGGTGAACAGCGACTCCTGGCCGGGCGGCACCGCATCGCGGCGCGGGGCGGCCGCGGGCTCACGGCGCGGTGGTGCGGCATTGTCGGCGCGACCCTCGGGCTCACCGGCGTCGGTGGCCGGGTAATCGCCGCGCGCGGGGAACTCGGCCTCGCGGTACTCGGGCGCGGGCCGGTAATCCGGTTCGGGACGGCGCTCCGGCGCCTCGCCGAAATCCGCGGGCCTGCCGAACTCCGGCCTGCCGTAACCATCGCGCTGCTCGAAGTTGTCACGCTGGTCGTAACCATCGCCACCGCCGTATCCGCCGCCCTCGGCGAACCCGTCGGCGCGTCCGTAGCTATCGGACCGCTCGAAGTCGGCGCCCTGTGGATAATCCTGGCCGGGTGGGTAGCTGCGCCCGCCCGCGTAGTCGGCGCTCGGGTAATCCGGCGCGTACTCGTTGCCGGTGGCGTAACGGGGCGGACTGAACTCGCCCCGGCCGGCAGTTTCCACACCCGGGAACTCGGGCCGGCGCACCGGCTCGCGCGGACGCTCCGGCCTGCTGGTCATCCTGGCGTGCCGGGGCGGCGCGCTCGGCCGTTCGGCGCCCGGCGTGGTGGGCGCGGCGATACGCACCCCGAGACCCTCGACCTGCGGACCCAGCCGGCGGGCCAGCGAGCGCAGGATCGGCTCCCGCAGATCGCGCTCGATCGCCTCCTGGGCCAGCGACGACGGCACCGACAACAGCGCGAAACCCTGCGCCACCGTCAGCGGCTTGACCAGCTTCAACCACGCCTGCTGGGCGCGCGAGACCGACGGGATGGCACCATCGGGAGAGCCGGTGGTGAGCTCGGCGACCACCTCCGGCCAGACGGTGGCCAACACGTTCTGCTCGTCGTCCATGCAGTGTCCTCCCCGGAAGTTGGTCGATGGGAGCAGACGGCCGGGGTACGCAAGACGTCTACCGTGGTGGTTCGATCCGATCCCGCGCAGATCCGTGACCGGTTCGCCACGCATCCCGCACTCGCGGATTCCGGATGGCGGCGCGGCACCGTCGGCTTAACGAATATGCCACTCACGGGGTCTTTCCACACAATTATCCACAGATGTGGAGAACCCCTGGGGATTGGGGAGTACGGCCGCGTTGACCGGCCGTGGCGCCCCGACCTGGGGTGTCGCCGGCAATCGTCCGGCTACGCACCCGGCGGCGGGACGCGGTGCTCGATCAGGGGTGTGGACGAGGTCACGTCCGCACCGTCCTATGCTGAGGCTTGTACAGCGCCGATGTGGGGCGAGTTTGACCCGTTCGTGGCCGCTGAGTACCCTCG